>NZ_JBSGGS010000002.1:574492-603394 GCF_053604015.1 Rhodococcus sp. NPDC004095
CGTCGGTCTCCGCGCTCATGGCCGACCTCCCACGTCGGTCTCCGCGCTCATGGCCGACCTCCCACGTCGGTCTCCGTCAGGGCTGCCTGCGCGACCGACCACAGCCGGTACCCGAGCAGGGCGTGGCTCTCCTGGATCCGGTGGATGCTCTGCGAGCGGACCGTGATACAGAAGTCGAGGTGATCGGTCGCGGCCATCCGGCCGCCGTCGTGTCCGGCGAAACCGATCGTGAGCAGGCCGCGGGAACGCGCCTCGGTCAGCGCCGTCATCAGGTCGTCGGAATTGCCGGAGGTGGACAGGGCGATCGCCACGTCGTGCTCGTGGGCGTGCGCGATGATCTGCCGCGAGAAGATCAGGTCGAAGCCGACATCGTTGCCCAGAGCGGTCACCACCGCCTGGTCCGCCGCCAACGACCAGGCGGGTACCGCCCTCCCCCGCGCGGGCCGGCTGAACAGGGTCGCCAGGGTCGCCGCGTCGGTCGAGCTGCCGCCGTTGCCGAAGGTGTAGAGGCGTCCACCACGAGCAAAGCGCTCCGCCATGCGTCGGCCCGCCACGGCGATCGCCACCCCGTACTCGTCGAGCGAGACACGTTGCAGGCGAGCGCTTTCGGTCGCCTTCCCGCGAGCCGACGCGGCGAGGTCGCGCAGCAGCGCGGTGGCATCACGCTCTTGGGCGTCGATGAACGGGTAGAGGAAGTCGGTGTTCTCCGGCGCAGTGTTCGCCGTGTTCTCCGGTTCGGTGGTCACGGCTCCTCCCCACTCTCACGCGGCCCGGCCTCGAGGTCCCCGGTGTCGAGTCGCGTGATCGCCACCCCGCCGTGCACCAGCACCAGGTCGCCGGCGGCGACGCGGCCGAGCAGCGAGACGTCGACCTGCTCCTGCCCGTCCGCGGTGCGCACCGGCGCGGTCCCGGTGTCGTCGGCCACCCATACGACCTCGCCGAGCCTGCCCTCGTCGCCGCAGGTGACACACACCTCGTCGGTGCAGTCGGGAGCGGTCAGCAGCCCGGGATGTTCGAAGCACACGTGGGTCAGTTCCCACAGCAGGTGATAGAGCAGCACGAACCGGCCGGTAGCGGGCACCATCGGGTCGTCCGAGTCCACCCACAGCACGTGGGTGGCGGCGCCGGGCGCCGGGCGGGGGCCGCAGCCGATCCAGATCGTGTCGGCGCCCCACGCGGGGGCGCGCCGCACGATCTCGCGGACGGCCTGCTGGTCGGCGGAGGCAACGGCGAGGATCACGTCGCCCGGGCGGGTGGCGACGCGACACTGGGCCACGGGGTCCGGCTCCACCAGCGACACCGACGGCAGCGCGCGTTTGCCCATGATCACCGGGTGCACGAACTCGACCGCCACGTGGTGGGCGTGCGGTTCCCACTGCGGGGAGACCACCCACAGGGTGGCGCCGGCGTGGAATCGGCGGGCCAGGGCCAGCGCGGTGTCGGCGAGATCGGCGGCCAGTTCCGGCCCGATGGGGTCGGGGTCGGGGCCGGTTGTCCGGTCGGTCGCGGTCATCGCGCTCGCCCCCTTCCCTCGCGCTCCGCTACCCGGCTCCGCGCCCAGGCGGCACCGAGTGCGGCCTGGCCCAGCGAGAGACCACCGTCGTTCGGCGGCACCCGCCTGTGGGTGAGGACTTCGAACCCGTTGTCCTGCAGCATGCTTCGAATCGCGCTCAGCAGCACCCGATTCTGGAACACGCCGCCCGTGAGCCCTATCGTGTGCACCCCGGCCGCGTCGGCCGCCCGGGAGGCCAGCTCGGCCGTCCCGGCCGCCAGCGCGAGGTGGAAGCCCGCGGCGAGTGTCGCCGCGGGGATACCGTGCCGGACTCCGTCGACGAGGTGGGCGACGGTGTGCGTCCAGTCGAGTTCCTCGCCGTGCACCGCCCACGGGAGCGCCAGCGGGTCCGCGGCGCTGCGCGCCAGTGCCTCGAGCTCGATCGCGGCCTGCGCCTCGTAGCTGATCCGGTGCCGCACGCCCAGCACGGAGGCCGCCGCGTCGAATAGTCTCCCGGCGCTGGTGGTGCGCACGCAGCCGGCACCGGTGGTCAGTTGCGAGTCCACCAGCGCGCGCTCGTCCGCGCCGAGCGCGGTCGCGGGCGGCAGGTCGTCGATCTCGGTGATGCCTGCCTCCCGCAGCACGGCCAGCGCGACGCGCGCCGGGGTGCGCACCGCGATGTCGCCGCCGGGCAGCGGGAACTGGCGCAGGTGTCCGACCCGGCGGGCGTCGAGGGGGTCCGGGCCGACCAGCAGCAGCTCACCGCCCCACACCGTGCGGTCGCAGCCGTATCCGGTGCCGTCGAAGGCGATCCCCAGGACCGCGGTCCCGAGCCGCCGGTGCTCGGCGAGCAGGGAGGCGACGTGCGCGTGGTGGTGCGCGGCCGTGTGCAGGTCCAGGCCGTGGGCCTCGGCATGACGTTCGGCCCACTGCCGGGTCGTGTAGCCGGGATGCGCGTCGGCCACCACCACCTCGGGAGTGACCCCGTGCAGCGCGGTCAACTGCGCGACCGACGTCTCGAAGGCCCGCCTGCTCTCGACGGTGCCCATGTCCCCGAGGTGGGCCGAGCAGAAGGCGTAGTCCTGCCGCGTCAGGCAGAAGGTGTTCTTCACCTCGGCGCCCACCGCGAGCACCACCGGCGCCGATTCACCCAGCAGCACCGGCATCGGTGCGAATCCGCGGGAGCGGCGCAGCGGCAGTTCCGCGCCGTCGGCAACCGCGACCACCGAGTCCTCGCAGGGCACGGCGATGTCCCGGTCGTGCAGCAGGAACAGGTCGGCGATCGGTCCGAGCCGGGTCCGGGCGTCGTCGTTGTCGGTGCACAACGGTTCGCCGGACAGGTTGCCCGACGTCGCGACCAGCAGTCGCGGCACCCGGGCGTCACGGTCGGGCACCGGCGCGAAGAGCAGGTGGTGCAGCGGGGTGTACGGCAGCATCACCCCGAGTTCGTCGAGTCCGGGCGCGACCGCGTCGGCGACCACCGCGCCGGGGCGCGTCCGCAGCAACACGATGGGCCGGGCCGGGCCGGTCAGCACGGTCTCCTCGGCATCGGACAGCGCGCAGAGCGCGGCGACCGCGGCGACGTCCGGCGCCATCACCGCGAACGGCTTGCAGGGCCGGCGCTTGCGGTCCCGCAGACGCGCCACGGCCGCGGGGTTCGTCGCGTCGCACAGCAGGTGGAAGCCGCCGATCCCCTTGACCGCCACGATGTCTCCGGCGGCGAGGGCCGTCTGGACCGTGGTCAGCACCACGTCGTCGCCGTCGATGCGGATCCCGTCGCGTTCGGCGAAGATCCGCGGCCCGCAGTCCGGGCAGCAGATCGGTTGCGCGTGGTAGCGGCGGTCGGTGGGGTCGGCGTACTCGCGGGCACAGTTCGGGCACATCTCGAATCGCGCCATCGTGGTGGCCGGCCGGTCGTAGGGCAGGTCGGTGATCACCGTGTAGCGCGGACCGCAGTTCGTGCAGTTGACGAACGGGTGCCGATGGCGCCGGTCGGTGGGGTCGTGCAGTTCCCGCAGGCAGTCGGCGCAGGTCGCCACGTCCGGCGGGATCAGGGTGCGCGCACCGTCGGTGCGGTGGCTGTCCACGATGCGGAAGTCGCGCTCACCCCGTGGGGGTCGCGCCGCGCCGGTCACCTCGGCGAGCAGCGCGAGCGGCGGCGCATCGTCGCGGAGGCGGCGAGCGAACTCGTCCAGATCCGCCGCGTCGCCCTCGATCTCGAGGAACACCCCGCCGTCGTCGTTGCCGCAGTACCCGCCGAGGCGCAGCTCGCGGGCCAGTCCGGCGACGAACGGCCGGAACCCGACGCCCTGGACCACGCCACGGACCGTCAGGCGCCGTCGCTCGACCAGCGACTTCACGGCGAGGTCCCCGGCTCGTCACGCGGGCGGTGCCCCTGATCGTTTCGGGGGCGCCCGATCAGTTCGAGCCCGGCCATCGCCCGCTGCGCGCCGGCCTCGTCCACCCGGTCCATCGCGAAGCCCATGTGGATGACTATCCAGTCGCCCGGGCCGAGTTCGGGGTCGTCGAGCATGCCGATGTTCACTTTGCGCTGCTCACCGGCGACGTCGACGAGGGCGAGTTGCCCGGCGTAGCCGTCGAGCTTTCGGATCACCTGTCCCGGGATGCCCAGGCACATCGGTCAGCCCTCTTTCCCGCCGGCCGCGGCGACACCGACGGTGCCGCGGTCGTCGAGGAGCTTCAGGGTCCGGTGGACGGCGGCGACGGCGGGGTCGACGGCTGCGGCGACCGCGGGCGAGAGGCCGAGGGTCTCGGCGACGTTCGCGGCCTGGCACCCGACCACGACGGTGGGCGGCGGGTGCCCGCCGAGCGCGGCGAGGCCGGCGAAAACGGCTGCCGGGTCCATGGCGTGGGCGTCGAGGCCACCGCCGCCGCGGTCGGTGGTGTCGGCCTCGAAGACGCGCAGCGCACCCGGGTCGCCGGTGTCGGGGACGGCGTCGACGAGGACGAGGGCGTCCCACCCGTCGAGCAGGTCGTAGGCGAGGTGCATGCCGCGGATCCCGTAGTCCACCACACGGGTTCCGGGTGCGATCGTCTCGTGGGTGCCGGCCGCCAGCCGTCGCACGACCTCGGGGCCGAAGCCGTCGTCGCCGAGGAAGATGTTGCCGATGCCCGCCACCAGGATGCGCACGCGCAGGTCCTCACATCTTCCGGATCCGCAGGTACCGCTGGATGTCCGGCAGCGACTGCACCGTGACGGCGACCGCGGCGGCTGCGGCGGCGGCCAGGGCCAGGGTGGTCAGCTTTCCCATGAATCTCATGACTCCCCATTCCTTGTGATCGGCTCGAGCTCGTCGGGTGCGAAGTACAGGTAGCGCCCGTACCAGTCGTGGAGGTCGGCGGCCGGATCGTCGACGAGCACGACCCCGACGTGGGTGTCGCCGTCGACGTCGGCGTGCACGGTGGACACCCGCGCGATGCGGCCGGCGAAGAACAGGTCCTGGGCGTCGGCGCGGCGTGAGGGGTGCAGGCGCACCAGGCTGCCCTTGGCGACGCGCGCACCGCCGACGAGCACTCCGTCCGTCTCGGGTCGGACGCTGGTGTCGGCCTCGGGTGTCCACCAGTCGACACCGTCGGGCACGTCGGGAATCAGCCCGCCGTCACCGTGCGGGTCGCACACCGTGTCACCGTGCGGGTCGCACACCGTGTCACCGTGCGGGTCGCACACCGTGTCACCGTGCGGGTCGCGGAGGGTGCCGTGCAGGGCCTGCATGTCGGCGGGGGTCATCGTCTCGCAGCGGTCGACGATCCGGCCGGCGCGGGGATCGGTGGCGCGGGCCTCGGCCTTCTCGTCGTCGGTGAGGGTCAGGACCCGCAGGGTGAGGATCTCGTCGATCTCGGTGGCGTCGAACAGGTCCCCGCCGCTCTGGTCGGCGATCCGGGGGTGGTCGTACAGGATGATCGGCGACACCAGCATCGTCTCGGCCTCGCCGGGGGTGGCGGGGTCGTGGTCTCCGGCGAGGACCGGGAAGCAGCGCGAGTGCATGCAGCCGGTCGCGAGATCGGCGGCGTCGGTGGGTGGTTCGAGCAGCGAGACGAACCGCCCGGCGCCGGCGGTGACGATCAGGTGTGCGCCGAGCAGCGACCGACGCAACGCGTCGGTGGCGTCGCCGGGCGGCGCGCCGGTGTTCTCGACGGTGAGGTCCAGTCGCAGCGGGGCGCCGGAACCGTCCGGGACGGCGGTCTCCACGCGGAGCACGGCACACAGTGGCCACCGCCGGCGCAGCACGCGGCCGGCCGGCGTCCCGTCCGGCGCGGTGAGCGGTTCGACGTCGTCGCCGCCGGGGACGGCGATCGCGATCGTGTGCACCGCCGGTTCGGTCGTCACGGGCGGCTCGGTCGTCACGGGCAGGGGGCCGATGGGGACCTCGACCTCCACGGCCTCGTCCCAGCCGATCCAGGTTCGGTTCGCGACGGTCAGTTCGTCGACGGTGACGTGGCCGTCCCCGTCCCGGCGCTGCACCGTCCGTGTCTGCAGCTGCAGGAAGCGGAGCGCCACGTCGATCGTCGTGCCCGCGCCGAGTGTGCGCAGCACGCACTGCGCCGCCAGTGTCGGTTCCTCGCCGAATCCGGCCGCGGCGGCACCGGGCGGGCCGAGCACGCCGAACTGCCACCGCGAGTAGTTCTTACGGGAACTCGCCCGGTACGGGTAGAGCAGGTAGCCCTCGTAGAGCACGGCATCGGCGACGGCCCGGACCGGGTCCGGAGTGGAGCCCGCGGAACGACCGGCTTCCGGAGTGGCGCCCTTCACGACGCCACCTCCCCCGGTCCGCGCGCCGTGCTCTCGGCCAGCAGTGCGGAGACCGCCGCGTCGAAGTCGGTGTGACCGTGTGCGACCTTGTATCGGGTCAGCGCGGCCAGGGTGTCGTGGCCGAGGCGGGCGAAGCCGGTCGCGGGAAAGTGGGTTCGCACCATCTGGTGCCACACCGTCACCGGCATGTCGAAGCGGGCCTCGCGGTCCCAGGGCACGGGCTCGACGACCGTCCCGGTCGGCCCCTGGGTGAACACCATGCCACTGAACAGCAGCAGCAACGGCACCGCACCGTCGGGGAGAGCGTTCAGATACCGGGTCGCCGCGACCTCGAAGTCGTAGGTGCACGGCAGCGGCAGGGTTGTCTCGCACTCGTCCTGGAATCGGGGCACCATCGTCGCGGTCTGCAGCCACGAGAACGACGACAGTGTGCCGCCCCAGCGGTCGCGGGTGCCGAACAGGTCACCCAGGGTGTCGGCGGCGTCCGGCTCGTAGCGGCGACGTCCCGGTTCCAGACGCACCTGGCAGCGCAGCGCGACGCTGTGCACCGCCGCGCCGGTCGTTTCGCGGATGCGGATGCGGGCCACCAGGTTCGGGGTGACGGCATACGGTTCGGGCTCGATACGAGCGACCTCGAACTCCAGGGATGTCACGACGGGCCCCTCGCCGGGACGGGCCGGCTGCGCCGCGCGATCTCGGCGAAGTAGTTGTCGAGTTCGGCGCGGGCGTCGGAGCCGCCGTCGAAGCCGCGCCAGACGCGGCGCAGCCGACCCACCAACTCGTAGCAGGCGTCGATGGGCACCAGATGGCAGTCGGCGGCGCCGCGGCGGGGCGCTCGCAGGAGCAGTGCCTCGACGTCCGGCTGCGGGGTCACGAGCGACGGGTTGTCGGCGCGGACCCGCTCCCAGGTGTCGAGGGGCAGTTCCGATTCGGTCGCGCCGGCCGGTCCGGGGTAGAGCGCGACGGTCCGGCCGAGGACCGAGTTGTGGAAGAAGAACGCCAGGCCCACGGGGATCTCGAGGGCCGCCCACTGTCCGGAGGCCAGCGCGAAGTCCGGGAAGGACAGGTAACGCTCCGGCACCGCCCGGTAGTGCAGGTCCGCGTCCGGGTCGGTGAACAGCAGATAGCAGGGCCTGCACACGCACATCAGCTGCCGCGCCCGGACGTCGACGACGTGGGCGTGCCCGGCGCCGACACCGACCGCGCACATTTCGCAGCGCTCCCCGGCCGGGCGCGGCGCGGACAGTCGCTGCAGTACCTCGAACGGGGACGACATCACGGCACTCCGGCGGGCATCGCGACGGACAGCACCCCGTCCCGCACCAGGACCGGCACCGGGTCGAGGTGGTCGTCGGTGCCGGCGTCTATCCGTGCCCCGGCGCCGCGGACGTCGAAGTGCGCCGAGCAGTGCGGGCACCGCAGGACGGCGGCGCCGGCCAACGCTCCGCGGTGCAGCACCGCCCCGGCGAACGTGTGGGTGCATGCCGGGCAGCGGTCGCGGTAGGCGAGGATCTCACCGGAGAGACGACAGGCGAGCACCTGCTGTCCCGCGACGGCGAAGCCTCCCACGTCACCCTCGGCGAGCCGGTCGAGTTCCGGTGCCGCGCACCAGGTTCCCCCTGAGCCCGCGTGCACCCGGGTGAACAGTGCGTCGGCCGGGATCACCGCGGGATCCGGTTCGGCGGCCGTCTCGACCTCGAGTTCGGTGACCTCGGGCGCCGCCGCTCGCACCGCGTCCTGCACGGCGAGTTCGAGGGTCACCGCGGACGACGGGCAGCCGTGGCAGCTGCCCAGCAGACGCAGCCGGGCCACACCTCCACTGACCTCGACCAGTTCCACGTCACCGCCGTGCGATCCCAGATAGGGGCGCACCGCGTCGAGTGCGGTGCGGATCCGGGTCGGCGCGTCGTGCGGGTGCAGGCCGTGTACGAGCAGCAGGCTGGCTACGAGGTCGTCTCGGGCGAGTTCGTCCGTCAACTCCGGGTCTCGGGCCGCCAGGTCGCGGATCCTCGCCAGCCCCGCGCCGTAGAGGCCCATCACCTCCCGGACGAGGTCCTCGGCGCGTCCCCGGGCCGCCGGCCCGGCGGCGGAACTCGCGTCCAGCAACGCCTCGATTCGTTCACCCGACTCCCGCCACCGCTCCATCCGTCACTCCCCGGTGAGCGACTGGGTCGGCGAGTGCAGCTTCTCGAGGGTCTTCCCGCCACCGAGGTACATGTGCACCCCGCAGGGCAGGCACGGGTCGAAACTGCGCACCGTACGCATGATGTCGATGCCCTTGAAGTGCTCGCGGTCGTTCTCCTCGAAGATCGGCTGCCCCTGCACCGCGTCCTCGTACGGACCGGGGGTGCCGTAGCTGTCGCGGGGGCTGGCGTTCCACGGCGTCGGCGGATACGGGTGGTAGTTCGCGATCTTCCCGTCGCGGATCACCATGTGGTGTGAGAGGACACCGCGCACGGCCTCGGTGAATCCGCAGCCGATGCCCTCGTCGGGCACCTCGAAGGTTTCCCAGGTCTTGGTGCGGCCGGCCCGGATCTCGGTGAGTGCCTGCTCCGCGAAGTGCAGCGCACACGCGGCGGCGTATGCCTGGAAGTAGGTGCGGGCCCGGTTGCGTTCGAGGGTGTTGCTGCCGTGCTCTGGGATCTTCCACTCGAGGGTGACCGGTCCCTTGAGCGCGGTCTTGGGGAGGTTGATCTGCACGCTCGAGCCTGTGGACTTGACGTAGCCGATGTCGACCAGGCCGGCCAGCGCCGTCGACCACAGCCGGGCGAGGGGTCCGCCGCCGGTGTCGAGGGCGAGGTGATCGGTGCCGTCGAACCAGCGCGGCGACATCACCCAGCTGTACTTGTCCTCCAGGTCGCGCTTCTGCGGACGCGGGTTCGTGTGCTGGTTCCAGGGGTGACGTCGGTCCACCGGGTTGCCCAGCGGATCGGTCGCGACGAAGGTCTCCTGATCGGACCAGTCCTCGTAGTACGACGAGCCGAGCAGGATCCGCAGGCCGAGGTTGATGTCGACCAGCGAGGTGGTCACCAGTTTCCCGTCGACGACCACGCCCGGGGTGACGAACATCTTCCGGCCCCAGTCCTCCATGTCGCGGTAGGCGAAATTGCACGCCTCCGGGTCCTGGAACGACCCCCAGCAACCGAGGAGGGTACGCCGCAGGCCCACCTTCTCGTAGCCCGGCAGCGCCTCGTAGAAGAAGTCGAACAGATCGTCGTGCATCGGGACGACCTTCTTCATGAACTCGACGTAGCGCATGAGCCGGGTCATGTAGTCGGTCATCAACTGGACCGTCGCGACAGTGCCGACCCCGCCCGGGTACAGGGTGGACGGGTGCACGTGGCGTCCCTCCATGAGACAGAACATCTCCCGGGTCGAGCGGCTCACCTGCAGGGCCTCGCGGTAGAACTCCCCGGTGAACGGGTTGAGGGAACGCATGATGTCGGCGACGGTGCGGTAGCCGTGCTGGTCCTCGCGCGGGGCACGGGCGTTCTCGGCCTTCGCCAGGACACCCGGGTTGGTCTCGGACACCATCTTCTCGCAGTAGTCGACGCCGACCAGGTTCTCCTGAAAGATGTTGTGGTCGAACATGTACTCCGCGGCCTCGCCGAGGTTGACGATCCATTCCCCGAGGTGCGGCGGCTTGACCCCATACGCCATGTTCTGCGTGTAGCAGGAGCAGGTCGCGTGGTTGTCACCGCAGATGCCGCAGATGCGGCTGGTGATGAAGTGGGCGTCCCGAGGATCCTTGCCCTTCATGAACAGCGAGTACCCACGGAAGATCGACGAGGTGCTGTGGCACTCGGCCACTTGCTTGTTCTCGAAGTCGATCTTGGTGTAGATGCCGAGGCTGCCGACGATGCGGGTGATCGGATCCCAGGCCATCTCCACGAGGCCGCCGGAATCCGTCTGCTTGTGCGACGGCTCGGGGATGATCTCGGTCATCGATCTGCCTCTCGAGAGGTCGGTCTACCAGGTACGTACTGCTCCCGTTTCCAGCGTCGAGCCCGGGGTACGCCAATGCGGCTCGTCATCCAGCGTGCGAGCGGTGATGCTGCGCAGACGCCGAATGACCGATCCGTACACACCGGAGGCCGTACTCGAGAGCAGGCCACCGGGCGGCTCGTCCATGAACGGCATGAACTTGTCCGGGAAGCCGGGCATGGTGCAGCCGATGCAGATCCCGCCCACGTTCGGGCAGCCTCCGATGCCGCTCATCCAGCCACGCTTGGGCACGTTGCACTTGACGACCGGACCCCAGCAACCCAGTTTCACAAGGCATTCCGGGGATCCGTACTCGGTGGTGAACTCACCCTGCTCGTAGTATCCGCCGCGGTCGCAGCCCTCGTGCACCGTGGCGCCGAACAACCACTGTGGACGCAGCGCCTCGTCGAGCGGGATCATCGGGGCCTGGTCGGTGGCCATGTACAGCAGGTACGTCAGCGTCTCCGACAGGTTGTCCGGCTGGATCGGGCATCCGGGAACGCACACGATGGGGATGCCCGCCTTCGACTTCCATTCCCAGCCGAGGTAGTCCGGCACGCCCATCGCTCCGGTCGGATTGCCTGCCATCGCGTGGATCCCGCCGTACGTGGCGCACGTGCCCGCCGCGACGACCGCAGTGGCCTTGGGCGCGAGCCGGTCCAGCCACTCGCTGGTGGTGATCGGCTGACCCGTCTCCTCGTTGTTGCCGAAGCCGCACCAGTAGCCCTCGTCGTGCAGCTTCTCGTTGGGAATCGACCCCTCGACCACCAGCACGAACGGTTCGAGTTCCCCGCGGTCGGCCTTGCGGAACCATTCGAGGAAGTCGTCCGCGCCGCCCTCGGGGCCGCACTCGAAATCGATCAGCGGCCAGTGCACCGCCACTTTCGGCAGTCCCGGCAACGCGCCGAGCGCGATCTCCTCCACACTCGGTTGAGTGGCCGCGGTCAGTGCCACGGAATCGCCGTCGCAACTGAGCCCGGCGTTGATCCACAAGACGTGGATCAAAGTCTCTTCGGCCGCCTGAGCTTGTGATGTGGGCATGCCGACCACCTTTCGGAGCGCACAGCACTCCTACGTTCACTTCGCCGGAGTCGATCATCGAACTCCCTGCGCAACGCTCCTTCTATTAAGGCCCTCGTCGACGGTGGATGTCAACGAATCACGTGCTCGCCCCGCACCCGTCGGCCAGCCAGCGGTACCACCGGTCGAGACCTTCGCCGGTGGTGGCGGACAGTGCGATCAGCTCCACATCGGGATTGACCGATCTCGCGTGGCGCGTACAGGTTTCGAGATCGAAGTTCACGTACGGCAGCAGGTCCACCTTGTTGACGATCACCAGATCCGCGGCCGCGAAGATGTGCGGGTACTTCAGCGGCTTGTCCGTTCCCTCGGGTGTCGAGATGACCACCACCTTGGACCGCTCCCCGAGGTCGAACAGCGCCGGGCACACCAGGTTCCCGACGTTCTCCACGAACAGCAGTGTGCCCGAGGCCGGCTCGAGTGCGGCGAGCGCATCGTGCATCATCTGCGCGTCGAGGTGACAGCCGGCGCCGGTGTTGACCTGCACCACTGCGCAACCGGTGGAGCGGATGCGTTCCGCGTCGAGCAGGGTTTCCTGGTCGCCCTCGATCACCGAGATCTGTGTCGTCGCCCGCAGGTCACCGATCGTCCGTTCGAGGAGCGTCGTCTTCCCCGCCCCGGGCGAGCTCATCACGTTGACCGCCGTCACGCCCCGATCGTCGAGCCAACCGCGGGTACGCGCGGCGAGCAGGTCGTTCTTCGCGAGCACCTGCTGTTCGAGCATGACGGTCTCGGTCCGGGGCCGCGAATGGTCGTGCTCGTGGCCGTGGCCGTGGCCATGACCGTGGTCGTGCTCGTGCTCGTGCTCGTGACCGTGCTCGTGCTCGTGCTCGTGCTCGTGACCGTGCTCGTGCTCGTGCTCGTGCTCGTGCTCGTGCTCGCCGGGAACCGTCACACGCGGTCCCGCCTCCTCGCCGCAGCCGCAGGTGGCACACATCGCTTCAGCTCACTTCCATCGACACGATTCGCAGCTCCCGGCCCGACCGAACCTGGACATCGGCACTTCCGCAGGCGCACAACAGAATCGGATCGGACAGGGGAAAGTCCGAACCGCACGCGCGGCAGTGTCCCGCCCCCGCAGGGGTGTCTATGTCCAGCCGGGCGCCCTCGGCGACGGTGCCCGCGGTGACCAACTCGAAACAGAACTGCATCGAGTCGGGGATCACCGCGCACAGCACTCCGACCTCCACGCGCACGCTGTGCACGCGACGGTCGCCTGCGCGCTCGCACACCGCGTCCACGACGCTCTGCGCGATCGACAATTCATGCATCCGCGGCCCCACTCCACCCGATTTGCCGCTGGTGTCCACGATAGGCCCGACACCGGCACCGGTTACCCGGAATCGCCCTCCGGGTCTTCAGACCCGCGGGCGCGGGCGGCGATCACGCGGTAGTCGGCCCGCCGGTGCGCGATGTGCGAATCGACGCGCATGTGATCGCGCATCGTGGGGATGGCGACGGTGTCGTCCACTGCGACACCCCGTCGGACCAGCCATGCCTGCACCTCACCCCACAGCCAGGTCTGGCCCAGCGTGAGGTTGAACGGCAACGGAAACGGGTCCCCCTGGTGCCGCTGCCCGTTCACCCACAGTGCGACCGCCTGCCTCGTGCAGCCGGCGCGCTGCGCGATCAGCCGACGGTCCACCAGGTCCGGTTGCGTGCGTTCGACGTCGACGCCGAGCTCGCTGAGCCGTGCGACGAGGTCGATACCGGCCGCGTACCCGCGATACCCCGTTCCGCTCGCCGTGACCACCTGCAACGGGCCGTGATCCGCGATCACCCCACCGAGCTCGTCGCGCACCCGGTCCTCCACCCGCACGGGAAGAACCCCGGTGACGAACGAGTACCGGTACGCGCACATGTCGGGATCCACGCGCCGATCCTACTGTTGACGGCTGTCAACGCCCGGCCGACCGCTGCCGTCGGCGGGTTCCGGCACCCGCTCGCGCACCGTGCGCCCCTTCCGGCACAATCGAACACGTGACCGAATCCCTGCACGACTGGTTCGAGGAGTTCCTCGTCTACCGCAGCACGGCCAAGCCGTCACCGAACACCCTTCGGGCCTACCGGCAGGACTACCGGGCGGTGGCCGACTCCCTCGCCCGCGTCGCGGGCACCTCCGCCGCGCGGCTCACACCCGACGTCATCGACAAGGCGGCCCTGAGAACCGCATTCGCCGAGTACGCCGACACCCGGCAGCCGGCCTCCATCCGCCGCTGCTGGTCGACCTGGAACATGTTGTGCGACTTCTTGTTCGCCGCAGACGCGATCGTCGCCAATCCGATGTCGTCGGTGTTGCGTCCGAAGGCGCCGAAGACGGTACCCAAGGCGTTCCATGCGGACGCGGTCGAACGCCTCGTGACCACCCTGCAGGCCCCCGACGAAGGCGCCCGCGCGTGGCCGGAACGCGATCTCGCGCTGATCCTCACCGGCCTGCTGACCGGACTGCGCTCCGCGGAGTTGATCGCCATCGACCTCGGCGACCTGCGCGACGCCGCCGACCAGGCCAAGGTCATCCACGTCCACGGCAAGGGCAACAAGCAACGGGTGGTCACAGTCGAACCGGTCGTCGTCGACGTCCTCGGCGACTACCTGTCCAGCCGCGCGCAGCGGTTCCCCGGCACCGCGCGCCGGCGTGCGGATGCCGGGCCGTGGCAGCGCTTCGCGGCCTCGGACCCGATGTTCGTCGGACGCGACGGTTCCCGGATCACCCGAGGCACCCTCCAGTACCGCGTCGAGCGGGCGTACCGTCGCGCGGGGATCAACGGCGATCGCGCGAAAGGCGCTCTGGTGCACCAACTTCGACACACCTTCGCGACGGCGATGGCCGATCAGAACGTCAGCGTCTACACCCTGATGCGCATGCTCGGTCACGAGTCGATGACCACCACACAGCGGTACACCTCGGGTGCGGGCACCGAAGTCAGGGGCGCAGCGGCCCTGAACCCGGCGTACAACCTCGTGAGCCGCACGGCCGGGAACTGAACCGTCGGAACCGAGCGCTCCGGTCGGGTTGCGATCCGGGCGATCTCGGCGATCAGGGCAGGCTGGCGACGAATTCGAACACCGCAGGCTGGACCGCGGGGTTCGCGTTCACCACACCGGTGACGGCGCCGATGGTGCCACCGATCGCGGCGCCGAGGGGGCATCCGACGAAGAGGAACAGGACGCACCCCACCACCAGTCCGATCACGGCGCCGGTGTTCGCGTTCAACTGTCCGCCGTTCAACCAGCCCTTCTGGATCTCGGCGACCATCTTGTCGTAGGCGGCCTGGCTGTACGCGGGATGCACACCGACCGGCGGCATCTGCGGGGTCAGGGTCAGTTCCCTGCCACCCTGTCCGATGGTGGCGCCGATCGGGACGAGATCGTCCCCGACACCGTAGGCGAGGGGCACCCGGGTCAGGGCGGTGCCCGCATCGTTGACGACGTCGACGGCGGTGCCACCCGCCGCCAGCCGGAAGGCTCCCGAGTCGAGGACGGTCGCCACCGAGCGACCGCCGGGGAGGACCGAGGTCTCGTATCCGACCTGTGTGTCACCTGGCGCCGGAACCGCACTGGCATAGGAGTTGCCTGCGCCGACACCCATCGCTGCAACCACGGCCGCGGACAGCACCGCGGCCTTGTGAAGTTTCATGGTGGGGCTCCTACTCCGAAAGCTCGGTGATTCGGTCACCGATTGCGGGAAGACGGCCCCCGAAACGGATTCGTAGACCGTCAGGAACACCACCTAGAATAGAGACCGAACGGCCTGACGTCTCCCCCTTTACGGCGTTGACGTGCCGATATACCTGACGAACACCGAAAGGCGCCGGGCGGATGCCCGGCGCCTTTCGGTGTTCGTCTGCGGGGCGGCGAGGCCCCTCACGAGATGCGTGTCAGATGACGCCGAGCGCGAACATGGCGTCGGCGACCTTGACGAAGCCGGCGATGTTCGCGCCGAGCACGTAGTCGCCGGGCTTGCCGTACTCGTCGGCGGTGGTCACGCAGCGGCGGTGGATGTCGCGCATGATCTTCGACAGCCGCTCGTCGGTGTACTCGAAGCTCCACGAGTCGCGGGAAGCGTTCTGCTGCATCTCCAGCGCCGAGGTGGCGACGCCACCGGCGTTGGCGGCCTTGCCGGGCGCGAAGGCGACGCCCGCGTCGCGGAAGACCGCGATGCCCTGCGGGGTGGTGGGCATGTTCGCACCCTCGGCGACGACCTTGACGCCGTTGTTGACAAGGGTCTTGGCGGAGGTCTCATCGAGCTCGTTCTGCGTCGCGGACGGGATCGCCACGTCACAGGGCACGTTCCAGACGTTGCCGCCGGCGTAGAACTGGGCGTCGGCGCGCTCGTCGGCGTAGTCGGAGATGCGTCCGCGACGGACCTCCTTGATCTCCTTGAGGAGGTCGAGGTCGATGCCCTTGTCGTCGACGACGTAGCCGGACGAGTCCGAGCAGGCGACGACGGTGCCGCCGAGCTGGTGCACCTTCTCGATCGCGTAGATCGCGACGTTGCCGGAGCCGGAGACCACCACGCGGCGGCCGTCGAGGCTGGTGCCTGCGGTCTTGAGCATCTCGGCGACGAAGTACGCGGCGCCGTAGCCGGTGGCCTCCTTGCGGACCATCGAGCCGCCCCAGGTCAGGCCCTTGCCGGTCAGCACGCCCGACTCGTACGAGTTGTTGAGGCGCTTGTACTGCCCGAACAGGTAGCCGATCTCGCGGCCGCCGACGCCGATGTCACCGGCGGGCACGTCGGTGTACTCACCGACGTGCCGCTGCAGCTCCGTCATGAACGACTGGCAGAAACGCATGATCTCGGACTCGGACTTGCCCTTGGGGTCGAAGTCGGAGCCACCCTTGCCGCCGCCGATGGGCAGACCGGTGAGCGAGTTCTTGAAGATCTGCTCGAAACCGAGGAACTTCACGATGCCCAGGTTGACGCTCGGGTGGAAGCGCAGGCCACCCTTGTACGGGCCGAGCGCGCTGTTGTACTGCACCCGGAAGCCACGGTTGACGTGCACCTGGCCGTTGTCGTCCTGCCACGGCACCCGGAAGATGATCTGCCGCTCCGGCTCGCAGAGACGCTCGATCAGCGCGCCGTCGGCGTAATTGGGGTGCCGCTCGAGCACGACCGTGAGCGACTCGAAGACCTCGGCGACCGCCTGGTGGAATTCCGGCTCGCCGGCATTACGGCGCACGACCTGGTCGAAGTACTGGTCGACGCGCTCACGGACCTGCCCACTCACAGACAGCCCTCCTCAAGGTGTGAAGAATTGGAAACACAGAGTTAACGCCAAGGTAAGCACACGGCCCGCCTTGATCACCAACCCGGGATGGGTGAAATTTCTCCGATGTGAGATTTCAGTCAACTCCCCGAAGATCGCGACACGCCGCCCACGCGTGCGCTCATCCGGCCGCGCGAACGGTCCGGTACTAGCGTTGGCTGCGTCGTCGGCATCTGCGCGAGGAGTGTGCACATGAGCGTCAATTCGGTGGAGTCCCCCCGGCACCGCGTGGTGGTCATCGGCTCGGGATTCGGCGGACTGTTCGGCACCCAGGCACTCAAACGCGCCGACGTCGACATCACGCTCGTCGCCCGCACCACCCACCACCTGTTCCAACCACTGCTGTACCAGGTGGCCACCGGCATCCTCTCTGTCGGCGACATCGCACCGGCCACGCGGCTCGTCCTGCGCAAACAGAAGAACGCCCGGGTCCTGCTCGGCGACGTGCGAACCGTCGACCTGACGGCCCGCACCGTCACCTCGAGGCTCCTCGGCCGCGACACCGTGACCGAGTTCGACAGCCTCATCGTCGCCGCCGGTGCCGGGCAGTCCTACTTCGGCAACGATCACTTCGCGAAGTACGCGCCCGGCATGAAGACGATCGACGACGCACTCGAACTGCGCGGGCGGATCCTCGGCGCGTTCGAGGAGGCCGAGCTGTCCGACGATCCCGCCGAACGTGCCCGGCTGCTGACCTTCGTGGTGGTCGGTGCAGGCCCCACCGGCGTCGAGCTCGCCGGTCAGATCGCCGAACTGGCGAATCGGACGCTCGCGGGCGCGTTCCGGCACATCGACCCCCGCGAGGCCAAGGTGATCCTCCTCGACGGCGCCCCGACCGTGCTGCCGGTGTACGGCGGCAAGCTCAGCGCGAACGCCGCGGCCAGGCTGGAGAAGATGGGCGTCGAGATCCAGCCGAACGCGATGGTCACCGACGTCGACGCCGACGGCCTCGTCGTCAAGGACAAGGACGGCACCGAGCGCCGGATCGACTGCCAGTGCAAGGTATGGTCCGCGGGCGTGCAGGCCAGCCCGCTCGGCAAGCAACTCGCCGAGCAGTCCGGCGCCGAGATCGACCGGGCCGGGCGGGTGCACGTCAACCCCGACCTGTCGCTGCCCGGGCACCCGAACGTCTACGTCATCGGCGACATGATGGCCCTGGACAAACTGCCCGGCCTCGCCCAGGTCGCGATGCAGGGCGGCAAGCACGCCGCCAAGCAGATCAAGGCGACCCTCGCAGGAACCCCGCCGGAGGAGCGGCAGCCGTTCAAGTACTTCGACAAGGGCTCGATGGCGACCATCTCCCGGTTCAGCGCCGTCGCCAAGGTCGGCAAACTGGAGATCACCGGGTTCCTCGGCTGGATCATGTGGCTGGTGATCCACCTGATGTACCTGGTCGGGTTCCGCAGCAAGTTCTCCACGATCCTGTCGTGGACGGTGACGTTCCTCGGCCGCGGCCGGGCACAGATGGCCTCCACCGAACAGCAGGTTTTCGCCCGCACCGCGATCGAGGACCTGCAGGACTACGAGCGGGCACGGGCGGCGGGCCTGATCGGAGACCCGAGCGCGGTGTTCACCGGGGAGGAACGCGGCAAGGCCGGGTAGGGCGATTCACCCGCCCCTGGATCCCACCGACCCGGCCCGTCCCGATGCAACGGGTGCTTGCCCGGCAGCCCGCCGCGTTCCTGACCGCGCTCGAGGAGGCGGCCGGGAACTGATTCGGCGCGGCTAGCCGTTCGCGAGCCGGCCGGTGTCCTCGATGTTCGCCAGGCGCACCTGGCCGCGCGCGACGAGCCGATCCTGCTCGTCGACGATCTGCACCTGCCACAGCTGCTGGGTGCGGCCGCGATGCACGGGTGTCGCGGTGGCGGTCAGGGTGCCGTTGCGGCTGGCGCGCAGGAAGTCGGTGTTGTTGTTCACCCCGACGACGTGACCTCGGTCGCCGAGCCACACGCTGCCGCCGATGCTGGAGAGGGTCTCGATGACCGTGCAGTGGACGCCGCCGTTGACGATGCCCGCGGGCTGGAACAGGTGCGGGCCGACCTCCCAGCGGGCGCACACCCGGTCCCCGGTCACCTCCAGGTACTCGAGCCCGATCGCTTCACAGAACCCCTGGTTCAGGATCGGAGATGCGTCGGCCGGCGTCATCCGCGTCAGTGCGTCCTCCATCGAGGGCGCCGCGGCTGCCTGCGAGGTGGTCGATTCACTCATGTGCACTCCCGTACGTCCCGTGCTCGAACAAGATCATGGGCGCCACCTCCGGCCGGGGGCGCAGCCCAAGTCAAACACGCCTACGCCAGCGGGCCCCGCACCGGTGATCGGTGCGGGGCCCGCCGTGGAAGGGACCGGGAGTCTCTGCAGCCCTCAGGACTCCGGCGCGGTCCAGTGGTTCATCACGCCTACAACTATAGGCAAGGCTGCCCTAACTAGCAAGCGCATGCGTCGGGACACGCCGGAGGACGGGCCGGCCGGCCCGTGACCGCACCTGCAACCCCGCGGTCTCGAACGCGTCGAGCAGGGCCTGCCCGCGACGGTCGGCCACCGACGGCGCGAGGCCACTACGCAACGGCACCAGGGTCGCCGCACCGAGCACGGCCTCGCCGACCATCGCCCACAGCGTCGTCCGATCCAGCGGCACCCGGCGGTCGAGCGCGTCGAAGATCGCGGTCAGCGCCGACCGGCACCGGCAGGCCGTCCACATCGCGAGCGCACGCTCGCACGGCAGGGTGACCGCGCTCGGCGACCCGTCCCAGCGATCGCCGGGCAGGACCCGAAGCACGGGGTTCCACACCCCGGCCCAGTCGATGCAGCCGTCGCTGTCCATGTGGATCGACAGGTTGTCCAGTCCGGCGTCCCACGCGCGCCCCTCCAGCACGACCAGCGCGGCGACCCGCCCCACGACGGCGTGAATCAGCGCCGACGCCACCGATATTCCGGCGGCCTCACGATCCGGAATGTCCTCCAGGGCGCGGGCGAGCATCCGGTCCAGCCGGTCACCCCGGATCCCCTGCTCGACAGCCCACCAGCGCCGCTTCGGCTGCTCGGCCATCTGCGCGACCGCGTAGACCCGCGGATATTCCGGATGCAACGACCGCAGACGCGTACAGGACTCGACGAGGGCGGCAGCGCCCGCTGCGGCGCGGGTGCCACGCATCGCGATGGCCGGTGCGGGGTCGAGCAAGAGGGTCGTCGGCACTGCCCACTCCTTCGTCGTCGAGCAAGATCGAATGTAGGTTAGCCTAACCACAAGTCAATTGGGCGCTGCGAGCCGGGGTCCCTGGTTTGGATAGGGTTACGTAACCTGAACAACCGTCCCGACTTCAGCCGACGAGGAGCACGCCCGTGACCACCATCCCCGGCGACGTGGACTACGCGGTCCGGGAGGTTCCACGCGGCCCGGCCCCACGCTCCCGACGTGCACTGGCCACCGCGATCGACCTCGCGACAGTCGCCCTGCCGCTGGTCATCGGCTGGTTCATCGTCGACTCGCTGCGCGACGCGAACGGCGGCGGCCAGATGGACCGGGTCGTCTTCGGCGTCGTCGCGGTCGCCGTCGCCGCCGGACTGCTCGTCTGGAACCGCGGCGTCCGGGAGGGAACGACCGGTGCCGGCCTCGGCAAGACCTGGCTCGACCTGATCGTCCGCGACGCCACGACCGGCGCCCCGCTCGGCACCCGCCGCGCCCTGCTCCCCCGCACCGGCGTCGAAGTCGTCCGCCGCGCCACCGCCCTCGACGAGGGCTTCGTCCCGATCCGCGCCGACAACTCGATCACCGCGATCCGCCGGCGACGTCTCCTCGGGCTCGCGGTCCTGCTGCTGCTCCTGCTGGCGACCGTCGTCGCCTCGATCGCGGTCGGGGCACGCCCGATGGACTTCGGCGAGATCTTCCACGCCCTGTTCCAGGCCACCGGCACCGACACCGACCTCGTGGTGCGCACCCTGCGGATCCCGCGGACCGCGCTGGCCGTCGCCGTCGGCATCGCGCTCGGCATCGCCGGCGCCCTGATCCAGGGCCACACCCGCAACCCGCTCGCCGACGCCGGCCTGCTCGGCCTCAACGCCGGTGCCGCGCTGTTCGTGGTGCTGTCGATCTACCTGCTCGGCTTCTCCACCCCGAGCCAGTACCTGTGGTTCGCGTTCGCCGGGTCACTCGCCGCCAGCGTCGTCGTCTTCGGCATCGCCTCGATCGGCGGCAACCGGGCGAGTCCACTGAGCCTCGCCCTCGCCGGCGCGGCGGTCGCGATGTTCCTTCAGTCGATGACGCAGACCGTGATCCTGCTCGACCAGACCAGCCTCGACGGCTACCGGTTCTGGGTGGTCGGCTCGGTCGCAGGCCGCGGCACCGACGTGCTGTGGCAGGTCCTGCCGTTCCTGGTGATCGGCGTGCTGATCGCGCTGGCCAGCACCCCCAGCCTGAATGTCCTCAGCCTCGGCGACGACGTCGCCCGGGGCCTCGGCACCAACGTCGCCCTCAGCCGCGCCATCGGCATCGTCGCCATCACCCTCCTAACCGGCGCCGCCACCGCAGCCTGCGGGCCCATCGCCTTCGTCGGCCTGGTCGTCCCACACGTCGCCCGCTTCGTCACCGGACCCGACTACCGCTGGCTGGTCCCCTACGCCGGACTGCTCGGCGCGATCATGGTCCTGCTCGCCGACGTGATCGGCCGTGTCGTCGTCCGCCCGGGCGAACTGCAGGTCGGCATCGTGCTGGCGATGTTCGGTGCGCCGTTCTTCATCGCGCTGGTCCGGCGCAGGAAGCTGGTGTCCCTGTGAGCCTGATCGACGCGCAGACGGGAACCTCCCCGGAGAACGGGGCCCCGCCGCTGCCCACCACCGTGCCGTCCCGGCCCGCGTTCCGGGTCGGCAACATCTCCCTGGTCCGACGGACCGCGATGGTCACCATCACCGCCGCGCTGCTGGCGGCGGCGTTCGTACTGCTGTGCGTCAACATCGGCCGCGGCGAATTCTCCGTCCCCGTCCCCACCGTCGCGGAAATCCTGTTCGGCGGCGGATCCAAGGTCGAGCGCTTCATCGTCATGGATCTGCGCCTGCCACGCGGCCTGACCGCACTGCTGACCGGCGTGGCCCTCGGCATCGCCGGCGCGATCACCCAGTCGATCCTGCGCAACCCGCTCGCCAGCCCCGACATCCTCGGCATCACCGCGGGCGCCAGCGCGGCCGCGGTCACACTGATCGTGGTCGGTGGTGGCGGCAGCTTCGTCGGCGCGCTCGCCGTCCTCGGCATCCCCCTCGCAGCACTGCTCGGCGGCATCGTGACCGCCGCCGTGATCTACCTGCTCGCCTGGCGCGGCGGGGTCCAGGGCTACCGGATCGTGTTGATCGGCATCGGCGCCAACGCGATGCTCGTCGCGCTCATCCAGTGGCTCCTGATCTCCGCCGACATCAACGACGTCGCCCGCGCCCAGGTGTGGCTCAACGGCTCCCTCAACGGCAGCGACTGGGCACAGGTGTGGCCGGTTGCGATCGGTGTCGCGGTCGTCGGCACCGCCGCCGTCATCTCGTCGTTCAACCTCGGTGCACTGCGACTCGGCGACGACAACGCCCGCGCCCTCGGGGTTCGCCTGCAGACCGGGCAGGCGGTGCTGCTGCTGGCCGCAGTCGCGCTCGCCGGCATCGCCACCGCCGCCGTCGGCCCGATCGGATTCGTCGCCCTCGCGGCACCGCAAGTGGCCATGCGCCTGCTCCGCACCCCCGGACCACCGATCATCGCCTCCGGGCTGATGGGCGCGGTGCTCGTGCTCGGCAGTGACGTCATCGGACGCACCATGCTGCCCGTCGAACTGCCCGTCGGCATCGTCACCTCCGCGCTCGGCGGCCCGTTCCTGATCTACCTGCTGATCCGCAACAACCGAAAGGTCACCGCATGAGCGCCGACACAGCCAACCGGCTCACCGCGGAAACCTCCGAGGGCGCCGAGACGACCGGGCGGCTCGCCGCCGAGAACCTCGTCGTCGGCTACGGCGACCGAGTCATCATCGACGGTCTCGACCTGCAGATCCCGGCCGGCGTGGTGACCACGATCATCGGCCCGAACGGCTGCGGCAAGTCCACGCTGCTGCGGTCGCTGGGCCGACTGCTCAAGCCGCGCAGCGGGCGGGTCCTGCTCGACGGCAAGGCGATCTCGCAGATGCGCACCAAGGATGTCGCGCGGACCCTCGGCATGCTGCCGCAGGCACCCGTCGCGCCGGAGGGGCTCACCGTCGCCGACCTCGTCTCCCGCGGTCGGCATCCGCACCAGTCGTGGCTGCGACAGTGGTCCTCCGACGACGAGGGCGAGGTCGCGAAGGCGCTGGCGCTGACCGGGGTGTCCGACCTCGCGGACCGGGCGATCGACGAACTGTCCGGTGGGCAGCGGCAGCGCGCCTGGATTTCGATGGCGCTGGCGCAGGGCACCGACATCCTGCTGCTCGACGAACCGACCACCTATCTCGACCTGGCGCACTCGGTGGAGGTCCTCGACCTCGTCGACCGCCTGCACTCCGAACTGGGCCGGACCGTGGTGATGGTGCTGCACGACCTGAACCTGGCGATCCGGTACAGCGACCGCCTCGTGGTGATGTCGAAGGGCTCGGTCGTCGCGTCCGGCACGCCCAGCGAGGTGATCTCGCCGGAACTGCTGCTGGAGGTGTTCGGTCTCGAGGCACGGGTGATCGACGACCCGGTGTCCGACCGGCCGCTGATCGTGCCGGTCGGCACCCGGCACGTGTACGGGACCGCAGGCGGACCGGAACAGGTCACGACGCCCTAGGCGACCCCGGGCGCGGCGGCGTCACCTGCTGCGGATCATCGTGCGCACCAGGCGCAGGCCCTGACCGAACGACACGTCCGGCAGGTAGGCACGCCCGACGGCGTTACCGATGCTCGGCAACGCCGCCGGATCGGCGAACGTCATGTACATCGGCACGTACTCCGGCTGGAACTTCGCCTTGAACGCGAGCAGCGACCGGAATCCGTACACCGGTTCGAGGGTGCGGCCGAGCAGATCGAGCACGGTGTCCGTCACCGCGGCGAACGCGCTCCGCCCCTGCGCCTCCGCCGCGTCCACGGCATCGGTGCCCGCGCCCTCGGAGACCTTCGCCAGCGGCGCCCCGGACAGGCTGACGAACTCGGCGCCCTCCTCCTTCAGCGACAGCGCCGCCGACGCGATCAGGAACTCCATCGCGGGCCGGAACCCCTCCGCCCGACGGCGCATGAAGTCCAGCGTCCATCCGACGACGCGGCCGTCGCGGTACACCGGCATCCACGACGTGACGCCGTGCACCGTGCGATGCTCGTCGACGGCGATCAGGCAGCGGACCCGGGGGTCGTCTATCTCGTCGAGACCGCCGAGCGTGAAGCCCATCTCCGGCATGCCCTTGTCGGCGACCCACTCCTCCGAGATGGCGGTGATCTGGTCGGTCAGTGCGAGCGGGGCGTCGGGGAAGCTGATCCATTCCGCGTGCACCCCCGACTTCGCGGCGCGGTTGAGGGCGGTGCGGACGTCCTGGAACTTCTTGCCCTTGAACTCGAGGTCGTCGAGGTGCAGCACCGTCTCCTCGGCGACCTGCAGGCCCGACCAGCCGAGCGCGTCGGTGACCGCGCGCAGCTCACCGGTGACCGAGTAGAAGCAGGGGGTCCAGCCGTTTCCGGTGGCGAAGTGGGCGAAGCCGGTGACGGTGCCGGGCAGCGACGTCCGTGGCCCGACCGGATCGCCGGTGGTCAGTGCGACCCCGGAGATCACGCGGTACGCGACGTAGCTGGCCCCGTCCGGCGCGAACCAGTAGCGGTTGCCGCGCCAGGTGGTCATCCAGGACAGCGGGCTGCCCGTGCCCGCGGTGAGCAGCCGCCGGGCGCGTTCGACGTCGTCGGTCCGCGCGCCGTACGCCGGTGTGAGGAAGGTGGCCGCCACCGCGACGCACACCACGATCCAGAACAGCACGCCGGTCCACTCGTAGAGCAGGGTCGTGATCGCGTCGTCGGGCAGGAACCGGGGGTCGAGCCACTGCAGGTAGACGGGCGGGACGAGTCGCTGTGGGTAGTCGGCGAGCAGCGACGCGATCGTCGGCTCCCGGTCGAAACCACTGCGTACGAGCATCCCGAGGGCCACGTAGACCGCGCCGAGGACCACCGTCGCACCCGCGAGTCGCGACCACAGCCGCCGATAGGTGCCCCGCGGCGCCGACACGGTGAAGAACCGGCGGGTGGCGAGCAGCACCACGAGGACCGCGACCGGGGCGAGGAACGGCGCGAGCGTGCGGTACACGGTCGGCGAGTCGAGCCCGTAGAACAGGGATTCGCCCGGGACGAACCCGACGTAGCGGACCGCGAAGTTCACCAGCGACAGCGCCACCAGCACGACCTGCGCCACGCACGCGGCCAGCCACGCGAACCGGCGGCCGCGACGCAACCCGTCGGCGAGCACCAGCAGCAGCAGTGAGGGCATCAGGCTCAGGATCGTCGGCCCGACCCCTCCGAGCCGCAGGGCCAGTAGCCCGTGACGGCAGTCCTCACCGGTCCGGTCCTGCGCGCACAGGTCGCGCACCTCGGCAGGCGTCAGCCCGACCTCGCGGAACAGGTCACGCAGCACCGCCAGCGGGCCCACTGCGTTCGGCGACAGCGCGGCAAGCACCGGGCCCAGCGCGCCGGCCGCGACGACGAGCGCCACGAGGACACGACCCTCGCGTCGGGTGCCGGCCAGGTGCTCACCGCGCGCGGAGCGGCCGACGATCACGGGTCCGAGCAGGAGCCCGACCACCGCGGAGCAGAGCCTGATCATGTCGAGGAGATGGCCACTGAACAGTGCGAGGGTGATCAGCAGCGCGAGTGTCCCGACGCGGAGGCGGCGCCGCCACAGCGTGTTCATCGAGGAACTCGCCACCATCGCGACGCCGACGATCCACGGGGTGGGGCTCATGGCGGTGCCGATGTGCAGCCGGAACCCCCAACTCTCGTCGACAACCTTGACGGCCTCCGACACGCCGAGCGCGATCGACGTGCCGAGGACCTGGGTGGCCACGGCGGCGACCGCGAACCGGGCCGATCCGATGCGGTGTTCGATCGGCGCCGCCACCAGCAGGATCGCCGCTGTCGCCACCAGATGGCCTGCGAGGCCGTTCGCCCACAGCCCGGAGGTCAGTGCCGTCCAGACGCGGCCGTGCTCGAACGCCATGATCCCGGCGGCGAACTGGTGGATCACGCGCCGATCGGGCGCGGATCCGAGACCGCCGGTGGCCGCGCCAAGTACCCACAGCAGCACCAGCATCGCGATGCTCACCGGCGCCCCGGTGACACCGAAGCGGACGAGTTCGGTCAGTCGCCGCGCTTGCCTGCGGACGGCGGGCAGCACTGCGGTCACGAGATCAGCCCCACTCTCCGGGAGAGCCAGTCGAGGTTGTCCGCGAGTCCCGCCGACCACACCGCGAAGCTGTGGCCGCCCGGCAGTTCCCGGAGTTGCACGTCCATCCCCGCCTTCCCGGCGGCAGCGTAGAGGGTGTGCACGCCCGGCGAGAAGTCGTGATCGTCGCTGCCGACGACGAACACACCCGCGCTGCCCGGATACGTCCGGGTCGCCATCAGGTCCATCGGGTTGACCGCGGTGAACGCCGCCTGATCTCCCCCGAACGCGGCCTCGACGGTGCGCTGCCGGTCACCGAGGGTCGGTTCGAGCTGCCCGGACAGGTCGAGAAACGTCGGGTACGCCTCCGGATGGTTGGTGGCCATCTGCAGCGCGCAGGTGCCGCCGTAGGACAGTCCGCCGATCGCCCACGCCCGAGGATCCGGGTCGACCTGCAGGTTGGCCTTCACCCAGGCGGGGACGTCGGTCGCGAGGTAGGTGGCGACATTGCCGAGCTTCGAGTCGAGGCACAGCGGGTTCGCCAGCGTGGAGCCGGTCCCGTCCGCGACCACGACGATCGGGGCGAGGCCCTGGTGCTGCGCGGCGAATGCGTCCATCGTCTGGGTGAGCCGGCCCCCGGCGAACCAGTCGCCGGGACTGCCGGGCTGCCCGGCGAGCAGCACCAGCACCGGAAGCTGCGGACGCGGGTCGGCGAAGTAGGCGGGCGGCAGGTAGATCTCGGCGTCGCGGGCCGAGAATCCGGACACCGTGCCGGGAATCGGGACCGTCACCACGCGGCCGGCGGAGGGTAGGTCCACGGGCTCGGTCCACTTCGCGTCCACGGGGGTTCCGACGACGGGATCGGCGACCGGCGGCGGGACGTCGGCGAAGGCGATCGCGTTCGCCGCGGGCAGACCCAATGCGTCCCGCACGGTCGGGTAGGCGTCGAAGACGAGATTGACCTGCACCGCGGCGACGGCCACGACGGCGAGCGCGCCGAGTACGGAGGTGACGGCGCGGGTCAACCGCCGGTCGGTGACCAGTCTCACACCAGCGAGGACGATCGCGAGCAGCCCGCACCCGATCCACACGTAGACCCGGAGTTCGACGGGGTCGGGGAACGGGCGCCACCACTTCTCCACCACGACCCACCCGAGGGCGGTCAGTGCGAAGGCGATCGTCGCGCAGACCGGAAGCACGCGCAGCCGGTAGCGGCGGGTGTTCCCCGCCGGCCCGAGCAGCAGCCACAACGCGCCGGCGATCGCGAGTGCCGCCACGACCCAGGGCAACGGCCCCGAGATCAGCGACCGGTCGTAGACCCATTCCACGTGAGCGCCTCTCCACATCTCGCCTGCATGTGCGCATCGTCCCACCCCGCGGGAGGACGTAATCATTAGTACGCCGCAAGAACTACGACTACGAGTAGTACGCACCGGCGTCGGACAGTACGTAGGATGGACCGTATGGCAGGACTTGGCGAGCTCGAGCGAGCAGTGATGGACCACCTGTGGTCCAGTTCCGAACCCCAGACGGTCCGTCAGGTCCACGAGGCGCTGGCGGCCCATCGTGAGCTTGCGTACACCACCGTCATGACCGTGCTCCAGCGGTTGGCGAAGAAAAACCTGGTGATCCAGCAGCGGGACGACCGCGCGCACCGCTACCTCCCCGTGCAGGGCCGCGACGAACTCGTCGCCAGCCTGATGTTCGACGCGCTCGACCAGGCCGACGCGTCCGACGGCCGGGTCGCGGCACTGGTCCACTTCGTGGGCAAGGTGGACGCCGACGAGGCCGCAGCGCTTCGCGAGGCCCTCGCCGCACTGGAGTCGACCGAGGCGAACACGCGTCACCTGCGCAGCATCGACGCCGGTTCCGATCGCGCCAGCTGACCATGCACGTAGTGCATGATGGGTAGGCCATGAACCCCACCACCGCACTGGCCTTCGCCGTGATGGCCTTGCTTCTCGCCGGCCCGGTGCCCGCGCTGCTCGCGCGCGCCACCTGGCCATTCCGCGCCCCCGGCGCGGCACTCGTGCTGTGGCAGGCGATCGCGATCGCCGCGGTCCTCTCGGCATTCAGTTCCGGCCTCGCGATCGCGTCACAGCTGCTCGTGCCCGGCCACGACGGCCGGCCGACGACCGCTCCCCTCGAGGAGATCGACGCGCTCGGCCTCCCGCTGTGGATCGCGTACGTCGTCGTGTTCGCACTCACCGTCCTCATCGGCGCGAAGCTCATCTTCTCCATCGCCGCGGTCGCGGTGCAGACCCGGCGGCGGCGCTCCCGTCACCGGATGCTCGTCGACCTCCTCGACCGTGGCGAACCGCACCGCAGCCGCACGTCCAATCTGCGTGTCCTCGACTCCGCAGAACCGATCGCCTACTGCCTGCCCGGACTGCGGCATCGGGTGGTGGTCAGCGCAGGCACCCTCGACAGTCTCGGCCGCGACGAGATCACCGCGATTCTCATGCACGAACGCTCACATCTGCGGTCCCGGCACGACCTGGTGATCGAGGCGTTCACGGCGGTCCACGAAGCCTTCCCGAAGGTGGTGCGCAGCAAGTCCGCGCTCGGTTCCGTTCAGCTGCTCGTCGAACTGCTCGCCGACGACTCCGCGGTCAAGGTGACGGGTCCGACACCGCTGGCCCGCGCCCTGGTCACCTGCGCCGGATCCAGCGCTCCCGACGGCGCCCTCGCCGCAGGCGGACCGCACACCCTCACCCGCATCAAGCGACTCGCGGATTCCGGCACCGTCCTCCCGATCGCCGTTGCCGCGTACCTGGCATCGGTGGCGATCCTCGTGGTCCCGACGATCGCGGTCGCGGTGCCGTGGCTCGTCGAACTCGAACGACTCTTCCGGGGCTGATCTCCGGCGACGCCGGAAGCGGCTGATCTCCGGCGACGCCGGAAGCGGCTGATCTCCGGCGACGCCGGAAGCGGCTGATCTCCGGCGACGCCGGAAGCGGCTGATCTCCGGCGACAC
>NZ_JBSGGS010000002.1:603492-673596 GCF_053604015.1 Rhodococcus sp. NPDC004095
GCCGGAAGCGGCTGATCTCCGGCGCTTCCGGGAGTGACTGATCTCCGCCCGTCGGCGCTGAGTCGGACCTCACGTCGCCGCGGGGCACGGGCACACCCCGCGGTCCCGTACACTGGACCACGGCCCATTTCGCGGCCCATTTCGATTGTTAACCACACTTTCGGCACAGCCATGCCCCGAACCCGGGGCGCGCGTGCCCGGCTCGTCTCTTCTGCGCGGCTGTTGTTTCAGGCTGCACTCCGCGACGCGCCCAACGTCCGGAGAGGTATATCCGCGTGACCGACGCCGTCCCATCTTCTGCTGCCCTCGATCAGGCCACCGCCGATCAGGCCCCGCAGTCCACCTTCGCCGAGATCGGCCTGCCCGCCCCCGTCGTCGCGGCTCTAGCCCGCGACGGCATCACGGTGCCGTCGCCGATTCAGGCGATGTCGATCCCCGATGCGATCGCCGGTCGCAACGTCCTCGGCCGCGCACAGACGGGCTCCGGCAAAACGCTGGCGTTCGGGCTTCCGATGCTGGCCCGCCTGGCCGGACGCGACGACCGGCCCGCGCCGAAGCGCCCGCGCGCCCTGGTGCTGGTCCCGACCCGCGAACTTGCGGTCCAGGTCGTCGACTCCCTGTTCCCGTACGCGTCCGCGGTCGGTCTGCGTGTCCGCTCCGCGGTGGGCGGCATGGTGTTCACCAAGCAGGTCGAGCAGCTCTCCCGCGGGGTCGACATCCTCGTCGCGACACCCGGCCGCCTGGGCGATCACCTGCGGCAGGAGACCTGCATCCTCGACGAGGTGGAGATGACCGCCCTCGACGAGGCCGATCAGATGGCCGACATGGGCTTCCTCCCCGAGGTCCGCTCGATCCTCGAACAGACCCGCCCCGACGGACAGCGGTTGCTGTTCTCGGCGACTCTCGACCGGGAGGTGCAGTCGCTGGTCCGCCGGTTCCTGTCCGACCACGTCGAGCACGCCACCGAGGACGGGCGCGCCAGCGTCGACACGATGGAGCACTACGTGCTCAATGTCGACCGCGGCCAGAAGGACGCGGTGCTCGCAGAGATCGGATCCCGTGAGGGCGGCCGCACGATCATGTTCGCGCGCACCAAGCTCGGCTGCGAGGGCATCACCGAACGCCTCCGTGAGGTCGGCGTCGCCGCCGAGGCACTGCACGGCGGCAAGGCGCAGAACCAGCGCACCCGGGTGCTCGAACGGTTCAAGGCGGGGCGCACCCCGGTTCTCGTCGCCACCGACGTCGCCGCGCGCGGCATCCACGTCGACGGCATCGACCTGGTCGTGCACGTCGACCCGCCGGCCGATCACAAGGACTACCTGCACCGGGCCGGCCGCACCGCCCGCGCCGGCGAGAAGGGCACCGTCGTGTCCGTCGTGCTGCCCAACCAGCGCCGCATGGTGCGGCGGCTCACCGGGGCTGCCGGCGTCGACGCCACCGAGGTGAACGTCGGCCCCGGCTCCGAGGAGCTCGCCGCCATCACCGGTGCTCGCACGCCGAGCGGGGAACCGGTGCGCGAGCGGCGCAGCGAGCGGTCCTACGGCGACCGCCCGCGCCGGGACGGCTACGACCGGCCCCGCCGCGACGGCGGCTACCGCGGTGACCGGCCCCAGCGGGACGGCGGATACCAGCGATCGGGCGAGCGCTCGTACGGCGACCGCCCGCAGCGCGACGGCTACCGCAACGACCGCCCGCAGCGCGAGGGCGGCTACCAGCGCAGCGGCGACCGCCCCTCCTACGGCGACCGGCCGCAGCGGGACGGTTACCGCAACGACCGTCCCCAGCGGGACGGCTACCGGTCCGACCGCCCGCAGCGCGACGGCGGCTACCAGCGCTCCGGCGACCGCCCCTCCTACGGCGACCGCCCGCAGCGGGACGGCTACCGCAACGACCGTCCGCAGCGCGACGGCGGCCACCAGCGCTCCGGCGACCGCCCCTCCTACGGCGACCGGCCGCAGCGGGAGGGCGGCTACCAGCGTTCGGGCGACCGCTCGTACGGCGACCGCCCCCAGCGGGACAACCACCGGTCCGAGCGCCCGCAGCGCGAGGGCGGCTACCAGCGTTCCGGTGACCGCTCGTACGGCGACCGGCCGCAGCGGGACCGCGGCTACCAGCGCTCCGGCGACCGCCCCTCCTACGGCGACCGGCCGCAGCGGGACGGTTACCGCAACGACCGTCCGCAGCGCGACGGTGGCCACCAGCGCAGCGGCGATCGCTCGTACGGCGACCGCCCGCAGCGCGGTGAGCGTGCCGCCGGCGGGTTCCGCTCCCGCACGGAGCGCCGCTCCTACGACGGCTTCGACGGTCCGCACCGCGACCGCTGACCGCACCTCTCGACGCGATCCCACCGACGCCGCCACCCGCCCCGCGGGTGGCGGCGTCGTGTTTCCCGGCGTCCTGCCATCCCAAGGTGCGAGACCCTGAAGTTTCGCTCGTTCACAGGGCAGGGAATGCTTGACCGCATGACCGACAACACCTCCTCGACTGCGCGGGCCCAGATCGGCGTCACCGGACTTGCCGTGATGGGTTCGAACATTGCCCGCAACTTCGCTCGCCACGGGCACACGGTTGCCCTGCACAACCGCAGCGTCGCCAAGACCGACGCCCTGATCGCCGAGCACGGCGCCGAAGGCGACTTCGTCCGCACCGAGACCGTGGAGGAGTTCGTCGCGGCTCTGCAGCGGCCGCGGCGCGTGCTGATCATGGTCAAGGCCGGCGAGGCGACCGACGCGGTGATCGAGGAGCTCGCGGCGGCGATGGAGCCCGGCGACATCATCATCGACGGCGGAAATGCCTTGTTCACGGACACTATTCGTCGTGAGTCCTCGCTCCGCGAGCGTGGCCTGCACTTCGTCGGCGCCGGCATCTCCGGCGGAGAGGAGGGTGCACTGAACGGGCCGTCGATCATGCCCGGCGGCCCGAAGGAGTCCTACGAGTCCCTCGGCCCGCTGCTGGAGTCCATCGCCGCGGTCGTGGACGGCACGCCGTGCTGCACGCACATCGGCCCGGACGGCGCGGGACACTTCGTGAAGATGGTGCACAACGGCATCGAGTACGCCGACATGCAGCTGATCGGCGAGGCGTACCACCTGTTCCGCGACGCACTGGGCTTCGACGCCGCGCAGGTGGCGAAGGTGTTCGGCGAGTGGAACACCGGCGAGCTGGAGTCGTACCTGATCGAGATCACCGCCGAGGTGCTCTCGCAGGTGGACGCGAAGACCGGCAAGCCGCTGGTGGACGTGATCGTCGATGCGGCCGAACAGAAGGGCACCGGACGCTGGACGGTGAAGTCGGCGCTCGATCTCGGCGTCCCCGTCACCGGTATCGCCGAGGCCGTGTTCGCGCGCGCCCTCTCGGGCTCGCGCGAGCAGCGCAAGGCCGCACAGGGGCTGGCGTCGGGCGTGCTGGGTGACAAGCCCACCGATGCGGAGCAGTTCACCGAGGACATCCGCCGCGCGCTGTACGCGTCGAAGATCGTTGCGTACGCGCAGGGCTTCGACCAGATCCGTGCCGGCAGCGTCGAGTACAACTGGGACCTCACCCCCGGGGACATGGCCACCATCTGGCGCGGCGGCTGCATCATCCGCGCGCGATTCCTGAACCGGATCAAGGAGGCGTACGACACCAACCCGGAGCTGACGTCCCTGATCGTCGAGCCGTACTTCAAGGATGCAATCGAGAACGCGATCGACTCGTGGCGTCGCGTGGTCGCGACCGCGACGATGCTGGGCATCCCGGTTCCGGCGTTCTCCTCGTCGCTGTCGTACTACGACGGCCTGCGCGCCGAGCGGCTGCCGGCCGCACTGACGCAGGGGCAGCGGGACTTCTTCGGTGCACACACCTACGAGCGCACCGACCGCCCCGGCAAGTTCCACACCCTCTGGAGCGGCGACCGCAGCGAAGTCGAGGCCTGAGCGACGTGAACACGCGGCCCCGGGGCACCCGCCCCGGGGCCGCTGACGCACCGTCAGGACGCCAGGCTCCCGCCCGCCGGCATGCCGAGCAACGGTTGCACCACGTCGGCGCCCGGTTCCCCCTCCCACGGCAGTCGGCCGGCGCAGTCCGCCCACACGGCCTGCAGGGCGCGCACCCGGCGACGCCCGTAGAGGTCGGTGGCTCGCAGCAGCCACTGTTCGGGCCGGCGCACCTCGACGAGACACACGTCGAGCCCGCCCACGGTGAACGTGTCCCCCGCCGCCAAGGGCGGCCCGTCTCCCATCAGGGAGCAGAGACCGCCCAGGACCTCGGCCGACTGATCGGCGACCCGGCCGGTGATCACCAGCTCGGGCCACTCCTTCGCGGTCAGCCCCACCGAGTAGCAGTAGGCCGGATGTATCCCGCTTTCGTCGATCGCCGATTGCACGTACTGCAACGCCCAGCCGTACCGCTGGATCACCCGCCGCAGGTCCTTGCGAAGTCGCGCAGGCGACTTCCCGTCACACATCTCGCACATCTGACCACACCCCCATCGCTCGAATAATCGAAACTGTGTTCGAGTTTCGAGTGTGCCCCGGGGCACCGACACGATTCATGTCCCCGCACCCGGGTGCGCCAACGCCCGGCCGTGACGCTTGCCGAACCGAGTAGTCTGATGTTGCTGTCGCCGTCGAGGTGATCACACGCACAAGGCACCGTGGGGAGGTCCCGGTGACCGAAGCACATCCACCGGACTCGAATCCGGCACACGATGCGAAGACAAGGCCGAACGAGCAGGCCACGCCGGAGATCTGCGACGTCTGCATCGTCGGTGCCGGCATCGCAGGCCTCAATGCCCTGTTCGTCGCCGGCCGGTACCTGACCCGCGATCAGCGAGTCATTCTGATCGAACGCCGCCAACGTGTGGGCGGCATGTGGGTGGACACCTACCCGTATGTACGCCTGCATCAACCGCACGGCATGTTCACCGCCGGCAACATCGCCTGGACACTCGACCGCAGCCCGTCCTACCTGGCCACCAAGGACGAGGTGCTCGACCACTTCGAACACTGCCTCGACGTGATCAAGGAGCACGTGCGGGTCGACGAATTCTTCGGCTGGTCCTTCGACTCCTGCGACGAATCCGACGGGATCGTGCGGATCTCCTGCAGCTCGCCCGACGGGCGGCGACAGGTCGTCCTGGCGAAGCAACTGATCAAGGCCTACGGCTTCGACTTCACACCGAACGATCCACTCGCGGTGTCGAGTTCCCGGGTCCGATCGGTGTCCCCCGACCACTGCGACGTACGCGTGGGAGAGATGCGGGAGACCGCCACACCGGTCTGGGTGATCGGTGGCGGCAAGACCGCGATGGACACCGCGTACGCACTCGTCACCGCGTATCCGGGCCGGGAGGTGAACCTGGTGGCCGGCGAGGGCACGTACTTCATCCGCCGCGACCGCACCTTCCCGCTCGGGGCCCGGCGTTGGTGGCGCGGCCCCCTACCCAACGCAGTGGCCGCGGAGACGGCCCGACGATTCGACGGAACAAACGAGATGGACGTCGCGCGGTGGCACTGCGCAGAACACGGCATCAGTCTCGTCCCGGGGGCCCGAAACTTCCTGCTGGGCATCCTGTCGGAATCGGAGAACAGGGCGATCGCCGCCGGCGTGAACGACGTGATCATGGATCGGTTCGTGGACGCCGTCGATCGCAACGGCGCCACCGATCTCGTGCTCCGGAGCGGCGCGACGAAGACGATCGAACCGGGAAGCTGGATCGTGAACTGCACGGGGTACGTGAGGTTCGACCGACCCTACGAGCCTTACGTCTCCGGCACGGGGTCGGTCGTGTCGGTACAGGCGCGCTCCGCGATCCTCCACCTGCCGTCGTTCATGGGCTACTACCTTGCGCACCTGTTGTTCTCGGGCAGGATTCGCGAGATCCCGCTGTACGAACTCGACGTGGGTGGCCTGCTGAGAAATGGCGGGAAGCCGGTGTTCTCCTACACCGTGATGACGCTGGCGATGTACAACCTCGGCCTCATTGCAGACGCACTGCCGTCCCGGGTGTTACGCGACTGCGGGCTCAACTTCGACCGCTGGTATCCGATGCATCGCCAACTGCAGGGGGCAGCGCGGTTCGCGGTCACCAGTCACCGGGACCGCGAGCACCACCGCCGGACGTTGGACACCGTTGGTGAGCGGTTCGACATCCGGTGCGGCCCGCTGATCCAGGCCTGAACACCGCGTCCAGGTCGGAACGTCGGTTCGGGTGTCGGTAGTGTCGACCTGCGACGATCACTCGTTCCCGGCTTCCAGGAGATTCCATGCCCACCTTCGCCGACCTCGGCCTGCCCGCGACGCTGGTGCAGTCCCTGAGGCGCGAGCAGATCGTCGACCCCTTCCCGATCCAGGCGCTGGTGATCCCGGACATCCTCACCGGCCGTGACGTGCTCGGCCGCGGCCCGACCGGTTCCGGCAAGACCCTCGCGTTCGGCCTGCCGATGCTCCTGCGCCTGAAGGGCTCGTTCAGCGCCCCGAAGCGGCCTCGAGGGCTGGTGCTCGCCCCGACCCGGGAATTGGCGACGCAGATCGAGCGGGCCCTCGACGAGTCCGCGCTCGCGCTGGGACTGCGGCTGGCGTCCGCGACCGGAGGGGTCGCGACCAAGGGCCAGGCCCAGCGACTCGCACGCGGGGTGGACCTGCTCGTCGCGACGCCGGGGCGGGCGCTGGACCTGCTGCGACAGGACGCGCTCGCACTGGACGACGTGGTGGTCACCGCGATCGACGAGGCGGACCACCTCGCGGAGATCGGCTTCCTTCCGGAGGTGACCGCGATCCTGGACCGCACCCCGGAATCTGGTCAGCGGCTGTTGTTCTCGGCAACCCTCGACGAGGACGTGGACACCCTGGTGCGCCGCTACCTGCACGACCCCGTCACCCACGCGACCGCGGCCGCCGCGGCGCCGGTGTCCGCCGGCGACCACCACGTGCTGTTCGTCGACCGGACGGACAAGGCCGCGGTGGTCGCGGAGATCGCGTCCCGTCCCGGCAAGACGTTGCTGTTCGTGCGCACCCAGCACGGCGTGGACCGCCTGGTCGCACAACTCGCCGCGGTCGGGGTGCGGGCCGGGACCCTGCACGGCGGCAAGTCGCAGGCCTTCCGCAGGCACGCGCTGTCGGCGTTCACGTCGGGTCAGGTCCCGGTGCTGGTCGCCACGGACGTCGCGGCGCGCGGGATCCACGTCGACGACGTCTCCCTGGTCGTGCACGTCGATCCGCCGGCGGACCCGAAGAACTACCTGCACCGCGCGGGCCGCACCGCACGCGCAGGCGCGGAGGGGCGGGTGGTGACGCTGGTGACCGAGGACCAGCACGACGAGGTCGCGTCGGTGATGACCCGGGCCGGGGTCGATCCGGAGGGTGTCCCGGTCCGGCCCGGCAGCCGAAAGCTGGTGGCGCTGACCGGTGCCCGCCGACCGTCCGGGGTGCCGGTCCGGGACGAGGCCCCCCGCCCCGAGCCGACGGCGACCGCGGCCCGGCCCGCGCGCGGCGGGCGGCCCGCCTCCCGGAACGCCCCGTCGGGTCGATCCCGAGGACAACAGCGGCGCGGCAGAGGAAGCTGAGTGCATGCCCGACCTGCCGCTGCCGGCCATCGTCTGCGCTCTCGTGGGGGCGCTGCTGTTCGCGGTCGGCTCGGTGGCACAGCAGTCCGCGGCTGCGGGCGTCGAGGAGGGCGACGCCCTGCTGGGCGAACTGGTGCGTTCCCCACGCTGGTGGGTCGGTGTGGGCGGCGACCTGGGCGGCTACGTCTTCCAGGCCACGGCCCTCGGGTTGGGGTCGGTGCTGGTGGTCCAGCCGCTGATCGTGAGCACGCTGCTGTTCGCGCTACCGATGTCGGCGCGATTCGCGGGCACCCGGATGACGACCCGAACGTGGGTGACGGCGATCGCGTTGGCCGCGTCGCTGGCGGTCTTTCTGGTCGTCGGCAACCCGACCGAGGGCACGGCGACGGCGACCCTGCGGCACTGGGCGATTCCACTGACCGTGGTGGCCGGCGGCTGTGTGCTGGCGGTCGCGGTGGCACTGACCCGGATCCCGTCGGGTCCCCGCGCACTGCTGCTGGGTTCGGCGTGTGGCGCGATGTACGGCGTGGCGGTCGCGTTGACGAAGCCGGTGCTCGACGAGTTCGCGCACGGCCCGGCGGCGGTGCTGACGTCGTGGGAGCTGTGGGCCCTCGCGGCCGCCGGGGCCACCGGGTTCTACCTGCAGCAGCGTGCGTTCCAGGCCGGGTCGCTGGCCGCGTCGCTGCCGGCGATCACGATCGGTGAGCCGCTCGTCGCCGCCTACCTCGGATTCACCGTGCTCGGCGAGCGGCTGCGGACCGATCCCCTCGGTGTGGCGGTGGTCGTCGCGGCGGTGATCGTCATGGTCGTCACCACGATCGCGCTGTCCCGGTCGCAGGCGCACGCGAGCGCGGGCGGACCGGCCGCGGAGCCGGTAGCGTCCGAGGCGTGCGCTTCCTCGACGGACAGACCCCGCCCTACGACCTGACCTACGACGACGTGTTCCTGGTGCCCAGCCGCACCGACGTGACGTCCCGGTTCGACGTGGACCTCGCCAGCCGGGACGGATCCGGCACCACGATCCCGATCGTGGTGGCGAACATGACCGCGGTCGCGGGCCGTCGGATGGCCGAGACGGTTGCGCGGCGCGGCGGCATCGTCGTCATCCCGCAGGACGTGCCGGCGGCCGCGGTCGCGGAGACCGTCGCGTTCGTCAAGAGCAGGCACCTCGTCGCGGACACCCCGGTCACCCTCGGCCCGGACGCCTCCGTCTCGGACGCGCTGGCGCTGTTGCCGAAGCGGGCGCACGGCGCGGTGGTCGTCGTCGACGGCGATCGACGCCCCGTCGGGGTGGTGACCGAGGCGGCCTGCGCCGACGTCGACCGGTTCACTCGCCTGAGCGCGGTCGCCGTCACCGACTTCGCGGTCGCGCCGGTCACTGCGTCGGCGCGGGAGGTGTTCGAACTCCTCGAGTCGCGGCACGATCCGATCGCGGTGATCGTCGACGGCGACGGACGCCTGGAGGGCGCGCTGACGCGGACCGGCACCATCCGGGCCGGCATCTACACCCCGGCCCTCGACGCCGACGGCCGGCTGCGCATCGCGGCGGCGGTCGGCATCAACGGCGACGTGGTGGCGAAGGCGAAGGCCCTGGTTGACGCGGGTGCCGACGTGCTGGTGATGGACACCGCGCACGGGCACCAGGAGAAGATGCTCGAGGCGCTGGCTGCCGTCGCGGCGCTGGACCTCGGGGTGCCGCTGGCCGCGGGCAACGTCGTCTCCGCCGCCGGCACCCGGGACCTGGTCGCCGCCGGCGCGAGCATCGTCAAGGTCGGGGTCGGTCCCGGCGCGATGTGCACCACCCGGATGATGACCGGGGTCGGGCGCCCGCAGTTCTCGGCGGTCGCCGAATGCGCGGCGGCGGCACGCGAACTCGGCGCCCACGTGTGGGCCGACGGCGGCGTGCGGCATCCCCGCGACGTCGCGCTGGCGCTCGCGGCGGGCGCGTCGAACGTGATGATCGGCTCGTGGTTCGCGGGCACCTACGAGTCGCCGGGCGACCTGCGGTTCGACGAGGAGGGCAACGCCTACAAGGAGAGCTTCGGGATGGCGAGCAAGCGGGCGGTCGCGGCCCGCACCGCGTCGGACAGCGGGTTCGACCGGGCCCGCAAGGCGCTCTTCGAGGAGGGCATCTCCAGTTCCCGGATGCGCCTGGATCCGGTCATGCCGGGCGTCGAGGACCTGATCGACCACATCTGTTCCGGGGTGCGCAGCACCTGCACCTATGCCGGGGCACGCACCATCGAGGAACTGCACGACAAGGCGGTCCTCGGGGTGCAGTCGGCAGCGGGGTTCGCGGAGGGGCGGCCGCTCCCGGCGGGGTGGTGACGGGGTCAGGTCACGGCGAGGCCGCCACGTGACGCGGCTCGCCGTGACCGGACATATCGCCGGCTGTCGGTAGAATGGTTCTCTCGACCAGTGTGCGCCCGGGTCATCCGGGCACGACGAAAGGACCAAGGTGCCCGAGGCACCCACTTTGACCCGCGACGCCGAATCCGGCGGCGACGACAGCTCCACGACGGAGGGCTCCTCTACCGAGCCGGGCGACAAACCCGGCGACCCCTTCCCGACCCCCGTACGGGGGCGATAGACCATGCAGATCGCAGTGACAATCGTCAGCCTGCTCGGGTTCCTCGCCCTGACCGCGGGAACCGCCGTCTTCGTGGCGGCGGAGTTCTCCCTGACCGCGCTCGAGCGCAGCACGGTCGACGCGCATGCCCGCGACGGCGATCGCCGCGCGCGTCAGGTTCAGCACGCGCACCGCACCCTCTCGTTCCAGCTGTCCGGCGCTCAGCTGGGCATCACGATCACCACCCTGATCACCGGCTACATCGCCGAACCCGTTCTCGCTCAACTGATCACGCCCGGCCTCAAGGCCGTGGGCGTATCCGAGTCGGTGGCGTCGGGCATCTCGCTGGCGCTGGCGCTGATCATCGCGACGTCGCTGTCGATGGTGTTCGGCGAGCTGGTCCCGAAGAACCTGGCCATCGCGCACCCGCTGGCCACCGCCCGCGCCACCGCCGGTCTGCAGGCGTGGTTCTCGACGGTGTTCCGGTGGGCGATCAACGGGCTCAACGGCGCCGCCAACTGGGTGGTGCGCCGGCTCGGTGTCGAACCGGCCGAGGAACTCCGGTCCGCGCGTTCGCCGCAGGAGCTGGGCTCGCTGGTCCGCATCAGTGCCCGCAGCGGCACCCTGGACCCGGGCACGGCGCTGCTGGTGGACCGGTCGCTGCGGTTCGGTGAGCGCACCGCGGAGGAACTGATGACCCCGCGCGTGAAGATCGAGACCCTCGACCTGCACGACACCGTCGCCGACCTGATCGACGCCGCGTCCCGCACCGGGTTCTCCCGGTTCCCCGTCGTCGACGGTGACCTCGACGACACCATCGGCGTCGTGCACGTCAAGCACGCCTTCACCGTGCCCGCGTCCTCGCGTGCGACCACCCAGCTGATGGTGCTCGCGCAGAAGGTGCCCGTGGTGCCGTCCAGCCTTGACGGCGACGCACTGATGGAGCAGGTCCGTGCCGACGGCATGCAGGTCGCGCTGGTCGTCGACGAGTACGGCGGTACCGCAGGCCTGGTGACCATGGAGGATCTGATCGAGGAGATCGTCGGTGACGTCCGCGACGAGCACGACGATCCGGAGATCGACGTCCAGCGCAGCGGCGACGGCTGGATCTGCGCGGGCCTGCTGCGGATCGACGAGGTCCGGCAGGCCACCGGGTACGCGGCCCCCGAAGGTGAGTACGACACCCTCGGCGGGCTGGTGCTCGCGCGGCTGGGTCGGATCCCGGAGGTCGGCGATGAGGTGGTGCTGCCCGATCCCGACGGCTCCGATGTCCGGCGCGCGGTCGTCGGCGACGCCTCGGCCGGGGGCTGGATGGCCCGCGTCACCGAGATGGACGGCCGGCGGATCGACCGGGTCGTGCTGACCCCGGTCCCCGCGGAGACGATCGCAGCGCACGTGCTGCGCACCGGCCAGGAGGCGGACGATGAATGACCTGCTGGCCGTCGCACTGACGGTTCTCCTGCTGGCGGGCAACGCGTTCTTCGTTGCGGCCGAGTTCGCCCTGATCTCGGCGCGCCGTGACCGCCTCGAGGCGCTCGTGGCGCAGGGCAAGACCCGGGCCCGTACCGTGATCCGGGCCGGTGAGCACCTGTCGCTGATGCTGGCGGCAGCCCAGCTGGGCATCACGATCTGTTCGATTCTGCTCGGCCGGGTCGGCGAGCCGGCCATCGCGCACCTGATCGAGAAGCCCCTCGACCTGGTCGGCCTGCCGGATCAGCTGCTGCACCCGATCGCGTTCACGATCGCGCTGGCCCTCGTGGTGGTCCTGCACATCCTGCTCGGCGAGATGGTGCCGAAGAACATCGCGATCGCCGGACCGGAGCGGGCCGCGATGCTGCTCGTGCCGATCCACCTGGGCTTCATCAAGCTGGCGAAGCCGCTGATCGCGTTTTACAACTGGTGCGCGAACTCGGTCCTGCGCCTGCTGCGGGTCGAGCCGAAGGACGAGCTCGACACCACCGTCTCCGAGATCGAGCTGACGGAGATGATCGGCGAGTCCCGCTCGGAGGGGCTGATCGACGCGGAGGAGCATCGCCGGCTGACGCAGGCGCTGCACACCACCGGACGGACCGTCTCGGACGTGCTGATCCCCCTCGACAAGGTCCGGACGGTGCCGCTGACGGACCGCGGCACCACCCTCGGCGCGATCGAGAGGGCGGTCGTCGAGACCGGCTACTCGCGCTACCCGGCGGCCCTGCCGGACGGCACCCTCGTCGGCTACCTGCACCTGAAGGACGTGCTCGACGAGGTGCTCGACGAGTCCGCCGGACCGGACACGGTCGTCCCGCGCGCCGATGTGCGGCCGTGGCCGCGACTGCAGGTCCAGACACCGCTGGACGAGGCCCTCGCCGTGCTGCGGCGGGCGAGCAGTCACCTCGGTGAGGTGGTCGACGCCGACGGCCGGTGCCTGGGCATCGTGGCGCTCGAGGACCTGGTCGAGGAGTTTGTCGGCACCGTCCGTGACGGCACCCACCGGATCACCGACGCCGTGCCCGGCCAGCGGACGCCGTGACACAGGTCCGGACGCGGCTCGGCGGTCCGCTCGTTCTCGCCGAGGACGAGTGGACCGCCGCGCGGGACGCCCACCAGGCCCGGGTGGACGCGCTGATCGGTCCGCATCTGGGTCGGCAGGCCCGCGGGGTGAAGCACCCGGTGGTGGACTTCCTGTTCACCTACTACAGCCTGCGGCCGGCGCAGCTGCGCCGGTGGCATCCCGGCTTCGGGGTGCTGCTCGCCGGGCCGTCGGCCCGCGACTACGCGGAGTTCTCCGGGTACCGCGAACAGGGTGACGGGGTGGGTGCCGACCCGGCCCTGCTCGACCGGCGACGCTCGATGCTCGAGTTCACCGAGCGGGTGCTGGCGGGGACCGCGTCCCGGCCCGCCCAGCTCGGCTGCTTCGGCCTGCACGAGTGGGCGATGGTGTACCGCGGTGGCGAGGAGGCGGTGCGCCATTCCGGTGTCCCGCTGCGGCTCGGCCCCGACGGCACCGACGCCGTCGTCGAGTCGATGAACCTGCGCTGCACGCACTACGACGCGTTCCGGTTCTTCACCCCGGATGCGGTGGGCCGCAACGACGTTCCCCTGTCCCGCGAGGATCAGGCGGTCCGCGAGCAGCCGGGCTGCCTGCACGCGGGCATGGACCTGTACAAGTGGTGTTACAAGCTGGTGCCACTGGTCGACTCGGACCTGCTGCTGCGCTGCTTCGAGCTGGCGATGGCCGCACGGGAACTCGACATGCGGGCCAGCCCGTACGACCTGCGTGAGCTCGGGTACGGCCCGGTTCCGATCGAGACGCCGTCCGGCCGCGCCGAATACGTGCGCGCCCAGTCCGCGCTCGTCGAGCGGGCGGCGCCGCTGCGGGCCGAACTGCTGGACACGTGCCGGGCCCTCCTCGACCGATAGGGTCTGGTCCGTGTACACACCCGCAGCCTTCGCCCTGACCGAGGACGAGACCGCGTCCGCTCTGCGCCGCGGCGGTTTCGCGCACCTGGTCAGCGCCGGGCCCGGCGGGCTGCTGACCACCTCGCTACCGCTGCTCTACGACGAGTCGCGGCACGCCATGGTCGGGCACATGGCGCGGGCGAACCCGCATTGGCGTGACGGCGCCGACGCGCAGACGGTCGCGATCTTCTCCGGCGTGCACGGCTACGTCTCCCCTCGCTACTACCCGGCGACGGCGCCGACGACGCGGATGGCGCCCACCTGGAACTACGAGATCCTCACGGTGCACGGGCGGCTGATCGTCCACGACGACCCGGACTGGCTGCGCACGCACGTCACGGCGATGACCGAGGAGCACGAGCGCGGACGCGACGCGCCGTGGCGGGTGACCGAGGTCGAGGAGGTGAACGTGACGGCGATGCTGCGCGCCATCGTCGGCCTGGAACTGCCGATCGAGCGGGTCGAGGCCAAAGCGAAACTGAGCCAGAATCAGCCCGACCGGAATCGGCAGGCCGTGATCGACGCGTTGGCGGTGTCGGCCGATCCCGGTGACCACGCGCTCGCGCACCGGATGACGACGACGCAGCCCCGGCATCCCTGACCGCCGCCGAATCGCTGTCCACCGCGGTGGACCCGAACGAGAACATGAGCCCGGAGGACGTCGACCTTCTCGAACTCGAGGATCCGGCCGTCGACGGCGGATGAGCCCGCGTCGAATCCCGGCGTGCGAGAACCTGGTCCGATCGCCGAGCGGCAGCAGCTAGATTCGGGCGCGAGGAATCCGATCGTCCCCGAGCGAAAGCAGCGCTGGTGAATCTCACCCACGAAGACATCGACCGCGACGAGCACGAGCGGCGCAAGGCGCTGTACGGCCCGCTCGCGGAGGCGGTGCGCGAGCTCGTCGACGCGACCATCCGCACCGAGGTCGAGGATGAGGTGATCCGCGAGGTGCATGCGGAGGTCGTCGCCGCCACCGCGAAGCTGCGCACGAGGCAGCTCGAGGGCGCGTTCGGGATGCGGATGACCGCCGAGGGCGAGACGTACTCGTGGGGCAACGCCGGTGTGGGACTGCGCAACGCCGTCGCGCCGCCGCTGGTGATCGAGCGCGACGACACCGGTCGGCACTGGACGGACGTCACCCTCGGTGCCGCGTACGAGGGCCCGCCCGGCCTCGTGCACGGCGGTATCTGCGCGCTGGTCCTCGATCACGTGCTCGGCATGACGGGCAGCGCGGAGGAGCGCCGCCTCACGGGCACCCTGACGCTGCGTTACCTGCGCGGCACCCCACTCGGGCCGTTGCACTGCGAGGCGCAGGTGGTGAGCGTGGACGGGCGGAAGGCGACGGTGCGCGGCACCCTCTCCGACGCCGAGGGCGTCACGGTGGAGGCGGAGGGAATCTTCGTCTCACCCTCCCGGTAGCCGACCGGGGACGGTGGCCCGCGCGTACCAGGCGCGGGCGTCGAGCGTGAATGGGCCGTCCGGGAGCTCGGCCCGGCACGCGTCGCGTACCGCCCGCTTCCCCTCCCTCGACAGCTCCCGCAGGTACTGGCCGGCCGGACCGACCGCGAAGGTGAAGGGTTGCCAGAAGTCGTCGAAGTCGAGGTAGCCGACCCGGGCGGTGAGCGCACCGGAGACCACCTCCGACAGTCCGGCGTGGCGCATCCGCGCGGCGATGTCACCCTCGGCGGTTCCCGCCATCGCGGACTCGCCGACGACGTCGGGGTCGTGGATGCGTACCGCCGTCCAGAACAGGCGGAGCATGGTCATGCCGCCGGCGGTGGTGTCCCACATGCAGGCGGCGACGGCGCCCCCGGGCCGGGTCACGCGGGCCATCTCGCGCACCCCGCGGTCGGGATCGCGCATGAAGCCGACAACGAGCGCGGACATCGTGGCATCGAATCGTCCACTCTCCCAGGGCAACTGCTCCGCGACCCCCTCCCGCACGTCCGCTCCCGGGTTCCGCTGACGGCAGGCCGCGACGAACTGCGGCGCCGGATCGATCGCGGCGACGTTCGAGGCTCCGACCCGGGCCACGAGTTCCCGGGTGAGCGCGCCCGGGCCGCAGCCGACATCGCAGACGCGCCAACCGGAGGCCACCCCGGCCGCGTCGGCGAGCGCGGGCGCCAGGGACGCCCCGTAGCGTCCCATGTAGCGGTCGTACTGCTCCGCCGGTGCGGCGAACTGCATGTCGCCAATCAACCGCGCCTGCGGCGAACCGTCAAGTGCTGGACAGCACCGGCACACCCGCCTAGATTCACACAACAGTCCAGACAGTTGTCCAGAACATCGGTTTGTCCAGAAAACTTGGGAGGTTCGGTGCGGTTCACGCTCGAGGACATCGACGCCGAGGAGATCACCCGCCGCGAGACGGTCTACGGCCCGCTCGCGAACGCGGTTCGCGAGCTGATCGACGCAACGATCCGCACCGAGGTCGACGAGGACTCGATCCGTGAGGTGGAGGACCAGATCCGGTCCGCGACCGCGCGACTGCGCGACCGTCAGATCGACGGCCCATTCGGGGTGCGTTTCACCCAGGACGGCCACCCGATGCCGTGGGGCAACGCCGTCGTCGGTCTGCGCAACGCCGTCGCTCCCCCGCTGACACTCGAGCGGCACCCGGACGGCTCCTGCACGAGCGAGTTCACCCTGGGCGCCGCCTACGAGGGCCCGCCCGGGCACGTGCACGGCGGCATCTGTTCCCTGGTGCTCGACCACATCCTCGGCATGGCCGCCGCACCCGCCGACAAGCCGAGCTTCACCGGCACGCTGACCCTGCGCTTCCGCCGGGCCACCCCACTGGGACCGCTGCGCGCCGAGGCCCACATCGACCGGGTCGAAGGCGTGAAGACCTTCGTCGTGGGAACCCTCTCCGACGGGGACGGCGTCACCGTCGAGGCCGAGGGCGTGTTCATCCTGCCCGCGTGGGCACGGGAGGCCACCGAAGGCTGACCGGCTCTTCGCCCGAGCGTGAGGCGGTCACGGCACCCGGTGGGTCCACTCCGCGGCCGCGAACTTGGTCCGCACCAGCTCCCGTGCGGCGTCCAGCTCGGCGTCGGTGTAGACGCCCGGTCGGGTGTCGTAGCGGGCGCGGAAGTGCGCGGTGAAGGCGGCGATGATGTCGGCGCGGGCCATGCCGGTCTGCGAACGCATCGGATCGACCCGCTTGCCGGAGCTCGTGATGCCCTTGTCGGAGATCTTCTCCCGTCCGATACGCAGCACCTCGGTCATCTTGTCGGCGTCGATGTCGTAGGCCATGGTCACGTGGTGCAGCACCGCCCCGGCCGAGAACCGCTTCTGCGCGGCACCGGCGATCTTGCCCTGTTCGGAGGCGATGTCGTTGAGCGGCACGTAGCGGGCCTTGATGCCGACGTCGGCGAGCGCGCCCATCACCCACTGGTCGAGGAATTCGTACGAGCGCTCGAAGCTCAGCCCGTCGACCAGCGACGTCGGCACCGACAGCGAGTACGTGATGCAGTTGCCGGGCTCCATGAACATCGCGCCGCCACCGGAGATGCGGCGGACGATCCCGATGCCGTGCCGGGCCGCGGCGTCCTCGTCGACCTCGTTGCGCACCGACTGGAAGGACCCGAGCACCACCAGCGGCGAATCCCAGTCCCAGAACCGCAGGGTGGGAGGGCGCGTGCCTGCGGCCACCTCCCTGGTGATCACCTCGTCGAGTGCGACGTGCAGCGCCGGATCGAGCACCACGGGTTCGATCACGTCGAAGGTGTGGTCGTGCCAACTGGTGGCATGGCCGAGCGCGCGGCGGATCGCGACACCGACGGATTCGGGCGTGAATCCGATCATCGACACGTCGTCTCCGATCTTCTCCGTGATCGCCCGGCCGAGCCGAGCGGCGTCGGCCGTCGTGGGAAGGCCGGTCACCGCGGCGGTGATGTCCCCGAGCGCCTCGTCCGGCTCGAGAAAGAAATCTCCGGACAGCGACACCCGCGACAGGTGCCCGTCGTCCACCTCGACATCGACCACCACGAGTTTGCCACCGGGAACCTTGTACTCACCACGCATGACCGTCAACCCTAGGCGAGTCGATCCCGGGGTCCGCCGCGCCGGGTCCCGACGGGCAGGACCGGACACACCGGACCGTCCGGGCAACCTCTACGTTGACTGCGGAAGAGGCGCGGCGAGAGGAACGGTGGGATGACGGACGTGACACAGGACGCGGTGGAGGATCTCCAGGCGACGATGTTCGACCTGCTCGGCCGAATCGCCGCGCTGGAGCAGGACGTGTTCCGCACCGTCGGTGCCGGCGGTCCGGAGTTCGAGGCCGCGCACCGTGCCGTCGTCGACTTCTCCGAGTTCACGCTGCGACCGTGGCATCGGGCGGTCCAGGAGTCGCTGTATCCGGCGGCGGCGCCGGTGACGCGGGCCCAGTTGCTGGTCGAGGGCCTGCTCGGCGAGTGGCAGATGGTCGAGCAGGCCTACTCGCGGCTCTCGTGCGTGAGTACGGACCGAGTGCGGGTCGCCGCCGACATCAGCTCCCTGCGAGTCCTGCTGGTGGCGTTGCTCGGCAAGTGCATGGACCTGCTGGTTCCCGCGCTCGCCGAGGACGGCGTTCCCCTCGCCGACGCGGCCGGGAAGGTGGCGGCGTCGGTGACGGAGCAGCATCGATAGGGCGGCCGCACGACAGGTCACGGACGTTCGAGCGGAAGGCAGATGTGGCGGCCACGGCTCGGCCCGCCGTGACGCATTACGCCCTGCGACGTCGGCCGCTTGAGTAACATCCGCATGAGTTGGATCCCACGGATGTCGTCACGCAGCCAAGGAGTTCGACGATGGAGCTCTCACGACGTGGATTCTTCGGTCTGGCAGGCTCGGTCGCCGCTGTCGGCTGGCTGGGCGCACCGTCGGCCTCCGCCAGGCCGGGTGTGCCGATACCCCCACCACCGGTCCCGATCCCGGACCTGCCGCCGGCGGGCCCGTTTCCGCTGAACTTCGCGTCGCCGCCACTCCGCCGCTTCGTCACCGACCTGCCGCGCCTGCCGACCGCCGCGGCGTCGGGAACGCTCACCGCGCAGTCCAGCATTCACACGTACCACCCGGATCTTCCCGCGACGACGGTCCTCGGCTACCACGACGGCATCCTCGGCCCCACTCTCGAGGCCCGTCTCGACGTGCCGACGACCGTGTCGTTCGTCAATTCGATCGACGTCAACCCTCTGGGCGGGGCCGTCGATCTGACGATGGAGGGTGCCACCGAGGAGGATCGGACGAATCCGCGGACGACGGTGCACCTGCACGGCGCCCGGAGCCGGCCCGACTCGGACGGGCATCCGTTGATCACGTGGCGGCGTGGTGGTGTACAGACCAACCACTACGCCAACGACCAGGAGGCCGCGACCCTCTGGTACCACGACCACGCAATGGCGAACACCCGCCTGAACGTGCAGGCCGGACTCGCCGGGTTCTATCTGCTGCGCGACGAGTTCGACACCGGCCGCGCCGACAATCCCCTGGGCCTGCCTGCCGGGGAGTTCGAGGTGCCGATCGTGGTGCAGGACCGCACCTTCAACGCCGACGGAACGCTGCAGCCGATGCTGGCCCGCTACGTGCCGAGCGGCTACAACCAGGGCGGCCAGTTCGGCGACGTCGCCGTGGTCAACGGAGTGGCGTGGCCACGGATGACGGTGCGGCGCACGCTGTATCGGCTGCGGCTGCTGCAGGGCTCGAACTCGCGCACCTACCGGTTCGCGTTCTCGAACGGGATGCCGTTCACGGTGATCGGCGGCGACCAGGGCCTGCTCGACGCGTCCGTCCGCACCGACCACGTCGTGATGACTTCCGGAGAGCGCGCCGACGTGCTGGTCGACTTCTCGGCGCTCGCGCCGGGCGAGTCGGTGACGCTGGTCAACACCGCCCTCAACAGCGTCGGCAATGCCGTGATCGCGATCCCGCCACTGCCCGAGATCATGCGGTTCGACGCGGATCGGGCCGTGGCCGAACCGGTCCGTGTGCCGGCGCGGCTGCGTGGCGGGCCGGGGCTCCCCCCGACGATCGCGCCCGCCACCACCGACGGTGTCGCCCGTACCCGGGTCATGACGTTCCTGGCACGCTTCGACCTGGACCGGACCGCCGCGGTGTTGCCGCTGATGGGCTCGATCAACAATCTGCCGTTCCTCACCGACGACATCGACGTCGCCGGGGCCGGGACGACGGAGATCTGGCGCGTCGTCAACACCTTTCCGTTCGAGCATCCGGTGCACCTGCACCTGGCCCGGTTCCGGGTCCTCGGCAGGCAGAAGCTGTGGACGGCCGGCTACATGGCGACCTGGCCCCCTCCGCTCGAGCACGGCGTCCGCTGGGCGCCGGACCCGTCCCCGTTCCTCATCGGGGAGCGCGCGTCGCCTGCGCCCTGGGAGGCCGGCTGGAAGGACACCACGCTCGTCGAGTCGGACTCGGTGCTCACCCTCCTCGTGCACTGGCCCTCGGTCGCGGACCTCGGCTTCGATCCGGACGCGCCGATCCCTGTCCCGGCCGATGCCGCGGGCGGCCACGGCGACCACGAGGAGGTCCGCGGGTACACGTGGCACTGCCACAACCTCGAACACCAGGACCACGACATGATGCAGCAGATCCGGGTGCGCGGGTAGGAGCGCACCCGTACGCGCTTCGATCCGTGCGCACCGTTCGCCGCATCCTCGCGACCGCTCGCCGCTCCGGACCGGGACCCGACCGCCCGTGTCGCGGTGCCGCGTGCCCGAGATCCTGACCAAACCGTATGATCTGTTTCCGACGGCCGACTCGCCCGTCATGATCGAGACCGTGGCCGGACGCGCACCATACGTCCGCAACGGCCGGCGCCCACCTCACGCGCCTCAGCACCAGTGCTGTTTTCGTCGATTTCCGCCCCGGCTGCGGCCCGGCCCGATCTCCCCGGGAAGCTACCGCCGGGTAACATTGTTGTCGTCCCGTGTAGGCGTCCCGCTGGGCCGCCGCTGGTACCGGAAAAGTGAGGCTGTTCAAATGACTGAACGCGTGCAGGTCGGTGGTCTTCAGGTCGCCAAGGTGCTCTACGACTTCGTGAACAACGAGGCCCTTCCCGGCACCGGCGTGGACGCCGACGCCTTCTGGGCCGGCGCCGTGAAGGTGATCGAGGACCTCGCCCCCAAGAACAAGGAACTGCTGGCCAAGCGTGACGACCTGCAGGCGCAGATCGACGGCTGGCACCGCGAGCGCGCCGGACAGCCGCACGACGCCGCCGCATACAAGGCCTTCCTGCAGGAGATCGGCTACCTCCTGCCGACGCCGGAGCCGTTCCAGGTCACCACCGCGAACGTGGACGCCGAGATCGCCACCACCGCAGGCCCACAGCTGGTCGTGCCGGTCCTCAACGCCCGCTTCGCACTGAACGCCTCCAACGCCCGCTGGGGCTCGCTGTACGACGCGCTGTACGGCACCGACGCGATCTCCGAGGCCGGTGGCGCCGAGAAGGCGCCCGGAGGAAAGCCCGGCTACAACAAGGTTCGCGGCGACAAGGTCATCGCCTGGGCCCGCAACTTCCTCGACACCGCCGCCCCGCTGGCGAAGGGCACCCACGCCGACGCCACCCGCTACTTCGTCGACGGCACCGAGCTGAAGATCGAGCTCGGCTCCGAGGTCGTCACCAGCCTCGCTCAGCCGGAGAAGTTCGTCGGCTACCTCGGCGAGAAGGACGCGCCGACGTCGGTGCTGCTGCGCAACAACGGCCTGCACGCCGAGATCCAGATCGACGCCACCTCCCCGATCGGCTCGACCGACGCCGCCGGCGTCAAGGACGTCGTGCTCGAGTCCGCGATCACCACGATCATGGACTTCGAGGACTCGGTCGCGGCCGTCGACGCCGACGACAAGGTCGTCGGCTACCGCAACTGGCTCGGCCTCAACCGCGGCGACCTGTCCGAATCGTTCGACAAGGGCGGCAAGACCCTCACCCGCACCCTGAACGGCGACCGCACCTACACCGCCGTCGACGGCTCCGAGCTGACCCTGCACGGCCGGTCACTGCTGTTCGTCCGCAACGTCGGTCACCTGATGACCAACCCGGCGATCCTCGACGCCGACGGAGGCGAGGTGCCCGAGGGCATCCTCGACGCCCTGGTCACCAGCGCGTGTGCGGTCCACGGCCTGACCATCGACGAGGCCCACGGCCCGCTGAACAACAGCCGCACCGGCTCGATCTACATCGTCAAGCCGAAGCAGCACGGCCCCGAAGAGGTCGCGTTCACCACCGAACTGTTCGGTCGGGTCGAGCAGGTCCTCGACCTGCCCGCCAACACCCTCAAGGTGGGCATCATGGACGAGGAGCGCCGCACCACGGTGAACCTCGCCGCCTCGATCAAGGAGGCGTCCGAGCGGGTCGTGTTCATCAACACCGGCTTCCTCGACCGCACCGGCGACGAGATCCACACCTCCATGGAGGCCGGCGCGATGGTGCGCAAGGCCGAGATGAAGAAGCAGCGCTGGATCGCCGCCTACGAGGACTGGAACGTCGACACCGGCCTGGCCGCCGGTCTGCAGGGCAAGGCGCAGATCGGCAAGGGCATGTGGGCGATGACGGACCTGATGGCCGACATGCTCGAGCAGAAGATCGGCCACCCGAAGTCCGGCGCCAACACCGCGTGGGTGCCGTCCCCGACGGGCGCCACCCTGCACGCCACCCACTACCACCAGGTGGACGTGTTCGCGGTCCAGGACGAGCTGAAGGGCAAGCCGCGGGCCACCGTCGACGACATCCTCACCATCCCGCTCGCCCCGTCCACCGACTGGTCGGACGCCGAGAAGCGCGAGGAGCTCGACAACAACTGCCAGTCCATCCTCGGCTACGTGGTGCGCTGGATCGACGCCGGTGTCGGCTGCTCGAAGGTGCCGGACATCCACGATGTCGCTCTGATGGAAGACCGTGCGACGCTGCGGATCTCGAGCCAGCTGCTCGCCAACTGGCTGCGCCACGGCATCGTCACCGAAGCGGACGTCGTCGCCTCGCTCGAGCGGATGGCCCCGGTGGTGGACCGGCAGAACGCCGGCGACGCCACCTACCGGAACATGGCCCCGGACTTCGACTCCAACATCGCCTTCCAGGCGGCGAAGGAGCTGATCCTCGAGGGCGCCAAGCAGCCGAGCGGCTACACCGAGCCGATCCTGCACCGCCGCCGCCGCGAGTACAAGGCCGCCAACGCCTGATCCGGCTCGGTCGACCGACCGCACCGCCGTCCGAGACCCTCGGACGGCGGTGCCGTCGTTCACGGCCGCCCCCGCGGCGACGCTCGTCCGTCAGGCATGTCTCCGGGCGTCCGTAGACTGGCCGCCGTGGGTCAACATCGCGGCAGTGGAGACGGCAGTGGCAGCGGCGGATTCCGGGGCGTCAGCAAAGGCCCGGTGATCGCCGTCGGCACGGTGCTCGTCCTCCTTCTCGCCGTGCTCGGCTGGTTCCAGTTGCGGGACAGGATCTCCGACCAGGGTGACCAGGCGGCCCGCACCTGCGTCGAGGGAGAGGCGAGCCTGAACGTCACCGCGGATCCCGACATCGCCGCGGTGGTCCGCGATCTCGCCGCCGGATACACCGACACCGCGCCGGTGGTCCGCGACCACTGCATCACCGTCACCGTCACGGACGAGCCGTCCCGGGCCACGGCCGACACGCTCGCCGCGAGCGCAGGCGGAGCATGGACTGGCCCGACTCCCGCACCGGCACTGTGGATTCCGCAGTCGAACTGGTCGATCTCCACGTTGAACGCCCATCCCGGAATGATCGACGGGCAGCCGAAGCCGATCGCGTCCGCGGCGGTCGTCATCGCCGCGCCGACCGTGGTGGCGCAGGCGATGTCGCGCCCCCTCGTCGGATGGCAGGACCTGCCGCGCATGCAGTCCGATCCGGAGGCGTTGACGACGGCGGGACTGCCGCGCTGGGGCACACTCCAACTGGCGATGCCACCGGACTCCGAGCCGACGATGCTGGCCACCGAAGCCGTCGCGGCCGCGGTCGCCGTGGCAGGCGCGGGACCGGTCACGGCCGAGCAGGCGTCGTCGCCCCCAGTCAGGTCGGCAGTGACCACCCTCGCCCGCGGCTCCGCGGCAATCCCCGATTCGCCGTCGACCACCGCGGACGCCCTGGCCGCCCTCGGCGCGCAGAAGGAGCCCCGCAGCGGTGCGCTCCACGCGGTGCCCGCCACCGAGCAGCAACTGGCCGCGGCGATCGCGGCGGGCGCGCAATTGCGTGAGGTCGTCCCCGCCGGCGCCACCCCGGTCGCCGACCACCCCGGTGCGGTCCTCGCGGCGGCCTGGACCGACGAGACCCAGCGCCGGGCCGCCGCCGACTTCGCCGACTTCCTCCGCCAACCCGAGCAAGCGGACGCGTTCGTCGCCGCCGGGTTCCGCGCCGGTGACCGTGCCCCGGCCTCGACACCGGAGGTCGCCTACGCGCCGATCCAGACCCCGCTGGTGCCTGCCGCCCCGGAGGTGTCCGCGGAACTGCGGCAGATGATCGCCGCGCCGACGCGGCCCGGCCGGACGACGCTGCTGCTCGACGTCTCGCGCTCGATGAGCAATGTCGAGGGGGCGGGCACCCGGCTGGCGAACACCGTCGCCGCGCTCACCGAGGCGGTCCGCGCCACCTCGGACGACGCGGAACTCGGCCTGTGGGTGTACTCGCGCGGCCTCGACGGGTCGAAGGCCTACAAGGTGCTCGTGACCACGGGACCGGTCGACGAGAGCGTCGGCGGTGTCCCGCGCAGGCAGGCGATCGCCGATGCTCTGGCGGCGGTGACGCCGGCCACCGCGACGTCCACGTACCCCTCGGTGCAGGCCGCCTACTCCAGCGCGGTGAGCAGCTATGCCGCGGACCGGCCGAACTCGGTGCTGCTGGTCACCGACGGACCCAACGACGACACCAGCATCAGCAGCAGCCAGTTCCTCCGGTCGATCGCAGGAACCGCAGACACGGCAGCACCCGTCCGCGTCGACGTCGTCACCATCGGCGAGAACTCCGACGCGACCACCCTCACCCAGCTGGCCGAACGGACCGGCGGGACGATGACGGCGGTGCCGAGTTCGGACGCACCGGAACTCGCGCAGGCATTCACGTCGATGATGCGCTGAGCAATGCTGCGGATCCTCCTGTTCGGTGTGCTCCTGGCGCTGCTCACCTGGTGGCTGTATCGGCGCCTGACCCGTCCGACCGCGCTGGGTGCCCACGGCCGACGCGCCGTCGCCACGGCCCTGGTCGTGCTCACGGCGCTGGCCGTTGTCGCGGCGGGCACCGGTGAGGTCTTCGATCCGACGTGGGCCAGGGTGCCTGCGTTCGCCGGTTGGGTGTGGCTGGCCGTGGTGCTGTACCTGACGCTCGGCCTCGCCGCGATCGCGGTGGGCGCCGGTCTCGCACGACGGCTCCGGACGTCACGGGCCGACGACCCGCCCGCCGACCCGTCACGGCGCCGCGTGCTGCAGGGCGCCACCGTCGCCGTGGTGGTCGGCTCGCTGGGCGCGGTTGGATACGGCGTCGCCGAGGCCGCGTCTCCCCGCGCGGTCCAGGTCCGGATTCCGTTGCGCCGCCTGCCCGCCGAGTTCGCGGGCACCCGGATCGCGCTCGTGACGGACCTGCACGTCGGACCGGCACGCGGCGCCCCGTTCACCCGCCGCGTGGTCGACGCCGTCATGGCCCGGCAACCCGACCTGATCCTGCTCGGCGGCGACCTCGTCGACGGCACCGTCGCGAAGGTCGGCTCGGCGTTGACCCCGCTCGCGGATCTCCGTGCACCGCTGGGAGTCTTCGGGGTCAGCGGCAATCACGAGTTCTATGCCGGTGACGGTGGCCGCTGGCTCGACCTGTGGGACCGGCTCGGCATCCACACCCTGCGCAACTCACGCGTCGAGTTGCGACGCGGCGGAGCGGTGATCGACCTCGCCGGGGTGCACGACCACAGTTCAGCCGCCCCGTTCGCGCCGGATCTGCCCGCCGCGTTGGCCGGCCGCGACCCGGAGCGCGCGGTCATCCTCCTCGCCCATCAGCCGAAGCAGGTGGAGCAGGCCGCCGAACTCGGCGTCGACCTGCAACTGTCCGGGCACACGCACGGCGGCCAGATGTGGACGTTCCGCCATCTGGTGCCCCTGCAGCAACCATCGGTGACCGGACTCGACCGATTCGACGAGACCGTGCTCTACACCAGCCGCGGCGCGGGCGCGTGGGGGCCACCGGTACGGATCGGGGCACCCCCGGAGATCACCTTCGCCGAACTGGTGCGAGGACCCGCGGGCGCAGGCTGAACGCGCCCGGTGGACGTTCGGTGCACGGGCGGCACCGGGGCCCGTCCGGAACCGAATTCGGTTGTCCCGATTCGGGGCGTGGCACCCTCGGTTGATTGCTACCTTTCGAGAAAACCGGGAGGTGGACACCATGCAGACTTCAGACGCACCATTCGACCTCGTCGTGCGCGGCGGGCTCTGGTTCGACGGCACCGGCGCGCCCGGCGCTGTACGCGACCTCGGCATCCGCGGCGGGCGGGTGGTCGAGGTCAGCTCAGCTCCGTTGCCCGCAGGTCCGGACACCGAGGTGGTCGAGGCCGCCGGCCAATGGGTGATGCCGGGATTCATCGACGTCCACACGCACTACGACGCCGAGGTGCTGGTGGCGCCCGGGCTGAACGAATCGGTCCGGCACGGCGTGACCACGGTGCTCGTGGGGAACTGCTCGCTGTCGACCGTGTACTCCGACCCGGTCGACATCGCCGACATGTTCAGCCGCGTCGAGGCGTTGCCCCGCGAACACGTTCTGCCCGCGCTCACCGACGGAAAGTGCTGGCGGACACCGCAGGAGTACATCGAGGCGATCGAGGCCCTACCGCTCGGCCCGAATGTCGCTTCCTTCCTGGGGCATTCGGACGTCCGCGCCCATGTGATGGGCCTGGGCCGGTCCACCGATCCCGGCCAGAAGCCGGACCGCGCCGAGATGCGGAAGATCGAGCGTGCCGTCGAGGACGCCATCGACGCCGGGTTCCTGGGGCTGTCCACGATGACGAATCCCTGGGACAAACTCGACGGCGACCGCTACCGGTCCCGATCACTGCCCTCCACCTACGCCCGGTGGAGCGAATTCCGGCGCCTGCACCGGGTGCTGCGTCGGCGGGGCGCCGTCCTGCAGACGATCCCGAACCTGAACACCAAGTACGACATCGTGTTCTTCGCGGCCGCAAGCACCGGGATCCGGCGCAAGCCGCTGAAGCTGTCGGTCCTCGCAGCCGCCGACCCGAAGGCCGAACCGTGGCTGTACCGCATCTTCGGTCCGATCGCGCGGCTGACGAACGACCTCGGCAAGGGCGCGCTGCGCTGGCAGCACCTGCCGACACCGTTCCAGGTGTACTCGGACGGCATCGACCTCGTCGTGTTCGAGGAGTTCGGCTCCGGTCGGGCCGCCCTGCATCTGAAGGAGGAGATGGGGCGTAACGACCTGCTGCGCGACGAGTCGTACCGGCGGTGGTTCCGCCGTGACTTCGAGAAGAAGTTCTCGTCCCGTATCTGGCACCGCGACTTCGACGACGCCCACATCACCGAGTGCCCGGACGACACTCTCGTCGGCAAGACGTTCGGGCAGGTGGCGCGCGAGCGGAACCTGCATCCGGTGGACACCTTCCTCGATCTCGTCGTCGAGAACGGCACCGCGATCCGGTGGACCACCGTGATCACCAACCACCGACCGGAGATCCTCAACCATCTGATCCGTCAGCCGGGAGTCACCCTCGGCTTCTCCGATGCGGGCGCGCACCTGCGCAACATGGCGTTCTACAACTACGGCATCCGGTTCCTGCGCCGCATCCACGAGTTCGCGGGCCGCGGCGAACCCGTGATCCCCACCGAGACCGCGGTGTACAAACTGACCGGCGAGATCGGGGACTTCTACGGCCTCGACGCGGGACGGCTCCGCAAGGGCGACCGCGCGGACCTGGTTGTGATCGACCCGGCCGGGCTCGACGAGGAAACCGAACGCTATGCGGAAGCACCGATGGCGGAGTTCGGTGGTCTGCGCCGCATGGTCAACCGCAACGACCGGGCGGTCACGGTCACCGCGGTCGGCGGCAGGGTCGTCTACCGCGCCGGCGAATTCACGCCGGGGTACGGGCGGACCGCGGCCACCGGACGTTTCCTCCGCGGCGGCGAGGCCCACGGCACCGTCCGGGAGGCTCCGGCGCCCGTGCAGTGAGCGATTCGGCGTCGGCGTGATCGCCGGTTCGTCAGAGGCACCAGCTGATGTCGGCGGACCCGGGCAGCGGCACGACGAAGCAGATGTTCAGCGAGCCATTGCCGAGCTCGCGCCGCTCGACGGCCGACGCCGACGGCGCCACCACTGCGCCGAGCGTGAGAACGGCCGCGGTGACGGCTAGGGCACGTGCGATCTTGGCAGGCATTTTCCCGACCTCCGTTGATGGGGTGAGGCGGGGACGGCGCCCCGCCGGGAGACGCGAGATCATCGTCCTCCCGGCGGGACGCCGCGCACAACGACCGTGAGCAACGCTCACGGCCGGGCGATCAGTTGCTGAACGCCTCGATCGGAGGGCACGAGCACACCAGGTTGCGGTCGCCGTGCGCCCCGTCGATACGGCGGACCGGCGGCCAGATCTTGTCGGCGGTCCCGGCCGGGAACACCGCCAGTTCCCGCGAGTACGGGTGGGTCCACTCGCCGACCAGGCAGGCCGCGGTGTGCGGGGCGCCGCGCAGCGGGTTGTCGTCCACCGGCCACTCCCCCGACCCGACGCGGTCGATCTCGCGGCGGATGGCGACCATCGCGTCGCAGAACCGGTCGATCTCGGCGAGGTTCTCCGACTCGGTCGGCTCGATCATCAGCGTTCCCGCGACCGGGAAGCTCATCGTCGGCGCGTGGAAACCGTAGTCCGCCAACCGCTTCGCGACGTCGTCGACGGTCACACCGGTGTCCTTGGTGATCTGCCGGAGGTCGATGATGCACTCGTGGGCGACCATGCCGTTCTCGCCGGTGTAGAGCACCGGGAAATGCTCGTCGAGCCGGCGGGCGATGTAGTTCGCGGACGCGATCGCGGTCAACGATGCCTCACGCAGCCCCGTGGCCCCCATCATCCGGATGTACGCCCAGGTGATCGGGAGGATCGACGCGCTGCCGTACGGCGCCGCGGAGACGGTGGGGCCGTCGCCGAGTTCCGGGGCGAGCGGGTGACCGGGCAGGAACGGCGCCAGGTGGGAGCGGACCGCGACCGGCCCGACTCCGGGACCGCCACCGCCGTGCGGGATGCAGAACGTCTTGTGCAGGTTCAGGTGGCTGACGTCGCCACCGAACCTGCCCGGCCGGGCCAGGCCGACGAGCGCGTTCAGGTTCGCGCCGTCCACGTACACCTGGCCCCCGGCGTCGTGCACGGCGGCACAGATCTCGGCGATCTCCTGCTCGTACACGCCGTGCGTGGACGGGTAGGTGATCATGATCGCGGCGAGGCGGTCGGCGTGGTCGGCGATCTTGGCGCGCAGGTCGTCGAGATCGACGTCGCCGTTCGGGCGGCAGGCGACGACCTCGACGCGCATACCGGCCATCACGGCCGACGCGGCGTTGGTGCCGTGCGCGCTCGACGGGATCAGGCAGGTGTCGCGATGGTCGTCGCCGCGCGAGAGGTGGTAGTTGCGGATCGCGAGCAGGCCCGCGTACTCGCCCTGGCTGCCCGCGTTCGGCTGCAGGCTCACCCGGTCGTAGCCGGTGATCGACGACAACCACGACTCGAGGTCCGCGACGATCTGCCGGATGCCGGGGGTGTCGTCGGCGGGCGCGAACGGGTGCAGACCGTTGAACTGCGGCCAGGTGATGGCCTCCATCTCGGCGGCCGCGTTGAGCTTCATGGTGCACGAGCCGAGCGGGATCATGCTGCGGTCGAGGGCGATGTCCTTGTCGGAGAGCTTGCGCAGGTAGCGCATCATCGCGGTCTCCGTGCGGTGGCTGGTGAACGCCGGGTGGGTGAGGAACTCCGTGGTCCGGGCCAACGGGGCGGGCAACGATTCCGGTGCGTCCGCGGTGAGGTCACCCGCGACCCCGAACGCGGCGAGGACCGACTGCAGGTGCGCGGTCGTGGTCGCTTCGTCGCACGCGACGGCGACGTGGTCGGCGTCGACGAGGCGCAGGTTCACGTTCCAGCCCTTGGCCGTCGAGACGACGTCGGCGGCGCGACCGGGGACGCGGGCGAGGACGGTGTCGAAGAACGCCTCGTGCACGACCTCGACACCACCGGAACGCAGACCGGCCGCCAGGCTGCCGGCGGCGGCGTTGACGCGCCGCGCGATCGCGGTCAGCCCCTCGGCGCCGTGGTAGCTCGCGTACATCGCGGCGACGACGGCGAGCAGCACCTGCGCGGTGCAGATGTTGGAGGTGGCCTTCTCGCGGCGGATGTGCTGCTCGCGGGTCTGCAGTGCCAGCCGGTACGCCTTGTCGCCGTCCGCGTCGACGGACACGCCGACCAGCCGGCCGGGCAGCTGCCGGGCGTGCTTGGAGTGCACGGCGAGATAGCCGGCGTGTGGGCCACCGAAGCCCATCGGGACACCGAAGCGCTGGGTGGTGCCGAAGCAGGCGTCCGCACCCATCTCTCCGGGCGGGGTGAGCAGCGTCAGCGCGAGCAGGTCGGCGCCGACCGCGACGAGCGCGCCGCGCTCGTGGGCGGCGGCGATGAGGGACGAGTGGTCGACGACCCGGCCGGACGCGCCGGGCAGCTGTGCGAGCACGCCGAAGAACTCGCCGTCGGGCAGGCCCTGGGTGAGATCTGCCTCGACGAGTTCGATACCGAGCGGGGTGGCCCGGGTCTCGAGGACGGCCCGGGTCTGCGGGAACAGGTCCGTGTCGATCACGAACCGCGCGGACTTCGACCTGCCCGCGCGCCGCAGCAGCGTCATCGCCTCGGCCGCGGCGGTGGCCTCGTCGAGCATCGACGAGTTCGCCACCTCCATCCCGGTCAGGTCGGAGACCATCGTCTGGAAGTTCAGCAGCGCCTCGAGGCGGCCCTGGCTGATCTCCGGCTGGTAGGGCGTGTACGCGGTGTACCAGGCGGGATTCTCGATCAGGTTCCGCACCAGCACCGGCGGGGTGAGGGTGTCGTGGTAGCCCAGACCGATCATCGACGTTGCGACGGTGTTGCGCTGCGCGAGCGCGGTCAGCTCGGCGAGCACCTCGTGCTCGGACACCGGTGCGGGCAGCGCGTCGAGGCCGGTGCTCACACCGTCGGTGACCGCATCGAGAATGCTGGCGGGGACCGCCTTACCCGCTAGGGCGTCGAGGTCGTCGACACCGATCACGTGCAGGATCCGGCCGAGTTCGGCGTCGTCCGGTCCGATGTGACGCGCCGCGAACGCGGCACTGTCGAAGACGCTGGTCTGGTCGTGCAAGGCAACTCCCGCGGTGAAGGATCAGAGGGCACACCGTTCGGTGCGTTCCTCCCCCTCTGTCGCCTGCTCGTCAGAGCGCCTGAGAGATTCGGGTCGGCGGGGTGACCGTCCCTTTCCCCGTGGGCGGGTGGGTGCTCCCACCGCTTTCCAGAGGCGCCGGTGCCCGCACGGTCCCTGTTGCCTGAGAGATTGACGGGGAGGTGCTGCTCCTTCGGCGTCCGGACAGGTGCTCCGGAACTCTCCCGTACGGCGACGACGCACCCTGAATTCTAGGCGACGTTCGCCGAAACGCCGATGCCGCGGCGCCGCAGTGTGGCGAGCGCCACGCACGCCGGAAGCCCCCGGAAATCCCGGGGGCCCACCTGCGGGTCAGCCGATCTTGCGGCTGCCCCGGGTGCGGCGACGGGACGCGAGTTCGTCCTCCGGGCTCTGCTCGCTCTCGCCGCCGTCGGCACGCTCGGCCGGGAAGTCGGCGATGGTGCCGGTCAGCTCCCGCATCGCGCCGCTGACGGCGATGCCGAACACACCCTGACCGCCCTGCAGCAGGTCCACGACCTCCTCCGGAGAGGTGCACTCGTAGACGGTCGTGCCGTCCGAGAAGAGGGTGATCTTCGCGAGGTCCGCGACACCGCGCTTGCGCAGGTGATCGACCGCGACCCGGATGTTCTGCAACGAGATGCCGGTGTCGAGCAGGCGCTTGACGATCTTGAGGACCAGGATGTCCTTGAACGAGTACAAGCGCTGACTTCCCGAACCGGCCGCGCCGCGGATCGAGGGCACCACCAGCGACGTGCGGGCCCAGTAGTCGAGCTGCCGGTACGTGATTCCGGCAATCTGGCACGCGATCGGGACGCGGTAGCCGACCAGCTCGTCGGGGACGGAATCGTCGGGGAACAGTCCCGGCTGCACGTCGTCGACCTCGACGGCCGGCGCCTGGGCATCGACGCGCTGACGATCATTCGCGTCCTGCGGCTGATCTACCACTGACTGCTCCCTCTCACACGCAAATCCAAACCGTGGATTCATCGAAAAGCGTACGCCCACGTTGCTCAGTGGGCGTCCCGATGAATCACATGGTGCGTATTCATGACGGCCAGACGGTATGGGCCGACGGTCACACGGTCAACGCAACACGCCCAAAGTGATCCAAGCTTAGCTTGAAAATAGCTGGATTTGTGCAGGTGAGATGCTATCGATACCTGTGTCGAGACCTATCCGTCGGTGGCCTTGAAGTCGTCCGGGGAGACCGACTCGAGGAACTCCTTGAACTTCTCGACCTCGTCCTCGCGTTCGTCCGGCATCACCAGACCCGCCTCGGCGAGCACCGATTCCTCCGCGTAGATCGGCACCCCGGCCCGCAGTGCAATGGCCACCGAATCGGACGGCCGCGCCGAAACCGTGATGTTCCGGTCGAACACCAGGTCGGCGTAGAAGGTGCCCTCCTGCAGGTCCACGATCCGCACCTCGAGCAACCGGTGACCGAGCGCACCGATCAGGGTCGTGATGAGGTCGTGGGTCAGGGGCCGAGCCGGCTCGACACCCTGCTGTTCGAGGACGATCGCGGTCGCCTCGGTCTGACCGATCCAGATCGGCAGGTACCGGTCGCCGTCCGCTTCGCGGAGCAACAGCACGGGCGAGTTCTGCGGCTGCTCGACGCGGATTCCGATCACACGCATCTCACTCATCGCGCTCGCCTTCCGTGAAATCTGTTGCTTCGACCGATTCTATGCCGATGCGACGCACCGCGCCGATACCCATTCGGCGAGCCGCACCGCGACGACGATCAGCGATCCAGTGCGCCTCGGACGGCCGACTTCACCAGGCAGGTGTGCAGGGTCAGCGACAGTGCGGCGAGCTCGCGGACCATCTCCTCGGCCCGGTCCCGCGCACCCGCGTCGCGCCCCTTCGCGACCGGCCCGGCGATCTGCGCGACGAGCCCCGCCTCTCGGTCGGCGGCGAGCTTGAACGCCCGCAGATGCCGCACCTCGAGACCGAACCCCGACATCGCCTTCGCGGTGCGGGCGAGGGTGACCGCGTCCTCGTCGAAGAACCCCGCCGACCCGGGCACGATCAATCCGGCCCGGATCAGCTCGGTGAGGAAGCCCTCGTCGACGCCGGACCTGGCCAGCAGGTCGGTCCGGCTGATCCGGACCTCCCGGTCGGGTCGGAACTCCTCGGGCGAGACCTCGCCGGGGGCCACCGCCAGCACCCGCGGACGCCGCGGCGCGGCGTCCGGGGCGCCGACGACGGCGACACCGCTGTCGATGGCCTCGAGCTGTTCCTTGATCACCTTGAGCGGCAGGTACTGGTCACGCTGCGCGGTGAGTACGTAACGCAACCGCTCGCAGTCGGCGATCGAGAACCGCCGGTATCCCGACGGTGTGCGTTCCGGACTGATCAGGCCTTCCGCTTCCAGGAAGCGGATCTTCGAGATCGTGACGTCCGGGAACTCGGGGCGGAGCCGATCGAGGACGGAGCCGATCGACATCCCGCCCGCACCCTGGCTCCGCTGCCCGACCGCGGTCATCAGCTACCCGCACCCGCAGGCGAGTCACCGGCCGCGCCGCGAGGACCGGTCAGGAAGACCAGGCGGAACTTGCCGATCTGCACCTCGTCGCCGTTGGCCAGCGTCGCCGAGTCCACCGGCTCGCGGTTGACGTAGGTGCCGTTGAGGCTGCCGACGTCGACGACCTGGAACTCGTGCTGCTCGCGGCGGAACTCGGCGTGCCTGCGGGAGACGGTGACGTCGTCGAGGAAGATGTCACTGTCCGGGTGCCGTCCCGCCGACGTGGTCGGGTGGTCCAGCAGGAACCGCGATCCGGCGTTCGGCCCGCGCTTGACGACCAGCAGGGCGGAGCCGGCGGGCAGACCCTCGACACCGGAGACGGCCTGCTCGGTCGGCGCGGCCGTGGCGCCGTCCAGTTCGCTGAGGAAATCCGCTCGGAAAACCGACGTGGTCTCCGCGGGCGTCTCCCCGTAGACCGCGTCGCTGTCGTTGTCGCTCACCGTTTCTCCTCCTCAGTCCGATCGATTCGGGACTCCCCGAACAAATCTGTAGACACAATCACAACCGATCCGGATCTGCGCCCCGACACGGCGAATGCCCTTCCCCACGACCGTACCCTGCTGATGCCGGTCCGCGTAGGCGCTCTCGCCATGGGGCGCGTCGGGGTTAACCCCCGGCTACCTCCTGGTATGCGGCCGCGTCGAGCATCCCGGCCAGCGCAGCGTCCAGAGCAGCCTCGTCGGCGACCTCGAGATCGACCAGCCAGCCGTCACCGTACGGCGCAGAGTTGACCAGCTCCGGGCTGGCCTCCAGGTTCTCGTTCGCCGCAACAACTTTCGCGGTCAGGGGCGCGTAGATGTCGGACACGCTCTTGGTCGACTCGACCTCGCCGAAGGAATCTCCGGCCGCCACCTCTTCGTCGACGGCGGGCAGTTGCACGAAGACGACGTCCCCGAGCTGGGACTGCGCGAAATCGGTGATGCCGACCCGTACGGTGGTCGATCCCGTCCGCTGCACCCATTCGTGCTCGGCCGTGTAACGCAATTCGGCCGGGATGTTGGTGTCGCTCACCGTGTGGTCCTTTCGACGAGTGTCCGACGCCGTACAGAAGATCTGTGCGACAGCGGAACTTCAGTTTCCGGGCTGAGCGTATTGGCGAGGTTTCGCCTCTCGCAAGGCGGCGATCGTGACCTGCCCTGATTGTTCGACCGACACCCGGCCACCGCTGCGCGCGACGGTGTCCACGACACCACCCGGGATGTTCAGTGCGGCAGCGAGGGTCGGCGGGTCGCCGATCGCGGTGACGACGTACGGCGCGGCCAGCGCAGCGCCGTCGAGCTGCAGGTTCCCGGCCGTACCACTGACCCAGGAGTTGACGCCGACCCGGATCGGCGCGCCCTCGGCGCCCCGCACCTCGATCGCCTCGGCCCCGGCCGCCCGCAGCTCCTGAACCATGTCCAACATCACTTCCGAACCCACCCCGGAGGCGGGGTCGGTGACGGTCAGGACCACCCCGGGTCCGGTCGCCGCCGCCGCGCCGACCTGAATCGACAGGGCGGTAAGCCGGGCGTTCGCCTCCGCCAACGCGGCGTCGGAGCCGCCACCGCTGCGCTGCAGGGTCGAAAGGGTCTCCTGCAGCGAGGTGATCTCCTGCCGCAGCGCGGCCTCGCGCTGATTCAGGTTGTCGAGGATCACCAGCAGGTCCGCGGGGCGCGCCGAGTCCAGGGTGTCCCCCGACCCGGTGTCGCGGACCTGGGTGGCGATCGCGATGCCGAGCGCCGCCATCAGCAGCAGCGCCAGGAGCCCGAACACCACCTTCGATCGCCGCGCCGCGGCCGGTGTCGCGGTGTGCCACTCGTGCCTGCCCTCGGTCGCCACCTCAGTCCTCACCTCCCACGTCGACCCTCACGCCCCGAAGAGCCTGCGGCGCAAGGCCGCCGCGTTGCCGAAGATCCGGATGCCGAGCACGACGACGATCGCGGTCGAGAGCTGTGTTCCGACTCCGAGTTGATCACCGAGCCAGACGATCAGCGCCGCCACCAGCACGTTGAACACGAACGAGACGACGAACACCTTCGCGTCGAAGATCTCGTCGAGATACGCACGCAGACCACCGAACACGGCGTCCAGCGCCGCGACCACGGCGATCGGCAGGTACGGCTGGATCGCGTCCGGAACCTGCGGCCGGAACACGACGCCGGCCACGATGCCCACGATCAGTGCGAGCACCCCGTAGATCGCATAGCCGTTCTTGGCCACCTGCAGAGGTTTGACCGACTTCACTGACCCCTCACCTCTCGTGCACTGCGAATCTCCCTGGCCGTCGCGGCCGGGAGGCTGATCTCGTCGTCCTCGGCGACGTCGAATCCGGCACCGTACAGCTGCGCCACCCCGGACATCCGGAGGTAGGCGTCACTGACGACGAACCCGGTCTGCAACCTGGCCGGCGATCCGATCGCCGACACCACGTACGGCGACGGCACCGGCTGGTTGTCGACGAGCATCGCCCCGCCGGCCTGCCGGATCGTCACCCCGGGCCCGACCCGCACGTTCCCGACCGCGACCGCCTCGGCGCCGGCGCCCCACAGCCCGTTCACCACCGCCTGCAGGTCACGGTCGATGATCACCGGCTTCGCGCCTCCACCGGGACGGGAGCGGTCCGACAGGTCCGGCCGGGCGGCCGGGTCGGTCAGGGTGACGGTGATCCCGGGCCCGTGCACCGGGCCGAGCGCCGCGTCCTGTTCGAGGGCGGCGATCCGGCCCAGGACGGCGGCGCCCTGCGCGTCCCCGGCGAGCGCCTGGGTGCGCGCGGCGTCGGTGCGCGCGGTCAGGTCGTCCCGGGTGTTGGTGAGGTCGGTGCCGCGCGTTTCCGCCGCATCGACCTGAGTGAGGATGTCGCGGCGCACCTGCTCGGTGCCGGGGGCCCGGTCGGCCGCCTCGGCGAAGGCGATTCCGAAGATCAGGCCGAGAACCAGTGCGCCGCCCGCGCACCACACCCCGGCGCGCAGCGGCCGGTGCAGCGAGTGGCCGCGGGCGCGGTCCTCGGCGGCCGCGGCGTAGCCGGGGTCGAGCCCCTCCGCGAGCAGCGCCGTCAGCAGGGACGGCGTCGGATTGCGGCGCACCTGCGAGACCTCGGGCGTCACCGGAACGCCGCTGTCGTTCATGGTGATTCGACTCCCCGCCCGGCGCCGGCCACGACCGGCGTCACCTCACGGGCGACATTCCGGGCCGCCAGCAGGTACAGCAGCCCCGTCCACACGTACAGTCCCGTCCCCCACGCGAGCAGCGCGTACCCCCAGGCGTGCGCGAAGGGCGCGACGGCCCAGTCGCCCTGGGCGGCGAGCACGAGCGGCAGTGCGATCATCAGCGCGAACGTCGCGGCCTTGCCCAGGTACAGCACCGACGGCGGCGGCAGGCCGCGGCGGCGATAGATCTGCAGCGTCGCGGCGAGCACGAGGTCGCGCCCGATGAGCAGCGCCGTCACCCACCACGGGATCATCCCGCGGATCGAGAAGGCCAGCAGGGTGGTGACCACGTACAGCCGGTCGACCAGCGGGTCGAGCAGCGCGCCGAGCTTCGAGGTCTGGTTCAGCAGCCTCGCCAGCTTGCCGTCGGCCCAGTCCGTGAAACCGCTGAGGATCAGGATCGCCAACGCCCACCCGTCCGCGTGCGGCACGAGCAACAGGTAGGCGAACAGCGGCACGCCGATCAACCGCACCACACTGAGCAGGTTCGGCACGGTCAGCACCCGGTCGGTCACGACCGGCTCTGCCGCCGCATCCGCCTGCCCGCGTGGCAGGTCTCCGCTGTCCATGTCACTCCCACAGTCACTCGCCGCTTCGCCGACGTCCCGATTCCCCCGGGGCTGGTTCACCGGGGACTGGTTCACGGGGTCGGGGCGATCCGCTAAAGACTGTCACACGGGCGGGCGGGGTGCCGGGATGCGGGCCACCCCGTCGGCGGTGAGGCTGCCCAGATACAGCGACCCGCCCGACTCCCGCACACCGGTCACCGGCGAATAGCCGCCCTCGGGGCCGCGCAGGTTGTGCCGGATGCTCCCGCGGGCGTCGAGGCCGAGGACCCACGCTCGCCGCTCGGGATCCGGCTGTACCCGGTCCGACAGGTTCGCTGCGAGGATCCGCAACGCGGGGTAGGGCGCCATCAGGTCGAGCAGGCGCATCCGGGGACTGTAGAGCGCCACCCAGAAGATGCCCGCGTCGGTCTGGGAGGTCACGTTGTCGGGCAGGCCGGGCAGGTTCTCGACCCAGGTCGACACCCGCCCCGCCGAGGGGCCGGTCAGGTCGACCCGACGGATCGCGTAGCCCCCGGTCTCGGCGACCAGGACGTACGACTCGTCGGCGGCGAGACCCACCCCGTTCGCGAACTGCAGGCCGTCGGCGAGCAGGTCCGTGTCGCCGGTGGCCGGGTCGAAGCGGATCAGCCGGCCGGTGCCGCGATGTTCGAGGACGTCGAGCCGGTGTTCGGGGATGGTGAACTTCGCGGACGAATCGGTGAAGTAGACCACGCCGTCCCGTCCGACGGCGGAGTTGTTGCACGCGATCAGCGGTTTGCCGACCGCGCGGTCCGTCAGTGTCTCGATCCGGCCCCGGTCGTCGACCCGCAGGACGCCACGCTCGGCGTCGCACACCAGGTACCGACCGTCCGCGAGGATCTCGATGCCCAGCGGGCGGCCGCCGGTGTCGGCGACCCGTGCGACGCGGCCGGGGCCGTCGTAGCGCCAGACGGCGCCGTCGACGGTGCCCGTGACGAGCCTGCCCTCGTGATCGACGGCCACGTCCTCCGGCCCCGCCGTGCCGGGTGTCGGCCACCGCTCGAGGTCGTCGAATTCCGGTGCCGGATCGGGGATCTCACGGGGCGGCCTCGGCGCCCGCCACGCGACGGGGTCGACGCCGGTTCGGTCGAGTCGGGCAAGGACGTCGCGTGCGAATCCCATGCACCCACGGTAATCGGGTCAGCGCGCCGCGAAGTCGGGTTGCGCATATCCGGCCACCCGGGTGTCACGGCCGTGGATGGCGACCTCCCGGAACTGGTGGATGATCGCGGCGGTCGGGGCGTGCATGGCGCCGCCGCGGAACGGCCAGCGCAGCATGGGCAGGGCGTCGGCCGGTGCGTCCGGCACCGGTTCCAGCAGCGGGTCGACGTCGACCTCGGCCATCGTCACCTCGAACACCGACGCGACCTCGTCCGGGTTCGGGGTGATCGGGCCGGGGAGCCCACCGACCCACACCACGACGGGGGTGATGACGTATCCGGACCGCGTCACGTAGTCGTCGAGGAGGCCGAGAACGCTCTCGGCGGGCGCCTGGACACCCAGTTCCTCGGCGAGTTCCCTGACCGCGGCCTGCTGCGGCGACTCCCCCGGATCGACCCCGCCGCCCGGAAGCGCGAACTGGCCTGCGTGCGCCCGCATCTTCGGGGGCCTCCGGGTGAGCAGCAGTCGCGCGCCTGCGCTGTCGGTGATCACGGCCAGCGCGACGGCGGCCCGTCGTCCACCGGTGTCCGGAGCGGCGATCCGGTCGAACGCCGCGACCCGGGCGGCGCACCCCTCTCGGGTCAGGGCGGGCCCGTCGCCCGCGGTTCGTCCGTCGCCCTGTGGGATGCTCGCGTCCATCAGCCGACGGTAACCCCGAGACGGTGACATCCGCTCACGACCCGGCGCGCGTGTCACCGCGCCGCGAAGTCCGGCTGGGTGAACGCGGCGACCCTGGTGTCGCGACCGTGCAGGGCGATCTCCCGGAACTGGTGGATGATCGCCGCGGTCGGCGCGAAGAGTTGCTCGCCGCGGAACGGCCACCGGAACAGCGCCTCGGTCTCACCGGGCAGCGGTCGCCGCACCGGCTCGGTGTCCAGTTCGGCCTCGGTCACCTCGAACACCATCGCCACCTCGTCCGGGTTGGGCCGCAGCGGCGCGGTGAGCGCGCCGACCCACACCACGACGGGGGTCATCACGTACCCGGACCTGGTGACGAAGTCGTCGAGGACGCCGAGCACCGCGTCCTCGCCCACCGCCACCCCGAGTTCCTCGTCGAGTTCGCGCAGCGCCGCCTGCTCGGGCGTCTCGCCGGGATCGATGCCGCCGCCCGGCAGCGCGAACTGTCCCGGGTGCGCACGCATCCTGCTCGGCCGCAGCGTCAGCAGCAGGACCGGACCGTCCGCGCGGTCGACGACCGCGAGGGCGACCGCAGCACGGCGGTCACCGGTGTCGGGCGCGGTACGGACCTCGAACCGCTGCAGCGCGTTCGCGCACCGGTCCCTGGTCAGCCCCGGCCGGGTGTCGTCCACTGCCGATCTCGCCGCGTTCGCCGTCATCGGTCGACAGTAGCCGGGCGGGACGTTTCATCCGCCCGTTCCACGGGCAGTGCAACGGGGGTACGTTGACTGTGCATCGCTCGTCGCCCTCACGGAACCGAGATCGCAATGAAATCGGTTGCGGCGTTCGTCGCCGCCCTCGTCCTCGCCGGGATGCCCCTCGCCCGGGCCGACACCCCGTCGCCGCCCGTGGTGTACGTGGCGCTCGGCGACTCGTTCTCGGCCGGTCCCGGCATCGCTCCGAATCTCGTGGTGACCGGCTGTCTGCAGTCCGCGGTGAACTATCCGCACCTCGTCGCCGCGGCGTTGCACGCCGCCGCGTTCCGGGACGTCACGTGCAGCGGGGCCACCACCGGCGATCTCTGGCAGAGCCAGTCCCCTTCGCGCCCGGCACAATTCGATGCACTCACCCCGGACACCACCCTCGTCACGGTCGGCATCGGAGCCAACGACGTCGGCCTGGTGCCGCTCGCGGTGGGGTGCCTGAACGTCGGGCCGCCCCCGTACGGCCGGTCGTGCGCGGCCGCGCGCACCACCGACGGCGCCGACAGCCACGCGGAGCGGGCCGACCGGCTCGCCGCGACGTATACGGCCGTGATCGGCGAGATCCGGAGCCGAGCCCCGCGGGCGCGGGTCCTGCTGGTCGGATACCCCACCGCGATCCGGCCGGGCGGCTGCCCGGGGATCCAGCCGGTGTGGCCGGTCGACGCCGACTACCTCGAGTCGCTGATCGTCCGGCTGAACGCGGCGATGGCGACCGGCATCACGAACGCCACGTTCGTCGATCTATTCCCGTCCACTCGCGGCCACGACGTGTGCGCGCCGCCGCAGCAGCGCTGGATCGAGGGCGCGATCCCGACCTCGGTCGCGGCGCCGATTCCGCTGCACCCGAACGCCGCCGGTCACGCAAACGCGGCCGCGCAGGTGCGCGCGGCCGCGGCCCGCTGACGAACGGTCGCTCAGGCGAGGGCGTCGACGTACGCGCCCTGCCACACGGTGTCGAACGGGGTGCGCGCCGAGACCCGGCCTGCGATTCCGGCGGTGACGAATTCCTTGGCGAACTCGACCGCGGACGCCACCTCGACGCCCTTGGCGAGTTCGGCGGTGATCGCGGCGGCGAGCGTGCACCCGGCACCGGAGACCCGCTCCTGCCCGACCTTGGGGGCCCGCAGGACGGTCACCTCGGTGCCGTCGAAGAGCACGTCGACGGCGTCGTCGCCGGCCAACTCGACGCCGCCCTTGGCGATCACGTAGCGCGGTCCGAGATCGTGGATGCGACGCGCCGCCTCGATGAGTTCGTCGACGGAGCCGATGGCCTCCATACCCGCGAGCGTGCGGGCCTCGAACAGATTGGGTGTGACGACGGTGGCGAGCGGCAGAATCTGCTCACGCAGTGCCGTGTCGGTGTCGAGGGCTGCACCGGGCTCCTGACCCTTGCAGATCAGGACCGGGTCGAGGACGACGTGCCGCCAGGACTGGCGACGCAAACCGGCCGCGACGACCTCGATGGTGGCCGGGGTGCCGAGCATGCCGATCTTGACGACGTCGAGGTCGTGCGCGGCGGTCGCGGCCTCGATCTGGTCGGCGATGACCTCCGGTGCGATCGGAACGAACCGGTGCGCCCACCCTGCCTTCGGATCGAAGGACACGATGCAGGTGATGGTGCCGACCCCGTAGACACCGAGTTCCTGGAAGGTCTTCAGGTCGACCTGGAGACCCGCTCCACCGGTGGCTTCCGAACCGGCGATGACATAGGCGAGGTCGACCACGAATGCTCCTTCGAGAACGAGTACGGCTGCGACTCCTTTCAACCCGGGCGTCGCAGCGTTCGAGGATAGTCGTGCTCCGTTCTCCCGCAGGCGGGAGGTCCGGCGGCCGCACTCGACATCCCGCTATCGTAAGTATTACCGTATGTCCAACTACAGCGATGTCGATCGGGAGGCGTGCGCGTGAAGGTTCCGTTCACCTGGAAGGTCACGGGATGGTTCGTGATCGGGTGGTCCGCCGAGTTCCCCACCGGCGAATCACGGGCTCTGCACTACTTCGGCGAGGACCTGGTCGCCTATCGGGACGAGGCAGGCGATCTGCATGTGATGACGGCCCACTGCAAACACCTGGGTGCTCATCTCGGCCACGGCGGCAAGGTCGTCGGCGACTGCATCGAGTGCCCGTTCCACGGATGGCGCTGGGGCCCGGACGGCTCGAACAAGTACATCCCCTACCAGCCGGACCGCCCCAATCGCACGCAGAAACTGCGCGTGTACCCGGTCGAGGAGCAGCACGGTGTGGTGTTCATGTGGTATCAGCCCCAGGGTGGAGCGCCGCAGTGGAAACTCCCCGACATCTTCACCAAGTTCCCGGAGTTCGAGAGCGGCCCGGACTCGTACTACCGGCCGTTCCCCGAGTTCTCCCGGCGCGCCGAACGGGAGCCGGTGCACCCGCAGGTCGTCGCGGAGAACGGCCCGGACAGTTCGCATTTCCGCTATGTGCACGGCGCGTCGGTGACCCCGGTGTGCCTGGACTGGGCAGCGGTCGACAACGAGTGGCGCTTCCTGACCGGGTGGCCGGATGCCCGCAGTGACGACCCCGAGACGATGGCGTTGCGCATTCACAGCCACTTCTCCGGGCTGGGATTCGCGATGAGCGTCTTCGAGGGCGCCCAGAACCACCGGCTCATCTTCGCGTGCACACCCGTCGACGACGAGGTGTCCGATCTCTTCTACTCGATCTGGTGGCCGCGCGTTGCCGGCGACGTCTCCGACGTTCCCCCCGAGGAGGTGCGGGCCGAGGTGGAGCGGCGGTTCCTGGTCACTGTGTTCGAGGACCTCGACATCTGGCGGTACCAGGTCTACGTGGAGAAGCCGCCACTGGCCGCCGTTGACGCCAAGCCCTATCTGGCCATGCGGGAGTGGGCCAAGCAGTTCTACGAGGTGGAACCCGAGCCCGCCGTGGCGAGCGCACCGTGAGCCCGGCGCGCCCGGGCGTGACCGATCTGGTCACACCGGGCCACACCGCACTGGTCACGCAGGAGTGTCAGTGCGCGGTGGTCGGCCCGGACGCCGGCCTGCCCGCCCTCGCGGTGGAGGCCCGCCGGGAGGCCCTGCCGAACATCGCCCGCCTGCTGCCCGCGGCACGGGCCGCGGGCGTGCAGGTGGTGCACTGTCTGGTGCAGCGCCGCGCCGACGGCCGCGGTTCCAACACCAACGCGGCCCTTTTCGACATCGGGCGGGCGGGGGTCGACATCGAGCCGGGCGGCGTGGGAGCGTCGCTGCTCCCCGAGTTCGGCCCCGATCCGAGCGATCTCGTGCTCACCAGGACGCACGGTCTCGGCCCGATGGGCGGGACCGATCTCGACGCGGTCCTGCGCAATCTCGGGGTGTCGACGATCGTGGCGGTGGGGGTGTCCCTCAACGTCGCGATCCCGAACCTGGTGATGGACGCGGTGAATGCCGCGTATCGGGTCGTGGTGCCTCGTGACGCGGTCGCGGGTGTTCCGGCCGACTACGGGCGCGCGGTTCTCGACAACACCCTGGCGGTGCTCGCGACGCTCACGACGACCGACGATCTGGTGCGCACCTGGCGGGGCTGTTCCTGACCGGTGCGGCGGCGCGCCACGCGAGCGCCGAGACATCGCCGCGGATGCACCCGCCGGCCGGGGCATCCGCGGCGGCGCTCGTCAGTCGCTCGCCGGCAGCGCCTTCGCCGCCTTCAACTGCATCGGCGTCTCGCCGACCGTGAGCGTGCCGTCACCCGGCTTCGTCACCAGGACCTCCGCCCCGGACTCGTCGACGTAGCGCTTGCCGAGGGCGTTGCCGGCGCGGAGGTGCTCGTCGATCGTCGCACCGGCCGTCTTCGCCTCGCCGACCGCGACCATCGGGCTCCCACCGCACCGCAGGTCGTCGAACCGGTCCGTCGACCTGATCACGATCACCTGGGTGTCACAGACCTGGCTCTCGAATCGGGTACCGCTCTTGATCATCTCTCGCCTCCTGTGGTCATCTCTCGTGGTTCCGGGATGTGGTGCTTCCGCGGGCTCAGACCGGGGTCACGTCCGGCTCGGCCGAGCGCAACTCGTCGACCAGGGCGCGGCGCAACACCTTTCCGGTGTCGGTGGTGGGCAACTCGGCGCGAAAGACCACCCGGTCCGGGGTGCGTGATCCCCGCAGTCGCTCTCGAACCCAGGTGCGCAGGGCCTCGGTGTCGGGTTCGCCCGGCCCGGCGGGGACCACCACCGCGACGATGATCTGCCCCCACTGCTCGTCGTCGAGGCCGAGAACGGTGACGTCGCGGACGTCCGGGTGGTCTACGAGGACGTTCTCGATTTCGGCCGGTGCGATGTTCTCGCCGCCGCGGATGATGGTGTCGTCGGCGCGGCCGACGACATACAGGTACCCGTCCGCGTCCACGCTGGCGTGATCCCGGGTCGGGAACCAACCGTCCGCGTCGAGGACGGAGCCGATGCCCGTGTAGCGGCCCGACACCTGGGATCCTCGGACGAACAGTTCCCCCACCTCGCCGGCGCCGAGCACGGTTCCGTTCTCGGCCCGGATCTGCAGTTCCACACCGGGAACCGCGCGGCCCACCGATCCGAGGCGGGCGGCCAACGCGGGATCGGATCCCGCACTGCGGTGGTCGTCCGGTGTCAGAACCGCGATGGTCGACGACGTCTCGGTCAGTCCGTATGCGTTGACGAGCCCGACCTCGGGCAGCAGGCCCATCGTGCGACGCACCAGTGGCAACGGCACCCGGGATCCGCCGTACGCGAGTGTCCGCAGCGACGGCAACCCCGTGGGATCGTGCTCGAGTGCGGAGACGATGCGGTCGAGCATGGTGGGGACGACGGTTGCGCTGGTGACCTGCTCGCCTCGGACCAGCCGGACCCAGTCCGCTGCGTCGAATCGCCTCTGGTACACCATGGTTCGGCCGGCGTAGAGGTTCGACAGTGAGGCCCCGACACCCGCGATGTGGTACGGCGGGACGCAGATGAGCGCAGCGTCGCCGGGTTCGGCGGAAGCGAAGTCGACCGTACCCATGACGTAGCTGGTGAGGTTGCTGTGACTGAGTTCGACCGCCTTGGGCTGCGAGGTGGTGCCGGAGGTGAACAGCACGACCGCGGGCCGCTCGGGATCGACCGGCACCGCCTCGGCACTCGGCGCGTCGGCGGCCCTCGTGGCAGCGAGGAATTCGTCGGTGTCGATGATTCGCGCGTCAACGCCACCGAGGGCCTCGCGGTACTCGCGGTCGGCGACGACCAGCGGCGAGGGCAGGCGTTCGATCAGTTCGCACAGTCCGCGCTCGCCGAGCCGGTAGTTCAGCGGGGTCAGGGCGAGGCCGGCGCGCGCGGCCGCGAACAGCAGCACCGGAAGTACCGTTCCGCCGGTGCCGACGTGCACGACGTGCCGAACACCGGTGGACGCGATCAGCGCCGCGCCGCGGTCGGCCATCCCGTTCAGTTCCGCGACAGTCGTGCGGTCGCCGTCGCTGGACACCGCAATCCGGCCGGGGTCCAGGTCGGCGGACATCTCGAGGAGCAACGAAATACTCACGGGCACAACCTCACTGCAGATGGTCGGTGAACGCGGTGGAGTCACCGCGCCCGGCGGGGCGGGTGGTGCGGCGGGCCCGAGCGAGCCGCCAGGCGACGCGCAGGCGCGCCGCCCACACCGCGGCTGATGCCCCGGAGCGCATGGCCCGGCCGAACGGCGGGACGGCGCTTCCGGTGGTCACCATGAACGGCAGATCGCTCGCGACGACGGTCCGGTGGTGGGTGAAGGTGTCGAACCCGGCCTTGCCGTGGTAAGCGCCCATGCCACTGTTGCCGACCCCACCGAAGGGCGCGCCGGCCGGCACCATCTGCAGGCCGAACTCGTTGCGCGCGACGCCGCCGCTGCGAGTCCGGTCCACGAAGCGGCGGAACTCGGTTCCGTCCGGACCGAACCAGTAGGCGACGAGGGGTGCCGGCCGGGCGTTGACGTAGGTGATCGCCTCGTCGACGGAACGGTACGGCAGCACCACCAGCACCGGGCCGAAGACCTCCTCGTGGGCGATGGCCATCGAGTCGTCCACGCCGCGCACGACGGTGGGCGCGATCTTGCGACGGTCACGGTCCGGCAGCGTCTCACCGACCGGGGCGGCGGTGTCCACGTGCGCCCCTCGTGCGCGGGCGTCCTCGACGAGTCCGACGACACGGTCGAAGTTCGCGATGTTCACGGTGGCGGGGTACTCGTCGTTGTCGACGATCGTGGGGAACACCTCGCCGAAGGTGCGCATTGCCTCCGCGACGAACGCGTCGACGGCAGCTTCCGGCACCAGGACGTAGTCGGGGCAGATGCACACCTGTCCGCCGTTGACCATGCGAGCCCGCGCGATTCGGGAGGCGGATCGGGTGATGTCCGCGTCCGGCGCGACGACGACCGGGTTCTTTCCGCCCAGTTCCAGGGTGACGGGGACCAGGTTCTCGGCAGCCGCCCGCTGCACCAGCCGGCCCACCCGAGGGGAGCCGGTGAAGAAGAGGTGGTCGAAGGGCAGGGCCGCGAACTCGGCCGCCACCCGCGCGTCGCCGGTGACCACGGCGACCTCGGAGTCGTCGAAGTAGCGCGGCGCCAGGGAGGCGAACAGTTCCGCGGTGTGTTCGGTGACCTCGGACATCTTGATCATCACCCGGTTGCCTGCGGCCAGCGCGGCCGCGGCGGGCAGCACCACCAGGTGCAGCGGGAAGTTCCAGGGACCAACGATGCCGACCACGCCGAGCGGGGTGGGCCGGACCCGGGCCCGCAGCCCGACCGGGCCTGCGGCCCGCATGTGCGTCTCGTCGCGCATCCACCGCGGCAGGTGGGAGCGGGTGTGTTCGATCACCGACAGCATCCCGATGATCTCGGTGAACAGCGTCCCGGTCCGTGATCGGCTGCCGAAGTCGGCGACCAGCGCCTCGACGAAGGCGTCCGCGTTGTCGAGGACGAGGGCGACCAGCCGGTCCATGCGGTGGCGGCGCACCGCGAGTGTGGGCGGACCCTCGGCCAGGAAGGCGCCCCGCTGACGTTCGAGGATCGGGCGCAGAGTGGTGGCACCGTCCCGTTCTGCGGTGACGGTTGGTTTGTCGGTGGTGGTCATGATTCCGCCGATCAGGAGAGGGACAGCGGACCGTCGGCAACGACGGTCCGCAACCAGCCGAGCTCCACTCCTGCGTCGTCGGCGGCGTCCACGCAGGCCGCGACATCCTTTCGCAGGAATGGGCCGGCGACCTTGCCGAACTTCTCCAGGCTGCCGAGCAGCCGGACCGAGGAGGATGCATGGCTGCGTCCGCTGCAGACGGTGAGCGCGTCGAGGAACGCCGCGTCCTCGACGCCCAGTCGCGCGCCGAGATCGAGTGCGGCCGCGACGAGTTGGGCGTTTCCGGCGAAGAGCAGGTTGTTGACGAGCTTGAGGGACAGTGCGGTGCCGAGGCCGCCGGTGTGGATGACGTTGCTGCTGTAGGCCTCGAGTACCTTCTGGGCGCGCTCGGCGGCCGCGGTGTGCCCGCCGAGAAGGACCGTCAATCGGCCCGCCGCGATGTCCTCGGCGGAGCCGCTGATGGGGCCGTCGAGCAGGACCGGACCGTCCGGATGCTGCGCCGCCAGCCCGGTCACCGTGCCGATGTTGCCGGTGGTGTGGGACACCACCACCGCACCCGGTTCGGCATTGGCGAGAATCCCGTCGGGCCCGCCTGCCACGTCCAGGAGTTGCTCGTCGGAGAAGAGGCAGGCGATGACGATGTCACTGCGCCGGGCCAACTCTGCCGGGCTGTCGACAAGCGCCACACCGCGAGCACCGAGCCGTTCCCGCACCTCCGGTCGCCGCGCGTAGAGGTTCACCTCGTGCCCCGCATCCAGGAGCCGAACAACCATCGGCTCCCCCATCTGACCTGCTCCGACGAAACCGATCGTCTCCGCCACCGCTGCTCCCCTCACTGCTCCGGCCGTGGCTGTCCACCACGGCAACGGTCGGCACCACCCCTGGCGCCCAGATGCCGAATTACTTACCGTAAGCCAGACCGTAACAGACCGGGAGGCGGCGCGGAACGGTTCACCGGACCGCTCAGGCGCGCACACCCACCCGACCCCGAACTGGCCCGCTCGGCGCCCCCTGCGCACCGAGCAGACCGGCAGCACGGTCGAGGATGCAGACGAGTCCGTACTCGAAGTTCCGATCGTCCGGCGCGGCGCCGGTCCGCCCCTGCGCCGCAGCTTCGGCGAGCAGCGGTGTGCCCTCCGGCGTGATGTCGAGATCGTCGTAGTACGCGTGCGAGTCGGGGTCCGCCTCCTTCGCCTTGTCGCCGAGCCGGGTGAGCACGACCGAACCGCGCACGTGCAACTGGACCGCCGCGACGGTGTCGAAGGCGTCCGCCAGCGACAGGCCGGCGTCGACCAGATCGGCGACGATCGTCTCGATGTAGCGGGCACCCAGCTGGCCGTGGACGGGACTGAGCGTCGAGCGGATCAGGATCAGGTCGATCAGGATCGGGTTCGCCAGGAAGGTGGCGCGCATGCCGCGAGCGAAGCCGGTCAGCACCCGACGCCAGCCCCCCACGTCGGAGGCCGCACCATCGCCGGCCAGAGCCGGGGCCACACTCAGGTACTGACGGACGGCCCGCTCGGTCATCGCGTTGAGAAGGTCGTCCTTCTTGCGGAAGTACCAGTAGATGCTGGTCACCCCGACGCCGAGGTGCTTGCCCAGCATCGGCATGCTCAGGTTGTCGATCGACACCCGCTCGGCGAGCTCGAACGCGCCCGCGATGATGTCGTCCGGGTCGATCGAACCCCGTTCCCGGCGTTGCCTTTTCGGCGGCCGGCTCTGCCGCGCCGACCCGGAATCGCGCTTGACCATACTCTTCACACCTCCGCCGCGCCGTCGTGTCCGGCACGTCACATGCAGTTACCGTAAACCATACGGCATAACCTTCGGCACAATCCCGGGGGACGCGTCGACACCCCTCCCCGAGGCCGCCGGAATTGCTTGCGGAATGCTCTACCGATAGGTATACAGTAGGGCATGGCCGAACGAGCTGGGAATACCCCGCGCCAGGGCGCGGGAGACGGCGACGCGGTGCTCTACGACCGCACGGACGGCGGCGTCGCGGTGTTGACCCTGAACCGGCCCGAGCGCCTCAATTCCTGGGGACGCGACATCGCGGCCGCGTTCTACGCCGCCGTCGACCGGGCCGAGGCCGATCCCGACGTCCGCGTGCTCCTGGTCACCGGGAAGGGCCGCGCGTTCTGCGCGGGCGCCGACATGGGGTCGTCCACCGACATCGGCGACGCGTTCGAGTCGGACACACCGGTCGACGTCACGGCCCTGATGGGCGACCGGCCACCGCACTTCCTGACCTCGGTACACAAGCCGGTGGTGGCCGCGATCAACGGTCCGTGCGTGGGCATCGGCCTGACCTACGCGCTGATGTGCGACGTCCGGTTCGCCGCCGACGGGGCCAAGTTCGCCGCCCCGTTCGCCAGGCGCGGACTGATCGCCGAGCACGGCATCGCCTGGATACTCCCCCGGCTCGCCGGATGGGGTGTCGCACTGGACCTACTGCTCAGCGGACGCACCTTCCTCGCCCGCGAGGCAGCCGACCTCGGCCTTGTCGCGGCGGTGCTCCCGCCCGAGGACTTGTTCGACCACGCCCTCCGGTACTGCGAGGACATGGCCGCGAACTGTTCGCCCGCCTCCCTGCGGTGGATCAAGGACCAGGCATACGCGGTGACTTCCGGTGACGCGGCGGACGCGACGACCCGGGCCGCCGAACTGATGGCCGAGTCGCTGACTCGTCCCGACGTGATCGAGGGCGTCACCGCGTTCCTCGCCAAACGGCCCCCCGCCTTCCCGCCCCTGGATGTCCGGAAGGCGCGGGCCGGGCGGTGATCCCGCACTGCCCGCCCCACCCACACGACCAGAAGACACACGACGTGCCGAACCGAAGGAGGAGACCGTGACCGCACTCGACTACCGCGCGATCGACGTCGACAACCACTACTACGAGCCCATCGACGCGTTCACCCGCCACCTCGACCGGAAGTTCACCCGGCGTGGCGTGCAGATGCTGAAGGAGGGCAAGCACACCGTCGCGGTGATCGGGGACCGCGTCAATCGTTTCATCCCGAACCCGACCTTCGATCCGATCATCGTCCCGGGCTGCCTCGACCCGTTCTTCCGCGGCGAGATCCCCGACGGCATGGACCGGTCGACGATGATGCAGGTCGAGGAACTCGAACTGCGACCCGAGTACCAGAACCGCGACGCCCGCGTGAACGTCCTCGACAAGCAGGACATCGAGACGGTGTTCATGTTCCCGACCTTCGGCTGCGGGGTCGAGCAGGCCCTGCGCCACGACATCGACGCCACCATGGCATCGCTGCACGCCTTCAACCTCTGGCTCGACGAGGACTGGGGCTTCGACCGGGCCGACCACCGGGTGTACACGGCGCCGATGATCTCGCTCGCCGACCCGGTCGCCGCGCTCGCCGAGGTCGACTCGGTGATCGCGAAGGGCGCACGCCTGGTGCACATCCGGCCGGCCCCCGTGCCCGGTGCGAGCAAACCACGCTCGCTCGGCCACCCGTCCCACGACCCGGTCTGGGCACGCCTGGCGGAGGCCGGTGTCCCGGTCGCCTTCCACCTCGGCGACAGCGGCTACCTCAAACTGTCGGCGATGTGGGGCGGCAAGGAGAACTTCGAGGGCTTCGGCACGGTGGACCCCTTCGACAAGATCGTCACCGACGACCGTGCCATCCACGACACCATCGCGTCGCTGATCGTCCACGGCGTCTTCAACCGGCACCCGAACCTGCGGGTGGCGAGCATCGAGAACGGCTCGGAGTGGGTGCATCGCCTCGCCAAGCGGCTGACCAAGCTGGCGAACCAGTATCCGAAGTCCTTCCCCAACGACCCGGTCGAGCAGCTCCGCCATCACGTCTGGGTCGCGCCGTACTACGAGGAGGACGTCAATGCCCTCGCCGACCGCATCGGGGTGGACCGGATCCTGTTCGGTTCGGACTGGCCGCACGGTGAGGGTCTGGAGAACCCGACCTCGTACGTCGGCGATCTGGCCGGACTCGACGACGCCGCGATCCGGAAAGTGATGCGCGACAACGCCGTCGAGTACCTCGGTCTTCCCGTCCGCAGCGCCGCGTAGCCGCCGTGCACCCCAATCGAGCGCCCCTCACGACAGTCGGCGGGAAGGGCGGACCACGGTGACCGAATGGACGCTGGGCGACATCCTCGATGTCGTCGCCGATGCGGTTCCGGACCGGACGATGACGGTCTGCGGCGACCGCCGCAGCACCTTCGCGGAGGTCCGGGATCGCACCCGACGGCTGGGGAATTTCCTGGCCGACCAGGGGTTCGGCCGGCACGACGGCCCCGATGCCGTGAACAGCAAGGCCCCGAACAACTGGGAGTGCGCCCAGGACCGGATCGCCCTGGTCATGCGAAACGACCTCTATCCGGACGTGATGATCGGATGCCTCAAGGCCCGGGTGGTGCCGGTGAACGTGAACCGGCACTACACGGCCCGCGAGATCCGGGACCTGCTCGAGTACGTGGGCCCACGCGGCATCGTCTATCACCGCTCGCTCGGCGACTCGCTGCGGGAGGCTGTCGATGTGGTCGGGCCGGATCTGCTCGTCGCCGTCGACGACGGCAGCGGCGACGAACTCCTGCCGGGTTCGATCACCCTCGACGAGGCCCTCGCCCTCGGTGATCCGGACCGGGTGATCCCCACCAGCCCGGACGACCTGGTGATGATGTGCACCGGCGGAACGACCGGACGGCCGAAGGGCGTGTTGTGGAGACAGAGTGACATGTACGTCGCGGCCATGTCCGGAGACGACCACTCGGCACAGACGCTGCGCGACATCGCCACCTCGGGTGGCCAGGTGTGGTTCGCGGTCTCGCCCCTGCTGCACGCCGCCGGTGTGTGGACCGCGCTCGCCGGGGTCCTGGGCGGCCAGACCGTCGTCCTCTACGACGACCGGGAACCCTTCGACGCCCGCACGGTGCTCGAGACGATCGAGCGCGAGCGGGTGTTCCTGATGACGATGGTCGGGGACGCCTACGCGGGTCCCCTGGTGGAGCAGATGCGTTCCGGCCGGTACGACCTGACGTCACTGTTCGCGATCGGAACCGGCGGGGCCGCCACCAATCCGGTCCACAAGCAGGCGATCATCGACCACCTGCCGCAGGTGACCGTCATCGACGGATACGGATCCTCGGAGACCGGCGGGCTCGGGTTCGGCAACACCGGCCAGGCGTCGCGGGCCGAGACGTTCCTGCCCAGGCCCGGCGGCACCGTGGTGTCGAAGGACCGCCGCCGCTTCCTCGCCCCTGGCGAGGACGAGATCGGCTGGGCGGCCCGGACCGGACGCATTCCGCTCGGCTACTACGGGGATCGCGAGGCCACCGAGCGCACCTTCCCCGTGATCGACGGCCGGCGCGTCGCGGTGCCGGGCGACCGCGCGACGCTGGACGCCGACGGCACGATCCGGCTGATCGGACGCGATTCCCTGGTGATCAACACCGGCGGCGAGAAGGTGTTCGTGGAGGAGGTCGAGGAGGTCCTGCGCACCCATCCCGAGGTCGCCGACGCACTGGTGGTCGGCCGCCCGAGCGTGCGATGGGGGCAGGAGGTCGTCGCCCTGGTGCAGCGTGCGCCGGGTGGCGGGGTCGACGACACCGACCTGCGTGCGCTGTGCAGGACCCGCCTCGCCGGTTACAAGGTCCCGAAGGCCCTCTACTTCGTCGATGCGGTGGGCCGGCTCGGCAACGGGAAGCCGGACTATCGGTGGGCCCGGGACACCGTCGCCGCCATGACCGATGAATCCACCTCTCTCACAACGGAGATCGCATGAGCCACGCGAGCGGAGATCGCCCCGGGCACCGTGTCATCGACTGCCTCGTGAACGTCCACTTCGGTGAGACCGAGCAGCAGCCGGGCTGGATGGTCGCGGTGCGGGACAACTACTTCAAGGGCCCCAAGTCGATGTTCGCCCCGGTCGACCTTGCCGAACTGATCGACGAGATGGACGAGCAGGGCGTGCAGCGTGCCATCCTGATGGACTCGCTGACCAAGCCGTCGACCACGGCACGCAAGTTCGTCGAGGCACACCCGGACCGGTTCGCACTGGCGATGGGTGGCCCCGATCTGCTCCGCCCGGTCGCCACGCTGCGCGAACTGACCGCGGTGGCGGCCGATCTGCCGGTGGCCTACGCCGCCGTCGGACCGAGCTTCTGGGGCGACGGACAGTACCCGCCGAGCGACGCGGTCTACTACCCGCTGTACGCAAAATGCGCCGAACTCGGACTGCCGCTCTGCATCAACACCGGCATCCCGGGCCCGCCGATCCCGGGCGAGGTGCAGAACCCGATCCACCTGGACCGGGTGTGCGTGCGGTTCCCCGAACTGAAGCTGTGCATGATCCACGGCGCCGATCCTTGGTGGGACGTCGCGATCCGGCTCCTGATCAAGTATCCGAACCTGCGGCTGATGACCTCCGCCTGGTCACCCAAGCGGCTGCCGGAGTCGTTGCTGCACTTCATGCGCAGCCGCGGCGCGGGCAAGGTCATCTTCGGGTCGGACTGGCCGGTCCTGCCGATGCGCCGGGTGATCCCGGAGGCCGCGGCACTCGACCTTCCGGACGAGGTGCGCGACCGCTACCTGTACGAGAACGCCCGCGAATTCTTCTTCGACCAGCACGCGCCGGCAGGCGCACACGACACAGGAGTGAAGTGATGGACCGGTACGAATTGCGCCGTGAGGACTACAGCCTCACGTCGGACCACACCGACCTGCAGGCCGCATACGTGAAGTTCTTCCAGACGTACAGCCCGATCGAGGTGGTCCGCGCGGCCGAGGCCACCGGGTTCGACAAGGGCCTGTGGGAACGACTGGCCGGCACGGGCGCCATGTCGATGGCGGTTCCGGAGTCCGCGGGCGGCGACGGCGCCACCCTGGTCGACCTGACGCTGGTCGCCGAGGAGATCGGGCGCAGCCTCGCGCCGGTTCCGTGGACCGACCATGTCACCGCGACCCGACTGCTGGCCCGTCTCGGCGACTGCTCGCTCCTCTCGGCGGAGGCCGTGAGCGGCGCCGAACCGGTGGCGCTCGACGTGAGCGCCACGGGAGCACCGGGCCCACGACTGGTGCCGGCGGGCGCGGTCGCCGACCACGTGGTCACCCTCGACGGTGACCAGGTGGTCCGTCTCGGTTTCGCGACGCGACCGGCGCACGTGGACAACCTCGGCCGGCTGCCGCTCGCCTGGGTCGATCCCGCCGACGCCACCACCCGGGAGGTCGTCGCAGCCGGCCCCGAGGCCGTGCGGGCCTTCGAACGTGCCGTCGACGAATGGCGGTTGCTCACCGCGTCGGCCCTGGTCGGCCTCGTCGAGCAGACGATGCGGATCGCCGCCGAGTTCGCCACCACCCGCTACACCTTCGGGGTCCCGATCTCGACGTTGCAGGGCATCTCGCATCCCCTCGCCAACATGGCGATCACCGTCGAGGGCGGACGAAACCTGACCCGGAAGGCAGCCTGGTACCTCGAGTACGAGCCACGGGTGCGACCCGAACTGGCGGCAGCGGCCTTCGTGTTCATGACCGACGAGGCCAGTCGCGCGGCCACGATGGCCGTGCACGTCCAGGGCGGTCTCGGCGTGTCGACGGAGTCGGCCGCGACCTCCTACCTGGTGCGGGCGCGCGGATGGACCCTCGCCGGCGGCGATCCCGCCGCCGCGGCCCGCCGCGTCGCCGAACTCGTCGCCGCTCGCGACGGTGCCGAACTCGTCGCTCGCGACGGTGCGGCGTAGCGCCCGACCGATCCTCAGGCCGCCGAATCACTCCCCCGAATCACTCCCCCGAATCACCAAGGACGACAGATGGATTTCTCACGGGTCGAGCTGTCCAAGGAACATCACGACTTCCTCGAGGAGGTCCGCTCGTTCCTCGCGACACACGTGACCGACGAGGTGCGCCGCCGCGACCGCGAGACCGGCGACAACTTCGACGAGGGCGTGCACCTGGCGATGGGCGCCGCGGGCTACCTCGAGCGCGAGTACCGCTCGGAGACCGAGGGCGGTTTCGACCGGATCCAGCGCCGGATCTGGGAACAGGAGAAGCGGCGCGTGCACGTGCCGTGGGTGACCTGGGGTACGACCTCGATCGTGGCGCGGTCGGTGGAGCGATTCGGCAGCCCGGAACTGCGCGAGGAGGTGCTGCCCGGCGTCTTCAGCGGCCACGTGCGCCTGTGTCTGGGCTACACCGAACCCGAAGGCGGCTCGGACGTCGCGACCTGCAAGACCCGCGCCGTCCGGGACCGCGACAGCTGGGTGATCAACGGCTCCAAGATGTTCACCACCGGCGCGCACAACAGCCGGTACGTCTTCCTCATCACCAACACCGACGCGGACGCGCGCAAGCACAAGAGCCTGACCATGTTCCTGGTCCCGCTGGACACCCCGGGCATCGAGATCCAGGGCCTGCGCACCGTCGACGGTGACCGCACGAACATCACCTACTACAGCGACATCCGGGTCGACGACAGGTATCGGCTCGGCGAGGTCAACGAGGGCTGGGCCGTGCTGCGCGGCCCCCTGGACACCGAGCACGGCGTCGTCGACGCCGACACCGACGGACTGCAGGACGTGTCGATCCTCCAGCACCAGGGCCTGGAGATGGCGGCGGTCGTGGACCGCGCCGCGGGTCTGCTCGGCCTGCCCGATCCGGCGGGCCGCCGGGGCCTCGACGACAGCTCGGTCGCCCAGCGGTTCGGCCGATCCGCCGCCCGCGTCGAGGCCGCGCTCGCGACTCCGAACATGTACGGCCGGGTGGCACTGGCCCAGGCGATGCGTGACGTGGCCCCAGACCTGATGGACGTGCTCGGCACCGCGGCACTGCTGCCGATCGACGCCGAGGGGGCCGCCGATGCCGGCGGCGCCGAGCACCTCTACCGCTGGGCGCCGCTGTGCGGCATCTACGGCGGCACGCTCGAGGTCTTCCGCAACATGATCGCCCAGCACGCGCTCGGCCTCGGTCGAGCGCACTACTGAGGACCGCCGATGAGCGTCCGGGTGCAGCGCGAGGGGTCGGTGCTGGTCGTCACGCTCGACCGCCCCGACCGGCACAACGCCCTCGACTCGGCGACAGTGACCGGCCTGGGCCTGGCGCTGGCCGCCGCGGAGTCCGACGACGCCGTGGCGGCCGTCGTGCTCACGGGAGCCGGCGAACGCACCTTCTGTTCGGGTCTCGATCTCGAGGAGTTCTCCCGGACCCGGTCCGCGCCGCGGGCCACCGACGGTCCGGGTCTGGCGGCGCTGCTGAACCGGACGTACCCGAAGCCGCTGGTCGCCGCCGCCAACGGCAGCGCCTTCGCCGCGGGCCTCGAACTGCTGCTCGCCTGCGATCTGGTGGTGGCCGCCGAGCACGCCGAGTTCGGGATCCCCGAGGTCCGGCGCGGCCTCGTCGCCGCAGGCGGCGGCATCGTCCATCTCGCACGTCGGCTACCGCTGGCGGTCGCCCTGGAGATGGGGCTGACCGGCGCCTCGCTCGACGCCGCCCGCGCCCACGCGCTCGGCCTGGTGAACCGCGTGGTGCCGGGTGCCGAGGTCGGCGCGGAGGCACTCCGATTGGCGAACGCCGTCGCCGCGAACGCGCCGCTCGCGGTCCGGTTCACCAAGGAACACATGTACGGCGCGCTGGACTGCACCCAGGAGGAGGCGCGGCGAGCGGTCCAGCAGAGTCTGCCCGCGATCGTCTCGAGCGCCGACGCCGCGGAGGGAGCCCGCGCGTTCGCCGAGAGGCGTCCACCCGTCTGGGCGGGCCGATGATCAACTGCACCAGCGTCGAAAGGTCCTGAACCAGTGAAGAGCCCGTTGGACATGTTCGATCTCACCGGCCGGGTCGCGCTGGTGACCGGATCGACGCGCGGCTTGGGCCGAGCGATCGTCGAGGGATTCGCCGGCGCCGGGGCGTCGGTGGTGGTCAGCGGCCGTGACCAGGAGCGGTGCGACGAGGCCGCGGCCCGGATCCGGGACATCACCGGCACCGAGACGTTCGCCGTCGCCTGGCACGCTTCCGACTGGGACGGCGCCCAGGAGGTGGTGGACCGGATCGTCGACCGGTTCGGCCGAATCGACGTGCTGGTGAACAACGCGGGCATCAACCCCGCCGGCCAGAGTGCCGCCGGCGTGTCGCTTCCGTTGTGGCGCAAGGTGTTCAGCGTTAACCTCGAAGGTCCCCTGCGGATGAGCCAGTGCGTCGCGCCGGTGATGCGGGACGGCGGCGGGGGCAGCATCGTGAACATCGCCTCGATGGCGGCCTACGCCTCGGACTCCGCGTCCGTCGCGTACGGCGCCTCCAAGGCCGCCCTCAAGCACCTGACCGTGACGATGTCGGGCGAGTGGGCGTCGTGGGGCGTGCGGGTGAATCTGCTCAGTCCCGGGCCGTTCGCGACCGACATGGTGCTCGGCGCCGAACGGCACAAGCCTGGTTTCATCGCATCGGTCGCCCGGTCGATCCCCCAGGACCGTGTCGCCGACGTCGCCGAGATCGTCGGTCCCGCGCTGTATCTGGCCAGCGACGCGTCGTCCTACGTGACCGGCGACGACATCATGGTCAGCGGCGGCATGCGCAAGTGACGTCGGGCCCTAGGTCGTGACCGGGCCGGACGGCGCAGGTCGCGTGCCGGGTTCCTGGGTCGGCATCCGGTTCGGGGGCACCGGGTACGGAACCCCCTTGCCGAGGCTGCCTGCCGCCATGTTCGGCCCGCACTGCGCGATCGCGTTCTGCGCTCCGGGACGCGGGTCGGCCAGCGCCGGCTTGCCCACGTCCGGCGGGGCGGCGAAGTTGAAAGCCGAGGTCATGTCGCCGACGGTGGCGCGCCGCCAGGCTGTCAGGTTCGGCACCGGTGCACCGAACCGTGTCTCCAGCAGCCGCAACTGGGAGGTGTGGTCGAACACCTCCGAGGCGATCAGCCCGCCACGGCTGTACGGCGACACGACCAGTGCGGGTACCCGATAGCCAAGCCCGATCGGTCCCGCGACGCCATTCGCTGATGACACGGAGTCCAGTGGAACGGTCAGGAACTCCCCGGGCGTCCCCGGCGGGGGCGTCGGCGGCGTGACGTGATCGAAGAAGCCGCCGTGCTCGTCGTACGAGATGATCAGCGCGGTCTTCGCCCAGACGTCCGGGTTCGACGTGAGGATGTCCAGCAGTTCCACGAACCCGGCCGCGCCGAATGCCGGCGGCAGTGCCGGATGCTCACAGTTGAGCAGGGACGGAATCACCCACGACACCGCGGGCAGGGTTCCGGCCGCCACATCGGCTCGGAAGTCGTGCGGATAGGTGGGTGCGATGCCTTTCCGCGCCAGTGCAGAATTGGGGTCCCGAGCCTGCGTGAAGCAGCCCATCATCCCGTCCAGCGCGACCGAGGAGGCCGGGCCGAGGTCCCTGTTGTTGTAGATCTTCCAGCTCACGCCGGCCTCTTCGAGGCTCTCCGGGTACGTCTTCCACGAGTAGACGAACTTCGGGATCACCGTCGGTGTCTCCACGAGCGGTCCACCGGCCAGCCCGTCCGGATCGATGGTTCCGCTCATCCAGTACAGCCGATTGGGGTCGGTCGGGCCGAGAACGGAGCAGTGGTAGTTGTCGCACAGCGTGAACGCGTCGGCGAGTTGGTGGTGGATGGGAATGTCGTCCCGGGTGTAGTAGCCCATCGCCGCCGCGGCGTTGCCGACCCCAACCGAGGCGATGGACATCGGCATCCACCGGTCGTTGGCTCCGTTGTTCCACGCCTGGTGCGTGCCCGCCCACGAGTGGTCGGGATCGTTGATGCACTCGCCGTCCAGGGACGTGCCCCGTGTCGTGTCGAGACGGAACGGATTGACGAATCCGTTCGGGTCCTCGCCGCGTCCGGGCGAGTAGCCGTACTGATTCCACGCCGCGGACGGTTCGTCGAAGCCCCGTCCGCCCGAGAGGGTGCCGAAGTAATGGTCGTACGAGCGGTTCTCCTGCATGAGCAGGACGAAGTGTTCGATGTCGTTCAGCGATCCGCGGCCGCCGCCGGACAGGTCGTGGGCCTTCGCGATGATGGGTCCGGCCCACGAGCTGAGCATCGCGACCGAACCCACGGCGGTCGCCCTGGCGAGGAACTCACGACGGGTCAGACCAGCGAACGGGCTTCCGTGCACCATGTCGCGATGCTCGCATGCGCAGTCGCGGCCCGCAAACCGAAGAGCCGGAAACTTCTTTGGCGCGCAAAGGGTTCGGTCCGAACAGTCCGATTCGGGCCGACCCTCAACGGAGAGTGAACCTTATCGGAAGATGCTTGAGGCCGCCGACGAAGGTGGTCGAGGTCAGCTCCGGCTCCCCGGTCAGCTCGATGTCGCCGAGGCGGGGCAGCAGTTCGGTGAAGAAGCTCGCGATCTCCATCCGGGCCAGTGCGGCGCCGAGGCAGAAGTGCACGCCGAATCCGAAGGCCACATGCTTGTTCGGCCTCCTGGTGATGTCGAACCGGAACGGGTTGGTGAAGATCTCCTCGTCCCGGTTGGCGGACGCGTAGGACAGGAGCACCGACTCACCGGCCGCGATGGGCACGCCACGTACCTCGGTGTCCGCGGACGCGGTTCGCATGAATGCCTTGACCGGCGTGACCCACCGGATCATCTCCTCCACGGCGGACGACATGAGTCCGGGTTCTGCCTGCAGTAGCCGGCGCTGGTCGGGATGGTCGATCAGGGCACGCATGCCGCCGGAGATGGTCGAGCTGGTTGTGTCGTGGCCGGCGGTGGCGATGATCGCGTAATAGGACACGATGTCGATGTCGCCCAGCAGTTCGCCGTCGATCTTCGCGTTGGCGATGGTGGAGGCGAGGTCCGAGGTCGGCGTCTCGCGCCGGGACGCCGTGAGTGCGGTGAAGTACGCGAACATGTCCAGCAGCCCGGCCATCTGCTCCTCGGGGCTCGCGCTGCGCTGCATCTCCGCGTCCTCCGAGCCGACGAGCTCCTGGGTGAGCTTCAGCATCCGGGGGAAGTCGCCCTGGGGCAGACCGAGCAGCGACATGATCACGTACAGCGGGTAGTTGACCGCGATCTCCTGCACGAAGTCGCATTCGCCGCCGGTGTCGCGCAGCCGGTCGACGTGGATCCGCGCGAGTTCGTCCACCCGGACCTTCATCTCGCGCAGCGCCTTCGGGGTGAACCAGTCGGCGGCGACGGCACGCATCAGTCGGTGCTCGGGGTCGTCCATGTGGATCAGCGTCCGGATCTGCGCCTGTTCCTGCAGTTCGTCCTGCTCGGCGCGCATCAGCACCGGCCGGGGCGAGTTGGTGAACAGCTCGTTGGCCCGTTCGACCGCCATCACGTCGTCGTGCTTGGTGATCGCGTGGAAGGGCCGGTAGGCGGGCGCCTCGACCCGTGCAACGGGGTCGTGGGCGCGCAGGTACGCAAGTGCCCGGTGCAGTCGGTCCTCGTCCGCGTACGCGGTGGGGTCGGCGACGGTCAGTGCGGCCGACCGGCGCGCGGCGGCGGTCACTTCGTCCGCGGACGCCTCGGCGGGATCGTTGGTGGTCGGTGTGCTCACGGTCGACTCCCTGGGAATGTGGCGCGTCCGAGTCCGAGGACGTGCTGGGCGATCATGTTTCGGAACACGTCGACGGTGCCGCCGTAGATGCCGACCAGCGGCGCCCAGCGGTACAGGTGTTCGGTGGCTCCGTCGTCGGCGGCACCGTCGGCGCCGGAGGTCAGTGCGGCCGCCGGACCGAGGGCGTCCATCAGCTCGGGGACGCTCTCGCGCATCGTCTGCGCGATCGCGACCCTGCCGAAGATGCCGGGTGTGCTCAGTGCGGCCTCGATCCGCGCGTGGGCTCGGCCGAGACGCGCGGCGGTCGCCGCGTCGTCCAGCGGCCGGTGACCGTCCCGGCCGGGGCGGGACGCGAGACCCACCGCACAATCCGCGGCCTCGGCCATCGTCACCCCGAAGTTGGTCATTGTGGTGATGTCGGACAGGCCGGGCGAGTCGGCCTCCGCCGCACCGTGTTCCGCCGCGAGCGGCCCCATCAGTACCTGCCACCCACCGTCCACCTCTCCGAGGCGGTACCGGTCGGCGAGCCGGATGCCTTCGTAGAAGGTGATGTTGGTGCGTTCGCCGTCGACGGTGCGCAGGCCGTCGACGCGCAGGCCCGGTGTGTCCGTGGGCACCAGGAACATCGTCAGGTTCCGGTGCCGGCGCCCGTCGGGATTCGTGTTGGTCAGCAGGAAGATGTACCGGCTGTTCTGCGCGCCGGTGGTGAACATCTTCTGTCCCGTGATCACCCAGTCGTCGCCGTCCCGGACTGCGCGGGTACGGACCGTCGCGATGTCGGAGCCACCCTCGGGCTCTGTGTATCCCATCGCGAACAGAATCTCTCCGGTGTACACGCCGGAGAGGACCTCATCGAGCAATTCGGGAGATCCGAACTGGCGCACCGCTTGCAGGATCATGACGGTCGCGCCCCAATTCTCCATGGGCAGATGGGCGCGGCGCCGTTCGAGATCCCAGATTCGACGTCGGATCTGCGGGTATCCACCCTGGCTCGGGCTCAGCGTCTCGGGTTCGAGCCAGCCCTGTGCGCCGAGCGCGCGGTGCACCTCCTCGATGTGGCCGTCACCGGTCGCGAGTTCGGCGTGTAGCCGGTCCTCGGTCACGTGCTCGGAGAGGAACGCGCGCGCCCGATCACGGAACTCGCGATCGGGCGGTGCCAGGTCGACCAGGGAGAAGTCCATACTGCTCCGTCCACGTCCGACGCCGCCGAGGCATGGATTGGGCTCGTGAAACTACGGCGTTTTCTTACAGTGAGCCTTACCGTACCGCTCTCCGGTCATGCCGACAAGACGCGACCACGGATGTGCGCCCTCAGCTCGACTCGACGGAACCGCTTGCATTCCAGTCCATCCCAGCGGGGACCGTCATCCGGTGGATCATTTCGACGACCAGGTCGACCATCTCCCCTGCCGCAACCGCGACCGTCTGCGACGCCGCCGCATACCAGGCCCGATCGAGCAGGCCCAGGGCCGCAACCCCGACCACCTCGGGTGAGTGCACCGACTCCGCCGAGTTCGCGGAACTGCCCAGCAGCGCCTGCCCGAGAATCCACGCCACCCGGGTCTGCATGCGGGTGTTGCCGATCCGGAAGTCGTCGTCGTCCGGCGCGGAGACCGTGGCCGCCATCGCGAAAGCGCCGTGCCGATCCATGTACGCGAAGTACGCCTCGACAAATCGGCGAACGTCCTCGATCCGACGCGGTTCGGGGAAGCCGTTCCACAGGGCGAGGACCGCGCGCAGGTCCCGGTACGCGTTGTCGCCGAGCACCCCGAAGATCTCGCGCTTGTCCTTGAAATAGGTGTAGAAGCCGGCGCGGGAGATCCCGCACGCATCGGTGATCGCACCCACGGCCGTGCCGGCGTAGCCGCGCTCGAGGAACAGCTGACGGCCGGCGTCGAGGATGGCTGCCCTGGTGCGGTCGGCCCGGCCCCCGGATGCGGTGGTGCCGGATTCGGGCGTGCCGGATTCCATGGCGGGACTCATGCCCGAAGCATACTTGACGGAAGTGTCAATACTTCCCGTTCTGTATCGCTGTTGACTACAAATCCGCTTGTCAAAGTCGTTGACAGTTGTGTCAAGTCGTGTCAGCCTGAGGGAGCGGACACGGCCACGCCCCGCGTCCCCGAGCACCTTTCGAAACTCCGGATCCCACACCCCACACGTCACGCAAACCGACGTGTCGCACAGGAGAATTCCGTTGACCCAGATCCCCACTCCGCCCCAGTCCGCCGGTCCGTCCCAGTTCACTGCGGCGCCGATATTCGACGCAGACCAGCACATGTACGAGACCGCGGAGTCGCTGACGAGGTACCTGCCAGAGCGCTACTCGCAGGCCGTGCAGTTCGTGACCGTCGGCCGCCACACCCGCATCGCCATTAACGGCCGGATCACGGACTTCATCCCGAATCCGACCTTCGACCGCGTCGCCGCCCCCGGTGCTCACGAGAAGTTCTTCGCAGGCGAGAACGTCGAGGGCCTGACGTTGCGCGAGATGCAGGGCAAGGCGATCGACGCACCCGCGGCAACCCGCAATCCGGAGGACCGGCTCGCCGAGCTCGACCGGCAGGGCGTCCGGGAGGCCCTCGTCTACCCCACCCTGGCCAGCCTTGTCGAACACTCGGCCGCCGACGATCCCGAGCTCACCGTCGCGATCATCCACGCACTCAACCGCTGGATGCTCGAGCACTGGACCTACGACTACCGCGACCGCGTCTTCAGCACACCGATCATCAACTGCTCCGAGGTGGACGCCGCCCGCCGTGAACTGGCGTTCGTGCTCGAGAACGGTGCGCGGGCGGTGCTGATCAAGCCGGCTCCGGTCAAGGGTCTGCACGGCTGGCGCTCTCCCGCGCTGCCCGAGTTCGACCCGTTCTGGCGCGAGGTGGAGGAGGCGGGAGTGCCCGTCGTGCTGCACGCCAGCCAGCCCCCGCTCACCGAGTACGTGAACATGTGGGAACCCCCGCACACGACCAACTTCATGGCGATGAGCGCCTTCCGCTGGCTCACCCTGGGCCACCGCGAGATCTCGGACATGATCGGCAGCCTGATCTGCCACGGCACCCTCACCCGGTTCCCGGAGCTGCGCGTCGCCAGTGTCGAGAACGGCAGTTCCTGGATCCATCCGCTGTTCCACGATCTCGAGGACCTGACCCGCAAGATGCCGCAGAACTTCGAGGAGAACCCACTGGAGGTCTTCCGCCGGAACATCTGGGTGAGCCCGTTCTGGGAGGGCTCGGTGTCCGACGTCGTCGACACGGTCGGCTGGGACCGAGTGCTATTCGGATCGGACTACCCGCACCCCGAGGGCCTTCCGGAGCCGAAGGGCTACTGGAGGTACGCCGAGGGCATGGACGAGCGCCGGACCTACGACTTCATGGGCGACAACGCGCGGCGCTTCATGGGTCTGCCGATCGCCAATCCCGATCCCGGGGCCGTGCGTCCGCCCGCCGTTGCCGCGCACTGACCCGAACCCCGCCGGGGCCCGCTCAGGTCGGCGCGTCGGATCTACCGGCCGAAGCTCCGTCCGAGCAGATCCGGACCCCGGCCAGGATCCAGCCGATGGTCATCGCCAGGTTGCCGGCCATCCCGGCCGCCTCATCGGAGACCTCGGGCGCCGGGTCGCGCATCGCACGCACCTCGACGATCGCGTGGTTGACCGTGACGTTGGCGAGCGAGCGGCAGCACTCGACCGCGGTGCCCCGCGGAATTCCTTCACGCAGAGCCACTTTGACGAGCTCGTTGACGTAGTCCACGATGACACGCCGGTCGGCGAAGGTCATCAGCTCGGTCAGGAAGGGGTGTTCGCGCAGTGTCTCCCGCAGGGCCAGGCACCACTGCAGCGCCGTCTCGTCCCAGCTCTCGTACTGGCGGAACTCGAAGGTCAGCTGCGAGAAGTGCCGGGCGACCAGCGCGCGGATCAGCGCGTCCCGGTTCCCGACCTGCTGGTACAGGGTGCGGGTGGAGATCCTCAGGTCCGCGGCGAGACGGCGGACGCCGAGGGCGTCGACACCCTCGGCGTCGAGCAGTTCGAGCGCCCGGTCGAGTATCACCTCCGCCGGGATCAGCGGTTTCGCCATCGCTCGGTTATACCGCACGGGGCGACGCCGGCGGCCCCCGTCCAGCGTCCGCCGCTCCGAATCACCCTTCACGACAACCGATCCGGACCGTGTCCACCGGTGGCCACCCTTGTGCCCGCGTCGCGGCCCTGGTACAACCACGGTAAAACCACACCGTTTTCTCAATCCCGAACCCGCCGGAACACCGTGCCACCGGATCGTCGGGATCCGCGTGTCACCGGCCACCGGCACCGCCGGATCACACCGTGGTCCGCTCCCCGCGTGAGGAAGGGCGATCGTGAGCAACGCGCACACCTGGGACGACACCCTCGACGACCTGAACCACCGGCGCCGCCGCAGCTACGAGATGGGCGGACCGGAACGGGTCGCGAAACACAACGCGAAGGGCAAACTCGACGCCCGCGCGCGGATCGACCACCTCCTCGACGACGGGTCCTTCCAGGAGTTCGGCACCCTGGTCGGCGGCGACGTGCCGGCGGACGCCCTGGTCGCCGGCTCCGGCCTGATCGACGGACGGCCGGTGCTCGTCGGCGCCGAGGACTTCACCACGATGGCCGGAACCATCGCCCCGGGCAGCAATTCCAAGCGTTACCGCCTGGCAGAACTCGCCGTTCGCACCAAGTCACCGCTGATCATGCTGCTCGAGGGGGCGGGCTTCCGTCCGACCGGAAACCACTACGGGCGCACCCCGACCGACCTGCTGGCACAGGCGCGCTGCTCGGGCAAGGTGCCCACCGTCGCCGCGGTGCTCGGACCGTCCGCGGGTCACGGCGCACTGGTCGCGCCGGTCAGTGACTTCTCGGTGATGAGCAGGCAGGGGGCCATCTTCACCGCCGGCCCGCCGGTGGTCCGGGAGTCGACCGGCGAGGAGGTCACCAAGGAGGACCTCGGCGGACCGGGGGTGGCGCTGCCGAGCGGCGTGATCCACAACGTGGCCGAGGACGACGCGGCGGCCCTGGACACGATTCGCCGGTACCTGTCGTACTTCCCGTCCAGTGCCTGGTCGTATCCGCCGTCCTTCCTTGCCGACGACGAGGCCGCCCCGCGCGAGACACCGGAGCTGCTCGACATCGTCTCTCGGGACAACCGTTCCGTGTACGACATGCACACCGTGATCGACGCGGTCTTCGACACCCCGGACTGGCTGGAGATCCAGCCCGAGTTCGGCCGCGCGGTGATCTGCGGACTCGCGCACCTGGGCGGGCACCCGGTGGCGGTGGTGGCCAACCAGCCGACTGTCCTCGCCGGCTCGATCGATTCGGATGCCGCCGACAAGGCCGCCCATTTCATCACCGTGGCCGACTCGTTCCACCTGCCGATCGTGTTCCTCACCGACAACCCGGGCATGCTGCCCGGCAGCGACTCCGAGCGGGCAGGCGTGCTGCGCAGCGGCGCCCGAATGTTTGCCGCGCAGACCTGCGCGACGACCCTGAAACTGCACCTGACGCTGCGCAAGGCCTACGGCTTCGGCTCGATGGTGATGTCCCTGCTCGGGTACGACGACCAGGTCGCCACCTTCGCCTACCCCGGTGCCACCATGGGCGCGATGAGCGCGGCGGCGTTGAGTCTGTCCTCGAAGGCCGAGGACGACGTCGCCGCCTCCCTGCGGGAGATGGAGCTGCAGGCGTCGTACTTCTCGGCCGAGCACATGGGCTTCGACGAGATGATCTCCCCGGTCGAGACCCGGAACCGCCTGCTGGCCGCCCTGCAGCGGGGCCTCTACAGCAGGCAGGCGGCCGCCGAACCGGTGGCCCGCACGGTCATCACGCCGTAACGCCTTCCCCGGCATCACCAGAAGCGTTATCGTAAGGTCTACAGTATTGGACTCGCGAAGGAGCTCAGTGTGGACAAGAACGACATGATCCTGATCAGCGTCGACGACCACATCATCGAACCGCCGGACATGTTCGAAAACCACCTGGCGGCCAAGTACAAGGACGACGCCCCCCGCCTGATCCACATGGAGAACGGCACCGACGTCTGGAAGTTCCGTGACCGGGTCATCCCCAATGTGGCCCTCAACGCGGTCGCCGGCCGCCCCAAGGAGGAGTACGGCCTCGAACCCGAGGGACTCGATGAGATCCGTCCCGGCTGCTACGACGTCCACGAGCGGGTCAAGGACATGAACGCGGGCGGCGTGCTCGCATCGATGAACTTCCCGTCCTTCCCAGGTTTCGCGGCGCGCCTGTTCGCCACCGAGGACAGCGACTTCTCCCTGGCACTGGTGCAGGCCTACAACGACTGGCACATCGACGAGTGGTGCGGGGCCTACCCGGGCCGGTTCATCCCGATGGCGCTGCCGGTGATCTGGGACGCCGAACTCTGCGCGCAGGAGGTGCGCCGGGTCGCGAAGAAGGGCGTCCACTCGCTCACCTTCTCCGAGAACCCCGCCGCGCTCGGCTACCCGAGCTTCCACGACGAGTACTGGAATCCGCTGTGGAAGGCCCTCGTCGACACCGACACCGTGCTCAGCGTTCACATCGGCTCGTCCGGCCGGCTGTCCATCCCGTCGACCGACTCGCCGCCGGACGTGATGATCACCCTCCAGCCGATGAACATCGTCTCGGCGGCGTCCGACCTCCTGTGGTCGCGCCCGGTCAAGGACCACCCCGACCTGAAGATCGCGCTCTCCGAGGGCGGCACCGGGTGGATCCCCTATTTCCTCGAGCGGGTCGACCGGACCTTCGAGATGCACTCGACGTGGACGCTGCAGGACTTCGGCGGCAAGCTTCCGAGTGAGGTCTTCCGGGAGCACTTCCTCACCTGCTTCATCAGCGATCCGCTCGGCGTGAATCTGAGGCACCGCATCGGCATCGACAACATCGCGTGGGAGATGGACTATCCGCACAGCGACTCGATGTGGCCGGACGGGCCCGAGGAACTCGGCGAAGTCATGAACGCCGAGTCCGTACCGAAGGACGAGGTCGACAAGATGACGCACCTGAACGCGATGCGCTGGTACAGCTTCGACCCGTTCAGCCACGTCCCGCGGGAGCAGGCCACCGTCGGCGCCCTGCGCGCGGCGGCCGCGGGCCACGACATCAGCGTCCAGGCCCGCAGCCACCACCAGACGGACGCCGCGGACAAGGTTGCCGCGTTCCAGACCCAGATCCGGGCCGCCGTTGGCCACAGCGCGTCCAAATAGCAGAAGCGCCCCGGACACAGCTCCGGACAGGTGGCGGCCGGTCCGAAACAGGACCGGCCGCCACCTCGTTCATCGCAGGCCCACGAGAATCCTGTCGATCGCGCTGCCGGAGAGCGACTTCGGCAGACCGGGCACCACCCTGTCGTAGAGGCCCTCACAGCGCCGGCGCAGCAGCGCGGGGATCTCGTCGACCTGGCCCACGACAGCGATGGTCTCCAGCATCTCGTCGTCGATCAGCCCGGCCATGGCCTCCCAGTCACCCTGCTTCGAGAGGGTGTGCAGCTCGGTGTGCAGGTCGCCCCAGCCGTGCAGGTCGAGCACGCCGCGGTAGGCGGGCGTCGAGCCGTAGAACGCGATCTGGCGCCGCACCGCCGCCGCGACCGCCGCGTACTCGGCCTCGTCCTCGCCGGTCACCACGAACACCGGTCCGGCCAGCTCGAACTCGTCGCGTGTCCGACCGGAGCGCTCGAGCCCGCCGTCGACCGTCGGGCGGGTCACCTCCTCGACGTACCGCCGGGTGCCGAAGGGGTGCACGAGCAGCCCGTCGGCGATCTCGCCGCACAGCCCGGTCATCGCCTCCCCCACGGCCGCAAGCAGGATGCGTGGCGTCGGCTGGGCGGACGGCTCGGGAGTGAACATCGGCGTCATGATCTTGTGGGTGTAGAACTCCCCCTCGAAGCGCAGCGGCGTCCCGTCCCGCCAGCAGGACCAGATCGCGTGCAGCGCGTCGACGAATTCGCGCATCCTGCCGACCGGCCGGCTCCACGGCATGGAGAAGCGCTTCTCGACGTGCGGCCGGATCTGCGTCCCGAGGCCGAGACAGAAGCGGCCCCGGGAGTAGTCCTGCAGGTCCCAGGCCAATCCGGCGATCGCCATCGGATTGCGGGCGAACGCGACGGCGATGTTGGTACCCAGGCTCAGGCGCTCGGTGTGCTCGGCGGCCAGGACCAGCGGCAGGAAGGGATCGTGGTTGGTCTCCCCAACCCAGCACCCGTCGTAACCCCGTCGCTCGAGTTCCGCGGCCTTCGCGGGCACCTCCGCCAATCGGTTCGGGATTCCTCCGTCGATCCGGAGAGTGCGCGGGGCGCTCGTCTCCGCCGCGGCTCCGGCCAGGTCCGTGCTCATGGCTCGCCTTCTTCCGTGTGTCTGCGCGCAATGCCTCGCGGGTGGTTACTGTAATGATTACCGTATGGCATCGCAGCCATTGATTGCGGCCCACTTCGGTATCCCCCCGGCCCCACCCGCGACGAAAGGTCCGAGCGTTGAGATACGTCCTCGAATACCCCAGCGAACTGCCATCCGCGCCGGACGATTTCCTGCGTCCCGACGTCATCCGCGCGGTGGCCACGGCCGCGGAGTCGGCCGGATTCTCGGCGGTCGCCCTCAGCGAGCATCCCGCCCCCTCGCTCAAGTGGCGACGGAACGGCGGGCACAACACGCTCGACCCGGTGGCGGCGCTCGCGTTCGCCGCGGCGGTCACCACCTCGATCCGGCTGATGACGAATCTGTACGTGCTGCCCTTCCGCAGCCCGTACCTGTCCGCGAAGGCCCTCGGCAGTCTCGACATCGTCTCAGGCGGTCGCCTGATCGCCGGAGTCGGCGCGGGCTACCTGAGGTCGGAGTTCTCGGCCGTCGGCGTCGACTTCGACCGCCGTGCGGAACTGTTCGACGAGGCGCTGGCGGCACTGAACGCCATCTGGACCGACCCGCAGACCCCGGTCAGCGGAAAGGGATTCGCGGCCACCGGCGCGTTGTGGCTGCAAGCCGCGCACCAGCAGCCGCGTCCGCCCATCTGGATCGGAGGGAACTCGGACGCCGCGCTGCGCCGGGTCGTCGAGTTCGGCAACGGCTGGATGCCACTGATCACGGACCGGGCGATGGCAGCCGCCATCCGCACCCCGGCCATCGAGAACGCGGACCGCTTCAGCGAGCGACTGGGCCGGTTGCGCTCCGCCCTCGAGGCCGCCGGACGCGATCCGGAGACCATCGACGTCCAGGTGGTGTGCCCACCCGTCGACTTCGGTGACGCCGACTCGGTGCGCGCCGCCCGCGACTTCCTCCGGGACATGTCCGAGCGGGGCGCGACCTGGGCGGTCATCCACGCCGACGGGTCCACCCCGCGGGCCGCACTGGACTTCGTCGAGACGTTCGGCCGCCGGTTCGTCGACGACACGCTGTGACGGGAAAAGGTCACGAAGTTCGTCGAAATTGAGTGGAGCAGTGGTCGGCAACGGTGAAGCGGCCCCGCTGGCGCCCTCCGTGGGTCTGCCGGGGTGTGTCACCTTCCGGTGTCGCAGAAACGGCCGATTCCCGGACACGAAACCGGACGACGATGCGGCGATCGGCGACCAGCGGCCCGCTGATCGGTAGGGCGATCAGGCCGTGCTGGCGGACGTCGAGGAGTGGGGTGACTATGCGGCCACACTAGTTGTGATGTCCAGGGAGGTTGGTCCGGACTCTGTCCGGTGAGTCGAGCTGACAGGTGAAAGCCTCCGGTTGTGAAGTGGAGCTGTCTAGGAACCGC
>NZ_JBSGGS010000003.1:0-534006 GCF_053604015.1 Rhodococcus sp. NPDC004095
GCGGTTCCTAGACAGCTCCACTTCACAACCGGAGGCTTTCACCTGTCAGCTCGACTCACCGGACAGAGTCCGGACCAACCTCCCTGGACATCACACCTAGCCCCAACTGGCCCCGGCGACCTGCTTGACCGAGGCGTTGAGCCGGTTCCAGACGTTGATCAACGAGATCTGCATGATCAGGGCCGCCAGTTGCTGCTCGTCGTAGTGGTCGGCGGCGTCGTCCCACACGTCGTCCGACACCGGGTCGGGCCGATCGGCGAGCCGCGTGACCGCCTCGGTGAGTGCGAGGGCGGCGCGTTCGGCGTCGGTGAAGTACGGCGACTCCCGCCACGCCGCCACCGCGAACAGGCGCTCGACCGTCTCCCCGTCCTTCATCGCCAGCTTCGGATGCATGTCGACGCATACGCCGCAGCCGTTGATCTGACTCGCCCGCAGATGCACCAGGTGCACCGTGCTCGCCGGGAGTCCGGTGTTCTCGGTCGTGTGCCCCACCGCCTGCAGCGCCGCCACGGCGCCGGGAAGGACCAGTGCGGGGTTGTTCATTCGTGCCTGCATCGTCGTCGCTCCTGTCACAAAGGTTGTTTCGTGTTCGTCATTGCACTGACGGATCGGCACGAGAGAATGTGACAGCAATGAGCGACGAATTTCTGGCCCGGCGTTTCGAGGAGCACCGCGAGCACCTGAGGGCGGTGGGATACCGCATGCTCGGCTCGAGCGCCGAGGCCGAGGACGCGGTGCAGGAGACGTGGCTGCGGCTGAGCCGATCGGACACCGACGCGGTGAACAACCTCGGGGGCTGGCTCACCACCGTGCTGAGCCGGGTCTGCCTGGACATGCTGCGCTCGCGCACCTCACGCCACGAGGTGGCCCTGGACGGGCCCGCGGTACCGGCCACACCCGAGACGCGCCCCGAATCGTCACCGGAGAATCAAGCGGTTCTCGCCGATTCGATCGGGATCGCGATGATGGTCGTCCTGGACACCCTGACCCCGGCCGAGCGTCTGACGTTCGTGCTGCACGACATGTTCGCGGTGCCGTTCGACGAGATCGCCCGGATCGTGGGCCGCACCCCCGCGGCTACCCGGCAACTCGCGAGCCGCGCCCGGCGCCGGGTCCAGGGCGCCAGTGCCCCGGACCCCGATCGGCTCCGCCGCCGTCGCGTGGTCGAAGCGTTCCTCTCCGCGTCGCGCGAGGGCCGGTTCGAGGATCTCCTCGCGCTGCTCGATCCCGACGTGGTGCTGCGCGCGGACGACGCCGCGGTCACCGCGGCAAGCGCCGCGCTGGCACACGGTGCACCGGCCCTGTCCGCCCGGCTGCACGGTGCGCACGCGGTGGCCGAATCGTTCCGCGGTCGCGCCCGGCACGCCCAGGTCGTCACCGTCGACGGCAGGGTCGGGGCGGCGTGGGCACCGGGCGGGCAACCGCGCTCGGTGTTCACGTTCACCATCGTCGAGGACCGGATCGTCGCACTCGACGTCGTCGCCGACCCCGCAGTGATCGCCGGATTGGACATCGATTTGGCCGCAGCGGACGTGTGACGCCACGTCCGGTGCCACGATGGAACGGACCGCGCCACGACCTGCGAAGGAGTGTCATGGAACCGGAGATGTCCGAATCCGATCCGTCGCTGTCGCCCAACAAACGGGCCGTCGCGGCGTATGTCGACGGTTTCCGCTCGGGCGACCACGAGGCGATCCTGTCGCTGCTCGCCGACGACGTCGTCTGGGAGATGCCCGGCGACTTCTCGATCACCGGCAAGGACGCCTTCGACCGGGAGATCGACAACGACGCGTTCACCGGCAAGCCGACGCTGACGGTGATCCGGATGGTCGAGGAGGACGACGTCGTGGTTCTTCTGGGCACCGTCGAGGCCCGGTTCGCGGACGGCGGCGAACTGCGGGGGATCTTCAGCGACCACTTCCACTTTCGCGACGGGAAGATCCAGCGGATCGAGTCGTACCAGGTCGACAACCGCTGAGCTGCGGGGCCCGGCGCCTGTCGGTGACCGCTCCTACACTCTCGCCATGGCCACCGAGGTGACGCGCGCGCAGGTGCTCTCGTATCGCTGGCACGCCCAGCAACTCGACCGGCAGCCGGGTGTCGCCGCCGACGCCACCGACTGCGACCTGCTCGACCTCGGCATCCAGAACACCGGTCCGGACGGCGCGGCCTGGGCGTTGCGGCTGCGGGGCACCCCGGACACCTCCCCCGGCGACCTCGCGCTCGCGTGGACGCTGCGCGGGGCGCCGCACTGCTACCGCCGGGCAGACCTGCCCGGGGTGGCGGTGGCGACGGCGCCGTTGTCGGAGGCGGACGCGGGCAAGCGCATCTTCGACGCGAACCGGCCGCTCAAGGCCGCCGGGATCCAGGCGATCGACGCACTGCGTGCCGTCGCCGACGCGATGCGCGACATCGTGCGCGAGCCCACCGTCAAGGGCGTCATGTCGACGGAACTGACCGCCCGGATGAGCGAGCCGTACCTGCGGTTCTGCCGACCGTGCAACACCACCCACGTGTACGAGATGCCGTTCCGGCTCGCGGCGCTGCATGCCGGACTCGAACTGCGTCCGGGCACCTCTCCGCCGGTTCTCGAACGCATCCCGGGTTGGCGGCGGAAACCGTATGCCCGTCTCGGCCCCGACGCGGACCCCCGCCTGGACGTCATTCGCGGATACCTGCGCTTCCTCGGGCCGAGCGACCCGCGGACCGTCGCCGCGTACGTCGACGCCCCGGTCAAGGACGTCACGCGGAACTGGCCGACGGACACCGTGGAGGTGTCGGTGGAGGGCACCACCCGGTCGATTCTGGCCGGCGACGCCGACGCACTGCTGGCCCCGCCGGCCGACGGATCCGTGCGCCTGCTCGGGCCGTTCGACCCGTACCTGCAGCTGAAGGATCGCGACCTCCTCGTCCCCGACGAGGCTCGGCGCAAGGCACTGTGGCCCACCCTCGGCCGGCCGGGTGCGATCGCGGTCGGCGGCGAGATCGTCGGCGAGTGGCGCCCGCGGACGTCGGGGCGGAGGCTGGCGATCGAGGTGACTCCCTGGCAGACGGTGGCGGAACCGTTGAATTCGGGTGTCGAGGAACAGGGGGCGGCGCTCGCCCTGTTCCGGGGCGTGGAGTTCGGCGGTGTCACCGCCACGGAGAGCCGGTGACCGGTGTGAACACGAACGGGCCCGGTGGACCATTTCGCTCCACCGGGCCCGGGGTGTCCGAGGCGCCGAACTCGACTACGGTCCGACGGCCAGCAGGTTGGCCAGCTCAGCAGCGGTCTTGTCCCCGATGTAGGGAAGCAGCGCATCGTAGATGAGGGTCGACATGTCGGACTCCGTTCGCTTGGTGCAGGTGCCGGGTCAACTCCGGCACCGGCCACAGTAGCGGGACGGCGGCGAGTTCGCCACGATTTCGCTGCCCTCGAAGCGTCACCGAACGGGTGTGTACCCGGTCAGCGCGGCGTGTACCCGCCCGACCGCCTCGCGCAGCAGACGGACGTATCGGTCCAGGTCGAGCACCGCGGGTGAGGTGGCGACCGAGATCGTGACCCGGTCCCCGATGCCGTGCACGCCGTGGGTCAGCCCCATGAAGTTCGACAGCGCCGGGAAACCGGCCGTGAACACCACCCGCCCGCCGCCGAGCACGAGGTCGGCGGGGCCGCGGTCGACGCTGGAGACCACCGTGTGGCCGGTGACCTCCTCGGGCACCGCGGTGAAGTCGAAGTGTTCGACGCCGTGCCGCAGCAGCGGAGCGGGGACGACGGCCAGCGCGCGGTCCTCCGCCGCGCCGGACGGGTGGTCGGCGCGCATCCGGCGCAGGCGCAGCGTCGTGGCGATCGCGGCGGCCCGCTGCGGGAGGTCCTCAATCTCGGGATGCAGATCCACCGAGACGTTGCGGAAGTGATTGCGGGCCAATCGCTCCCCCGGCTTCGCGACCGTCACCTCGGCGGCCGGTCCGGACCCGGGGTCGGATCCCTGCTCGCCCAGGTACTGCGACAGGGCCAGTGAGATCGCGGTCATCGCGCCGACGGTGACGCTGATTCCGGGGCCGCGCAGGTACTCCGCAGGGACCACCACCGTGTCGATGCTGCGTCGCTCGTCGGGCGCGCTGTTGGTGGGCAGCTTCGGCCGGCTCGGGGGCGGTGGCGGGACCAGTCCGGCCGCAGTGTCCTGTTCGAGTTGCCGGTGGGCCAGGTGGGCGGGCCGGGCCCGCCTCAGCATCTGCCCGACCTGGACGGGCAGGCGCAGCACCGCCCCTGCGCAGGCGAGGCGGGGGCGCCACGGCGCAACGGGCGGGCCGGTCACGAGCGGGGCCGCGCCGAACAGTTCGCGGGCCGCCGCGGACGCGCGCCGGCCGTCGCCGAGTGCGTGCGCGACCTGCAGCACCGCCACCACGGTGCGGGAGTCACCGCACTCGGGCGCACCGGTCACCGGACCGAAAAGGTGTAGCCGCCAGGGCGATTCGAGGGGATCGAGCCGGTCGGTGAGCAGTGCCGCCACGTCCGTGCGGCAACTGTCCCAGTCCGTCGGCCCCTCGTGCAGCCGGACGAGCGTGGCATCGGGGACCATCGGTACCCAATGCGGAAAGTCGACACGACCGGGGACCTCACGGACTCTCAGCCGCAGATCCGGGACCGCCGAGGCCCGCTCGATCACGCCCTCCCCGATCTCCGTGAGCGGCGCCGTGGCATCGGCGAAGCAGTACAGCAGGAACTGGTCGGTGGGAATCTTGTGGGAGATCCAGTACGACTGCGCATCGGGGGCGCTCATCCGCGGCACCGGCCGACGATAGCAGCGCGCGGGACCGCGCCGACCCGCCGGATGCAGTGGGCGAACCGTCGCGTGGTGTCGAATGCACGGAACGTCCGCCAACGCCTAACGTTGCAGCCATCTGTTCAGGTCACGGAGGCGAGATGATCCAAGGAGTCCACCCGAGTTCGACGCCGCCCCACGGCGGCTACGACCCCGGGGACAGATGGGTGCCGGTGGACCGCCGCCGGCTCGGCCTGGACGGGGCCACGTTCCTCCCGGCGTTCGTGGTGCTCGCCCTCGCATTCGTTATGGGAGCCGTGTTGCCCGCGATCAACAGCGCGGTCGCGTATGACGACAGGGTCGTCGCCGGCGACGTGATGGGAGTCGCGGGCGACATCACGTTCGTCCCCGCCGCCGGATGGGGCATCACATCCGGTGTCCGGGTCGGTGACGCCCCCGCCACCGGGTACCCCCGGTCCGCGAGGGTCGAGGACGGCGACCTGTCGTTCACCGTGCGCACCGGTGACTTCTCCGGTGACGCGCGTGCCCTCCTCCAGCAGATCAAGGACACCACCGAAGCACTCGACGAGAACATCCGCATCGACGGGGCACCGGTGGCGATCACCACCGACTCCGGCGAGCGCGGACTGGTCGCACGCTACGCGGGCCCCAAGCTCGACGGGGCGCTGGCGGCATTCGTCGTGAAGGGCCGCGGCATCGAGGTTGTCGCGGTCGGCCCGCCGGACACCGAGCATCATCAGGCCGAACAGATCGCCCAGATGATCTCGAGCATTCGACACACCGAGGAGGGCACCCGATGACCACCGTGATCGAGGATCTGCACGAACGACGTGCGGCCGCGATCGAGAACTCGGGTTGGGGCCGGGCGTTCACCTTCTACCAGCCGCGCAACGCGGCCTTCTGGGTGTACCTGCTGCTCGTGTCCAGCGGGGTGTTCACCTTCGTTACGGTGTTGGCGAGCGCCGCGGGCGCGTACGGGCGCGCGATCGTCGTGTCGGTGGTGCTGTTCGTGGTCTACGGGGCCATCTTCTGGTGGTTCACCCATCACATCGATCGCTACGCCCGGCAACCGGTGAAACTGGCTGTCGCCGCGTTCGCCTGGGGTGCGTTCGCAGCGACGTGGGTCCTGGCCGCCGGCGCCAACGACGCGCTGCGCGCGCTGTACGCGAAGGCGTTCGGGCAGTCCTGGGCGCTGGACTGGGGTGCCGGTCTGACCGCGCCCTTCACCGAGGAGGTCGCCAAGGGCATCGGCCTCGTCCTGCTGATCGCGTTGGCGCCGCGCCTGATCCGCACCGCGTTCGACGGCTTCATCGTGGGCGCCTTCCTCGGCCTCGGCTTCCAGATCGCCGAGGACATCGTGTACGCGCTGAACTCGGCGGGCACCCAGTTCGGCGCCAACCAGGTCGCCGCGGCGATGAGCACCGTGTGGCTGCGGATGGGTGTCGGTGTCGCCGCCCACATCCTCTACAGCGCCGTCTTCTGTGCCGGGCTGGTGTATCTGCTTGGCCGGCCCGCCGAACCACGGCAGGTCGGGCGCGGGCTCACCCTGATGGCCACCGCGATGCTGCTGCACGGGGTCTGGAACTCGATGGCGGTCCTCGTCCAGGGGAACGTCGCCCTGATGATTCCGGCGTGGGCGATCGTCATCGTCGTTGCGCTGTGCATCGTCGTCCGGGTGTTCCGGATGACCGTTCCCCGAGAACGGGAGTTCATGCGCGACGTCCTCGCACCCGAGGTCGACCACGGAGTGGTCACCGAACCGGAACGCGACGCGATGTGCGGTGACCACAAGGCGCGCAGAGCGTTCCGCAGATCCGGGGCCACCCGCCGCGACCGCAGGCGAAACGGGTACGTGCTCGAGTCCGTCGCAGACCTCGCGGACGCACTGGCGACCTCGCACGGCCGGGACACCGCCGCCGTCGAGTTCGCCCGCGCAGAGGTGGGGCGGATTCGTGCCGGCGTCCCCTCGACACCGCGCTGACCCCACTCACCGCTCACACCAACCCGGAGGCCAGACATGCGCAGTGACCTGATGAACAACGTCGAACGAAGCGGTGCGCCCGGTACCTTCGTGCTGCAGAACCAGTGGATGCTCAAGGTCGATCTGGCCGGCACCAGCGGGCACTTCTTCGCCCGACAGGGATCGATGGTCGCCTACCAGGGCGACGTCGACTTCGCTTACCAGGGCAGCGGCGGAATCGGAAAGCTGTTCAAGAAGGCACTCCCCGGCGAGGGCATGCCGCTGATGAAGGTGTCCGGCAGCGGTGACGTCTTCCTCGCCCGCGACGCCGATGTGATCTTCCTCGTCGAACTCGAGGACGAGTCGGTGACGGTCAACGGCGACAACGTGCTCGCGTTCGAGAGTTCGCTGGAGTGGGACATCCAGCGGGTCGAGGGCGCATCGATGCTCAGCGGCGGACTGTTCAACACCACGTTCAGCGGTCGTGGCACGCTCGCGCTGACGGTGTACGGCATGCCCGTCGTTCTGAACGTCGACCGGCCCACCTACGTGGACATGCAGAGCGCGGTCCTGTGGTCCACGTCGTTGAAGTCCGGGATCCGCAAGACCGCAAAGCTCGGCGCGGCGATTGGCCGGGGTTCCGGTGAGGCATACCAGCTGGAACTCACCGGGGACGGAGTCGTGGTGGTGCAGGCGTCGGAAGGGCATCCTCCGATCCCCAAGCAGTGACGCCCGGGGCCCAGCGGCGCGGGGCCGGCCGGTTCTCACCGACCGGCCCCGCGCGTGCGGTCACACGCTCGCGGCCAGCCGGTTCGCGAGCAGCGTGGTGAAGCGGGCCGGGTCGGCGAGTTCGCCGCCCTCCGCGAGCAGCGCCATGCCGTACAGCAGTTCCGCGGTCTCGGCGGCCGCGTCGTCCTCGGGACGCTCCGCCCGGGCCGTGCGCAGCGCCAGCACCAGCGGATGCTCGGGGTTCAGTTCGAGGATCCGCTTCGTGACCGGGACGGGCTGTCCGGAAGCCCGGTACATCCGCTCGAGCGCCGGGGACATGGAGAAGTCGTCGCCGACGATGCAGGCGGGAGAGGTGGTCAGCCGCGTGGACAGGCGCACCGACTTGACCTGCTCGCCAAGGGTTTCGGTCAGCCAGCCCAGCAGGTCCGCGAAGTCCTTCTCCCGTTCCTCGCGCGCGGCCTCGGCGGCTTCCTCGTCCTCCTCCGCGTCGAGGTCCACCTCGCCCTTGGCGACGGACTGGAAGGTCAGGCCCTCGAACTCCGGCACCTGCGAGGTCCACACCTCGTCGACCGGGTCGGTGAGTAGCAGGACCTCGAGCCCCTTGGCCTTGAATGCCTCGAGGTGCGGCGAGTTCTCCAGCAGCTGACGGGATTCACCGGCCGCGAAGTAGATCTGCTTCTGGCCGTCCTTCATCCGCTCGACGTACTCGGCGAGGGTGGTCTGCTCCTCGTCGCTCGCAGTGGACGCGAACGACGAGATCTGCAGCAGCACATCGCGATTGTCCACGTCGGCGATCAGGCCTTCCTTGAGTGCCCGGCCGAACTCCGCCCACAGCGCACGGTAGTCGTCGGGCCGGGTGGCCTGGATCTCCTTGATCGTGGTGAGCACCTTCTTGGTCAGGCGCCGCCGGATCGCGCGAATCTGCCTGTCCTGCTGCAGGATCTCGCGGGAGACGTTGAGCGAGAGATCCTGGGCGTCGACGACGCCCTTGACGAACCGCAGGTACTCGGGCAGCAGTTCGTCGGCGTCGTCCATGATGAACACCCGCTTGACGTACAGCTGGACGCCGGTCTTGCCTTCGCGCATGAACAGGTCGAACGGCGCGTGCTTCGGGATGAACAGCAGCGCCTGGTACTCGAAGGTGCCCTCCGCCTTCATCGGGATGGTCTCGAGCGGCTCGTCCCAGGCATGGGCGATGTGCCGGTAGAACTCGGTGTACTCCTCCTCGGTGACCTCGTCCTTCGACTTGGCCCACAGTGCCTTCATCGAGTTCAGGGTCTGGGTCTCCACCGTGACCTGTTCGGGTGCGTCGTCGGTGGCCGGGGTTGTGCGGGTGACATCCATCCGGATCGGCCACGCGATGAAGTCCGAGTACCTCTTGACCAGTTCCTTGATCTTCCACTCGGCGGTGTAGTCGTGGAGGTGGTCCTCGGTGTCGACGGGCTTGAGGTGCAGCGTCACCGACGTGCCCTGCGGCGCGTCGTCGACGGTCTCGATCGTGTAGGTCGCCTCGCCGCTGGACTCCCAGCGGGTGGCCCGCTCCTGGCCTGCCTTGCGGGTCAGCAGGGTGACCTTGTCGGCGACCATGAACGTCGAGTAGAAGCCGATCCCGAACTGGCCGATCAGTTCCTCGCTGGCGGCCGCGTCCTTGGCTTCCTTGAGCTTTCGGCGCAGTTCGGCGGTGCCGGACTTGGCGAGGGTGCCGATCAGGTCGACGACCTCCTCGCGGGACATGCCGATGCCGTTGTCACGGATCGTCAGGGTGCGGGCGTCCCTGTCGACGGCGATCTCGATGTGCAGGTCGGAGGTGTCCGCGCCCAGGTCCTTGTCCTGGAACGCGGCCAGCCGCAGCTTGTCCAGCGCGTCCGAGGCGTTGGACACGAGCTCCCGCAGGAAGGAGTCCTTGTTCGAGTAGATCGAGTGGACCATCAGGTCCAGCAACTGGCGGGTTTCCGCCTGGAACTCCAGCTGCTCACGTTCTCCGGTGTGCGCGTTCAATCCGATTCCCCTTACGACTGCCGACGGGCACATGTTCGCCGGGATTTTACGCTCAGGACCCGGTCGGCGGACCTACCGCCCGGTAGTGGAACAGGGGGCTCCGAACCCATTGCCTCGGGCATGGGTGGGGAGGAAGGTGAAGGTCGGGGGCAACCGGTGGCGCCGCCGGGGCGCCGCCTCAAGGAAGGGATAGACCGTGTACGCACGTTCAACCACGATCCAGGCGCACCCGTCCTTCATCGACGCCGGCATCAAGCACATGAGCGACACCGTCATGCCCGCACTCGCGGACTACGAGGGCTGCGCGGGGCTCTCCCTCCTCGTCGACCGCGACAGCGGCCGCTGCATCGCCACCAGTTCCTGGATGGACGAGGACGCACTGCGCGCGAGCGAGGGACCGGTCCGCGAACTGCGTGACCGTGCGACCGAGATGTTCCACGGCACCGCCACCGTCGAACGCTGGGACATCGCCGCCCTGCACCGGGACCATCACTCGAGCCGGGGCTCCTGCGTTCGCGTCGCATGGCTCAAGCTCGAGCCCGGTCACATGTCACGTGCGATCGACGTGTTCAAGCTGACGTCGCTTCCGATGATGGAGGACCTCGAGGGGTTCTGCAGCGCCAGCATGATGGTCGACCACGCCGCCGGCCGCGCGGTGGTGTCGGTGACGTTCGACAGCCGCGAGGCGATGGACCGGAACAGGGAGCAGTCGGAGTCGATGCGCGCCGCGGCCACCCGTGAGATGGGCGCGACCGTGCTCGAGGTGTGCGAGTTCGAACTGGCCATCGCGCACCTGCACGTACCCGAGATGGCCTGATCGGCATCTGCCCGCTTGTCGGCCCGAGGGGTTGACAGCGGGCAGGTTTCGGAAAGACACTGAACTAGATGGTTCAGTATCAGCCGCTCGACGCGACGTTCGCGGCACTCTCGGACCCCACCCGGCGCGGGATCCTCGAACGCCTCGACCGATCGGACGCGACGATCACCGAATTGGCGGATGCCTTCGAGATGACCCTCACCGGCATCACGAAGCACGTCCACCTCCTCGAGCAGGCCGGGCTGGTGGTGACGGAGAAGCGGGGCCGGGTACGGCACTGCCAACTCGGGGCCAACCCCCTCGACCTCGAAATCGCATGGCTCAACCGCCACCGCCGCGCTCTCGCCGGTCGCCTGGACCATCTCGGACAGTTCCTCGACCGTACGGCCGAGCCCAACCACGAGGAGTAGTCATGACCAGCACCCATCACGCCGCCGTCACCACGTCCGGCGACCGCGACTGCCGCGTCGAGCGGGTCTTCGACGCGCCCCGCGCCCGCGTCTGGGCCGCCTACACCGAACCGGACCTGATCGCGCAGTGGTGGGGTCGAGGCAACCCCCTCGACGTGGAGAAATGGGAACTCGAGGTCGGCGGACACTGGCGATTCGTCGAGCACCACGAGGGCGGCAGCGACGGCTTCGAGGGCCGGTTCCGCGAAGTCGTCCCGCAGGAACGGCTCGTGTACTCCTTCGAGTGGGACGGCATGCCCACCCACGCGTCCATCGACGCCGTCGACTTCGTGGATCTCGGCGACGGACGCACGAAGATCGTCGTCGAATCGCTGTTCCTCACCGCCGAGGACCGGGACGGCATGCTCGGGTCCGGCATGGAGGAGGGCATGAACGCCAGCTACGCGGCCCTCGACGCGCTGCTGGCGCGGACGGCTTAGTTCACGCGCAGCGCGCGGCGCAACCGTTCTGCGGTCGCGCGGTCGTAGGCGACCAGAAGGACCCGCTCGACACCGGTGTCCGCGCCGGTGACGGCGGCGACGGCCTGCCGGACCGCGTCCTCGAGCGGCCACCCGTAGGCGCCCGAGGAGATCAGCGGGAACGCGACGCTGCCGACCCCGAGGGTGTCCGCGACCGCGAGGCTGCGGGTGTACGCGGCCCGCAGCAACGCCGAGCGGTCCTCGTGGCCGGAGTACCGCGGACCGACGGTGTGGATCACGGCCTGCGCAGGCAGGCTTCCCGCGGTGGTCGCCACCGCGGCGCCGACCGGGAGACCGTCGGGCAGGGTGGTGGCACGCAACTGCCGGCACTCGGCCAGGATCCGCGGCCCGCCGGCGCGGTGGATCGCGCCGTCGACGCCCCCGCCGCCGAGCAGGGTCGAGTTGGCGGCGTTGACGATCGCATCCGCCGGCACCGCGGTGATGTCGCCCTCGACCACCTCGATCACCGGCCCGGACCGCCGGGCCGGCCCGCCGGCAACCGTCTCCTCGGTCATCCGCACCAGATCTGCCGCGGTGTAACCGGGCCAGCCGTGCAGTATCCGGCGCCACCGGTCCGGAACGGCGGAGGCACCCCACCGCGCGCCGAGCAGACCACCGGCAATCGCGGCCGTGGTGTCGGTGTCGCCGCCGGCCCGCACCGCCGCCTCCAGGGCGCGCGGGAGGTGGTCGGGGGCGGCGGGATCGGTGGAGGTGATCGCCCACCACGCGGTCTGCAGGGCGTGCACCACCCAGCCGTTCTTGGAAAAGTCTGCGGGCGAGCCGGTTTCGGACATATCGAGCAACGGACCCCACTCGGCGGCTACCTCGGCCGGCGCGGTCTTCAGGTAGCCACGGACGCCGTCGAAGCTGCCGTGCAGGACGGCGTGCCGGATGGCGTGCGTCCACATCCGGCACGCTTCGATCGCCTGCGGGTCGTCGTGGGTCAGCGCCGCGACGGCGGCCGCCGCGTCGACGCAGCCCCGCTCGTCTCCGAGGTGGGCCAAGGCGACGGGGGCGGTGCGCATCAGGGAACCGTTGCCGCCCTTGCGTCCGGGGATCGACCGGGCCCGGGCGCGCATGGCGTCCGCGCTGCCCGGCCGCGCCGACAGCACGGCGCGGGTCTGGTTCCCGACGTCCGGGGGATTCGAGTCGAACCAGGCGACGAACCGCGCGGCGACCGCGTCCAGCCCGGTGCCGCGGCCGATGTCCGCTCCGGTGGCGGCGACCTCGGCGATCGCGACCGCCATCGCGGTGTCGTCGGTCCACTCTCCCGGCGCCCAGGCGAATGTGCCACCGCCGATCATGTCGATCGGCGTCCCCGGAGCCGGATGGGTGAACTCGTATCCGGCGCCGAGTGCGTCGCCCGCGGCGGTGCCGAGCAGAACGCCCGCCGCGCGATCGGCCTGCTGCGTTGTCAGGTTCATGCCATCCCCTAGCCGTACCGAATAAATCAATATTGATCTAACCCTAGGTCACGGTCGCGCCTGCCCGCAAGCACCCGCGCCGGGACCGGCTATTCAGTTAACCGATTGCGACACCAACCCCCGTGCCACGTGGTAGAACACGTTACAAATTCGTCGGCCGATCCGCCCGACGTCACCACCGAAGGACCTCGATGCACTGGTACACCGGTAACACCGTCTACGACACCGTCCTGACCGCCGCGTTCGCGTTCGCCGCGTTCGTGATCATCGGCGGCTTCTTCGCCCAGAGTTCGTACGGGCGGTTCTCGTCGACCAACCTCGGGTTCAACCTCAACCCCAAGCTCGGCTGGTGGTTGATGGAGATCCCCGCGACCGTGGTGTTCCTGGTCTTCTACCTGACCGGGCCGAACCGGTTCGAGCCGGCGTCCCTCGTTCTCGCCGGAATCTGGTTGCTGCACTACGCGAACCGCGGCTGGTTCTTCCCGCTCGCCATCCGTCAGGTGCCCGGCAAGCGCAGCACCTTCAACGTCTCGGTGATCGTGATGGGCATGCTGGTGACTGCCATGCACGGCTACCTCAACGGCGCACTCTTCAGCCACGACTACTTCGGGCAGTACACCACCGACTGGCTGACCGACCCCCGGTTCCTGATCGGTCTCGCCGTCTACCTGTGCGGCTTCGCACTGCTGGTCAGCTCCGAGTCGATCGTGCGCAACCTGCGCGACAGACACAATCCCGGAGCCGCCGAGTACCGGGTCCCGTTCGGCGGCGGTTTCCGCTACGTCACCAGCCCCGCCTACCTCGGCGAGCTGATCGCCTGGTCCGGGTTCGCGCTGCTGACCTGGGCACTACCCGGGGTCGTCATCCTGCTCATCACCGCGGGCAACCTGATCCCCCGGGCACTGGCCACCCACCGGTGGTACCAGGAGAAGTTCACCGACTACCCCACCGACCGCAAGGCCCTCGTCCCCTACCTGGTGTGACGGGCGCCCCGCGTTCAGTCACCCCTGCAGCTCCGGCTGCGGACGAACAGTGAGGATCTGCTGGGCACATCCGACGGGTCCACGAACGTCGTGCAGGACCGTACTCGTGAGCCCCTGCCCGGTCCGCCCGAAGGTCACGCCGGTGTCGAGCCCCGTCCACCGCCCCTCCGGCTGGCGGTACAGGTGGATGGTCAGGTCCATGTTGGGGAACATCCAGTCCGCGGGATCCTGCCGGACGGCGATGCCGTTGGCGGTGTCGACCAGCGCGATGTAGGACGCCAGGTCACTCGCGTTCTCGCCGGCGACGAGATCCATGGGCGTGGACACCCACGCGGCGGCGCGCCCGGGCCGCGGTTCCCCGACCGCCCGGGTGTCGATCGAGGCGATGTAGCCCCCCTTCCACACCGAGGTGAGCGACCACACGGGCAGCGATTCGGGCGCCGGAAGCGGTTCCGGTTCACCGCCCGCAACCTCCGCGATGTCCTGGGCGGACAGGAACCATGCCCGAACCGCCAGCACGGAGCGGCCGCCGATGTCCACCGTCGCCTGGACGAGCTCGACCGTGCGGCCCGGCCGGACGACATCCACACAAATGTCGAACTCCTCGAATCCGATACGCCCGAGAATGTCGAAGCTGACGCGGCTCATCAGCAGGTCCGGCCGCGCCTGCTGCGCCCGCACCCTCTCGATCTCGTGCACGACCAGCCCGGCAAGGGGGCTGACGTGCTGTTCGTCGTCCGCCCAGGCCCCGCCCGCGTGCACGGTCGGCACGAAACGGTGGGCACCGACGCGCTCGAAATAGCTGGACCCGGGTCCTGTCGAATCGGTCACCGAGATCCCCTTCCGGTAAGTGGCTGCGATCCGGGCCGAACGTCCGGTCGGGTGTCGACCATCCAATTTCTCGACCCCGGGGTCGAACTCTAGCCTATCGGGTCGATAGAACGTCCCGACGGACGACAACCGGAAACGACGAACCCCAGCGAGAAGCGCACCGATGCGGCCTCGGGAGCGCGTCACCCACCCGGCCCCCGATGGCGTTCGCCGAGGATTGGCCCAGCACTCCCCCGGCTATGATCGGGCGGTGACTTCGACCGTGGACGCGCACGCCACCGCTCCGGGAGGGCGGGTGGCGCGCCGACGCGACCGGCGCAAGGCGGAGATGATCGCCGCGGCCCTGCAGATCCTGTCCGGCAGCGGCTATCAGGGCATGCGCTTCGAGGACGTGGCCGAGCGCACCGACATCGCGAAAGCCACTCTCTACCACTACTTTCCGAGCAAGGACGCCCTGGTCTCCGCAGCACTCGAGAAGCTCACCACCGATGTCCTGACGCGCCTCGGCGAGGCACTCGAGGCCGCGGCCGGCCGCACCGAGACCGACCGGCTGCGCGCGCTCGTCACCGAGCAGCTGCACATTCTGACCGTGCTCTACCCCGAGGTCGGCAAGCTGTTCTCCTTCCCCGCGCCCTGGCCGAGCGAGCACATCGAGGCGATCAAGACGATGCGGCACCGCCACGACCAGATCTTCCGCGACGTGGTCGACCGTGGACTGGAGGCGGGCGAGTTCGACTGCCCGGACCCGTCGGTGGCGCTGCACTGCCTGCACGGCATCCTCAACCATGCGTCGATCTGGCTTCGCCCGGACGCCGACCCGGACGGCCGGATCGGCGACGCCGTCGTCGACGAGGCGCTGCGACTGTTCGTCCGCGCCTGAACCATCACCCGCACCCGAACCACCAACAGCAGGGGCACCCCCGTGCCCACTCCCGCCCCGTTCAGCCCTTCGGCAACTTTCTCGACCCTAGGTTTGAATAGCCGAACTACCGGACGGTAACGTGCGCCTACAGAGAGGCAGCGCCGACCGGAGGAAGCAACATGAGTACGGCGTCCGAGGTAATGAACGAGCGGGTGGAATGGGCGCTGGAGGGACGCGTCGCACGGATCACCCTGATCCGGGAGTCGGGCAATGCGCTGGACATGGCTGCGGCACAAGCGATTCGAGAGGCCGCCTGGCGCATCGCACGCGGAGCCGACGAGGGCACCGTCCGGGTCGCGGTGATCGGGGCGCGTGGCGCGACGTTCTGCGTCGAGCCGCGACCTGGCCGCCCAACTGGACGACGAGGCGAGGACGGTCGCGGCGCTGTTCAGCGGAGAAGACGGCACCGAGGGCGCAAACGCCTTCCTCGCCAAGCGAACCCCGTCGTTTCGGTGACTCCTCCTGGCATCAGTCCTCGAGGGCGACGCCCCGGCGCTCCGGCAACACAAGCGCGGCCCCGGCGGCCAGCACGAAGGCCACGGCGAACACGGTGAACACCAGTGCGTTCCCGCCGGCGTCGAGCAGCCACGGCACCATGAGCGGTGACAGGATCGAGGCGATCCGACCGAAGGCTGCGGCCGCTCCAGTGCCCGAGCCGCGGACCGGCGTCGGGTAGAGCTCCGGCCCGATCGCGTACAGGGCGCCCCAGGCGCCGAGGTTGAAGAACGACAACGCCATCCCCGCCGCAACGATCTGGGTGGGCGTGTCCGCCAGTCCGAAGAGTCCGGCCGCCACCGCGGAGCCGGCGAGGAAGGTCGCCAGGGTGCTGCGTCGGCCCCAGGCCTCGATCAGCCACGCCGCGACCGCGTATCCGGGGAGCTGCGCGAGGGTGATGACGAGCGTGTACTGGAACGACTTGACCAGATCGAATCCCTGGTTCACCAGCAGGCTCGGCAACCAGATGAACGCGCCGTAGTAGGACAGGTTGACGCAGAACCAGATCGCCCACAGTGCGGTCGTGCGGCGCCGGAGCCGGGCCGACCAGATCGACTCGCGCACCGGTGTTTCCGTCGGTTCCGCGGGTTCGGGCGGTTGCGAGGTGTCCGGCGGTTGCGACGCGTCCGACACGGTTGCGGAGACCGGCGCCTCGACGCCGGCCGCGGCTTCGAAGTCCCGGACCGCGACCTCCGCCTCGGCGTCCCGGCCGCGGCTCTCGAGGAACCGCACCGATTCGGGCAGCCCGAGCCGGACCACCACCGCGTAGGCCGTCGGCACCAGGCCGACCGCCAGCGCCCACCGCCACCCGTCGTCGCCGAGCGGCACCACGAAGTAGCCGATCAGCGCGGCAAGCACCCAGCCGACCGCCCAGAACGCCTCCAGCGCAACGACCATGCGGCCGCGCAGTTTTCGCGGCGCGTACTCGCTGACCAACGTCGACGCGACCGGCAGTTCGGCACCGAGACCGAGTCCGACGACGAACCGCAGGGCCATCAGGACCGCCACCGACCCGGCCAGCGCGGCGGCACCGGTTGCCAGCCCGTAGACGAGCAGCGTCGCCGCGAACACCTGGCGCCGGCCCAACCGGTCCGCGAGCAGGCCACCGAGGCTCGCCCCGACCGCCATGCCGACGAACCCGATCGACCCGATCCAGGAGAGCTGCGTGTTGCTCAGATTCCACTGCACCGCCAACGCGGCCATCACGAACGAGATCAGGCCGACGTCCATGGCGTCGAGCGCCCACCCGATCCCCGACCCGACGAGCAACCGGCCGTGGCGGCGGGTGAAGGGCAGCTCGTCGAGACGCTCGCTGCGGGACTTCGCGCCGGGTGTGCTCGGGTCGGTGTTCATCGGGTCACGCCGATCTCGTCGATCCCGCATTCCGCCAGGTGGCGGTGTCTGTCGCCGCGTGCGCGACAAGGGCATTCGGCCATGCCGTCAGCGTACGGCCCGGTGCTACCGCTGCCGGTCCGGGTCCGTCCCGAACACCGAAAAGGTGGCGTAGTAGCGGTCGGGGTCCGGATCGGGACCCGGATCGGGTTCCGGTGCGCCCCGCCCCTCCAGCCGGGCGAGGACCCGGGCCACGCGACGGTCGGTGAGCAGCTGCTCCCGGAGCGGTTCGGCGGCGGCCACGGCCTCCGCCTGGGCGGCGGCGTGCACCTCGACGATCAGCCGCGCGAGCCGATCGGCGCCCAGGTGCAGTGCATCCGGGTGGATGTCCAACGCCGACATCCTGCCGTCCACCCCGGCTTCGACACGCACCGCGCCGTCCGGAGCGTGCGCTCGCCCGCGCACCCGCTCGACGGCCTGCTGCACCCGGCTCGCCGTCACGGCCAGCTCCGCCAACTCGCCGTCGGGTGACGGGGACACCATGCCGGTCACCGCCGTTCGATGACGTCGGGACCGGCCACGGGGCCGGGCTGCGCACCGTCCGTCCGCGGGAAACACGGCGAGACGACGGCGACCGCCAGGTCTCCGCGCGAATTGACGTCGGCGGTGAGCCGGAACCCGTCGGGGGACTCGCCGTTGACGCCGCGGGTGTCTGTGCGGGACCGGTCCGTCATGGGCCATCCCCGGTCGGTCCACAACCGCACCAGGATGTCGTGGTAGCGGTTCGCCTCACCCCGGGGAACCCCGCTCACCCAGTACGTGGCGGTGAGGAACAACGGCCCGTCCCTGACGGTGTTGGAGTCGTCGCAGGGGATGGTGTGCGCCGGCCCGAAGGTTCCGGTGCTCAGTTCGGGGTGCGCCCGGGTCAACGACGTCCCCGGGGGCAGCGCCGCGAGCGTGTCGTCAAGGTGCGCGAAGAGCCGCTGCTGCGCGACCTCCCGGGTCAGTGCGGTCTCCACCGCGTCCTCCGTCCTGTCGTTCCCTCCGCACCCGGCGATCAGCGCCAGCGCAAGCGCCGGCACCGCGAGCACGGCCCCGGCTCGCAGCCGATGTGTTGTCATGGTTCCTGCCCCACGATGATCCGTCCCATCGCTTCGAGCGACGGGTTGCCGCTGTCCCAGTAGTCGCTGTGGCTGCCCGGGTCGATGCCGATGTCCCCGAGGATCGGCAGATGCCACGGGGTGCCGGGATCGCCCTCGAACACCTGCGCGCCGAACGCGTCGCGCGCGGGATTCGGCCCATGCGCCGCGTTCCCGAACATGTCCCCGATCAGGGGCACCGGGTCGCCCTTCGCCGCGGTGACGTACACCCTGGCATGGTTGCCGGCCGGGTCGACGCCGTCGAGCCGTAGGTGGTCGACGTCCGGCACGGTGACACCCGGACTGCCGACGAACACGAGTTCGTCTACGCCCAGCGAACTTCCGTGCGCGGCGGCGGTGCCGATGACGGTGGTGCCGTAACTGTGCCCGATCACCACGGCATGTGCGGGCGGACCGTCGTGCGCGGCCCGCAGCCCGTCCTGGAACGCGTCCAGACGCGGCGCCCCGGCATCGGCGAAACTTCGCAGGGCGGCGTCGGGCACGATGCTCTGCGGCGCGTTGTAGCCGTACCAGGTGATCACGGCTGTCGCCGCGGGATCCGCCAGGTTCGCGGCGTCGAGCATGCTCTGGGAGCGCTCGACGTCGCCACCGATACCCGACAGTGTCGATCCGGTTCCGGGCACGAAGGTCGCGACGTTCATCGCGGTGTCCGGGTTGTTCACGGCGATCGCCGCTCGCCCCTCGTCGTCGATACCCAGCAGGTAGAGCGTGTCACCGCCCGCCTCGATCTGTCGGGCGACGGCGTCGTAACCGGCGACCTCGTCCGCCACGCCGTCCCGCGACTCACACCAGTCCTCGTACTCGCGCCGGCGTAGCTGCGTCGGCTCGTCGACCACTCCCTCGTCCGGCGGCACGTCCTCGCCGCGCGCCCAGTCCGGGTGCCGCCGGTCCAGGTCGTCGAGCCGGACCCGGGCACCTTCACGCAGGTCGTCGAGGTGGATCGAGTTGTAGTGGTGCTTGTCGACGGCGGGCAGGCCGTCCCGGTTGCCGATCGCCGGGTCGAGGGCGAACAGTCCGTCCTTCTCGGCGGGTGTCAGCGTCGCCCAGAGGTCCCGCAGGGCCCGCGGCTGGTCGGGCAGGGCGGCGCGGCCGTCGAGGATCGCGGCGATCCGGGTACCCGGCGCCGCGCCCGGGGCGGGGTCGAGCTCGGCGAGCGCCGTAGCGAGAGCGGCGGCGGCGCGGACGTCGGCCTCGCCGGCTGCGTCCAGCGCGGGGGCCAGCCGGGACTCGAGCACCCCGGCCTGCTCCCGGAGCTGCGCCTGGAACAGCAGATCGAGCACGGGGACGCCACTGGCGAATACCGGGGCGGTGACCCGCCCGTCGTCCGCGACCGCGAAGCCGGCGATCGTCGCGTCGTCCGCGATCGCGAGGGCAGTCGCAGCCGCCGGTCCGAGCGCGCCCGCCGCATCGGTGAGGGCGTCGGCGACGGCCCGAACGGCGGTTCCGGTGTGATCGCCCACCTCTCGTGCCGCGAGTACGTGTGCCGTCGCCGCCGTCGCCGCCGATCCCGACCAGTGGGTCGTGGCGGCGTCGACGCGGCGCCGCAGCGGCGCCACGGTGTCGTCGAACTCGCGGTTCACCCTCTCGATCCGGCCACCGGCGACAGCGAGGGCACCGGGTTGCCAGCGGCGCAGCTGCGTCAGCGTGGCGGCCACCGCTACGGGCCCGTTCCACTCAGCCGGTCCCGCAGTGCCCCATCCGCGGCCTCGTACCCGGCGGCGGTGTCGTCGGCAGTGGCCGCCATCGTCCGCATCCTGTCGGCGGTGCGCCGGTATCCGGCGAGGATCGGATCGGCCGCGCGGGCGAGAACCGCCCCGACCGCGGAGTCGGGCATCGCGGCGGCGGCATCGGCGCAGGACCCGGACGGGTCGAGGCCGACGACGGTGTCCGCGTCCGCCCGCAACGATGCCGCCAGCGCACGCAACGCCGCCACGTCGGCCACAAGAATTTCCCCCACGATCCCCCCGATCGCCCACCCCAGTGTTCGAAGGGTAGCAACCGGTTGTGGGGGTGGGGCGCGACTACGCGGCCTCGGCGACGGCCTTCAGCTTCGCGAGGCCCCTCTCGAAGTCCTTGCCGACCATCTTGTCCATGCTCATCACGAACCCGAACACCTTGAAGAACCACGATTTCGGGCCGGTCATCTGCCACCGGACGGTGGTTCCACGAGGAAGGTTTCGGCGGCCATGCGGAGAGTCAACCATTCCGACGCGGCCGTCCGGCGACGACACGACGACGGATTCCTGCACAGAGTGGACCGGCCGGTCTGGACGTCCGTTCATGAATACCCGCTGGTCGGGTACTCGCGAGTATTAAGGATCATCATTTACGCTCGCGTTGCGTCGTGTCGCCCCTCCGCGAGCGGCGAAGGCTCGCCGGCCCACCCTCCCCCTCCTGGGTCGGCGGGCCGTCCCTCGGCCCAAGGAGGAGTGTTGATGAGAATTCCGTTGTGGATCGGCGGTCCCGTGCTGATCGCCCTGTCGGCAGCCGACGCGGCGCTCGAACTTCAGGCCCGGACCGTCCGCGGCCTGACCCGGACGGTGATCCGCACCATGAGCGCGGACGCACCCGTCCAACTGATCACTCCGGAATCGGACGCGGGCCGCGCCTCCCGAACGGCCTGACCCGACGGCCTAACCGGCGGCGTCGTCCTTCAGCGTGTACGCGACGAGTGCGTTCGCGTGGCCGTGACCGAGCCCGTGTTCGGCCTTGAGCCAGTTCACCAGCTCCATGTGCTTGGTCAGGTCGCTGGCCCGGATCAACGCCTGCCATTCACCGATCGGACGCCCGTACTTCTCCTCGATCGACGGGAAATACGACGCGGGTCCCTTCACCTGCTCGCTCATGGTCGCCAACAGTAGGGCAACGGACCCGATCGCGAAGCACCTCGACGCATGCGGTCCGCCTATCCGACCGTGCGTTCGTCGAACCTGTCCACGATCCATCGGTGCCAGGTGGCCGCGGTATCCGGTATGCAGCCGTGCCGGAACGGCTGCTCCGGCGGTCCGGGCCGCACCACGACGCGGAAGTCCCGCGATGCGATGCGCATGTCGACCGTGGTGCCGGAGTCGGTTGTGGTTGCCACAGAGACGCTTTCGAGCGCGCCGAGGGCGAAGACACCCGTCGCCTCCCGGATCACGTGTTCGGCGACCTGCGCCGGCTGCGGCAACGCGGCCCGGCCCCGCAGGTGGGTCGGCGACATGCGACCGGCGAGATGGTCACGGACCGCGGCCCGTGCCGACTCCGCGCCGAGTCGGCTGAAGTACAGCCCCTCCGGCAATGCGATCATGTTGGCGGCGAACCGGTCTCCTCCGATGTGGGTGCACTCCCACACGTCCGCGCCGTCGACCTCGGACAGGGCGCTGACGATCGGCCGGCCCAGCTCGGCGCAGCAGGCGTCCTTCTTCCCGTGGGTGCACACCACGAACAGCGGACTGGTACGCGCCTCTCCGACGTCCGGTTCCGTCCCGGCGGCGCTCGTCTCGAACGACAGGTCGGCAAGGTCCTCGTAGCCGGCGACGACCCCTTGGCGCATCCAATGGCTCACCCCGTCGGACCAGGCGAGAATCCAGCGCGGTTCGGTGACGCGCCGACGGCGGGGGCGACGGATCAGCACGAGCCGGGCGGGGCCGTCGAGTGCCGCGATCCGGTCGAGCAGGGCGTCGGGCAGGACTCCGGTCGGTGCGGTCTTCGGCCACGGCCCGGGATGCTCGATCAGCACCCACAACCGGGTGAGGGTGGCGCGCGCGACCATCGGCTCGCCGACCGCGGACGACCGCCACGAACACGCGTCGGGCCGGCGACTCACCTGGGGATTCTCGATCACCGATCCCATTGCGGCAAGGTCGATGTCGGATTCGGCCCCGTGCGACCGGCCGCGCGAGGTGCACGGCACGGCGCAGGCGCCGTCGGGGCGAGCAGACACGGCATTTCCCCCACTCGGTAAGTTAGCCTTACCAATCTTAAGGGACGCCATTTCGGCGGCCGCGCGGCACCGACCGGGCGGGGCAGCGAGTGCAGTCAGGAGTGCGAATGAGACAGGATGCCACGCGGGCGGGTCGAGTGTTGATCGGCGTGCTCGCCGCGACAGTGGCACTGACCGCCTGCGGCAGTGCCGACGACGATTCGACCGATCAGGCGACCTCGGTGCGCACGGTGGCGCACGCCCACGGCTCGACCGAGGTCCCCGCCGATCCGCAGCGCGTCGTGGTCCTCGAACCAGTGCACCTCGACACCTCCATCGCACTGGGCGTGATCCCGGTCGGCGCAGCGGTTCTCAGCGAAGCGACCGGAGTGCCCGCATACCTCGGCGACAAGGCGTCGTCGGTCGCGCTGACCGGCACGGTCGCCGCACCCAACGTGGAGAAGATCGCCGCACTGAAGCCGGACCTGATCCTCGGCACCGAGACCCGGCACGCGGACCTGTACGACCAGCTCGCCGCGATCGCCCCGACCGTGTACATGGCGTCGCAGGCCGATCCGTGGCAAGACAATGTTCGCTTCGTCGCCGACGCCCTCGGCAAGGGGTCCGAGGCCCAGACGCTGCTCGACGGCTACACCGCGCGCTGCGAGGAGGTCGCGACCGAGCACGGCACCGCAGGCAAAGCGGCGCAACTGATCCGCCCCCGCGAGGACGTCCTGACCCTCTACGGCCCGACCTCGTTCGCGGGCAGCACCCTCGAATGCGCCGGGTTCACCATCCCGCCCCGTGACTGGCAGAACTCGATCTCCGTCGACCTGTCCCCCGAACTCGCCAGCGAGGCGAAGGCCGACCTGGTCCTGGTGACCAGCGCGAAGCCGGCCGACCCGACATCGGTCCCCGCGGTGGTGACCGACCGGGCACTGTTCCCGAACATGCACGTCGTCGACATGTCGTACTGGATCACCGGCGTCGGCCCGCTCGGCGGCATGACGGTCCTCGCCGACCTCGACGGCATCCTGTCGGCTGCGCCCACCAAGAGCAACTGAGCCGTCACGCCGCGCCGGACTCCCCGTCACCGCCAGTGGGTGACGGGGAGTCCGGCTCCCGCACCATGCGGAACGAGTTGAGCAGCCCGAGAAGGCCGGCCACGATCGGAACGAGCAGTGCCGCCTGCAGGGCGATGGGGCGCGCGTCGGTGTTGATGCGGACGATCTCGTCCTGGACCGCCGGGGGCTGGCCCACGAGCAGGGCCTCGAGTTCCGCGTTGCTCATGACCTGCGCGTCGTCCTCGAGCACCTTCGCCACGCGCTGTTGGTCGGCGGGCGGGAGCACGGTGCTCGACTGCGCCATCGCGGTGAAGGTGATCGACAGCGTCGCCAGCATGATGGCGCCCGCGAAGGCCAGCCCGAACGAGAGCCCGAACGACCCGGCCGCGGAGTTGGTTCCGGCGGCTTCGCTGACCCGCTCCTCCGAGATCGGGGCGAGCGTGTAGTTGTTCAGCTGAGACACCAGCATCCCCAGCCCCGAACCTGCCATGACGAGCGGCACCACCAGCGCCCACCCGAAGTCCGCCCTGGGCACCAGCGGGATCAGGATCGCGATGCCGACGGTGACCAGGACGAAACCCCACCGGATGATCCCGGCCGGGGGTCGATCGCCCGCCTTCTTCCCCACGAGCAGGGCCACCGCGAACATGCTCAGCGACAGCGGTGCGAGGGACAGGCCGGCCAGCATCGCGTTGTACTCGAGCACCATCTGCAGGTAGATCGGCAGCGCGATCATCGTGCCACCGAGGGCGATCTGCTGGAGCATCTGCTGCGTGACGCCTAGCCGGAAAACCTTGGACCGGAACAGGTCCGGATCCAGCAGGGCCGGTTCCCCACGCTGCTTCCGGCGGATCAGCCAGTACGCCAGAGCGCCCAATGCCGCGGCACCGATCACCAGGAGCGCGGCGACCGCCTCACCGCCCTCCTGCCACACCAGAATTCCCAGCACGATCCCGCCCATGCCCACGACCGAGAGCACCGCACCCCCGACATCAACACCCCGGGGACCGGTGTACGGCACGTCGCGGACGAGACCGATACCCGAGAGCACGACGACGATGATCACCACCTCGAGCGCGAACGCGATCCGCCACGACAGGTAGGTGGTGACGAAGCCGCCGAGCAGTGGTCCCACCGCGGCGGCGATCGCGGCCGCGGCGCCGACCAGTGCGTAGACCTTCTTCTGCATGTCGCCCTCGAAGTTGCCGTGCACGAGAGACTGCATCGCGGGCAGCAGCAGCGACGCCCCGATTCCGCCCACCACGGCCCAGAACACGATCACCGTGGTCAGGCTCTGTGCGAATGTCATCGCCGCCGCTCCCGTCGCGTAGCCGAGCAGGCCGAGGACGTAGGCGCGTTTGCGGCCGATGAGGTCGCCGACCTTGCTGCCGATCAGGATGAAGGCCGCCGACACCAGCGCCTCGAGCGCGATCGCCGTCTGCACCCCACTGACGGTCGTGTCGAGGTCGCGAACCACGGCCGAGATCGACACGTTCATCAGTGACGTGTCCACGACCAGGACGAACATTGCCATCGCGAGCAGGACGGCGAGCAATCGCGTGTGCCCGGACGCGCGATCGGAATCGCTGGCAATCACCCCATCGGTCATGGCACCCCACCACCTCGGCAGTCGTGAACTTCTCCGCAACAGGTACCGCGACATCCACCGCTGACGCCGGAGCGTATCGCAGCAGGCAGCGGAGCGCCGACCGCCGCCACGCCGCGTTCGCCACTCACCCTCCGATAGTGGCCGAACCGTGCAACGATCGGGTTCCAAGGGGAGGATGGGGTCGACACCGGGTCGGGCCCCCTGCACCACAGGAGGTCTCCATGATGAATCTCGCTCGCAGACTCGGCATCTGCGCAATTGCCGTTGCTGCATCGGGTTTGTCGACCGCAGGAGTTGCCGCCGCGGCGGTGACCATTCCGTTCCAGATCGACCCCGCGCCGTTCGGAAACCCGAACGGGAGCTTCGACGCGCCACCGGTTCGCTGCGCGGCCGTCGTCGGTGACCAGCCGGGCAGCGTGACGATCACCGGTGGGAAGCCGGGTCGGTGGGGCTGCCTGCTCTCGGCCGAGGTGTTCTGGGTGAACTTGTCGACCGGGACCTCCGGCACCGCTCGCTTGTCCGACGGGCTGAACGGCATACCCGCCGCTGCGACGGTGCACACGGGAACCGGGCAGGTGGCCATCGTCGTCAATTCCACGGTGCCGGGACCGATCACCCCCGGCGCCGCCACGTTCTTCGTGCCGTAGGCCAGGCGTCAGAGTGCCCGCTTGAGCCCGACGTGACTGTTGTCGTACCCGAGCCGCGCGTAGAAGGCGTGCGCCCGCTCGCGGGCCTGGTCGGTAGTGACCTGCGCGAGCGTCGCGCCGCGGTGCCGGCCGTGGTCGTGCGCCCACTCGAGCATTGCGGTGCCGACACCGCGGGAGCGTTCGGAGGCCGCCACCCGAACCCCCTCGATCTGCAGACGCGTGGTGCCGCCGCGGGACAACCCGGGAATGACGGTGAGCTGCATGGTGCCGACGATCCGGTCGTCCTCGTCGCGGACCACGGCCAGGTACTGCCAGGGGTCCCGTGCGACCGCGTCGTACGCCTCCTCGTACCGGGCGATCTCCGCACCTTCGCGGGTGCGTCCGATCTCGTCATCGGAGAGCAGTGCGACGAGCGCCGGCACGTCGGCGCGGCAGGCGCGCTGCACCCGATAGGTCCGGTCACCGAGTCGGAGCCGCCCACCGACCGATGCCCGTGCCCGCGAACGCAAGCGGGCCACGAGCGTGTCCAGCCAGTTGCCGACATGTCGCCGAGCCTCGGGGGTGTCGGGGTAGCGGCACCGCAGGTGCAGTCCGGACTCGTCGAAGATGAACCAGAGCATCACGCCGTCGGTCCGGATCGTCGCCCCGACGTACTGCGCCTCCAACCCGGTCGCGTCGACCCGGACCGGTAGCCGGCGCAGGTCCAGCCACGAAATCGCGAACATCCCTGGCGCCTCGGGCATCCCGCCCCATGGACGCAGAACGTCCTCCAATGGCCAGGACCCCATCCGGACGGCCTCCTTGACCGCCTCCGCACTGGCACGCGGCTCGGGAACGGTCGATTCCAGCACCGAGTTGGTGATGAACCAGCCGACGGAGTCGTGCCAGGTGGCGTCGTACCGGCTGTGCACCGGGAAGACCGCCCGCAATGGGCTGCCTGCCAACTCGCGGGTCACCTCGGTCATCGCGGCCACCACCAGTGCCAGGGTCGAGACACCGTCGTCCCGGGCCTGGGCCGAGAACGCGGCACTGTCGTCGACGTCAAGCACGTCGCGCACCTCGACCCGTTCCTCGTGCAGCGCCGCCGCGCCCAGCGGCAACGGGAACCGAGGCATCACATCACCGCTGGCAGCCAGCACCTCCGCCCACCGGCGGCGTACATCGTCGGGTGCGGACGGGCGGCCCCGCAGCGCACGGGTGTGCTCGGCGAAGGCGGGAACGGGCGGCAGCGACGGCACTCGGCCCTCCTGCACCGCGGCCAGCGCGGCGAGCAGGTCACGGGCGATCACCAGCATCGACCACATGTCGACGTGAGAGTGGTCGGCGGCGATCACCACCGTCGGCCCCACCGCGGTCTCGAGCACGCAGAGCCGGTGCGACGGACGACCGTAGGGCGAGCACGCGCGGTCGAGCACTTCCCGCAGCGCATCGTTGACGGCCTGCCCTGGGGCGATCGAGTGCTCGACCCAGTCACCGGGGAAGACCTCGACCTCGTGCAGCCGCGGCTCGCCGTCCTCGCCGGGCACGAACACGGACCGTAGCGTGCCGTGCCGCGCGATTACCGCCAGCCACGCGGCCGCGAGCTCGTCGGGCGGCACCGGCTCGGCGAGTCTGAGGGACAAGGCCATCCAGGATCCGGCCCGGTCCCCTGCTCCGACGTGTCGGCGCTGGTCGAAGGAGACGGGAAGGGATCGGCCCGGCTGTCCGACATTCACGTCGTAGCCCAGCAGCCGGCCGAACGGGAGGCGCAGGTGCGCGACGTTGGTCAGCCGCATGGCGGTATCCTAGGCGCCTTCCCAGCCACCGCGCCCTTCGAAACCCACAGGAGCCGCCGTGCCGACGTTCAGTGTTCCCGGCGCCGAGCTCGACGTGGAGCTGAGCGACGAGGGCGGCCACCCGGTCGTCCAACTCCACGGCCTCACCTCGAGCCGCCACCGCGACCGCCTGATGGACCTCGATCTCGGCCGCGGGCTCAGCGGAACCCGGCTGCTGCGGTACGACGCGCGCGGTCACGGCCGCTCAACCGGCCGTGCGGCCCCCGAGGACTACCGCTGGCCGGTTCTGGCCGACGACCTGCTGCGGCTGCTCGACCACTGGTTCCCCGGCGAGCAGGTCCATGGCGTCGGCCCTTCGATGGGCACCGGTACCCTGCTGCACGCGGCCGTGCGCGATCCCGGCCGGTTCGCCGGCCTCACCCTGCTGGTGCCGGCGACCGCCTGGCACACCCGCGCAGCCAAGGCCGACACCTACCGCCGAAATGCCGCGGTGATCGAGGAGCAGGGGCTCGACGCCTTCCTCGGAGCCGACCTCGCCGCCCCGCGTCCCCCGGCGACCAGCGGGGCGCCCGACACCGTGCCGGATGTCACCGAGCACCTGCTTCCTTCGCTGTTCCGCGGGGCCGCGCTGAGCGACCTGCCCGACCCGGACGACGTCGCGAAGATCGACGTTCCGACGACGATTCTCGCCTGGACCGACGATCCCGGTCACCCGGTGTCCACCGCCGAGGCGCTGCTGGATCTGCTGCCCAGGGCCACGTTGGAGGTGGCGCACACGCCGGCCGATCTCGCCCGCTGGCCGAGCATCCTGTGCGAGGACGTGGCGCGGCACGGATAGCGCGGGCGCCCGGCTACCAGGGATGGGCGGGTATTGCGCCCTATACTCCCGCCATGTTGATCATCGGGATGATCCTGTTCGGATTGCTCGTCGGCGCTGTCGCCCAGCTCATTCTGGGGAAGTCCAAGTCCGGAATCGATTGGACTCTGGCGTTTGCCGCAGGCGTCGGCGGTTCGTTCGTGGGCGGACTGCTCATCAGCCTGCTCGCCGGGGACGGCCTCGAGCTGCGCCCGAGCGGCATCATCGGCTCCCTCGCCGGCGCGATCATCGTCACCGCCGGGTGGCACTGGTGGAAGAGCCGGTCCGCGGCGCCGGTCGACTGAGGCCACCCGGGCGCACCAAGCGCGTCACGTCGCGGCCCGCGGCGCGGCCGTGCCAGCAGCCGGTGGAATGATGAAGCGCGTGCCGATGCCCTCACCGCTGCCCGTCAAGAACGGGGTCGGACCGACGCGGCTGCGCGTCCCGACGTCAGGGCCGTGGGCGACGGTCGCCGAGTACGTCGTCGAGAGGTTCGACCACCTGGACGCGGATGACCTGCACCGGCGGTTCGACGCCGGCGAGATCGTGGGCATCGACGGCAGCCCGGTCGGCCGCGGCACGGCGCTGGGCGAACACCGGTTCGTCTGGTACCACCGCGACCTGCCGGTGGAGGACCCGATCCCGTTCCACGAGGAGATCCTGCACGTCGACGACGACCTCGTCGTGGTCGACAAGCCTCACTTCCTCCCCACCACCCCGTCCGGGCGCTACGTGCGCGAGTCCGCGCTCGTCCGATTGCGGAATCGCCTCGACAATCCGGACCTGACGCCGATCCATCGACTCGACCGCGCGACCGCCGGCCTGGTGATGTTCTCGGCCCGTCCCAGCACGCGCGGCGCATACCAGTCGCTGTTCGAGAAGCGGCAGGTCCTGAAGGTCTACGAGGCGGTCTCGGCGCGACCGCCCGGGTGGGACCCGAGCGCGCCGGCGCTTGCCGGGCGCGCGGTCCCCGTCGTCCACCGCAACCACATCGAGGTCAAGCGCGGCGAGTTGCGGGTCGTCGTCGACGACGCCCGTGAGCCCAACGCCGAGACGTTGGTCGACGTGCACGGGACCGGCGTGAGCGTCTCCGGCCGCGCTGTGCTGCACACGATCCTGCGTCCGCGCACCGGCCGGACGCACCAGTTGCGGGTGCATCTGGCAGCGCTCGGCATCGGAATCCTCGGCGACCGCTGGTATCCGGACCTGCTCCCCGAGACGCCAGACGACCATTCCCTCCCACTCCAATTGCTCGCGCGGGAACTGGAGTTCACCGATCCGCTGTCGGGGACGCCGCGACGGTTCGTCACCCGCCGGACATTGAGCGAGGCACCCGTGTCGCCTGTCGCCTGAGGCCACCGCGAGAGTTCCACGGAACCGCCGAATCTGTCGGTGGCGCTCGATACAATCGAACACATGAGCGAACAGGGGCGCTTGACCGACACGGTGACCACCACCGACGTCGAACAGTGGGTCCAGTCCCTCGCCGCCGCGGCCTGCCCCGACCACCAAGCCGAGCGCATCGACCTGCTCCGCGCCCTCGAACGGCTCGCCTGCGCCGCGGCCGGCCTTCAGGCCCAGGTCACCGCCGATTTCGCTGCGCAACAACGCCGCACGGCCACCGATGCGCGCGTGGCACGCGAGCGTCGAGACCGGGGCATCGCCTCCCAGATCGCGCTGGCCCGCCGCGAGTCCCCGCACCGCGGCGGCATCCACCTCGGCCTGGCCACCACCCTCACCTCCGAGCTGCCCCACACCCTTCGTGCGCTGCGCGAAGGGCGGATCACCGAGTGGCGCGCCACCCAGATCGCACGCGAAACCGCTTGCCTCTCAATCGAAGACCGAGCCGAGATCGACCGGAAGCTCGCCGCCGATCCCCAACGACTCGAGAAGATGAGCGACAGGGACACCGTCGCCAGCGCACGCCAGATGGCGTACGAGGCGGACAAGCCGGTCTGGGTTCGACGGAAAGCCAAGGCGCACACCGAGCGGCGGGTCTCGATCCGCCCCGCCCCGGACACGATGGCCTACGTGACGGCGCTGCTGCCCATGGCGGAGGGCGTCGCCTGCCACGCCGCACTCTCAGCAGCGGCCACGTCGGCAACCGCCACCGGCGACGAGCGGACCCGCGGGCAGATCATGGCGGACACCCTTGTCGCCCGCATCGTCACCGCACCGACCGACGACACCACCGCGCCGGCGCCACCGGTTCGAGTGCATCTGACGGTGTCCGATCGCACACTCTTCGGCGGCGCCGACGAGGCGGCACAGGTGCGCGGCTACGGACCGATTCCCGCAGACGTGGCAAGGGAACTCGTCCACGCCGCCGCGACCGCCGGTCTCGCCGAACTTCGCCGCGTCTACACGCGGCCCGACACCGGCGCGGTGGTCGCGATGGACCGCAGCACCCGCCTGTTCCCCACCTCCCTGGCCGAGCTGATCCGGCTGCGTGACCCCGTGTGCCGAACACCCTGGTGCGACGCACCCGTGCGGCACACCGACCACATCCACCCCGTCGCCGACGGCGGACCGACCACGTTCGAGAACGGCCAGGGACTGTGCGAGGCATGCAACTACGCCAAGCAGGCACCCGGATGGGTCGCCGAAACAATCGACTCACCCGATGGCAGACACCTGGTCCGGATCACCACCCCCACCGGACACATCCACCACAGCCTCGCCCCGCCGGCACCAAGGCCGGCGGTCGCGTGACGGCCGGCGCTTAACCTTGTCCCCATGGCCAACTCGAACGCCGAACACCTGCATCCCGAATCCCTCGACGAGTGGCACGCGTGGCTGCGAGACAATCACGATGGATCCGAAGGCGTCTGGCTTGTGTTCTGGCGCAAGGAGTCCGGGAACACGCCCCTCGACTACGACCAGGTGGTGCGGGAGGCGCTCTGCTGGGGATGGGTCGACGGGCACACCCGGACCATCGACGAGCACCGGCGCGGTATGTGGTTCACCCGACGCGGCCGCAACAGCGCGTGGGCCGCCTCCAACAAGGCACGCGTGACCGACCTGCTCGCCGAGGGACGCATGCAGCCAGCCGGACAGGCCGTCATCGACGACGCCAAACAACGTGGTCTGTGGACCCTGCTTGACGACGCCGAGGCGCTCGTCGAGTCACCGGAACTCGCCGCGGCCCTCGACGCCACCCCGCAGGCACGTACCCACTGGGACGCATGGCCACCGAGTGTCCGCAAGTTCGCGCTCAGCCAGATCGCGTTCGCCAAGCAACCGGCGACCAAGACCCGGCGAATCGCCGGCATCGTCGAGAAGGCCGCCCGCGACGAGCGCCCGTGATGTCACCGAGTCGGTGTCATGCCGGCTCTCGCAACACGCCGACGTGACGCACCGTCCCGGACAGGCCGGGAAGCTCTTGCCGGGGCGACCAGGTGTTCAGCCCATCCGTGCTGTCGGAGTAGAAGTACTTTCCTTCGGTGTAGGCGTCGAAATACATCCGCCAGGTGCCGTTCGGCAACTGGACGACGGCCGGTCCCTCGACCAGCGTGCCCCAATCTCCGGGTGCGACGAACGAATAGGGTCCGGTCGGCGACGGCGCGACCGCATGCTCGATGACCTTCTTCGTCTCGTTCTTGGTGAACGCGTGGTAGGTCGATCCGACCTTGACCACGGTGGTGTCGATGTGGTCGGCGCCGATCCCGGCGAGCGGAACGGGCAGGCTCCACAACCGGAGCGACGGCTCGAGCGCCGTCATCAGATACGGCACGAAGCCGCCACCGGTCGACATGGACAGGATGACGTTGACGCGGTCACCGTCCACGAACCATTCGGGCGCCCAGGCCTTCGTGGTGAACGGCGACAGCGACGGTCCGTCGCTGAACCCGGCCGACCCCGAGAAGCCAGGCGGGCTCGCCGAACCGGTGCCGTCCCCCGTGCCCGGCAGGAAGGCGCAGCAGAACGGGACCGGCCAGTTCGCCAGATGCGTCCAGTTGACGAGATCGCTGCTGCGCGCGAAGCCGACGTTCGCCCCGTCCACTGTCGTGTAGGTGACGTAGTAGAACCCGTCCGTGTGCCGGAAGATGCTCGGGTCACGCACCACCCCTGACGGAGGCCGATACGCCGACAGTCGGAGGGGCTGGAACTGAGTGCCGTCCCCCGACTGGTACACATCCATGTCGCGGTCGCTGACGTTGCTGAACGCCACCATCGTGTATCGCCAGTCCGGCGGCGGTGCGGCGCCACTGCTCCCCGAGGCCGCGACCAACAAGCCCGCGACAACGAGCATCACCATCGATACGGCGTACAAGCTTCGCTTGGTGAGCGTCACCGGTGCAGTATTCATGACGTCGACTGGTGGCGCACTCCGAGTGGACGAGGGTCGACCGTGCCTTCCGGCGAAGTGACCTCCCAGCGAAGGCCGGGGGACGACGTCGGGATGAGCGGGGCGAGCCACTCGGCGACGACCTCGACGATGATCTCCTCGAGTTGGTCACGAGTCCATTCCCGCGGGCAAGGCGGCACCTCCGGCTTCCAGCCCCGCTCGCCCCAGGTCACCCCGAAGAGCTGTCGCTCGTCGTCGAGTCGACGGTCGAGTGTGAACCCGTCGGCACCTTCGAACCGCGCCCAGACGTCGAACGGGCCTTCGCCGTCCTGGCCGACGAAGACGTCGATCACGACCGCATCGGTCCGTTCGGTCGCGGCATCGTGGATCGTCACGAGCCGGGTGGCCACGTCAGCCGACGCCGCGCCCAGGATTCGTTTCACTTCAGCGCGGTACTCGGCTGCGTCCATGCCGCCAGCGTAGAGCCGTCGTCAGTGGCGCAGGAGCGGCACGTCGAGCGTCCGCTGCACGACGCCCTCCATCAGCGCGGTGAGACCCGACGCAACCACCGTAGCGTCCTCGAAGTCCGGTTCGGCGCCGTGGACGACGACACCGCTCGTCCTGCTGATCGCGAGGAACTCGTAGTCACCGGCGACGCTGACGAGAATCGGCAGGTACTCCGTCCAGAACGCCTCGACCCCCGCACGGTCGGCGGCAGTCCCTGCCGCGTCGAGTCCGATCGCGCGGAACTCGTCCCACGCGAAGGCACTGTCGGACAGACCCGCATAGTCGAGGGCCGAGAGGAACCAACGGGAGTCGTCGCCACTTGCGAGAACCGAGAATTGCCGGAAGAACTCGACGTGGCCGGCGGGAATCGCGACATCGGCCACCGCGGCGAGCGCGGACAGATTGTCGTCGCGTGGGGGCTCGAACGTCCACCCGGCCGCCACGAGGCGGTCGATGAATGCGCCTGCGATTGTCATCAGAAGTCGATGAATCCCGCGACGACGTCGCGAACGACGCCGCCCGCTTCGGGTGTCCCATAGAAGTACACCGATCCGTACCCCCACAGGTACTCGTCGAGCACGTCCTCCAACTCACCGTCGACGGGCCATCCTTCCTCGTCGATCTGGAAGAGGAAGCGGTGCCCACCGTCCGCGCGATCGGGGAGCGACGGCACGAGGAACAGCGACATGACCGCATCCTATGAGCGGCAGCTCCTACGGCTGAACAAGGAACGCGAGCTTGCGGATCTCGGCGTCCGCGTCGACGGTCTTGTCCTTGGCCGCGACCCGCTCGATCATCCGTTGCACCGCGCGATGGATCGTCTGCCGCAGGAATCCACGCAGGTCCGGCGCATCGAGGACGTCGGCGCGGTTGATACGAATCTGCGCGGTCATCCTGCGCTGCGCCACCGACACGCGCGGCGCGTACAGCCCGGTCGGGTCCGTGGTCGAGGAGATGGTCCCGCCCATGTGCAGGAGGATGTCGAGCTCGTATGGCAGCTCGACGTCACGCAACTCCTGCTTGATCGCGGTCGTTGCCTCCACCACGTCCGGATCCGGCCCGCCGTAGACGGTACGAAAGACGATCGCGCTCAATCCCGGAACCTCCGCCTCACCGATCGCCGCCCTCAGCTCTTCGTCAACTCCTCAGCGAGCATCACGATGATCCCGCTGGGACCGCGGACGTACGTGAGCTTGTAGATGTCCTGGTAGTTCGCGACGCCGCGGAGCGGATGGCAGCCGTGTCTCGCGGCGATCGCGAGGGCCTCGTCGATGTCGTCGACGGAGAATGCGACGCGGTGCATGCCGATCTCGTTGGGAAGGGTCGGGCTCGTCTCGATCGCCTCGGGATGGATGTACTCGAAGAGCTCGATGCGACCGTTCCCGTCCGGCGTCTGGAGCATCGCAATCTTGGCGTGGTTGCCGTCGAGCCCAACGGCGGTGTCGGTCCACTCCCCACTGACCGTGTCGCGTCCGACGACAGCGAGACCGAGGTCCACGAAGAAGGCGATCGCCGCTTCGAGGTCGTCCACGGCGATGCCGACGTTCTCAAGTTTGATGGCCATCCGCTCACGCTAGCGAGCAGGGCGGCCCCCTGCCGCCTCGCGGCGCTACGCGTTGAAGCGGAACTCCACCGCATTCAGGCACCTAGACATCTGGGTCACGAGACACCTGCGCCCGACGGAACGAAGTCGCCGTCGCCGCCCTTCGCCATCGAGTCTCAGCCAGACTCTGCTGCCTGCGTCCGAGCGCGGTTCATCATCTCGATGACCGGCACCGTCACCAGCCGCAGACAGAACCACCACATGTAGAGCGCCGAGTAGCTCCACGCCGAGTTGTCATCGATAAGGCCGTGCGCGACGTCGTTCCGCAGATTCGGACCACCTTGGACGACCAGCATCGCCTTCATCTCCATGACCATCCCTGCACCAAAGATGTCCTCGGTCTCGGTCATGTCGAGCAGTGCGTTCAAGCTCTTCTCGCTCTCAACGCCGTGCTCATCGACGTACAGCGTATGCACGTCGTGCCGCCTCAACATGACCCGCACGACTTGCTCCAACTGCGGGACCAGAACAGAGACCGCAGCGCCGTAGTTGCCACCCAAGCCGAGCGCCAGCCCGTCCCCCCACAACGTCTCGTGCCCTTCGGGCACCGTCGGCGACTCCACGCACAGCGACACAATGTACTGCCGGCTGAACCGGTGCTCAGTAGTCAGGACCTCTTGCGCAGGCTGAATGATGCCCTTTCCGAGCAGTTGGGAGTGAAAGTACACCGTGCGGACCATCTCGGCCCACACCGCATTCTCGTCGGCCTGACCAGAAGACCCCGGCCGCGATGCGACCTTCCGGAGGTCAGAGGAAAACGTAGAGGACCCGAAGATGTGGCTGATGGAGCCCTCCAGCACCTTCGAGGCGTTTTCGCGCGTACTGGCTTCGTCTAGCGGCGGTGCGAGCGTCGCGAACGCAGCGAGCGCGTCGAACTTGTCCGCATGACCCGAGACCTGCGACCGTGCGTAGGACACGGCGTCAGTCAGATCGACCGGGTCCGACTTGATGCGCGTCATCTGCTCCATCGCCGACTCTCGGCTGGCACGCAGGCGAGCGCGGAGGTCGTCGACGAGCTTGTCGAGTCCGTTCTCGAGCCGGTAGGAGCGCGGGATGGTTCGGAGGACTGCGATGGCTTTCTCCAGGAAATGGCCCTCGACCAGCGCGCCAGCCTTTGGGTCCGCCTGGATGCGGGAATCGGCTTCTGCGATGTAGGTCCGCGCGACGCGTTCGGTCGCAGCGTTCGCAGCCGCCACGTCCGAACCCCCAAGCCATGCGAGCGCCTCACGCTCGAGGTGGCGCGACAGGCGAGGGTTCACCGACGACGCCTGTGCCGCGAGCGCGAACAGCGCTTCGCGCACCTCAGCGCGCCCGGCCGCGTCGACACGACCGTGCTGGCGCAAGGTTTCCGCGAACCCGACTGTTCTGAAGTTGTCGGTCACCTGGCCGACCATGACCTGAGCCTTCAATGCCTCCGACATCTCCTGCACACGGCCCTGGCCGTCCGGGCCGCGCCGCGCTGCAAGCGCGAAGGCCCGAACCCACGCGTCCTTCCCCGCACTGAACCACACATCGCCCGTCAGCGGCGCGGCCCGGTAGGCATCGATGGCTCGGTCCAACATCGCGATGTCCGACCGATCCCCGTAGACCCAGGCGACATCAGCCACCCGAGCCCGCAGATCGTCACGTTCGACCAGGGGAGCGGTACGCGCCAGCAACGCCACCTGGTCAGGCCCCAAGTCCGCCGGTACCACCGTCCGTTTGCCACCGAACTGCATCGCGGGTGTGAACGGCTCCAACCAGTCCTCAGCGTTCAGCATCGCCGACGAAGCCATCGCCAACACCTGCAGCACTAGTCCGCGAAGCCCCATGGCAGCCGGATCGGCAGCCGCCTGTTCGAGACGTGTGGATAACAACTCTGGCGGCGCATATGGGGCGTCGTGCGACGCCGCCGCCAGCACGTCCTCCCACCACGTCGGGTCGATCGCGTCGCTCACCGAATCTCCCATGCTAATCCGCCACACTCCCCTACCGGAACATCATCGCCGACGAACCTAGACCCAGCCGTCCGAGGTCGTCATGTCTTGGCGCTCCGCACTTCCCCTCGTATCCCGTCGGCCCTCGTGTCCATTGGGCGCGAACAGCGGCTCACCGTCGAAGTCCATGTCGACGAGTCCTCCCATCGGTTTGATGATGACCAGATCCGGTTCGGGCAGATTTGCAGGGACGTACCGCTCGTCCTCGGGGTGGTGAAAGATGTACTCCCTGGCCGACTCCGCGGTGTGCAGGTTGAACAGTTTCTCCATTGCTGTGGTCCCGGACTGGATTCGGTCGACCTGTCCGGCAAGCACCATCTCGCGGAGCTGCTGGACACGCGGATCGTCCGCTCCGACACCCTCCAACATCGCCATGGGATCGCTCATGAGCAGCCCCAACTTGCGCGTGAGCGGGAACGTGACGCCCCATGCCGTCGCGAAGCCAACTCCCTCCCACGGCTCGTCGTCCGGTCGGCGCACCAGACTGACCGGAGCATCCGATGTGATGAGGGAGCGTCGGTCGAAGCGAACGAGTGCCCAGGGGCGGGTCGCAAGGTAGGGCGTCAGCTCGATCGCGGTCTTGACTGCGTTCTGGATGTGAGCCAGGTTGGAGAATCCGATCGGCGGACCGCCGGGCTGGGTGGCCTCGTCCCAGATTCGGTCCTCTTGCTCCGGCGTCGGGTCGAATCCGAGATTGTCACGGATCCAGGCACCGACGTTCTTGCGACCACCGGCACCCAGCTCCAGCCGGACCATGGTCGCGCGGAGGTGCTCGGTCGTCCTCCGTGTATCCGGCCCGCGCACGCTCTGCAACGCCGTGTAGTGGGCGAAGGACCACCTGATCTCCTCGGAGGGAGGAAACTCACCGTTGGCGAAGCCCTTGATGATGCCGAGGGCCTGGCCCTCGACCTCGCTCAGCACCTTCTCGAATGCATCCGGCTCCTCGAACTCACCGACCGTGTGGAAGTGGTTCTGCGCAGCCACGTTCTTCACGCTCGGCGTGTATGGCTGCCGGGAGCGGTCGAGGGGTACGACCCTGATGCGCTCTTGGCCCGTCGCGAAGCCCCGAAGGTACCCCTGCGGCACATAGTGATGGAGCTTGGCCGTGCTCTTCTTGCCGGTCATGCGCGCACCATCTCTGCGGTCGCTCCTCAGACGCGAGACCGGGACCGAAAGCAGATGTCAGACGGGCACGTGACTCGCATTTCGCCACCTACAGACCTCATACTGTTTCCGCAGTTCAGCAGCTATCCTTGGCGGTTTCTAGACATTGAATCTAAATTCGACGACGTCGCCGTCCTGCATGACGTAGTCCTTGCCCTCCATGCGCACCTTGCCTGCGGCCTTGGCGGCGTTCATGGAGCCGGCGGCGGCGAGGTCGTCGAAGGAGACGATCTCGGCCTTGATGAAGCCGCGCTCGAAGTCGGTGTGGATGACGCCGGCGGCCTGCGGGGCGGTGTCGCCCTTGTGGATCGTCCAGGCGCGCGATTCCTTCGGGCCGGCCGTCAGGTAGGTCTGCAGGCCGAGGGTGTGGAAGCCGGTGCGAGCCAGCGCGTGCAGGCCGGGCTCGGACTGGCCGATCGACTCCAGCATCTCCTGGCGATCTTCCTCGTCCAGTTCGAGGAGTTCCTGCTCGACCTTCGCGTCGAGGAACACCGCATCGGCCGGTGCGACGGACGCGCGCAGCTCGGCGACCTTCGCCTCGTCGGTGAGCACCGCCTCGTCGGCGTTGAAGACGTACAGGAACGGCTTGGTGGTCAGCAGGTGCAGCTCGCGCAGCAGACCGAAGTCCAGGGTGTCCTTGACGCTGAACAGGGTCTTGCCCTCTTCGAGGACGGCCTGAGCCTTGACGGCCTCCTCGTGCTGGGGCTTGAGTTCCTTGTTCTTCTTCGCTTCCTTCTCGAGACGCGGCAGCGCCTTCTCGAGGGTCTGCATGTCGGCGAGGACAAGCTCGGTCTCGATGATCTCGATGTCCGACGCCGGGTCGACGCGGCCGTCGACGTGCACCACGTCGTCGTCGGAGAACACCCGGACCACCTGGCAGATGGCGTCGGCCTCGCGGATGTTGGCGAGGAACTTGTTGCCCAGGCCGGCGCCCTCGGACGCGCCCTTGACGATGCCGGCGATGTCCACGAACGACACCGTGGCGGGCAGGATGCGCTCGGAACCGAAGATCTCGGCGAGCTTGACCAGCCGCTCGTCCGGCAGCTCGACCAGGCCGACGTTCGGCTCGATCGTCGCGAACGGGTAGTTCGCGGCGAGCACATCGTTCTTGGTCAGGGCGTTGAAAAGGGTCGACTTGCCGACGTTGGGCAGTCCGACGATTCCGAGGGTAAGGCTCACGGTCAACAGATTCTACGGACCGCGTCCCGCCCTGGTCACGCCGGTCGCCCCCACGTCACGCCGCGGGTTTGCGCGCGACGGTCACCGCCCACCCCGCATCGGGTCGCCAGGGACGCAGATCCCAGGTCGCGAAGCGGTGCTCGTGGACCAGTCCGGCGGCCGCGAGGTCGGCGTCGAAGTCGTCGACCGAGTAGCGGTAGTCGGTGGCGAACCCGGCGACCAGCACCCCGCCCGGGGCCAGCTGGTCGGCGAGCCGGCGGCACACCGCGGCCTCGGTGCCCGGCGCCAGGAAGATCATCACGTTGCCGGCGACGACGACGGCGTCGAACCCGGGACCCGGGAGGTCCAGCTCGGCCAGATCCGCCTGCACGACGGTCAGCACACCGGTCGCGCGTGCCGCGTCGAGCAGGACCGGGTCGAGGTCCACGGCGGTGACCCGGTGGCCGCGGCGGGCCAGTTCCGCTCCCACGCGCCCGGTTCCGCACCCCGCGTCGAGGACCCGCGAATTCGGAGCAATCAACGCGTCGACGGCCCGGGCCTCGCCGTGCAGGTCGACGCCGGACGCGGCCAACTCCTCGAACCGGCGGACGTAGTCACGCGCGCCCTCGACTCCTCGCTCGTCCTGCCATCTCGTCACGCCACCACCCTAGGCGTCACACCGAATGCTCCGGCGTGGCGCCCGCGCCGATCCGGCCCCGGACCGTAGGGTTCGCCCGGATGCACGCACCGGCTCCGCCGGTCACGGGCATTCCGAACACCATTGCTCCACGCAGAATTCACCATTCGAAAGGAAACACCGTGGCTGACACCTTGCAGGCCGGTTCCACCCTCACGGCCGGGCAGTCGCTGACGTCGAACAACGGCGCTTACACGCTCTCCCTGCAGGACGACGGCAACCTCGTGCTCAGTGAGGGCGGCAACGCGGTGTGGGCCACCATGACCAACGGCAAGTCCGTGGCCAAGGCCACCGTGCAGGACGACGGCAACTTCGTGCTGTACACCGGCGACGACGACGCGGTCTGGGCCTCGCAGACGTCCGGCAACTCCGGCGTCCGCCTGGTCGTCCAGGACGATCGCAACGTCGTGCTGTACGCCGGCGACAAGGCCGTGTGGTCGAGCGACACCGCCGTCGAGGCCGCCCCGGCGCCCGCCGCCGAGCCCGAGCCGGCCCCGGCCCCCGCTCCGGAGCCCGCCCCGGCCGCCCCGGCGCCGCGCACCCACACCGTCGCCTCCGGCGAGAGCCTGTGGGTCATCGCCGAGCAGTACTACGGCGACGGCAACCAGTACCAGCGGATCGCCGACGCCAACGGCATCGCGAACCCGGACCTGATCAACGCCGGCCAGGTCCTGAACATCCCGGCCTGATCTGCACCACTGAGCGGCCCCGACCCCGAACCGGGTCGGGGCCGTTTCGGTACCACCGTCCGACACACTCACCTGGAGGCACACAGTCATGACGAGGTTCCTGATCGTCGGGGTCATGTGGGCGGCCGGGCTCGCCCTGGCCGGTCTCGCCGTCGCCGCCGGCTGGGGGTGGTCGATCCTTGCTGTGATCCTGCTGGCCCTCGCGGCGGTCGGGACGCGGGACCTGACCCAGCGCAGTCACAGCATCCTGCGCAACTACCCGATCCTCGGGCACGCCAGGTTCCTGATGGAGAAGATCCGCCCGGAGATCCAGCAGTACTTCATCGAATCATCCACCGACGGAACACCGTTCGACCGGGAAACCCGGGACCTGGTCTACGAGCGCGCCAAGGGCACCAAGGACGACGAGCCGTTCGGCACCGAACGGGATGTGCACGCCCCCGGCTACGAGTTCATGGTGCACTCGCTGCGCGCCCGGCACGCCACCGACCTCGCGCCGACGGTGCGACTCGGGGGACCACACTGCACGCAGCCGTACGACATTGCGCTGCTGAATGTTTCGGCGATGAGCTTCGGCTCGCTGTCCCCGAATGCGGTCGAGGCGATGAACGCGGGCGCCGCCCTCGGCGGGTTCGCGCACGACACCGGCGAGGGCGGCATCAGCCCCTACCATCGCAAGCACGGCGGCGACCTGATCTGGGAGATCGGGTCCGGCTACTTCGGCTGTCGCACCCCCGACGGCAGGTTCGACCCCGACGCCTTCGCGGCGAAGGCCGTCGACCCGCAGGTCAAGGCGATCTCGATCAAGCTCTCGCAGGGCGCGAAACCCGGTCTCGGCGGCGTCCTTCCGGGCCCGAAGGTGTCCCCCGAGATCGCCGAGACCCGAGGGGTTCCGGTCGGGCAGACCGTCATCTCGCCACCCGCGCACAGCGCGTTCGGCACACCGATCGAGCTGGTCGACTTCGTCGCCACCCTGCGCACGCTCAGCGGAGGCAAGCCCGTCGGGTTCAAGCTGTGCGTCGGGTCCCGCAGCGAGTTCCTCGGCATCTGCAAGGCGATGATCGACCGCGACGTCGCCCCGGATTTCATCATCGTCGACGGATCCGAGGGCGGAACCGGCGCGGCCCCGGTCGAATTCGAGGACCACATGGGCATGCCGCTGACCGAGGGCCTGATGCTCGTGCACAACTCGCTCGTCGGCACCGGTCTGCGCGAGAGGATCCGGATCGGCGCGTCCGGCAAGGTCGCCAGCGGCAGCGACATCGTCAAACGCGTCATCCAGGGCGCCGACTTCACCCTCGCCGCCCGAGCGATGATGTTCGCGGTCGGCTGCATCCAGGCGCAGGCCTGCCACACCAACCACTGCCCGGTCGGCGTCGCCACCCAGGATCCGGCTCGGGCCCGCGCGCTGGTGGTGCCGGACAAGGCGGCCCGGGTGCACAACTTCCAGAAGTCCACCGTGGCCAGTGCCGCGCAGATGGTCGCCTCGATGGGGCTGGACGGCTTCCACGAACTGCGGCCGTCGATGCTGAACCGTCGGGTCGACGCGCACACCTCCAGGACCTACGCCGAACTGTACGAGTGGCTGCAGGACGGGGAGCTGCTCGACGATCCCCCTCAGAGCTGGCGCAGCGACTGGGTGGACGCCTCCGCGAAGCGCTTCTGAAGGCCGTGCGGTCGGTTTTCTCCACCGGGCGGCGTCGGCACCGGAGTCCTAGTGTGAGGACAGCCACATCCGCTCCGGAGGGAGGTCCGCCATGACGACGGCAACGAGTCCCGGCAAGCCGAGTGCCGACCCGAACATCGAGTTCCTGTACACCGATCCGGACCTGCCTCCCGTCGGTGTCGTCGATCGGAGTCCGATCACCCCGGCGAAGAAGCTGATCTTCGCCGCGATCGGCCTCCTCGGCGCGGTGGCCTGGACGATGATCGCGATCGTGCGGGGCGAGCACGTGAACTCCGTGTGGTTCGTCATCGCGGCGGTGTGCACCTACCTGATCGCCTACCGGTTCTACGCCCGGCTGATCGAGAACAAGATCGTCCAGCCACGCGACGACCGCGCGACGACCGCCGAGGTGCTCGAGAACGGCAAGGACTACATGCCGACCGATCGGCGGGTGCTGTTCGGCCACCACTTCGCCGCCATCGCCGGCGCCGGTCCCCTCGTCGGTCCGGTGCTGGCGGCCCAGATGGGCTACCTGCCGGGCACCCTGTGGATCATCATCGGCGTCGTCTTCGCCGGCGCGGTACAGGACTTCCTGGTGCTGTGGATCTCGTCGCGACGCCGCGGCCGCAGCCTCGGTCAGATGGCCCGCGAGGAACTCGGCGTCGTCGGCGGCACCGCGGCCCTGATCGGCGTCTTCGTCATCATGATCATCATCATCGCGGTGCTCGCGCTGGTGGTGGTCAATGCGCTCGCGGAGAGCCCGTGGGGCGTGTTCTCGATCGCCATGACCATCCCGATCGCGCTGTTCATGGGCGTCTACCTGAGATTCCTGCGGCCCGGCAAGGTCTCCGAGGTGTCGCTGATCGGCGTCGTCCTGCTCCTGCTGGCCATCGTCGGCGGAGGGTGGGTCGCCGAGACCGATTGGGGAACAAGCTGGTTCACCCTGTCGAAGGTGACCATCGCGTGGCTGATGATCGCCTACGGATTCGCCGCCTCGGTACTGCCCGTCTGGCTGCTGCTCGCCCCGCGCGACTACCTGTCCACCTTCATGAAGATCGGCACCATTCTGCTGCTCGCTGCCGGAATCCTGGTGGCGCAGCCCGCGATCCAGATGCCGGCCATGACCGAGTTCGCGAAGAACGGCGAGGGTCCCGCGTTCGCCGGCTCGCTGTTCCCGTTCCTGTTCATCACCATCGCCTGCGGCGCGCTGTCCGGATTCCATGCGCTGATCGCCTCCGGCACCACCCCGAAGCTGCTGGAGAAGGAACGACAGACCAGGATGATCGGCTACGGCGGCATGCTCACCGAGTCGTTCGTGGCGATCATGGCACTGGTCACCGCGTGCATCCTCGACCAGCACCTGTACTTCGCACTGAACGCTCCGGCCGCCCTCACCGGCGGCACCGCCGACGCCGCGCCCGCGTACCTCAACGGCCTCGGCCTTCCCGGCGCCGACATCACCACCGCGCAACTGAACGAGGCGGCCGCGGCCGTCGGCGAGGAGTCGATAATCTCGCGCACCGGCGGCGCCCCCACCCTGGCGTTCGGCATGTCCGAGGTGATGCACCAGGTCATCGGCGGCGAGTCGCTGCGGTCGTTCTGGTACCACTTCGCGATCATGTTCGAGGCTCTGTTCATCCTCACCACCGTCGACGCCGGTACCCGCGTCGCCCGGTTCATGCTCTCCGACTCGCTCGGCAACTTCGGCGGCGCGGCACGACGTTTCAAGGATCCGTCCTGGCGCCCCGGCGCGTGGCTGTGCTCCGCGATCGTGGTCGGGCTGTGGGGCGGGGTGCTGCTGATGGGCGTGACTGATCCGCTCGGCGGCATCAACACCCTGTTCCCCCTGTTCGGCATCGCCAACCAGCTGCTCGCCGCGATCGCGCTGACCGTGGTCCTGGTCGTGGTGATGAAGAAGGGCCTGTTCAAGTGGGCCTGGATACCCGCGATACCACTGGTGTGGGACCTGATCGTCACGATGACCGCGTCGTGGGAGAAGATCTTCTCCGACGTGCCCGCGATCGGATACTGGGCGCAGCACAACGCCTTCCGGGACGCGAAGGCAGCGGGCGACACGTCGTTCGGGACAGCGAAGACCCCAGAGGCCATGGACGCGGTCATCCGCAACACCTTCATCCAGGGCACGCTGTCGATCGTGTTCGCGGTTCTGGTCCTGATCGTGGCAGTGGTCGGAGTGATCGTGTGCGTCAAGGCGTATCGCGCGGGCGGCCTCCCCGACACCGAGGCGCCGACGGTCCCGTCGAAGATCTTCGGGCCGGCCGGGTTCGTCCCGACCAAGGCAGAGCGGCAGATCCAGCACGAGTGGGACACGCTGATCGCGGAGGGCAAGGTCCGCGCGCCCGGCGCCGCACACACGACGGGACACCACTGATGCCCGGCGTGGTACGCGGCGTGCTCTGGTGGCTCACGTCGGTGATGGGTGACCACGACTACCAGCGGTTCGTGGCGCACCACCACCGCGCGCACCCGGGCGTCCCGGTGCCGTCCGAACGCGAGTACTGGCGCGAGCGGCACGCGGCCGCCGACCGCAACCCCGGCGCCCGCTGCTGCTGACAGGAGAACCGGTCGCGCGACGGCGATGGCCGATTTCCGCTAGCGTCGGAGGCGGGGCGCTGACACCCTGGAGGACATGAACCTCGACTTCGACCGCTGCTACCGGGCCGTCTCGTCCCGGGACACGCGCTTCGACGGGCAGTTCTACACCGCCGTCCGCACCACCGGCATCTACTGCCGCCCGTCCTGCCCGGCGATCACCCCGAAGCGGGCCAATGTCACGTTCCTGCCCACCGCGGCCGCCGCGCAGCAGGCGGGCTACCGGGCCTGCCGCCGCTGCCGCCCGGACGCCGCACCCGGCTCCCCACAGTGGAACGTCCGCTCCGATCTCGCCGCCCGGGCGATGCGGCTGATTCGTGACGGCGAGGTGGAACGCGGCGGGGTGGAGGGGCTGTCTGCCGCGCTGGGTTACTCGGCTCGGCAGCTCACACGCACACTCACGGTCGAGCTCGGTGCAGGTCCACTCTCCCTTGCCCGGGCGCACCGCGCACACACCGCGCGCCTGCTGGTCGAAACCACCGCAATGCCGATGTCGGACATCGCCTTCGCCGCCGGGTTCTCCAGCATCCGCCAGTTCAACGACACCGTCCGCGAGGTGTTCGCAGCGACACCGACACAGATGCGGGCCGACGCCGCGCGCCGCGGCTCCGGCCCGCCCTCGGCCGCAGGCACCGTCTCGCTGCGGTTGCCGTACCGTCCGCCCCTCGACCGCGCCTGGTTCGGCTGGTTCCTGTCCGCCCATGCGGTCCGGGGCCTCGAACAGGTCGTCGGCGGGCAGTACCGGCGGGTCTTGCGGCTCCCGCACGGCGCCGGGGTTGCGGCGGCCCGGCTCGCCGACAACCACGTACGCGCCGACCTGACTCTGCACGACATGCGTGACCTCGCCCCCGCCGTCGCCCGGCTGCGGCACCTGTTCGACCTGGACGCCGACCCCCAGGCCGTCGACGACGCGCTGCGCCGCGACCCCGCGCTCGCCCCGGCGATCGTGACGACACCGGGCATCCGGGTTCCCGGATGCGTCGACCCTGGAGAGTTGCTGTTGCGCACCATGATCGGGCAGCAGATCTCGGTCTCCGCGGCGGCGACCCACACTGCGCGGCTGGTGGCGGAGCTGGGCGATCCGATCGAGGACCCACACCTGACGCACGCGTTCCCCTCCCCAGCGACGATCGCCGCACGTGGCCGAGAAGTGCTCACCGGGCCCGCTCGCCGGGTCGACGCAGTGATCGCGGTCGCGGCTGCACTCGCCGACGGATCGCTGACGCTGCACGCGGGCCGGACCTCGGCCGACCTGCGCGCGGAGCTGCTCTCCCACAAGGGGATCGGTAGGTGGACCGCCGACTACGTGGCGATGCGCACCCTCGCCGACCCCGACATCCTGCTCGACTCCGACCTCGTCGCCGCCCGAGGCGCACACCTCCTCGGTGTGGACCTCCGCGCCCAGGACCGCTGGACGCCGTGGCGCTCGTACGCCTCGATGCACCTGTGGCACACGGCACTCGCCGCCCGCGGCGCGCTCGCGGCCACACCCGACCCCGATCCGAAGGAACCCCGATGACCGCCCACCACTGCACCGTGCCCACCGCCGCGGGACCGTTCACCGTCGTCGCCGACCGCGACGGTGCGGTGCTCGCGTCCGGCTGGACGCCCCACGTCGACGTCCTACTCCCCCTGATCCACCCCAGCCTGCGGCCGACCAAATCGACGGCGCGCGCCGACCTCGGCGAGGTCACCCGCGCCGTCACCGACTACCACGCAGGAGACCTGCACAGCATCGATTCGATTCCCGTGAAACAACACTCGGGCGAGTTCCTCGAGGCCGCCTGGGAAGTGCTGCGGAAGGTCCCGCCCGGCGAGCCGGTGACGTACACCGAGTTCGCCGCGCTCGCCGGACGTCCGGCTGCGGTGCGCGGCGCGGCGTCGGCGTGCGCGCGGAACGCAGCAGCCCTGTTCGTGCCCTGCCACCGGGTGGTGCGGGTCGGCGGCGCCCTCGGCGGATTCCGCTGGGGATTGCCGACGAAACGCTGGCTCCTCTCCCACGAGCAGTCCGAGGGGTAGATTCGGCGCGTGCCCCGCCAGGAAGGACCGCCCGTGAGCGAAACGCCCACCACCGCCGACCCGAAACCGCCCCGGCGCCGCTTCATCGACCGCGGCGAGGTGCTCGGCGCCGGCGGCATGTGGCTAGCCAAGTGGTCGCTGTGCCTGGTCGCGATCGCGGCCGGAGCCTGGGTGGTGTGGGCGATCCTCGGCGAGCTGTGGGTCGTGGTGCTGCCGGTGCTGATGGCCATCGTCGTGTCCACCGTCCTGTGGCCGCCGACCCGCGCGATGACGAAGCGGGGCGTGCCGCCCGCCGCGGCCGCCGGCATCACGATCGCCGGATTCTTCGCCGTGCTCTCCGGAGTCATCGCGCTGATCGTGCCGTCGGTGGTGGACCAGGCCCCGGAACTGGCCAACAAGGCCAGCGAGGGCCTGCGGACGGTCCAGCACTGGTTGCAGGGCCCGCCGGTGAACCTGCGGGACGATCAGATCGACTCCGCCGTCCAGGCGATCATCTCCAAGTTGCAGTCGAGTGCGCAGTCCATCGCGACCGGCGTGTTCAGCGGCGTCAGCGCGACCGCCTCGATGCTGATCGCGATCGCCCTCGTCCTGGTGCTGACGTTCTTCTTCATCAAGGACGGGCCGCGGTTCCTGCCGTGGCTGCACTCGGTCAGCGGCGGCAGGGCCGGTCGCCACTTCGAGGCCGTGGCGGTGCAGGTGTGGGACACCCTCGGCGGCTTCATCCGCACCCAGGCGCTCGTCAGCTTCGTCGACGCGTTCTTCATCGGACTCGGCCTGGTGATCCTGGGTGTGCCGCTGGCGCCGGTGCTCGCGGTGCTCACGTTCATCGGCGGTTTCATCCCGATCGTCGGCGCCTTCGTCGCCGGCGCACTGGCGGTGCTCGTCGCCCTGGTCGCGAAGGGCTGGACCACCGCCCTGATCATCCTGATCATCGTGCTCGCGGTGCAGCAGCTCGAAGGCAACGTGCTCCAGCCGGTGCTGCAGAGCCGCAGCATGAACCTGCACGCGGCGATCGTGCTGCTGGCGGTGACCGCAGGCAGCTCGCTGTACGGCATCGTCGGCGCCTTCCTCGCGGTCCCGGTGGCCGCCTGCGTCGCGGTGGTGATCCGGTACATCGGTGAACAGATCGACCGGCGACTCGACGAACAGGACGCGGCCGACGCCGCCTCAGCCGGACCACCGGATGTCGGCGACGCGGCCGCCGACAACAGCGCCGGAAGCAACGGCACCGGCACCGGCAGCCTGCCCGGCCTCCCCGACCCGGCTTAGACCACCACCTCGAGCGTCGACCCGGCCCGGCCCCGCACCACGTGCAGCCGGCTCGGGATCCGCTGCCGCATCTCGTCGACGTGGCTGACGATCCCGACGACGCGGCCGCCCTCACGCAGCTCGTCGAGGACGCCCATCACCGACTCGAGGGTCTCGGCGTCGAGGGTGCCGAAGCCCTCGTCGATGAACATGGTGTCCAGGACCACGCCACCGGACTCGGCGGCGACGACGTCCGCCAGCCCGAGCGCCAACGCCAGCGACGCCAGGAACGACTCGCCTCCGGAGAGGGTCTTCGCGGACCGCACCACACCGGTGTAGTCGTCACGTATGTCGAGACCGAGACCGCCGCGTTTGCCTCGCGGACCGGCGCCGTCCTCGTGAACGAACTCGTAACGGCCGGAGGACATTCGGCGCAGCCGCACCGACGCCGACAACGCGACCTCCTCGAGCCGCGCCGCAAGGACGTAGGAGCGCAGCGACATCTTGCGCGCGTTCTGCCCGCGGCCGGCGATGACCTCGGCCAGCGCGGCCAGCTCCTCGTACCGGCGCAGCGCGGGTCCCAGAGCCTCGACCTCGGCGGCCAGTGCCTGTGCGTAGTGCTCGACCTTCGCGGCGCGGTCGTCCGCCGCGGTCGCGGCCTTCATGGCGTCGTCGCGGGCGGCGGCCGCGGCCGCGTGTGCCGCCTCGGCCGCAGGCACGTCGGCGGGGTCCAGGGAAAGTGCCTGGACGACCGCCGGTTCGGCGAGCACCGCCTCGGACCACACCCGCTCCTCGCGGGCGGCGGTCAGCACCGCCTCGATCTCGTCGATCCGCGACTGCGGGAGGACCGCGGCGCGGGCCTGCTCCGGGGTGTCGAAGCCGGCGTCGACGGCCGCGCGCGCGGCGTGCGCGCCGGCGTCCAGCGCGGCGGCCGCGGCACGGGACGCCGACGCCCGCTGGTCGCGCAGGGCCGTCGTCGCGGCGGCGAGCGCTTCGAGCCGGTCACGACGCGACTGCAGGTCCGTCTCCGCCCCGACGGCCTGCGCGATCTCCGCGTCCAGTTCGGCGAGGCGACGGGTCTCGTCGGCGATCCGCTGGTCCAGTGCGGCCAGTTCGGTGGCGAGCACCTCGGCGCGGCGGGCGAGGTTGTCGCTCTCCCCTCGCAGTCCGGTGAGTGTCTTCGCCGCCGCGGGCTCCGCGGCGGCCGCGGCCTTCGCAGCCGTGTGGGAGTCCTCCGCCGCGGCGACCGCGGCGAGCAGCGTGTCCCGGTCGGTGTCTCCGGCGCGGTCGGCGAGCACCTGCGCCCTGCGGTCCAGGTCCGCGAGCAGTGCACCCGCGTCGTCCACGTCCCGGCCGCACTGCTGTTCGACGGCCCGCGCGGCGTCCTCGTCGGCCTTGGTGACGGCCCCGTCCGCGGGGCGGGCGAGCTCGGGATGGTCCCCGGACCCGCACACCGGGCACCGGTCGCCGTCGGCGAGATCGGCGGCCAGTTCCGCGGCCATCCCCGCGATCCGCCGCTCCCGCAGGTCCGCAAGCGCCTCCCGCGCGTCGAGATGGGCGAGGCGGGCCCGCTCGTGTCGCTCGCCGGCGACGGCGCGCGCGGCACGCACCCGGTCGAGTTCGGTGGCCGCGGCGACCCGTTCCCGCGCCGCGTCGAGCTGTTCGGCCCGCAACGGCACCGTCGCGGCGACGTCGCGAACCCGGCTCAGGTCCGCCTCGCACCGCTCGATCTCCGCCGGAACCGCGGCCCGACGATCCGCGACCGCGGTTGCGGCAGAAGCCAGTTCGGCACGGCGGGCGCGTACGCCCTCGTGCTCGACACGCGCCGCGCGACGCTGCGCGTCCCGGTCGATCAGATCACGCAGGCGGGCGGCCTCCGCCCCCCAGTCCCCGACCGCCACCGCCAGGATTTCCGCGTCCCCCGGTCGGTCCGGCCAGGAGACGCGCCCGACCAGGGCCGCTCCCTCCGGCTCCCGGGCGACGGCGCGGGCGAGTTCGTCCACGCGGGTCCGCTCGGTCGCGGCCGCCCGGTCGGCGCGTTCGGCGAGCGCGTCGGCCGCCGTCACCGGCACCGCGCGCACGGCGCGGTCGTGTTCGAGGGCGAGCGCGTCCAGCGCTTCGCGTCCCGCGGCCACCTGGTCGAGTTTGGTCCGGGCCTGGGCGGCCCGGTCCTGCAGCTGCCGCACCTCGCGGGCGCGGCGCAGGGCGTTCTCGGTGCGGACCGCGGCCGACTGGGCCGCGGTGAGGGCGAGGGCCGCGGACTCGCCCACCTCTCGCGCCTCGTCGACCAGCCGCGCCGCCCACGCGACCGGATCGGCGTCCGCGCCGGCCTCGATGCCCGCCGCCGCCGACACCTGCGCCGCCAACCGGTCCACCGCGGCCTTCTTGCCGGACACCGCGGTCTCGGTCTCACGACGCCGATTCGCGAACCACTCCTCGACGGTGGCGAACCGCCCGGTGTCGAACAGCCGCTCGAGCAGCACGCCCCGCTCCTCGGTGTCCGCCCGCAGGAACCGCGCGAAGTCGCCCTGCGGCAGCAGGACCACCTGGAAGAACTGATCGGCGCTCATTCCGAGCAGCCGCCCCACCACCTCACCGATCTCGTCGAGCCGGGTCAGATTCTCGCCGTGACCGTCCAGCCATTCGAGGGTGGCCTTGGCGTTCTCCTTGGTGGTGCCGGTGCCGCGCAGCTTGGGCCGCTGGAACTCGGGGCTGCGGGTGATCCGCAGTCGCCGGCCGCCGATCGTGGCCTCCAGCACCACCTTCGGTGGCGTTCCGGGGGCGGCGTGGTCGGACAGCAGCCGCTTGCCCTCCTGCCGGGCGCCGGGCACCCGCCCGTACAACGCGAATGCGACCGCGTCGAGGATGGTGGTCTTGCCCGCGCCGGTCTGGCCGTGCAGCAGGAACAGCCCGTCCGCACCGAGCTCGTCGAAGTCGACGGTGACGGTGGAGCCGAACGGGCCGAACGCCGTCACCTCGAGTTCGTGCAGCCTCACGCGACGGCCTCCACGTCGCCGGAGGGCGGACCGTCGACCTCCCGGTCCGCCGCGCCCAGCGCCTGTTCCACCCACCGCAGCTCGCTCGCGGTCGGCTCGGCGCGGACGTCGGTGAGGAAGCTGGTCACGATCTCGCGGTCGGTGCGCCCGCGGACCTTGTCCCGATACTTGAGGTCCGAATCATCCTGCGGGCGTACCCATTCCACGTGCACCAGATGCGGGAATCGGTCCCGGAGCACCCGCATCGCGTCCACCGGGCGGACCGGGTCGGTCAGGACCGCCGACACGTAATCGCCGATCGCGGACGCGAACGCGTCGTCGCCGAGCAGTTCCTCGACGGTGCCGGTCAGCTGGCTCAGCCCGCGCACCACCGGAAGGTCGTGGCGGTCGACCCGGGCCAGCCCGTCCGCGTCCAGGTCGGCGATCCACACCGCCTTGCGGTGGGTCCGTTCGCCGAACGAGTACGGCAGGGGCGAACCCGAGTACCGCACGCAGTCGGTCAGAGTCTGGGGTGAATGGAGGTGACCGAGCGCGACGTAGTCGGCACCGTCGAACGCCGAGACGGAGACCGTCTCGACCCCGCCGACCGAGATCGACCGTTCCGATCCGGTCGCCTCCGCACCGACGACGAAGGCGTGGGCGAGCACCACCGACCGGGCAGGCGTGCCGGCACGTGACCGGTCGGCCAGGTCCTCGCGGACCCGGGTCATCGCCGCGTCCAGGATGTCGGCGTGGGTGCGTGCTGTCGGAACGCCGAGTTCGGCGCGGGTGGTCTCCGGTTCGAGATAGGGAATGCCGTAGAAGGCGACCGGGCCGTGCTCGTCGGACAGCACCACCGGCGTCGAGACCTGACCCACCCTCGTCATCAGGTGCAGGCCACCGGCCGCGGCGAACGCCGCGCCGGCACCGAGGCGGGCCGGCGAGTCGTGATTGCCGGATGTCGCGACGATCACCGCACCCGCGGCCCGGATCGCCTCGAACCCTCTGTTGCACACCGTGACGGCGTCCGCGCTCGGGACGGCCCGGTCGTAGACGTCACCGGGCACGACGACGACGTCGACTCCGTGCTCGGTCACCAGCCGCGCGATCGCGTCCAGCGCGGCGGCCTGGTCCGCCAGCAGATCGACGCCGTGGAAGGTGCGCCCGATGTGCCAGTCGGAGGTGTGCAGGATTCGCATGTGCCGACCGTAGACGAGGGCACCGACACCGCCGCCGACGCCAGGCCCCCGGCACGCGTCGACGGAGATCGTTCCCACAAACGGTCCCGCCAACGGTGGGATCGGGCCGGCAGCAGCTAATGTCTAGACGTGTCTGCAACCCAACGTGCTCGATCCGGGGTGCCGCTCGCGCAGCGATCGGCGCTGGCCACAGTCCCGGGCGTGCCTGCCTGGGGCGCCGTCGCGATCGCGGTGGCGGCCACGCTCGTCGGGTTCGTCATCGACGCGGTCCGTGGCAACGAACTGACCGCGGCGTTCTCCGTCTTCTTCTTCCTCGGTTGCCTCGCCGCGATCCTCGCGGTCCGCAACCGCGGACTGTTCACCGCGATGGTCCAGCCCCCGCTGATCCTGGTGGTCGCGGTGCCGCTCGCGTACCAGCAGTTCTCGCCCGGGGGCGGCGGCCTGAAGGATCTGCTGCTCAATGTCGCGATCCCGCTGGTCAACCGGTTCCCGCTGATGCTGGCGACCACGCTCGTCGTCTGCGCGATCGGTGCCGGACGCATGTACATCCGGCACCAGGCGGCCGGCATCATCGCCCGGCCCGCGCGCCGATCCGGCAGTGCGCGGCGCACCGAGACCGAACCGCGGACGGTGGCGGATCGGACCGAAACTGTCGCCGAACCCGACCGGCCACGCGAGCAGCAACGGTCCGAGCGGCCGGTCCGCCGCCCCGCCGGGCGGTCGGCGGACCCGTCCCAGCCCGCACATGCACCGGGCAGTTTCCCGACGGGCCGCTACCCGGCACGGGCGGCGCACAGCGAATCGTCCGAGGAGCGGACCGAATCGTTCGACCGCCCGCAGCAGTTCGCACGCCCCCACGAGCGGGCACCCCGCCCCGATCGGCCGGCGCAGCACGACCGGCCGGACCGCACCCAGGGACGCCGTTACGAGGCCGCGCCGGCACAGCCCGGTCCGGCGTACACCGGTTCCCGCCCGGCCGCCCGGGCCGAGGGCCACGAGTACGGATCGGAGCCCGAGGTCCCGCTGCACCCGATCCCGCAGGTGCGGTACCGGGACCGCGGTGACACCCCGCAGGACCCCCCGTACCGCTACCGCTGAGCGGGCTTGCGCAGCTCACGCGGCAGCGAGAACACCAGCGTCTCGTTCGCGGTCGTGACGGTCTGCACGTCACCGAAGCCGTGCTCGGCGAGCAGTTCGATGACCCCGCCGACCAGGATCTCCGGCACCGACGCCCCTGAGGTGACGCCGACCGTACGCACCCCCTCCAGCCATGCCGGGTCGATCTCGCGGGCGTAGTCCACCAGGTGCGACGCCTTCGCGCCTGCACCGAGGGCGACCTCCACCAGTCGCACCGAGTTCGACGAGTTCCGGGAACCGACGACGATCACCAGATCACACTCGGGCGCCATCGCCTTGACCGCGACCTGCCGGTTCTGGGTGGCGTAGCAGATGTCGTCGCTCGGCGGATCCTGCAGCTTGGGGAACTTCTCCCGCAGTCGGGAAACGGTGGCCATCGTCTCGTCGACACTCAATGTCGTCTGCGACAGCCAGATGACCTTGTTCTCGTCACGAACGGTCACCGCGTCGACGGATTCGGGGCCGTCCACCAACTGCACGTGGTTGGGCGCCTCACCGGCGGTGCCCTCGACCTCCTCGTGCCCCTCGTGGCCGATCAGCAGGATGTCGAAGTCGTCGCGCGCGAATCGCTTCGCCTCCTGGTGCACCTTGGTCACCAACGGGCAGGTGGCATCGATGGTGTGCAGGCTGCGGGCGTCCGCGGCCTCGTGCACGGCCGGCGAGACGCCGTGCGCGGAGAACACCAGCACCGACCCCTCGGGCACCTCGTCGGTCTCGTCGACGAAGACGACGCCCCGCTCGGCGAGGGTGTCCACGACGTGCCGGTTGTGCACGATCTCCTTGCGCACGTAGATCGGCGCGCCGTGCTTCTCGAGCGCCCGCTCGACCGTTTCGACCGCACGGTCCACGCCGGCGCAGTAGCCGCGAGGTTCGGCGAGCAGGACCCGCTTGCCGGTCGCCGAGTTCGACGCGCCGGTGCCGGTGATTCCCAGGTTCAGGGGGACAGCGGAAGACATGCCTCCAGGGTACGGGGGTCGGCGAGGTGGGGCCCCGCCAGCCGGGGGCGCCCCGTGTCCCGGCTACCAAATGACGCCCCGGTAGGGCACTCTAGGACCATGTTCCGTCCCCCTTTCGCCGCCCGCGTGGCTGCCGGTATCGCGGCAACGATCGTCGAAGAGGTGCAGAAACTGCCTGCCACGGCGGTCACGCTGCCGATGACCGCGGTCAGCACGGTGCTGCAGACGGGCATGCACGTGCAGCAGGCCGTCACCGCCCTGGCCATCAAGGGGGACGAGGCACTGTCGGGATTGTTCCCGCAGTCCGAGGAACAGCCCTCGTGGGCCACATTCGACGAGGACGCCGACGCGTCCCCGCAGCACAACGGCACCGGACGGTCCGCGCCGGCACCTGCCGCCCCGGCGAACCAGGGCCGATTCGAGCTGTACTCCATGACCCCGGCCGAGGGCGCCACCACGGCGGAGCCGAAAGCCCCCAAGGCGACGGCCACCGCCCCGAAGGCCGCGGCGACGAAGGAACCGGCCACCGACGGTGAGCGCCCCGAGATCGCCGAGTACCTGGACTACGACAACCTCACCCTCGCGCAGTTGCGGGCGCGCCTGCGCACCCTGTCCATCGAGGAATTGACCGCGCTGCTCGACTACGAGAACGGCACCCGGAACCGGGCCCCGTTCCAGACCATGCTCGGCAACCGCATCACCTCCGCCAGCGCCAAGTGACCGCTGCCAGCCCCACCCCGCCGAGCACCCGGCCCTCGGCCCAGACGTCGAACTCCGCCGAGAACCCGTGGCCGGTCCGGTCGGTGTCGACGAAGGTCGCGGCCTGGATCGACCGGCTCGGCAGCATCTGGGTCGAAGGTCAGATCACCCAGATCAACGTCCGGCCCGGCACCCGGACGGCGTTCCTGGTCCTGCGGGATCCGTCCGCGGACATGTCGCTGTCGGTGACCTGCTCCCCGACCCTGATCCGGGACAGCCCGGTTCCGCTGACCGAAGGCACCAGGGTCGTCATGTTCGGCAAGCTGTCGTTCTACACCGGCCGCGGCACCGTCTCCCTGCGGGTGACGGAGATCCGGCCGGTCGGGATCGGGGAACTGCTGGCTCGGATCGAGCGACTTCGGGGACTGCTCGCGGCGGAGGGCCTGTTCGACCCCCGGTTGAAGCGGCCGCTGCCGTTCCTGCCCCGCACCATCGGGCTGATCACCGGCCGTGCGAGCGCAGCCGAACGCGACGTGCTCAGCGTCGCCGGCGCCCGGTGGCCTGCCGTGAACTTCGCGATCCGCAACACCGCAGTCCAGGGTCCGACCGCGACCGCGCAGATCGTCGAGGCGCTCGCCGAACTCGACGCGGACCCGGCGGTCGAGGTGATCGTCCTGGCTCGCGGCGGCGGCAGCGTCGAGGACCTGCTGCCCTTCTCGGACGAGACGCTGTGCCGGGCGATCGTCGCGTGCACCACCCCGGTCGTCAGCGCCATCGGCCACGAGCCCGACAACCCGCTGTGCGACCTGGTGGCGGACGTCCGGGCGGCGACACCTACCGACGCGGCCAAGAAGGTGGTGCCCGACGCGGTCGCCGAGCAGGCGCTGGTCGCGGACTTCCGGGCGCGCGGCGCGGCGGCGCTGAGGAACTGGGTGGCGCGGGAGGCCCGGTCGCTGGCCGACCTGCGCAGCCGGCCGGTTCTCGCGGACCCGCTCGCGGCGGTGGAACGTCGCGCCGAGGACGTGACGCGCCTGCGGGAGGCGGGCCGACGCGACATCCGAAGGCTGGTCGACGGCCAGTCGACAGTGCTCGAACACATGGCGGCGCGGCTGACCACGCTCGGCCCGGCCGCGACGCTCGCCCGCGGCTACGCGGTGGTGCAGCGGGTCGTGCCGGGTTCGGATCCGGAGGTGCTGCGGTCGGTGGAGGACGCTCCGCCCGGCACCCAGCTGCGGGTGCGCGTCGCCGACGGCGCGGTGATCGCCGCGGTCATGGGCAGGGACAAGTCAGGAGAACAGAAGTGAACGAACCCGTGTCCGAGCTCGGCTACGAGGCCGCCCGCGACCAGCTGGCGGAGGTGGTCAAACTGCTCGAGCAGGGTGGCCTGGACCTCGATCACTCGCTGGCACTGTGGGAGCGGGGCGAGGCACTGGCCAAGAGGTGCGAGGAGCACCTCGCGGGTGCGCGGGCCCGGGTCGAGAAGGCCCTCGCGCACACCGACGAGGACTAGCCGCCGCGATCCGGGCGGTCAGGACAGCGGCTGGGCCTGTCCGACCGCGTCGGCGAGCTCGCCGAACTCCTCGGTCGAGCCGCTGCCGGTGATCAGCACCCGCACGTCCCCGAGATCGGTGACCCAGATCGGCTCGCTGCCCTCCTCGCTGAACTGCACCCAGGAGTTGCCCGCGAACTGCTCGGCGCCGCTCGCGGTACGCGGTCCACCGGCCACCCACGACACCAGGGGCTCTTCCGCGGCGGCCGACTGGCTCAACTGCAGGTAGCGGCCGGCGTCGGTGATGTAGCCAACGGTGCTGACGTCGCCGCCGTTGTCGCCGCTGACGGTGCCCCGGCTACCGGAGTTCGGCTGCCAGGCGTCGGGCACGGCGGGATTGCGGATCGGAAAGTCCAGTTCGGCCGCGTCGAAACCCAGCGCCGCCTTCACGTCGAACTGCGGGACCGGTCCGGCGGTCGGGCCGCCGGGGCTGAACGAGCACGACCGGGCGACCCCCGCGATGATCACCGCGAACAACACGAGCGGGATCAACGACCAGATGATGTCGCGGTTGTTCTGAAGAATTCGGGGTTTGTCGCCAGCTGCCACGACAACGAGTATCCCAGCATGCCGCGCGGTGACGGCGGTCGGGACCACCACCGAAACCCGTACGCGAAGTTACACACATGTGGTTAGTTGTCGGACCATGAGCCTTCGCAGCCGACTCCCCCGGCCACACCGTCTGGCCCTGGCGATCACCGGTGTGGCTCTGGCCGTGGCGGCGACGACGGCGCCGGCGACCGCGACCCCACACGTGCCGGGCGACGTGGGGTACCACGACCTGCTCGATCTCGTGCCCGCCAACGCCGACGCCGAGGATCCGGGCGGGCTGGACCCGCGACTGCCCACCGACTCCCGGGTTCTCGGTCGGGCCGTCGCCGCGGCCCGCGCCGACCGACTGGCGCCCGTCCGCTACGCGACGCTGCTGCACCAGTACTGGCTGGCGCGGGGCGCCGAGGCATCGGGCATCGACCTCGGCACCTGGGATCCCCGCACCGGTTTCGCCGCGAACTCGGAACTGGTGAACCGGGTGTACGCGAACTACGGCCGCTATCAGAAGGAGCGGGCCGAACTGAACTGGGCGGGCATGGCCGGGATGGCGGGAGCATCGTTCACCGCCGGCTTCCTGGACATCGACACCGGGCGGGGCGTGCTGTCCGTGGACGCGGTGCACCGGATCGGCGAGGCCGTCGCGGCGGCGGTCGGCACGCTGCCCACGGACGCGGCGGAACGACTGCCGGACGACGTGCGCGCCCTGGCCACCGTCGCGCCCACCCTGACCGCCGACGACCTGGACTGGTACCAGCAGCGACTGCTCGTGATGCAGAAGCACATCTACTTCGACATGGTGCCGATGCACGAGGCCTACCTGACCGAGGGGCGGCCCGCGATCGAGGAGATGCGCGCGGCCGGACTGCTCGACGCCAACACCGAGGCCGCCTGGGAGGCGATCTTCACCGGCTCGCCCGAGGGGCGCGCGGACGCGGTCGTACGGATGGCGGACCGTGAGCAGAACACGATCGTCGCCGACCAGTGGGACGCGACGGCTCGCGGCCGGGACGGCGCCGGGCGCGTGCTCGCTTACGTCACCACAGTCGCCGCGCAGCCGTCGATCCCCGGCACCCGCGCGCCGGGCGTCTTCGCACCGCTCACCGTGCACGCGGCGACGGCGCCCGGCGGGGCCGGCGTCCGGGTGCAGGCGCCGCTGCCCGACTTCAACTGGGCCGACCGGGGACCACGCTGGCGGTACATCGCAGGGGACACGGCGCCGGCCTACCGTCTGCTCGCCGAGCAACGGCCCGGCGAGATCGGGGCGCTCCTCGGCCTGCCCTTCGCGACCTTCGCCGATCAGCAGCGGGTGGTGGCGCGCGCACCGGCCCTGATCCGCGACCTGACCACCGGGTGGTCCGTGGTCGCGGGCCAGTAGACCGGCTCGGGTGGACGCGGGCGCCGGATGAGACAATTACGCCGCGCGATTCGTTTCGCGTCCACGAACACACCCAGGGCGGCTTTCCGGTCGCCAGCGAGGAGGCACCGCCCATGACGGCCAGCACGAGTCACCGCGAAGCACCGGACCGGAACCTCGCACTCGAGTTGGTGCGGGTCACCGAGGCTGCCGCGATGGCCGCCGGCCGCTGGGTCGGGCGAGGCGACAAGGAGGGCGGCGACGGTGCCGCCGTCGACGCCATGCGCCACATGGTCAGCTCGGTGTCCATGCAGGGCGTCGTCGTCATCGGTGAGGGCGAGAAGGACGAAGCCCCGATGCTGTACAACGGCGAGGAGGTCGGCAACGGCGACGGTCCGCTGTGCGACGTTGCGGTCGACCCGATCGACGGCACCACGCTGATGAGCAAGGGCGCGCCCGGCTCGATCGCGGTGCTCGCCGTGTCCGAGCGCGGCGCCATGTTCGACCCGTCTGCCGTGTTCTACATGGACAAGATCGCGGTCGGCCCCGAGGCCGCCGACGTGATCGACCTGGCCGCCGGTGTCGCCGAGAACATCCGCCGCGTGGCGAAGGCGAAGAACCGCGCGGTCTCCGACACGACCGTGACGATCCTCGATCGCCCGCGGCATGCCGACATCATCCGCGAGATCCGGGAGACCGGCGCCCGCATCCGGCTGATCTCCGACGGCGACGTGGCCGGCGCGATCGCCACGGCCCGCCCCGACTCCGGCGTCGACATGCTGCTCGGCATCGGCGGCACCCCCGAGGGCATCATCGCGGCCGCGGCGATGCGCTGCATGGGTGGCGCGCTGCAGGGCCGGCTGGCCCCGAAGGACGACGCGGAGCGGGAGAAGGCCCTCGCCGCCGGCCACGACCTCGATCGGGTGCTGCGCACCGAGGAACTCGTCACCGGCGAGAACATCTTCTTCTGCGCGACCGGTGTCACCGACGGTGAGCTGCTCAAGGGTGTGCGCTACTACGGCGGCGGCGCGACGACGCAGTCGATCGTCATGCGTTCCAAGTCGGGCACGGTCCGCATGATCGAGGCCTACCACCGCCTCGAGAAGCTGCACGAGTTCTCCTCGATCAATTTCACCGGCGTCGACGGCGCACAGCCGCCGCTGCCCTGACGAGTTCTCCCCGCAAACACTCCAGCTGAAGGGTCCCTTCGTGCGCCACGCGCGCAACAAGGGGCCCTTCGGTCGTTGCGGCGGTGGCAAGCTGGGTGCATGACTGAGAACAGCGAACCGCAGTTCCGCATCGAGCACGACACCATGGGCGAGGTCCGGGTTCCGGTCGACGCCCTGTGGCGGGCACAGACTCAGCGCGCAGTGGAGAACTTCCCGATCTCTGGCCGGGGGCTCGAACGCGCCCAGATCCGGGCACTCGGACTGCTCAAGGCGGCGTGCGCCCAGGTCAACCGGGATCTCGGTCTGCTGGACGCGGAGAAGGCCGACGCGATCGTCGCCGCCGCGACCGAGATCGCCGACGGCCGCCACGACGACCAGTTCCCGATCGACGTGTTCCAGACCGGCTCGGGGACCAGCTCGAACATGAACGCCAACGAGGTGATCGCCTCGATCGCGCTCGCGCACGGGGTCGAGGTACATCCGAACGACCACGTCAACATGTCGCAGTCGTCGAACGACACCTTCCCGACCGCGACGCATCTCGCCGCCACCGAGGCCGCGGTCAGGGACCTGATCCCCGCCCTCGATCATCTGCGACTTGCCTTGGTGGACAAGGCAACCGAGTGGCGCACCGTGGTCAAGTCGGGCCGCACCCACCTGATGGACGCCGTGCCGGTGACGCTCGGGCAGGAGTTCGGCGGCTACGCCCACCAGGTCGAGGCCGGAATCGAGCGGGTCATGGCCGCACTCCCCCGCCTCGGCGAACTGCCGATCGGCGGCACCGCGGTCGGCACCGGGCTCAACGCCCCGGACGGATTCGGCCCGAAGGTGGTGGCGAGGCTGGTCGACTCGACCGGAATCGATGCACTGTCCCCCGCCCGCAACAGTTTCGAGGCGCAGGCGGCGCGGGACGGACTGGTCGAGGCGTCGGGGGCCCTGCGCACGATCGCGGTGTCGCTGACGAAGATCGCCAACGACATCCGCTGGATGGGGTCGGGTCCGCTGACCGGCCTCGGCGAGATCCGCCTGCCGGACCTGCAGCCGGGCAGTTCGATCATGCCGGGAAAGGTGAATCCGGTGCTGCCGGAAGCGGTCACCCAGGTCGCGGCGCAGGTCGTCGGCAATGACGCGACCGTCGCCTGGTGCGGCGCCGCGGGCGCGTTCGAGCTGAACGTCTACATCCCGGTGATGGCCCGCAACATCCTCGAATCGATTCGGTTGCTGGCCAACGTGTCCCGGCTGTTCGCCGACCGCTGCGTCAAGGGGCTCGTCGCGAACACCGAACACCTGCGCACGCTCGCAGAGTCGTCGCCGTCGATCGTGACGCCGTTGAACTCGGCGATCGGCTACGAGGAGGCGGCCGCGGTGGCGAAGGAGGCGCTCAAGGAGCGCAAGACGATTCGGCAGACGGTCATCGACCGCGGGCTGGTCGGCGACGGCCTGTCCGAGGAGGAGCTGGACCGCCGCCTCGACGTACTCGCGATGGCAAAGGTCCCGCCCGCGAGGAAGTGACGCGGACGGGACCTGCGCGGTGGTGCGTGGCGATCGGGCGCTACCGCGCGCCGTCCCAGGCGTCCACACGCACCCAGTCGACGTAGAAGTTGCCGCTGCCGAGGTCGGGGTACAGGCTGGACTCGAGTTGCAGCTGCCAACGCATCGGGGTGTTGGGCACCCCGCGGTGGGACTCGAGCAGGACCCTGCCGTCGAGGATGAACCGGACGGTGTCCGGGGTCCACTCGGTTGTCACCGTGCGCCACTGACTGAAGTCGGAGTAGTCGTACTCCGAGATGACCTGCGAGTTCGCCGTCGCGTCGGGTTCGGCGAAGTGGTGGTACCCGCGAATCGGGCCGGTCAACTCGCCCTCGGGGAAGTTCAGCTCGCCCTCGCTCGGCCAGACCTCGGACGTCGGCCACAGCAGCATCGCGAGCCGGTAGCCGGTGATGTACGGGTGGCTGGTCTTGATGCGGGCGGAATAGCGGCCGTACAGCTGACCCTGCTCGTCACCGGAGATCACCGGGGACAGGTTCGCACCTGCCCGCTTCCCGTCGACCTCGTGCAGGTTGTAGTCGAGGGCGCCGTCGTGGACGCTGAGCACCTGGTCGGCCCGGTACGGGAAGCCGTTGAAGGTGTCGGTGTAGCACTCGGGGTAGGTGCGCCAGCGGGTGTTCTCGGTGCCGGTGTAGACGATCTTGCCGGGATTGTTGCACTCGGCGTTGGCGAAGCTGCCCACCGGCGCGTCGGTGGTGAAGTCGTCGACGAAGATCTGCTTCCAGCCCGCCAACTGTTCACGCGGTGCCGCCTGGGTGCCGGACACCGGAGTACTCAGGCTGCCGGTCACGTTGCTTCCGACGTCGGCACTGCCGACCCATTCGAGTCCCTCGGGCAGCGTGATCTGGGCCGAGGCGGCGGGCGCCGCGACCACCCCGAGTGCGGTGAGCGCGGCGACCGCTACGCCTACGCGGCGGCGGAAGTGGCGGGTTGAGCGGGACATCCGAAACTCCAAGAGGTGAGGGAAAGTTCGTTGCTCACCTTAAAGGTCCTGTCGGAATTTCCGGGATGTCAGGTTCGGATGCTCAGGCCGCCGGGTCGTACGCCCACACCGAGACCCAGTCGACGAGCAGGTTGCCGTTGCTGGTACCGGTTCCGTTCGTCTCGGTCTGCAGCTGCCAGCGCATCGGCGTCGACGGCACCCACGCGGTGCTGTCGAGGACCACCCTGTCGTCGAGCAGGTATCGGATCCGGCCGGGCGACCACTCGATCGTGTAGGTGTGCCAGTCGGTGAACCGGGCACCGATGTCGGCGGCGACGTCCTGGCACCCGCCGACACACGAACCCGCGCCGGAGTAGTGATGGAAGCCGCCGACGGTGCCGGCGAGGCCCCCCTCGGGGAAGTCGAATTCACCGTCGACCGGCCATCGCTCGGACTGCGGCCAGAGCAGCCACGCCACGTAGTACTCGTTCAGGTTGGCGTTGTCGACCTTGAATCGCGCCGAATACCGGCCGTAGGTCTGATATTGACCGACGCCGTCGATCAGTGGCGACGGATTCGCTCCGGCGGGAATTCCGTTCACGGGGTGCAGATGGAAATTCATCACCCCGTTGCCGACACTGAGCACCTCGTCGGGTCGATACGGACGTTTCTGATATGTGTCGAGATAGCAGCTGGGGTACGTGCGCCACTTCTGCCCCTGCGCGCCGGTGTAGACGATGCGGTCCGGGTCGCACGCGTTCGCCCATGTCCCCACCGCCGCGTCCTTGGTGAAGTCGTCGACGAAGATCTGCCGCCAGCCGGGCAGATTGCCCTTCGGGGCAGTCACTCCGGACGGAGAGACGGGCGCAGCGACCGTGGTCGTCGGGACCGCGACCGTCGTCGTCGGGGCGACGGTGGTCGTGGGGGCGACGGTCGTGGTGGGAGCGACCGCGGTGGTCGTCGGGGTGGTCGGCACGGATCCGGAGTATGCCCACCGTTGCGCGGCGGCGCCGCTGCACGACCGCATGGTCACCGGGTTCCCGTCCACCTCCCTGCCACCGGTGTTCTCCACACACAGGCCGCTGGCCTGCGACGACACCGATCCGTCGGCGCGCGGATTCCACCGCTGCGCGGCCGCGCCGGTGCACCCGGAGATGGTCAGTGCCGCACCGGGTCGGTTCGTCTTCGGGGTCAGGCACTTGCCCTGCACCCGCACGGTGCCGTCCGACTCGACGCTCCAGTTCTGCGCGGTCGACCCGTTGCACCCGTACACCTGCACCGGGTTTCCGTCGGTGGTGACACCCCACTTGTTGTCCAGGCACAGTCCGCCCGGGGTGCGGACGGTACCCGCGGTCGCGGCCGCGGCCTGGGATGTCGTCGCGATCCCACCGGCGGTGGCGCCCGCCGCGACGACCAGGGACAGCAGCAGCCGCGTCACGGAGCCGCGACGGGAATTCACGAATCGGCAGGAAGAACTTTCGGGACCGACGACTTCTCGAACGCCAGGAATTTTGCGCACACGACGATGAACCATTCTTTTCCCCATTCATGACGATGGGCACGGAGGACGGTTCGCATGCGGTACCGAAAAAGGTGTTCAGAAATGAACGCTAGCACGGCCCATTCCGGTTATCCGGGCGAGCGCGGCCACAAAACACGCACCAAATTCTCACCCTCCCTGCGGGCGGCGCGGACCGAGGGCGGGCGAACCTGACTCCCCCACGACGGCCTGCGTGTGCTTAAACTGCCGAACGACATCCGGGAAGTAAGGGAAGGCATACCTGTGCGAGTGGTGGTGACCGGTGGCGCCGGCTTCATAGGGTCGACGCTCGTCGACCGGCTACGCGGTGACGGCCACCGGATCCTGGTCGTCGACAACCTCAGTCGCGGCAGGGAACACAACCTCGCCGCAGCGCTGGCGACCGACGCCGTCGACCTCGAGACGCTCGACATCCGCCACGACGACCTCGGACCCACCTTCGAGGCATTCGCGCCCGAGGTGGTCTTCCATCTCGCCGCGCAGATCGACGTCCGGCGCAGCGTCACCGACCCGATCCTCGACGCCGAAACCAACATCCTCGGCACGATCCGGGTCGGCTCGGCGGCCGCATCGGCCGGGGTCCGCAAGGTCGTCTTCACGTCCTCGGGCGGCTCGATCTACGGCACGCCCGCGAACCTCCCTGTCACAGAGCAAGTTCCGGTGCAACCGGTGTCGCCCTACGCGGTGAGCAAGGTCAGCGGCGAGATCTACCTCGACAGCTTCCGGCAGTTGCACGGACTGGAGTGCTCCCACATCGCTCCGGCCAACGTGTACGGCCCTCGCCAGGACCCGCACGGCGAGGCCGGAGTGGTGGCGATCTTCGCTCGCGAGATGCTCGCCGGACGCCCCACGACCCTGTTCGGAGACGGCGGCAACACCCGCGACTACGTGTACGTCGACGACGTCGTCTCGGCCATGGTCGCCGCGTCCGGGCCGCTCGGATCCGGCCTGCGGTTCAACATCGGCACCGGGGTGGAGACCAGCGATCTGGAACTGAACCGCCTCGTGGCCCGCGCGACGGGCGCGACCACCGAGCCGGTGTGGAAACCCGAGCGACCCGGCGACGTCCGACGATCCGCGCTCGACGCCGGCCTGGCCCGCAGCGTCCTCGGCTGGCGCCCGTCGGTCGATCTCGAGGAGGGAATCGCCCGCACCGTCGCACACTTCCGGGCCACCGACCCGACCCGGCCGGTGTCAGTCTGAGGTGCCCGTGACCGACCGCTCCACCGTCCGGGTCGGCCACCTGGACGTGATGCACAGCCGTACCCGGGTCACCGCGATCATCGGGCCGGTCCATCTGCCGCCGGACGACGTCGTGGCAGCGAGACTGGCGACGATGACCGCGGTCGGGCCGCACGCCCGCTTGGGGTTGCGTCCCTCGTCGCGTACCAATCGCTGGACGTTCGATCCGATCGCCAACCGCCCCACCGTGAGCCGCATCGATCCGCCGTCGTCACCACTCGATCTGCTCGACCTCCCCTCGGATGCAGGCACTCCCGCCGAGGATCGTCCGACCAGCATCGTCCTGGCCGGCGACTACATGCGCACCGATCACAATCACGGTCTCGGCGAGGTGGCGCTCGGACTGACGATGCACGGCGTCATCCTGGGCACCATCGATCCGGCCGACCCGCACGTGTGGCGTTCGGCGAAGCGCCATGGAAGTGGGATCGCGACCGCCGCCGCCCGCACCTACGGCTCGGACCCGCGGCGGGTCTGGGCACTGCGCGACTCGGCCCGCCGGAAACCTGCCGCCACCGTTGCCCCGGAGGCGATGGAACCGTGGACACCGTCGCGCACCGGCGTCGTCACCACGATGCCCTCGGCGACAGTGGCGCAGTTGCGTTCCTGGCGGGATGCCCACGCGTCGGATGCGTCGATGTTCGCCGTGGTCGCCTCCGCACTGCACCGCGGTCTCGCGAGCGCCGGCCTGCCGATCGACGACGTCGCGACGGTGACCCTGGACGCCCGCAGGTACCTGCCGAAAGGGCGTGTCCCGCTGGGGAACTTCGTCTCCGGACTGGAGTTCGACCTGGGTCCGGCACCGACGCCGGAACGGATCCACCGGGCCAGCGCCGGCGCGATGGCGTCGGGACGCCCGGTGGCGAACCTGGCACTGAACGCGACCCGCACCCGCATCGGCCTCCGCTCGGCCGCCCCGCGGAACGCACCCCTCGAACGTCCCGGCAGCCCGAGGGCTCGACTGCTGTTCTCGAGCCTCGGGGCCGTCCCCCGAGTGGGCGCCGTCCCGTGGCTCGACTCCGCGGAACCGTTCTACGTCGCCCACAACGATCCCACCGGACCGGATGGCATCACCATCACCTGGGCACTGATCGAGGGCGCCGTGATCACGTCGGCCTCCTTCCACGGCACCGTGTTCGACCGGGAACAGGTTTCGGCCGGGCTCGCGCGGGCCGCCTCCGACCCGTTGGAACTGCTGCGGTGACCCCGTTCCGCGGCCGCCGATCAACACCGTAAGATAGGCAAGCCTTCCCTACTTAAGGGACGGACGTGCCCCAATGACGATCCCGGAGTTTCGCCTTGGCCTCGACGACCCGCCCCGACCCCGGGCTCGCCATTCTCATCAGCTGCTACACGCTCGACCGCCTGGACCTGCTGGTCGCCGGGATCGACGCGGCACGCGCGCAATTGCGACCCTGGACGAGCGGAGCGACGGGGGGTGTCCGTGACGAACTGATCGTCGTCGTCGACCACAATCCCGACCTCGAACGGGAGCTCCGCGAGCGGTTCCCGAGCGGGGTCACCGTGGTCGCCAACGAACACGAACGCGGGCTGTCCGGTGCCCGCAACACCGCGGTCGCGACCGCGGCCGCCGAGATCGTGGCCTTCCTCGACGACGACGCCGTGCTGCGGCCGGGCGCGCTCGATGCCGCGCGTTCGGCCTTCGCCGATCCTTCGGTCGTCGCCGTCGGCGGCGCGGTGATCGCGCGGTGGGAGTCCGGTCGACCGCCGGCGTGGTTCCCCGAGGAGTTCGGCTGGGTGATCGGTTGCGACTACCGCGGACTGGCCGGGGACGGCGCCGAGATCCGCAATCCGATCGGTGCCGCGATGGCGGTGCGACGCGCCGAGCTCCTGAAGATCGGCGGGTTCTCCGACCGACTGGGCCGGGTGGGCACCGTGCCCGCAGGCTGCGAGGAAACCCTGATGGGTATCGAACTGCGACAGCGCTTTCCTCGGTCGCGGATCGTGCGGGTGGCTGCGTTCGCGGTGGACCACACCGTGCCCGATTCCCGCGCCACTCTGCGCTACTTCACAAGTCGCTGCCGGCACGAGGGTCGGTCGAAGGCCATCTTGTCCGGCATGGTCGGCGCCGAGGCCGGGCTGTCCGCGGAACGGAGTTTCGTGGTGCGCACACTGAGCACCGGGGTGCTGCGCTACCTGCGTCAGGCCGTCACCGGTCAGGGACTCGCGTCGCTGAGCCGGATCCTGGTGCTGGTCCTCGGGCTGTTCGTGACGGCGGGAGCGACCGCCGTCGGATCGATCCGGTTGCGCGGGAAGCGGAGCGCCTCCGACGAGACTCCGGCCGCGCTCGTCGCGCACGAACCCACCATCCGTGAGGACGAACTGGTCACCGTCGTGATCCCGACCGTGGGACGCGAGTCGCTGCTCGCGACGGCACGCGCGGTGCTCGCGCAGGAGCACCCCAACATCGAACTGCTGGTCGTCGACAACCGCCCGCACCGCGCCGACGTGGCGCGGATCGTCGCGGACATCGACGATCCGCGGCTGCGGGTGATCGACCAGCCGGTGCCGGGTGTGTCCGCGGCACGCAACATCGGCCATCGCACCGCGTCCGGGCGGATCGTCGCGTTCACCGACGACGACGCCCTGCCCGACCCCGGCTGGATCACCGGAGTCGTCAACAGTTTCCGTGCGGACCGCGCCGGTGCAGTCGGTGTGGTGACGGGGCGCGTGCTCGGCACCGAGGCGACCAACCGTCAGCAGGAGTGGTTCGAGGAGGCCAAGGTCTTCGACAAGGGTGCGGCAGCCACCGTGTGGGCGTTGCGTCCGCACGAGAAGGACGCCGTCCTCGGCGAGTTCGGCACCCACGGCCCGTTCTTCCCCTACACGGCCGGCGAGTGCGGGTCGGGCAACAACATGGCGTTCCGGTCGAACGCACTGGAGTCCATCGGCGGCTTCGACGAGCGTCTCGGCACCGGGACCGCGACCCGCGGTGGCGAGGACCTCGACGCCTTCCGGGCCGCACTGCTGCGCGGCTGGTCGATCGCCTACAACCCGGACGCCGTGGTCCGGCACTACCACCGTGACAACATGGCCGACCTGCGCACGCAGAGTTACGGATACGGCACCGGCATGGCCGCGTCACTGACCAAGTTCGTACTGTCCGGGCATGTCCGGCCGATCCTGTCCCGATTCCCACGCGGACTGCACATGCTGCTGTCCCCCGCCTCCACCAAGAACGCCGACCTCCCCTCCGACTGGCCGCTGCACCTGCGCGTCCTCGAGGCGTGGGGCTACGTGACCGGTCCGGTGCTGTTCGTCCGCAGCCACCTGGCCGCACGGCGGACGGGGGCGAACCGGTGACCGCCACCGAGGTCGTCGCTCACCGGGCGCCCGAGCCCGGGACCGTCGGAACTCCGCGTGTGGTCCGGTACGGCTGGAATCCGCTCGCCGCGTTGCGCGTCGGCGCCGCCGTGTCGGTGGCGATGCTGCTGCTGAACCTGCTTGTCGCCACGGGAAGCCCGGAGATCGTCCCCGCACCCGTCCGGATCCTCGTCGCGCTGGCGGGCGCCACCCTCGTTCCGGGCCTGCCGGTCGCGGTGGCGCTGCGCATACCCGGGCGCGCACTGTTCGCCGCACTGGTCGTGTCGGTGTCGCTGGCCACCGTCATCCTCGCCGCCCAGTTCACGATGGTCCCGCAGTGGTGGAACCCGCTGACCGTGCAGACCCTGCTTGCGGCAGGATCACTGATCGGCTGTGTCGCCGCGCGCCGCACCCTGCCCGCACATCACGAGGTCCCTCACGGCGACCTGCACTACCTGCGGACCTGGAACCGCACGCGCGCACTGGGTCTCGGCGCGCTCGCCGTCGCGCTGGCGCTGTTCGCCGCCGCCGCGTCCGACCTGGACTTCATGGGTGCGGGGCACTACGGGATCATCACGCAGATCGGGGTGGTGTACCCGATCGGGCTGCTCGTCCTCTGCGGCACCGTCGTCGTCGCCCTCACCCGCTCGCGCGTCGACCACGTCCTGATGTCGGCGGCGACGTTGGTGTTGATCACCTACACGACGATGCTCGTCCCGGCCGCCAGCGGGGTGACCTCCGTTCCCACCGCATTCGTGCACCGGGGCTTCATCGCGACGCTGGGTGCCGGTGAACGCCTTCCGGACGCCATCGACGCGCGGTTCAGCTGGGCCGGGTTCTTCACCGCCGGTGCGCATCTCGTCGCAGTGGCGGATCTGCCCGATGTGTCCGCTCTCATGACATGGGCACCGCTCTTCATGGGTGCGCTCCTGGCGTTCCCGCTGTACGCGATCGCCATCGCCGTCACCGGCCGGGCCCGGCTGGCGTGGCTGGCGGTCGTGCTGTACCAGCTGTTCAACTGGTACCAGCAGGACTACTTCGCGCCCCAGGCGGTGGCGCTGGTGTTCTACACGACGATCGTCGCGACCCTGCTGTGGCAGTTGCGCCGGGCACCCCTCCCGGAAATCGGGCCCGGCATCGGCCGATTCCTGGTCACCGCGCCGCGGCGCACGCCAGGGCTGGTCCCCGGCTTCGACTCGGCTCGCACCCTCGCCATCGGCGCGGTGCTGCTGCTCCTGATCGTCGCCAACACCGTCACCCACCAGATCACCCCGATCCTGGTGATCATCGCCCTCGCGTTCTTCTCGCTGTTCGGGGTGACGCGCTACCGGACCCTGTGGCTCGCCGCCGGCCTCGTGTTCGCGGCCTGGTTCAGCTATGGGGCGACCGACTTCTGGACCGGTCACCTGCAGTCGATCTTCGGCGAAATCGGCCAGATCGGAAACTCCGTCAACCGCGGTGTCGGCGAACGGCTCTCCGGCGACCCCACGTACCAGCAGATGCAGTACCTGCGAATGGGTGCGTCCGGCCTGTTCGCCGGTGTCGCATTCATCGGATGGTTGTTCTCGCGCGGGCGCCGGACCTGGCTCGTGGCGGGGGCGGTGTGCGCCGCCCCGTTCACCCTGGTGCTCCTGCAGAGCTACGGCGGCGAGATGATCATCCGCTGCTTCGTGCTCGCCTCACCGGTGCTCGCCCCGTTCGCGGCGATCGCCGTGGCCCGGGCGGCGGCCTGGCTCCGCGGACGGCTCGGCCGCCATGCCGCCGCACCGACCGGGGGATGGACGACGGTGGCCGCCGGCACGCTGGCATTGGTGGCGCTCGGCACCCTGCTGACCACGAACCGCGGCCTGAACACCTCCTTCGAGGCGTCGACGCGCGAACAGGTCACCGTCACCGACGAATTCATCGCCGAGGTGCCCCCGGGCACGACCGTCATGTCGTGGTCACACGCGCCGCACAGCAACGGTGTCCGGCGCACACTGGACCCCCTCGGGCCCCGGATGATGTTCATCGACAGCTATCCGTGCCTCGACGACCTCGCCAACTGCGCGAAGACCCGAGATCCGTCGTACGTGTATCTCACCACCCAGGGCACCGGAATGCTTCGCCTGCAGTACGGCATGTCCCAGGAGTACCTGGACGCGCAGCTGGACGCCATCCTCGCCACCGGCCGGTACGTGCCGATGCTCGAGCGCGACAGCATCACCATCCTGCGCCGCGTCGATTCCCCCGTCATCGAATTCGAGAACTCATGAGCCTGACCGTATTCTTCTACCTCCTCGCCGCCGCCCTCCTGCTGGCGGGTGTGGTGATCCGCGAGCGCGAGGTTCCCGGCACCGGCACCATCGGGCGACGTCCACGCGCGCAACTGATCTCGCTGGCCCTCGCGGTCTGTGTGGTGACGGCGGCAGCGCTGACCTTCATCCGGCTGATCACGATGGCCGTTGGATGATCTCGCGCCCACTGCGAGCCGCGGTCGCGGCGCTGGCCGTCGCTGCCTGCGCCTCCTGCACCATCGCCACGGACCCGACCGAGAACCGCGATCCGACGCAGGCCGCGACGACCTCGGACGACTGCGGCCAGGCACAGTCGCCGGGCGGCACACCCGTTCCCACCGGCGACCTGGCCGGCTGGAAGCAGATCTTCACCGACGACTTCGACCGGTGCGATCTGGGTCGGCAGTGGGGCACGTACAGCGGTCAGCCGGGCGGCAACCCGCACGGCTGGTGGGACGAGGAGATGGTGCGGGTCGAGGGTGGGGCACTGAACCTGCTGTCGCAGCGCACCTCCGACGGGTGGGTCAGCGGCGGCGTGTCGAACTACCCGGTGACGCAGCAGTACGGCCGGTGGGAGATCCGGATGCGTGCCGACCGCAGCGACGACATCTCGTACCACATGCTGCTGTGGCCGCAACGCGAGAAGTGGCCCCCGGAGATCGACTTCGCCGAATCCGTCAGCGGTGACCGGACGCAGATGGACGCGTTCCTGCACTGGGTCGGCGACGATGCGGAGAACCAGAAGTCGCACGCGGCGGTGAACGGTGATTTCTCGCAGTGGCACACGGTCGGGGTGGAGTGGGGTCCGGGTATCATCCGCTACCTGCTCGACGGAAAGGTCTGGGCGGAGGCCCATTCCGACGCCATGGTCCCCGACGAACCGATGTGGCTCGGACTTCAGGCCGAGGCCGGCGCCTGCGAGCGCCGCGTCGACTGGGGTCTGGCACCGTGTTCCGAATCGGACGCGCTGCGGCCTGACTCGGTGCGTGTGCAGGTGGACTGGGTGACCGTCTACGAGCCGGTGATGCCGGATCTGGAGGCGATGCAGAAGCGCGGCGTGTTCGATCCCGACCCGAACGCCGTCCAGCTGACCGAAGGGCCCAGCTGACCGGAAGTCACCGAACGGGTTCGTTCTCCCGGCCGAGTGAACGAACCGCACGCAGCAGCGGCACCGCGAGAACCACCGCCGACACCGATTCGGCCACGATGTACGCCCAGCCCATCGCCGCCAGTCCATGGCCGTCGATCAGCGCCAGGCTCAGCCCGAGGACCAGTGCCGCGTTGAGGACCTGCACGACGATGGCCAGCCGCAGTCGGCGCCGCACCCGGGCGATCGCGTTGTAGGCGAACCCCACGATCGCGGGCAGCAGCGCGACCGCAGCGAGCCGCAGCAGCGGGATTCCGGTGTCCGCGTAATCCTCGCCGACGAACCCGAGGAGCACCGGACCGACGATCGCGAACAGCACCACCCCACCGGCGGTCACCACCGCGAGCACCACGAGGAACCGGCGGGTCAGCGCTCGCACCTGCATCGGATCTGCCGCCACACCGGCGACGTACGGTCCCATCAGCATGGTCATGAGCACCAGGACCGCGGAAACGAGCGACCAGGCGATGGCGAAGTACGCGTTGGCGTCCGCGCCCATGCGGGCGACGACGATCAGCGGCAGCATCAGTGGCGCCAACGCCGCCACCACGTAGATGCCGTACGACGCGGCGAGGAAGGAACCCAGTTCGCGCCGCGGCGGCAACTGCGGCACGGCACCGGCGAACTCCGGTCCCCGAAGCCGCCGCGCCACGGCGACCCCGAGCACCACCGCCCCGATCAGGGCGGGCACGGTCCAGGTCCAGACGACGGCGAGCCGGGATGCGGTGAATCCGAGGGCAACCGCGGCAACCAGTTTGACCACGGCATGGCTGACGTTCTTGGTTGCCGCCCAGCCGGCCTCCCGCAACCCCACCGACGTGTGATCGAGCAGTGCGAACGCCGAGAACACCGCCACGATCAACGGAAACGACGCGGCCTGAAGGGGATGATCGAACATCTCGTCGGTCGGACCCCACAGCAGGAACACCGCGCCGAGCAGCAATCCTCCGCACCCGCCGACCACGAAGCCTGCGCGCACCAGTGCGGAGGCACGGCTCCCGGCGAGGGGGAGGAATCGCTCGAACAGCGCACCGAGGCTGAGGTTTCCGAACGCCGACAGCATCGTGGCGGTGGTGATGATCGCCGACGCCGCACCGACCTCCCGAGCCGGATAGAGCCGCCCCAGCACCGCCCAGTAGGCGAGGCCCAGCACGCCGGTGAGGGCAGCGGAGACCGTCAGTGCGAGGCTGTTGCGCTCGAGGCTCTTGGCCCCTACACCTCCCCGCTCCGTCCCGCCCGGGGCGACCTCGGCCGGTGCACCGGGGTCGACCCCGGCCGTCACTGCGTCAGTTCACGCACGTCGGCGCGGACCGACTCCTTGTGAATGTGCTTGGCGGCGCGCCAGTGCTGCCATTCCTGGCCGATGGTGCGCAGCACCCGCATGCCGTCGCTGTAGGCGTTGAGGTTGCTCCGGCCGTGGATGCGCGGGCCCTCGAAGCTGCCGACCTCGACGATGTTCAGGCCGCTCGTGGCCAGACGCACGTTGATGACGGTCTCGATCTCGAATCCGTCGCCCCACTGTGCGCGCTGGTACTCAACCGGCGGCAGCTCGATCAGCGGAACGTGCTTGCGCCAGAAGGCGTTGTAGCCGTAGCAGAGATCGGAGAACTTGGTCCGGAAGATCAGGTTGACCAGGCCGTTGAGTCCCTTGTTCCCGACGTTGCGCAGCGCGGTGATGTCGGAGCTGCCGCCGCGGCCGACGAAGCGGCTGCCCTTGGCGAGGTCGGCACCGCCGACGAGCGCCTCGACGAACAGCGGGATCTCGGCCGGATCGGTGGACCCGTCCGCGTCGATCATCACGATGATGTCCTCGGTCGCCGCGGCGAAGCCGCACGCGAGTGCGTTGCCCTTGCCGCTGCGGGTCTGCGTGACGAACGTCGCGTCGGGCCACAGCTCGCGGGCTACCGGGACCGTGTCGTCGGTGGAATTGCCGTCCACGAACACGATCTGGTCGATGCCTGCGGGCATCCGCGAGGCGACGAACGGCAGGTTCTTCTCCTCGTTCATCGCGGGGATGATGACCGAGACCGTCGGCCGACCGGCGCCGCGCCCGGCGCGGTCCTCGACCGGGGTGAGGGCGGTGGTCCCGGCGTCGCCGCCGGGTCCGTCGGTCGGTGTGGGGGTACTCAAGTCGATCGCTCCAGTTGTGATCACGCGGGGACGGCCCCGCCATGCATCGACAGGCCGGGCAATCGCCTTGCCCACGAGCCGATTCGGGGGTCCCGCAGTTCGTCGAACTGCGTGTCATACAGTAGAAGGTAGGCAAGCCTAAGCAAAGCGCCAGGTGCCCCATGTGACGACTGTCACAAATCGGACGAGAATCGAGGCCCCGTGCACACCCAGGTAGCAATCATCGGCGCAGGACCGGCGGGGTTGACCCTCGCCCGGATGCTCGACATGCAGGGCATCTCGTCAGTGGTCGTCGAACGGTGCAGCCGGGAGTACATCGAGACCCGCACCCGCGCAGGCATCCTCGAGCAGCCGACCGTTGCGCTCCTGCGCGAACTGGGCGTCGCCGACCGGCTGGACCGGGAGGGGATGTCACACAACGGCTTCTACGTGCGCTTCGACCGCGCCACCCATCACCTCGACTTCCATCGGCTCGTGGGCGGTCACGCCACCGTCTATCCGCAGCAGGAACTGGTCAAGGACCTGGTCGCGAACCGGCTCGAGTCCGGCGAGCCACTGCTGTTCGAGGCGACGGTCACCGCGATCGACACCACCCCGGACGGCGCACGCCTGCTGGTCGACCAGGGCGGCGCCGAACTGGAGATCACCGCCGACTTCGTCGCCGGCTGCGACGGCTTCCACGGCGTCAGCCGGACCCACGTTCCCGCGGCACGACTGCGGGAGTTCAGCCGCACCTACCCGGCGGCCTGGCTCGGCATCCTCGCCCGCACCGCGCCGACCACCCCGGAGGGCATGTACTGCGCCCACGAGAACGGCATCTCGGTGCACAGCATGCGCGGGCCCGCGATCACCCGGCAGTACCTACAGGTTCCCGCCGACACGAACCTCGACGACTGGCCCGACGAGCGGATCTGGGACGAACTGGCAACCCGCAGCGCCAGCGACGACTCCCCCGAACTCGAGCGCGGCGAGATCTTCGACCGCTCACTGGCCCCGCTGCGCTCGTACGTGTGCGAGACGATGCAGGACGGCAGGTTGTTCCTGCTCGGCGACGCCGCACACATCGTCCCGCCCACCGGCGCAAAGGGTCTCAACCTCGCGGTCTCGGACGCGTGCACGTTCTCCCACGCACTGGGTGGGTACTACCGGGCCGGCGACCGCACACTGCTCGACGCCTACACCGAGACCTGTCTGCCCCGAATCTGGAAGGCGCAGCACTTCTCCTGGACTCTGACGACCACGCTGCACGCCCTGTCCGACGACCCCATGGACTGGCCGCTACGCCGCGCCCGGCTCCGCCGCTGGGTGGAGTCGGAGGCCGAGCAGGCCGCCCTCGGCGAGGTGTACCTGGGCCTACCCTTCCCCACACCCTGGCGCCATCCGGCTGCGTGACGGCCGGCGAGCTGGGGGTGGCACCAATCCGGGAGGCCCCCTACCCTTACCCCCAGGCGTTTGTGTAGCCTACCCTAATTATGCGTGGCCCCCGGGGTCGATCCACCGCATGCGTGCTGCCCGATTGGAGTTCGGTCGTTGTTGAGCTTTCCCGCCCCCAGCCGCGCTCATTCTCTGAGCGGGAAGGGCATTCGCCTGTCCCGCATCACCGACCACACCACCAGCCGGACCCTGATCGTGCCGATGGACCACTCCGTCACGATCGGCCCGCTCGGTCACGCCGACCACGCCGACACGACGGTCCGCACCCTCGCCAAGGCCGGCGCCAACGCGGTGGTCCTCCACCGCGGCCGAGCCAAGCTGGTCGATCCGTCGTGCTTCGCGCGAATGGGCCTGATCGTGCACCTGTCGGCCGGTACCACCCGAAGCATGGACCTGCACGCGAAGGTGCTGGTCTCCAGCGTCGAGGACGCGCTCCGGGTCGGCGCGGACGCCGTCAGCGTGCACGTGAACATCGGATCCCCCACCGAGCGCGAGCAACTCGCCGACTTCGGCGCCGTCTCACGCGAGTGCGAACTCCTCGGCATTCCACTGCTGGCCATGATGTACGCCCGCGGCCCCCTGCGCGCCGACGTCCCACCGGACGCGCGCGAACTCGCGCACCTCGCCGCGATCGCGACCGACCTGGGTGCCGACCTGGTCAAGCTCGACTACTGCGGCGACCCGGACGCGATGCGCCGCGTCGTCGAGTCCTGCCCGATCCCGATCTGTGTCGCGGGCGGGCCGAGCTCGGGAGGCAGTGACGACCAGGCGATCGCACTCGGTGCCGAGATCCTCGACTCCGGTGTCGCCGGGCTGAGCTTCGGCCGCAACGTGTTCGAGGCCAGGGACCCCTACGCGGTGACCTCCGCACTCGCCCGGCTGATCCATTCGCCCGCCCCTGCCATCGAACTCGAAAGCGCCTGACGGCACCCGATCCACCGCTCCACAACCCGAAGGGAAACCCGTCCGCACATGGACAGCACCATCGTCACCGACCAGATCGTCCCGGCCGCAGGCGCGGGATCGGACGCCCGTCGCACCCCGGTCAGCCGCGAGGGCCACTTCGCGTGGCTCGACGTGCGCGCACTCGACGCGGCACTGCTGCCCGCAGTCGTACAGGCGGCGCTCCACCACCGCATCGACGGCATCCTGTCCGACCGGATCGCGACGTTCGAGGGCCTGCCGCCGACGGTGCGCCGCATCCTCGCCGTCGACGCCCCCGTCGCCGAGGACTTTCCGTACGACAGCGTCGACCTGGTGATCGTCGCCGACCGCGAGGACGCGCGCTCCCCGCACATCGGGCACACCCCGGACGTCGGTGTGCACGTGGTGGTCTCCGACGCCCCGACACTCCAGGTCGCCTGCGAGGTCGTGCGCGAGGTGCCGTGGACACTGCTCACGTTCACCGATCCGACCAAGATCCCGCTCGAGATCGTGATCGCGGCGGCCGAGAACTCCGGTGGCCGCACGATCACCACGGTCTCCGACGTCGAGGACGCCGAGATCGTCAAGCTGGTGCTCGAGCACGGCTCCGACGGACTGCTGCTCGCCCCGCGCAACGCCGACGACGTGGTGAAGCTGGCCCAGATCGTCGATCACAAGCTCGAGGGCATGGAGCTGTCCGAGCTCGTGGTCACCAAGGTCGAGCACATCGGCATGGGCGACCGGGCGTGCATCGACACCTGCTCGCTGCTCGAACTCGACGAGGGCTGCCTCATCGGCTCGTTCTCGACCGGAATGTTCCTGTCCTGCAGCGAGACCCACCCGCTCCCCTACATGCCGACCCGCCCCTTCCGGTGGAACGCCGGCGCCGTCCACTCGTACGTCCTCGGGCCGGACAACCGCACCCGCTACGTCAGCGAGTTGCAGGCCGGCTTCCCGATCCTCGCCGTTCGCACCGACGGCAGCGTCCGTGAGGTGCGCATCGGCCGGGTCAAGATCGAGAAGCGTCCGCTGATCTCCATCACCGCGGTGGCCCCGAACGGCAAGAACGTCAACGTCATCGCCCAGGACGACTGGCACGTGCGGTTGCTCGGCCCCGGCGGCTCGGTCAACAACGTCACCGAACTGAAGCCCGGCGACACGCTGCTCGGCTACGTGCCGACCGAGGCCCGCCACGTCGGACTGCCGATCACCGAGTTCTGCGACGAGCGCTGACCGACCATGCCCAGCACGCCCGACATCCTCTGGTACATCGGGGCGAACGACGGTGAGGTGCCATGGGATCCACGGCACCGCTTCGAGCCGTCGTTCGCCGCGCTGCGCGAACAGGCCCGCACCCTGGACCGGCTCGGCTTCCACGGCGCGCTGACCACGGCACGGGAGGCGATCTCACTGGTCGCCGATACCGAGCGGCTGCGGTTCGTGGTACCGGAGTACCCGGGCGTCAAGCCTCCGGTGCTGCTCGCCGAGGAAGCACAGGTCTTCGACCAGTACTCCGGTGGCCGGTTGATCTACAACCAGGTGAACGGCGCCGACCCGGTGCTCGCCCGGTACGGCCGCTTCCACTCGAAGGCCGAGCGCTACGCGGTGTCCGAGGAGTACTGGACGCTGTTCAAGCGGCTCTACCTCGACGAGACGGACGCGTACTCGGGGAAGTACTTCGAGTACGGTCCGCGCTACAAGCCGGCGATCGCCGGACCACGGCAGCCGGGCGGTGTCCCGATCTGGGGCACGGGCGCCTCTCCGGAGGGCATCGCGCACGCCGCGCAGGTGCTCGACGCGTACCTGATGTTCATGAGCCCGGCCGACGCGATGGACGCGGTGTTCACGAAGGTGCGCAAGGCCGCGGCCGACGCCGGACGGGAGATGCGGTTCGGTGTGCTGGCGAGTGTGGTCGTACGCGAGACCGAGGACGAGGCGTGGGAACGCTTCGAGTGGCAACTCGCGCAGACGTCACCGGAGTCGGTGCTCGCCACCGCGGACCGCAACCTCACCAGCTTCGGGTTCCCCCCGCTGGCCCAGCTGACCTCCGACGACCAGCAGGTGCGGGCCCGGATCGCCGCACTGCGCGCCGGTCAGCTGCCCACCCGGGCCGAACTGGAGTACGCACCGAACCTGGCCGCCGGCCTGACCACGTGGACCGGCGCCGAGCCTCCGTTCGACGTGGCGGGCAAGGGCACGGGCAACTACCTGGTCGGCAGCGCCGACAACGTGGCCGCCCGCATCCTCGAGATGTCCTCCTCGCTCGGCATCGACATCTGGATCCTGTCCGGGTGGCCGTTGATCGACGAGGCGAAGATCGTCGCGGACCTGCTGTTCCCCCGGCTCGGGATCACCACCGGTGTCTGAGCTCTCGACCGCCCCCTCCGTCACGGGTCCGCGCGGCTATCCGCCCTTCGACGTGCCGTGGATGTCGATCCGGGAACGGTTCGAGGTGGTGGCCGCGGCACTGTCCGGCGAGACGGCGGTGGTGTGCCGCGGCGAGCAGATCACGTACGGCCGGCTGCGTGAGCGTGGCCTCGCCGGGGCCCGCGCACTCGTCTCCACCCTCAAGGGGGTCCGGCGACCGATCGCACTCGACACCGAGTGCAGCCTCGACTGCGTGGTCGCGATCGTGACGGTGCTACTGTCGGGAAATCCGTTGGTACTGCTCGACTCCCAGCTTCCCGAAGAACGTCGCGCCGACATCCTCGCGCGCAGTGGGGCCGTGCGGTACCGGCACGCCGACCTCGCCGCCGTGGCCACCGCACCCGACACACCGTTGCCCTTCGGCGCCCCCACCGACACCGCCGTGCTCCTGTTCACCTCCGGGTCGACCGGCCGGCCGAAGGCGGTGCGCCAGGGTCAGCGGCAGTGGCTGAACCAGGCGGCCGACTTCCACGCCACCCTCGGCATCGGCGCCGGGGACCGCGTGGGCATGGCGCTGCCGATCAGCTTCGGCGGCGGACTCGACGTGGTGATGAGCGCACTCCTCAACGGCGCCGCACTGCACGTCCTCGACCCCCGCGAGGCCGGGATCGACACCGTCCCGCAATGGATCTCGGGCGAGGCGCTGACCACGCTGCACGCCACCCCCTCGCTGCTGCGCGCGGTGACGAAGGTCTGCCACGGAACCACCGCCCTGACCCGTCTTCGGCTGGTCACCACGTGCGGTGAGGCCGTGCACGGCAGCGATGTGACCTCGCTGCGCGCCCTGCTCGGGCCACACGCGACCTACTGCAACCTGTCCGGATCCTCGGAGACCGGAAACCTGGCCTTCAACGAATTCCCCGCCGGGCGGGTCGTTCCCGATCGGATCCTGCCCGTCGGCGTCGTGGCCGCCAACAAGCGGGTCCTCCTGCTCGGTCCCGACGGCAGGCCGGTACCTGCCGGGGAGGTCGGTGAGATCGTCGTCGAATCCGACTACCTCGCCGAGGGCTATCACGTCGATCGCGACGGCGGAGCCGGTGCGGTCGTCGACAAGTTCGGTGTCACCGCCACCGGCGCCCGCTACTTCCGGCTGGGCGACCTCGGACGGTTCGACGAGGACGGGTTGCTGCACCTCGTCGGCCGCGGCGACGATGCGGTGAAGGTCCGCGGCTACCTGGTCGAACCCGCGGACGTCGAGTCCGCGCTGCGCCGCCTGCCCACGGTGGACGATGCCGTGGTGCTCGCCCGGCGCACGGACACCGGCACCGTCCTGGTCGGGTACGTCGCCGTCAGCCCGGACGGCCGCGCCCCGTCCGCCGCCGACCTGCGCCGCGACCTGCGGAACAGTCTGCCGGACTGGATGATTCCGGCCCACCTGGTACTGCTCCCGGTGCTGCCGCGCAACGAGAGGGGCAAGGTGGACCGGGCCGCGCTGCCCGCGCCGGCGTCCCGTCCGCCGCTGGTGCCGCCGGCGGAAGGCACCGAAACCGAGCTGGCCGCATTGTGGGGGCAGATCCTCGGTATCGAACAGGTCGGCCGCGACGACGACTTCACCGCGCTCGGCGGCGACTCACTGCAGACCCAGCAGATGCTCACCCGGGTCGGCGAACGGTTCGACGTGGCGCTCTCGTCCGCGACGCTGGCGAACTTCCCGACGCTGCGCGGGTTCGCCGCCAATCTCGACGACCATGCCACCGGAACCGGAGGCTCCGTGCTGGTGCCATTGCGCCCCGACGGCACCGGGTACCCGGTGTTCGCCCTCGCCGGGGCCGGCTCCACCGCGCTCGCACTGCTGCCGCTGGCGCGGGAACTCGACCGGCCCGTGTACGGGTTGCAGGCACACGGGCTCGAACGCCGCGGTCTCCCCGACTGGACGGTGGCCGCGGCAGCCCGCCGGTATCTCAAGGAGATTCGCCGGGTGCAACCACACGGCCCGTACACGTTCGTGGGGCACTCGCTCGGCGGCGTCATCGCCGTGGAGATCGCGCGCCTGCTCGAGGCGGACGGCGAGTCCGTCCGCGCGGTGGTCTGCCTGGACACCCTCCTCGGCGGCCCGCTGTCGGTCGGCGGACCCGAGCTGCCCCGCACCGCGGACGCTCCGCCCGCCGTCGCGGCCGCACCACCGTCCCGAACCGACCTGTGGCGCACCCGCTTCCAACTGCTGACCGCAGGCATCGTGCCGCGTCCCGCGCAAGAGCAGTGGGACCTGTTCCACGAGGTGGGCCGGCGGGTGGCACTGCTGCACAGGCTGCGGCCGTGGCACGGCCGCGTCGCGGTGGTGATGGCCGAGGACAATCCCGACGACCCGGCGTGGTGGCCGATCATCGCCCCGAACGTGGTGGCGGTGGACCGGGTGCCGGGCGACCACGTCGGGATGCTGCGCGCCCCGCACGTCGCCCGGACCGCAGCCCTGGTGCGGGCCGTGCTGGGGCACGAGGGATGACGGACCGGTTCGCGGTGCTGGTGCTCGCCCACCGGCAACCGCGGGTGCTCGCCGCCCTGCTCGAATCGCTGCGACATCCGGCCGTTGACGTCTACGTGCACGTCGACGCCAAGAGCGATCTCGCACCCTTCCTCGCCGCGGCACCCGAACGGGACGGGTTGACCTATCTTCGGGACCGACGTGAGGTCCGCTGGGGCGGGCTGCGCGTGGTCGACGCGACCCTGGATCTGGTTGCCGCGGCCCGTGATTCCCGACGCGGGTACACCCGCTTCACCCTGCTGTCCGGATCGGACCTGCTGATCGCCCCGCTCGAGGAGGTGCTGCGTGTGTGGTCCGGCCGCACCGAGTACCTGCGCATCGACCGTCGGGTGCGCGAACCCGGGACTCCCCGGGCCCGGCAGATCGCCCGCAGGCACTTCCCCGACGACCGTGTCCCGTGGCGGCGCCGTCTCGACGGCCGCATCCCGCGCCGTGTGGACGGCACCGTCGACCTGGTCCAGGGGTCGCAGTGGTGGTCGCTGACAGACGAGGCCGTCGAGCACGTGCTCGACTTCCTCACCGCGCACCCGCGGTGGTTGCGGTTCCACCGAAACACCCTGTGCCCCGACGAGATCGTCGTCCACTCGATCCTGGCGGCCTCACCGGTGGCCCACCGGATCGCCCAGCACGTCGACGGCACCGCCGACGTCGCGGCGTTCCGCGCCGATCCGGTGCACGGTCTGCACCACATCGACTGGTCCGACCCGACCGCGATCAGCCCCCGGGTCCTCGGCCCCACCGACGAGACGCTGCTGCGGACCTCGCGGGCGCTGTTCGCGCGGAAGGTCGACGAGTCGTCGTGGGCGCTGATCGAGGCGTTCGCGGCCGACCGGTCGGTGACCCGATGAGCCGGCGGCTCGGCGGGCCGGGCCTCGAGTCCAACGCCGCGGCACTGATGCTCTCGTCGGTGGCGACGGGGGCTCTCGGGTTGGTGTACTGGGCGGTCGCGGAGCGGTTCTTCGACACGTCGGAGGTGGGACGGGCCTCGGCGGTGATCAGCACCGCGACCATGCTCGCGTCGGTGTCCTGCCTGTCCCTCGGCGGTGCGTACCAACGGTTCCTGCCGGTCGCGGGCCGCGCGTCGCACCGGCTGATCCTCGGCGGCCTGGCACTGACCGCGACGGTGGCCCTGGCACTCGGTGGCCTGTTCCTGGTGGTGAACCCGTCCAACGACCGACTGTTCTCCTCCCCGGCCGAGTACGCCCTGTTCCCGCTGATCGTGCTCGCCTTCGCCGTATACGCATTGGCCGACCCGATCCTGACCGGGCTGCGGCTCGCGAAAGCCGTTGCGGTCAAGAACATCGCGCTGTCCGTCCTGAAGGTCGTCCCGATCGTGGCGCTCGCCGGGACCGGGTCCGCACTGGCACTGAGCGGGTCGTGGGCGGTACTCGCACTGGGGGTGACCGCCTTCTCGGTGAGCTACCTGCTGCGCGCGATCCGCGACCGCCGCGAGGTGCCCGCGCAGCTTCCGCCGGTGCGGGAGCTGTGGGCGTTCCAGGGCGTGTTCTTCACGATGACGCTGGTGCTGACGGTGACGCCGCTGGCGCTGCCGCTGATCGTGGTGTCCCAGTTGGGTACCGAGCAGAACGCCTACTTCAATCTGGCGTGGACGATGTGCTCGGCGGTCGGGCTGTTGAGATCCGGGGTGGGGTCCTCGTTCATCGTCGAGGCATCCGCGCCGGACGCGGACCGAGCCGCGCTGTTCCAACGCCTGATCCGCATGCTCGCGGCCGTCGCCCTCGTGTCCGCGGCAGGCCTCGCAGTCGGTGGACCGCTGGTGCTGTACGTCGTGAGCCCCGACTACTTCCACGCAGCGGCCGGACTGGTGCTGGTGATGGCGGTGGAGTCTCTCGTCGGGACCGTCGTCATCGTGTACTTCCTGGTCGCCCAGGTCCTTCGCCGCCTACGCCTGATGCTCGCGGTCCAGATCGTCATCGTCGCGACCACCCTCGGCGTGACGGCGACCCTGGTGCCGGAGGTCGGTCTGATCGGTGTCGCGTGGGGTTCCCTCACCGCACAGGTCAGCGCGCTGCTCATCGTCGCTCTGCCTCTACGCCGAGCGGTCTCCGAGATGGCGCGCCCTTCCGCCACGACCCCCGACGCCACCCCGGAATCCATCCCCGCCCGGTAGTCCAGGGATCCGGACAGGACCCGACGACGTTCCACGTCACCACGCCACAGCGTATCGAGATCGACACCCTGAAACCCGCCGGCCCTCGCGCCCTTCCGTGTCGGCTGAGGCGTCGATTCCCAGATCGGTTCACCAGCGCACTCAGCGTCCCTTAAGCATTCCCTCAGTAAGGTTTACCTCAGTCAACAAGCTTGGCTCACCAATTGCGCAGGGCGCGAGGGGACAACCCGGCGCCGCGCACGATGTCGATCACACGCCACGCCGCACGAGGCAGCGCGGTGTCCAAATCCGAAGGGACCCAACATGGGTGTTTCACGTAAGCTGGCCGGCGCCGGTGTCGTTGCCGGACTCTCCGCTCTCGCTCTCGTTTCCAGCCCCGCGCTGTCGTCGGCTCAGGTCACCGGCACCTGGACCGCGACCGTGTCCGGCTCGCAGATCACCACCACGGTCACGGGCCTGAAGACCACCCTGCCGTTCAACTACTGCGAGGGCTACGTGTACCGCGGCGACGCCACCGCCTTCGACCGGGCCAACATGGTCCAGGAGTACCTCATCACGGGCACGGACCTGGTGAAGAACCAGGTTCTCGCCGGCGTCGCCGGTTCGGGTACCTCGACGGACCTGGCCACCGGCGAGTACTGGGTGGTCACCAAGTGCAAGGAGATCGGCGACACCTCTTACCAGTCCGTCGGCACGCCCGTGAAGGTGGCGGTCACCGAGGGTTCGGCCGTTGATCCCGGAACCGGTAGCGCCGAGGGCCTCAACGGCATCCTCAGCCAGTTCGGCAGCTAGCCTGCAGGTTTCGTGATCCGGGTGCGGTCGGCGGGCTTCGGCCCGCCGACCGCACCCGGCATCGTTACCGGTGCTCTGCGCACGCCCCCGGGCACCGACGTCTGTCCTCGATCGACACTCCGGCACCTCCCCCGGCTCGTACGACCGGCCGATTGCCACACGGTCCGCTCGACACCACATCGGGGCCGGCCACCGACGTCGATAGACTGGCGAACCATGACCACCACCTGCACCAGGGCAAGCGAATGAGCACGACGGGCCGACCAGTGTCCCGCCGCGCGTTCGTCACGGGGGCGTGCGCGGCCGGGTGCCTCGCCATCACCGGTTGCGGGAGCGGCGGTGCATCCGAGTCGGCTCCTGAAGCATCCGGGCCGGTCCAGGTACCGGTCGGCGACGTCCCCGTCGGCGGCGGTGTCATCCTCGCGTCGAATCGGGTCGTGGTGACGCAACCGGAATCCGGGGTCTTCCGGGCATTCTCGGCTGTGTGCACCCACGACCGATGCCTGGTGTCGAGAATCTCCAACGGCCTGATCGTCTGCGGATGCCACGGGAGCGCGTTCTCGGTGACCGACGGCTCCGTGGTGCGCAGTCCCGCACAGAAGGCACTACCGCAACGAAGCGTCGAGCTGGTTGGAGACACCCTGACGATCGGTGCGTGACGCGAACCCCACGTTCGAAGGGGAGGGCGGTCGGCGCACCCGACCGGGGCATGCGTGCTATCCCTCGGCGACCAGGTCCTTGAGCAGGTCGGTGGTGCGCCGCACGGACGCCCGCGGGTCGGCACCGACGGGGAAGATCGCCGCCCAGATGTCGGTGGCCCCGGCGTCGAGGAGGCCCTGCAGTTGGGTCCGCACGGAATCCTCGCTGCCGAAGATCGCGACGTCCGCCGGGTTCGATGCGCCGCCGACGTCCAGGATGCGTTGGTAGTTGGGCATTCCCGCGTACATCGTTGCGGTGGCAGCGACCGCGTCGCGGGCCTCGTCCAGGTCGTCGTGGACGGCGACCGGCAACCCGGCGACGATGCGCGGGGCGGGGCGTCCCGCGTCGGTGGCCGCCGCCCGGATCGCGGGCGAGATGCGGGATTCGATCACCTTCGCGGACGCCATCCACAGGACGGTGCCGTCCGCGTACTGTCCGGCCACCCGCAACAGTCGGGGCGACATCGCCGAAAGCAGCACCGGGACCGGATCGGCGATCGCCGTCATCCGTCCGGCACTGCGCGTGGACCAGTCGTGCCCCCGGAAGTCCACCTCCTCACCACGCAGCAGTGCGGTGACGATCCGCAGATACTCCTCGGTGTTGCGTCCGGGTCGGTCGTAGGAGAGTCCGTACACGTCCCGGACGAGGGATTCGTGAGACGGTCCGAGGCCGAGGGTGAAGCCCGGTCTGCCCATCGCCTCGGCCACGGCCGCAACACGATTCGCCTGAAGCAGCGGGTGACACGGATAGGTCTGCAGGACCGCGGTTCCGAGTTCGATCGACGAGGTTTCGCGGCCCGCCACCGCCAGGGCGGCGAGGGGGTCACCGGCGACGGTGCTCGCGTACCAGAGCGAGGTGAAGCCGTCCGCCTCCGCGCGCTGGGCCTGTCGCACGATCTTCTCGGTCGACGAAGCGCCACCGGTCAGCCCGATCCTCATGAGAGATTCCCTTTCGTGATTGAGAACGCTATTCTCTGTTTGCGAGATTAACGATCTGCACACGGCTTGTCCAAGGAGGCACCCTTGTTCCCCACCGCCACGCCCATCAGCCCGGCCATCGGCGTCGAGATCACCGGAGTACCCGGTAACGAACTGGCCGGCGCCGAGTCGGCCGCCCGGTGCCGCGCGCTCCTGGACGAGCACGGCGTGGTCCTCTTCCGACAGGCCCACATCGGTGACGACGACCTGGTCACGCTGAGCCGACTGCTCGGGGACGTCGTGGTGGCACCGATGGGCGGCCAGGACGAGCACCCGGAGATCTCCGCAATCAGCCTGGACCCGGCGAAGACCGTACTGGCGTCCTACAACACGGGCACATTCCACTGGCACATCGACGGCGCTACCGACGAGATTCCCCAGAAGGGCACACTGCTCACCGCGCTCGAGGTGTCCGACGAGGGTGGCGACACCGAATTCGCCAACACCTACGCCGCGTACGAGGCGCTGCCCGACGAGGAGAAGGCCGAGCTCGCCGATCTGCGGGTCGTCCACAGCTTCGCGACGGCGCAGCTGCTCGGGAATCCCGACCCCACCGACAAGCAGCGGGCGGCGTGGGACCGGGTCCCGACCCGGGAACACCCCCTGGTGTGGACTCGCGCCAACGGACGCAAGTCACTGCTCCTCGGCGCGACGGCCGGCCACATCGTGGGCAGGCCGGAGGAAGAGGGCCGGGCGCTCCTGGACCGCCTGCTCGACTGGTCGACGCAACCGCGGTTCGCGCTGCGCCACCACTGGCAGCGCGGCGACCTCGTCCTGTGGGACAACACCGGGATGCTGCACCGCGCCGTGCCGTACGCCCCGACCTCCCCGCGCCTGCTGCACCGGACCACCCTCATCGGTGAGGAAGCCGTGGCGTGAACGACGACGAGGCCGTCCGGCTGAGCCGGGACGTGCGATACCTGCTGGACCGCACCGAGATCCTGGACTGCATCTCTCGGCACGCGCGTGGCTGCGATCGCCACGACAACGACCTGCTCGGCAGTTGCTACCACGACGACGGCGTCGACGAGCACGGTGCCGCCGTCAACGCCGGCCCCGACTATGCCGCCTGGGCGAACGGGGTCCACGCGGCCACGTCGACCTCCCACACCCACAACGTCACCACCCATACCTGCGAGATCGACGGCGACGTCGCGCATTGCGAAAGCTACGTCCTGGTGGGGCTGCTGCTCGGTGACGGTGCCACCGTCCAACTGATGAGCGGCAGATACCTCGACCGCCTCGAACGTCGCGGCGGGACGTGGCGGATCGCGGTGCGACGCTCGACCGTGGAGTGGTCCGCGACGGCCGACGGCTCCCTGCTGCAGTCACCGTTCTTCACGAAGCAGGCGTTTCCGAGGGGCACCCGAGACGCGAACGACCTGTCCTACCGGCGTCCGCTCCTGATGGACACCCCCGCACCCGAACGCTGGTGACTTCCCGGTCCCGGCTACCTCGCGGACCGCGCCCGGGCCAGCGCCTCGACGGCCTTGCGGCCGGTGAACCGGACCGTTTCCACGCCGGGTCGCCGGGTGACGGCCGCGACGGCGGGCCCGGCCATCGCGGCGACGGTGCGAGCAGCGGCCAGGGGCAGCGGGCCGGCCGGAACCCGCGGCCAGAGAAGGGTTTCCAGTGCCTCGTCCGGCAGCGGCCGGCGCCCGGCGGCGAGCGCGTGCTCCCGGGCGATCCGCAGGTGCGCCTGCCGCTGCGCGTCCGAATGCAGGGCGCTGACCTGTTCGGGATAGATCCGGTACCGGTACCCGACCATCGGCAGATTGCCGAGGCGGCCGAACTCGGACAGTTCCGAGAACATCCGGTAGTCCTCCGCATGCGCGAACTCGGGCCGGAACCGCAGCCCGCTGCGGGCGAGGACGGGTCTGCGGATCATCACCGACGCCCCGCAGTGGCAACTCGACAGGAGCAACCGCTGCCGGCACGCACTGTCGGTGCGTGGCATGCGGACCCGGCCGGTGAGCGCGCCGAACAGTTCGTAGTCGGTGCCGCACACGATCAGTCGCGGATCGTCGTGCATCGCCCGCATCTGCGCCGTCAGCCGGCCCGCCGGCATCAGGTCGTCGGCGTCCATCCGTGCGATGAAGTCGCCCCGGGCCTCGTCGAGGCCGCGGTTGAGCGCGCCGACCAGGCCGGTGTTCTCCTGCCGAACCACCCGCAACCGCGGATCCTCCACCGATGCCAGCACCTCGGCGGTGTCGTCGGTGGACCCGTCGTCGATCACGAGCAGTTCGAAGTCCCGAAAGTCCTGATTCAGCACCGAATCCAGCATCGGGCGCAGGTAACGCCCCGCGTTGTAGGCGGGGACGAGGACCGTCACCGGGGGCGTGCTCATCGGTACCTCAGAATCGTCGAGTAGAGCCCGGGCACCGTCCCGAGCATGGCCGCGAACACCGCCTCCCGCGGGTGCCCGGTGCGCAGCAGCGGGAGCACGTCGCGCGGTGACACCGCCGCCCGGACCCGATCGATCGCCTCGTCGTACAGCGGCGGGCGGGTCACGGACGCGTGGTCGGCCCGCATCGCGACGTGCGCGACGGACCGCAGGATCTCCCGGTACCGGAAGCCACGGACCTCGTCGCGCCACCGCTCGCCCAGGCCGGCCTGCGCGACCGCTGCACTCACGTCCACGTCCACCTTGAACAGGTCCAGGGTCCGCGGACTCAGCGACGTGCTGATCGACCCTTCCCGGTACAGGTACCGGTACAGAGGTTCGTCGACGAGCGCGACCCGCGCGGCGGCCAGCGACATCCGCACCAGCGGCGCCATGTCCTCGTAGCCCTGGTCCTCGTCCCACGGCCGGTCCCCGAGCAACTCCCGGCGGAACAGCTTGGTGCACGCGTACGCCTTCGCCCGCCCGGTGACGAGGCGATGGGCGAAGTCCGTGCCGGACACCACGATCGCCTCGAACGGCGGTTCGTCGATCTGCAGCACCAGTCCGGTGTCGTCGACGCGTTGCGTGCGGGTGCACGCGAAGTCCGCCGCGCCGTCCTCGAGCGCCCCCGCCAGCAACTCGACGAACCGCGGGTCGGCCTCGTCGTCGCTGTCGAGGAACCAGACGAGATCCCCGGTGGACGCCCCGAGCCCCGAGTTGCGGGCCCGGCCGAGGCCGAGGTTCCGGTCGTGCACGACGCGGTGGAACCGCGCGCCGCGCTCGGCGAGGTAGCGCTCGGCCACCGCCATCGACTCGTCGCCGCCGCGGTCGTCGACGAGCACGATCTCGTCGACCGGACGGGTCTGGGCGAGCACCGACCGCAGGCAGCCCTCGACGTACGGCAGGCAGCGGTACACCGGGACCACGACGCTGACCCGGCTCACTGAACCTCCTCCGGCGATGCGAATTGCGGTGTCACGGTGGCGAAGAGCCCGTGGTGGTCCGATCCGGGGAGGTCCACCCGCTCGTACTCCCCCACCACCGCGTTCTTCAGGGCGATCCGGTCGATCGCGATCACCGCCGGGTACCACCGGTCCGCCGGATACGTCGGCACCAGCCCGGCGCCGGCCTGTTCCCCGGCATCGGCGAACCCGTCGGACAGGATCGCCCGGTACCGGCTGTGCGAGTACGTCGAGTTGAAGTCGCCGCTGACGACCATCGGATCGCCGTCCGCGGCCCGCTCGTGCAGCAGCACCGCGAGCTTCTCCATCTCGGCGGCCCACATCCACGACGGCGACGGGTACGGCGGCATCGGGTGCACGGCGGCGACCGTCACGGTGCGCCCCTCCCCGAGGTCGACCTTGGTGACCAGATTCGCCATCGAGAACCGGCCGAGCTCCTCGGGATCGCGCATCGCGAACCGGCTGTAGATCCCGGTGCCGCCGCCCCCGGACTCCTTCGGCTTCAGGAAGGTGACCGGCAGCAGTTCCTCGAGGCCCGCCTCTCGCAGCCGGGCAACGGCCGAGTCGGTGAGCTCCTCGACGGTGAGCACGTTCACCGATCGCGATCGGACCAGGTCCACCAGTGCGTCGGCGTCGGCCTCACCGAGTCGAATATTGGCCTGCAACAACCGGATCTGGCCGTCTGCGGCGGTCGCGTCGGGGGCGTTCCGCAGGTACAGCGGGAGCTGGGTGGAGAGGCCGGCGAATACGATCACCGCGCCGACCACCAGCGTCCGCCAGGCACGCAGCGCCGCCAGCACCACCAGACCCGCCACCCCGACGGCCACCAGGACCGGCACGAACGAGGACGCGATGATCAGCTTGTTGCTCTCGGGTCCGACGTAGTGGACGAGCACACCGAGCGCTGCCGCCGCGACGGCGGCGATTCCGGACGCGTAGCCGACCCGGCGCACCGCCTCCCGCGGTGTCATCGAGCGATCTCAGCTCGCACCGACGACCTCGTACCAGGCGCCGAGTTCCGGGTCGGACGCGAGGTCGACGAAGTCGATGACCGCGCCCTCCGAACGCCACCGCTCGACCAGAGACATCAGCCGCACCGAGTCCAGTCCCAGGTCGAGCAGGTTCGCGTCCTCGGTGAGCTCGTCGGCGGGCAGGTCGAGCAGGGCGGCCAGGTCGGCGACCATGCGGTCCCGGGTCAGTGTGGTGCTCACAGGTGAAACCTTTCGTGGGTGGTGCGTGGATCAGGCGTGGACGGCGGACGGCGCGTCGGTGGGGCCGGCGACGGTGCGGCGCAGGGTGCCGAGGAGCAGCAGGGCGACCACCGCGACGGCACACATCGTGAGGCTGTAGGTGACCACAGCCGCCGATGGCGCGACGACGCCTCCGAACGCGCCGGCGATCAACGCGCCGATGGAGATTCCGGCGACCTCCTGCGCCGACCAGAGCCCGTTCACCCGGCCGAGCAGGTGCTCCGGGGTGTGGGTCTGGATGAGCGAGTACCGCAACACTTCCTGCACCGAGGCGATCGCGCCGACCACGACGAGCACCAGCAGCGCCACGACGAGGGTGCCGGTGAGCCCGACGAGGGCCTGCACCGCGAAACCGACCGCGAGGGCGATCAGCAGCACCGTCCCGGGCCGCGCCAGACGAGACATCCACCCGCTGGTCACCGTCGCGATGACCGCGCCGACCGCACTGGCCGCGTAGAGCAGACCGGCGGCACGGGAGTCACCGGCGAACCGCTCGTCCACCAGTCCGGGTACGAGGACGAGGACCCCGCTGCCGAGCATGGCGATCACCCCGGCAAGCATCACCCCGCCGATCACCTTGTGTTCGAGGACGAACCGCGTCATCGATACCGGTTCACCGGCCGCGTGTGCCTCGTGTTCGACGGGCGCCGGCGCGGGCAACGGCGGCAGTCCCGCCAGCAGGGCGATCGTGATCACGGTGCCGATCGCGGCCACCCAGTAGTTCCAGGACACCGAGAACGCCGCGATGACGAGGCCGCCGAGGGCGGGTGAGATGACGGCGCCGGCGCGGGCACCGAGGACGTTCAGCGCCCCGACCCCGACGAGTTGATCCCGCGGGACCAGGGTCGGCACGACCGCGAACAGTGCCGCGATGCTGATCGAGCCGATCAGGCCGTTGATCACCGACAGCACGAAGATCGCCACCCACGACGGGTCGGCGAGCATCGCGTTCACGGCGAGGCCGACGAAGGTGAGCCCGGACACGGTGCGCGCGAACAGGATCAGCTTCCTACGGTCGTAACGGTCGGCGAGGGTGCCGCCGATCAGCATGCCGCCCATGGACGCGGCGCCCTCGACCGCGGCGACGAGCCCGACCAGGAACGTCGACCCGGTCAGGTCGTACATCTGGAGGGGCACGCCGACCATCAGCATTCCGATCCCGAAGATCGAGATGGTCCGGGCGATGAACACCCGCCGGAACGCCGCGCTTTCGCGCAGCGGCCGCAGGTCGAGGAGTACGCCGCGTTCACTCATGATCAGCTCGCGTCGCCCTTGGCGACCGCGTCGGCGATCAGCGGCATGACCTGATCGGTGGCCCAGCCGAGCGAGAGCGCCGACGGGAAGCCGATCGCGTTCGGCAGACCGGTGTTGCGTGCCAGGGACACCACGGCGCCCTCCTTCACGGCGGGAAGCTCGTTCCAGGCCGCGAACTTGGTCAGGTAGCCGAGGTCACCGGTCGGCGAGACCACGAACAGCACATCGGCGTTCATCTCGCTGATGTTCTCGTAGGACAGCACGCCGCGACCGTCGGCATCGACGGGCAGCGTCGTCGCGTACGGGCTGAGCACCAGACCGAGCGAGGTGAGGAACTGGCCGATGCCGCGCTCATCGGAGGCGAGCACGGACAGCTGTCCGCCGGTGTCGCCGATCACCGCGTTGTAGGTCTTGCCTGCGATGGTCGGGTTGGCCGCCTTGGCGTCCGCGAGGCGCTTCTCGGCGTCCGCGATCACCTGCTCCGCCTTCTCCGGGATCCCGAGGGCGGTGGCGATCTTGCGGGTCGAGTTCTGCCACGGCTCGCCGTTGGCCTTGGTGTCGAAGTGCACGACCGGGAACTGCGCGTTCAGCTGGTCGAAGGTGGACTGGTCGAGTCCCCAGAATCCGGTGGACACGATGATGTCGGGCTGCAGGACGGCCAGCTTCTCGGCGATCGAGTCGGCTCCGGTGTCCATGTCGAGGGTCTCGGGGGTGGTGGCGCCGAACGCCTCCTTCTGCCACGGCCAGATCCCGGATCCACCGGTGGCGGCACGGTTCTGGGCGTCGACGGGGATCGCGACCGGCGTCACGCCGAGCGAGAGCAGGATGTCGGCGTCCTGCGGGGACAGCGGCACGGCACGGGTGGGCGCCGCCTCGACGGTCGAGTCACCGAACTTGCCGGACACCGTCACCGGGAACTGCGCGGCATCGGAGGCACCGGTCGTCGTGGTGTCGGTGGTGTCGGAGTCCGAACCGCACGCGGCCACACCGAGCATGACGGTCGCGGCCGCGAGCGCGGCGCCGATCCGTCGGGTCCATCGAGTGTTCATCTTCTTTCCCTTCGTCCTGCCCTTGATCGTGTGGTGACACGGGTTCGTGTGGTGACACGGGTTCGTGTGGTGATACGGGGTCGTGCAGTCGTTCACGAGTGAATTCCGGTCTGGTCCAGGTCGGCAGCGAGATCACCGAGCGACGCCGCCGCGAACACCTGTGCCGCCTCGGCGTCGATACCCACCGCCCGCAGGCGGCTCAGCAGTGCCATCACGCCGATACTGTCGCAGCCGAGCGCGAACAGGTCGTCATCGACGCCCACCCGCTCGACACCGAGCTGCTCGGCGACGAGGCGGCACAGCAGCTTCTCCGTCGCGGTGCTCGGTGCGCGGTGGTCACCGGCCGACCGGATCTCCGGGCGCGGCAACGCGGACCGGTCGAGCTTGCCGTTCGGGAGGGTGGGCAGTGCGGGCAGCACCACGAACGCGGACGGCACCATGTAGTCCGGCAGCACCGCGCTCACGCGGCGCCGCAGGGCCGCCACGTCGAGGTCCGGTCCCGCCGCGACCAGGTAGGCGACCAGCACCGCCGATCCGGTGTCGGTCCGGGCCTGCACCACGGCGTCGGCGACGGCCGGATCCGCGAGCAACGCGGCCTCAACCTCCGCCGGTTCGATGCGGTACCCGCGCACCTTGACCTGATCGTCGCTGCGGCCCCGGTACTGGATCGAACCGGCAAGGCCGTGCTCCTCGTCACCGGCCAGCCACCGTGCCCGGTCGCCGGTGCGGTACATCCGGGCGCCCGGCGCACCGAACGGGTCGGCGACGAAACGCTCGGCAGTGCGGCCGGATTCGCCCCCGTAACCGCGTGCCAGGCCGTCCCCGGAGAGGTACAGCTCGCCCTCCACGCCGATCGGAACCGGCCGCAGCCACGCGTCCAGGATGTGGGCACGGGTGTTGCCGACGGGCCGGCCGGCGACCGGGACGGCACTGTCGGACGATCGCGCCACGAGCGCGTCGACGGTGCTCTCGCTGGGTCCGTACAGGTTGTACGACTCGGTACCCCCGAGTGCGCGCAGGCGATCCCACAGCGGCTGGGCGACGGCCTCGCCGCCGAAGCCGAGCGAGGCGGGCACCCGGTCGCCGTCGAGCAGACCGGCGTCGATCAGCTGGGCCAGGTGCGAGGGGGTGACCTCGACGAAGTCCCATTCCTGGGTCTGCGCCTGCAGCACCATCTTCCGCGGGTCCCGCTGGGTCACCTCGTCGACGAGGCACAGCGCATGTCCGTCGAGCAGCCACAGTTGCGGCTGCCAGGACGCGTCGAACGCGAACGACCAGGCGTGTCCGACCCGCAGCCGCTCCCGCCCGGACCGGCGCTGGGTCGGCCGGTACAGGTCGGTGCGGTGGCTGTGGAACAAGGTCACCAGGCCGCGGTGCAGCGCGACGACGGCCTTCGGCACGCCGGTGGAACCGGAGGTGTGCACGACGTACGCGGGGTGCTCCGCGCGCAGCGGCGCGATCCGGTCACGGTCACTGACCGGCGCCGGGTCCTGCTCCGCCACTCTCGCAACAAGATCGGCGTCGTCGAGTTCCAGCACCGCGGCGCCGGTGGCCGGAACCTGCGCGGCCAGCGCCGCGGTCGTCAGCACCAGCACGGGTGTGCTCGTCGCGAAGATCGCCGCGGTCCGCGCGGCCGGGGCCTGCGGGTCGCACGCGAGGTACGCACCGCCCGCGGTGAGCACCGCCAGCATCGCGGTCAACGCATCATCGGTGCGCGGAAGCATCAGCGCCACCGGCACTTCCGGTCCGACACCGTGCGCGATCAGCAGGCGGGCGAGCCGGTTCACCCGCTGCGCGAGCTCCCCGAACGTCCACTCGTCGCCTCCGGCGAACAGGGCCGCCTCGGCGTGGTACCGCTGGGCGGCGTCGGCGAACAGGGCGGGCACGGTGGTGGCCGGTACGTCCATCGGGTTGGTGTTCCACCGCCGGGTCGTCGCCTCCCGGTCCGCGGCCGGGATCGCGTCGATCTGCGCGAGCCGGTGATCGGCGGGCCGGGTGGCCAGCTCCCGCAGCACCTGCGCGAGTCCGGCGGCGAGCCTTTCCGCGGTGCTCCGGTCGAACAGGTCAGAGCTGTACTCGACCATGCCGACGACGGTGTCGGTGCCTGCGTACTCCACGAAGTCGAAGGACAGGTCGAACTTCGCGGTGGTGACCTCGATCGGCTCCGGCGTCAGGCCGGCGTCCCCGCCGAATCCCTCTCCGGGGTTCGGCTCGGTGAGGTAGACGACCATGGTCTGGAACAGCGGATGCATCGACCGCGAGCGGGCACCCGCGCCGAGAACCGCGTCGGCGACCTGCTCGAACGGCAGGTCCTGGTTCTCGAACGCCTCCAGGTCGGTCTCGCGGATCCGCCCGAGCAACTCGCCCACGGTGGGGTCGCCGGACAGGTCGGTGCGCAGCACGAGGGTGTTGAGGAAGAAGCCGACCAGATCCTCGAGCCGGCTGTCCCCGCGACCCGACACCGGCGTGCCGATCGGAATGTCCGTGCCCGCACCGGACTTGTGCAGCAGCACCGCGACCGCGGCCTGCACGAGCATGAACATGCTCACCCCGTGGGCACGGGCGACCTCACGGAGTCCGGTGACCACATCGGGCTCCAGCGCGAGGTACACCGCACCGCCCCGATAGCCGAATCGCGCGGGCCGGGTGCGGTCGGTGGGCAGGGTCAGTTCCTCGGGCAGCCCGGCGAGGGTCTGCCGCCAGTACCCGGCCTGGCGGGCGGCGACGCTCTCCTCATCGGCGCCGTCACCGAGCAGGTCCCGCTGCCACAGGGTGAAGTCGGCGTACTGCACCGGCAGCGGTTCCCATTGCGGGGCGCGACCGGCCTGCCGCAGCGCATACGCGGTCATCAGGTCGGTCAGCAGCGCCCGGGTGGACCACTCGTCGGTCGCGATGTGGTGGATCACCAGCACCACAACGGTGGCCTCGTCGGTCTCGAGCACCGAGACCCGCACCGGTGCCTGCGTTTCCAGGTCGAATCGGTACCGGGCGGCCTCCGCGGTCGCGGCGGCGACGTCCTCGGCGCGGACGCTGCGCCGCTCCAGGTCCACCTCGACGTCGTCGGCGGGCAGGATCACCTGCTGCGGCTGTCCGGCGACCTCCGGGAAGACGGTGCGCAGCGGTTCGTGGCGGATCATCAGGTCCCGCACCGCTTCCGCCAGCGCGACGACGTCCACCGATCCGGACACCCGCCACGAGATCGGGACGTTGTAGGCGCCGCCGTCGGCGCCGAGACGGTCCAGGATCCACATGCGCTGCTGCGCGTACGACAGCGGCAGCACCGCGGGTCGCTCGCCGACGACCAGTTCCGGACGTCCGCCGCCCTGCGCGCGCTGCGCGAGCGGCGCCAGCCGGGCCACGGTCGGCGCCTCGAACACTGCCCGCACGGGCAGATCCACCCCGAGCTCGGAGCGCAGTGCGTTCACCAGACGGATCGCGGTCAGCGAGTGCCCGCCGAGCGCGAAGAAGTCGTCGTCGATGCCGACGGACTCCACACCAAGCGCCTCGGCGAACAGCGCGCACACCCGTTCCTCGAGCTCCGTGCGCGGGGCCCGCGACTCGGCGACGGCATCGAAGGCGGGCCGCGGCAGCGCCTTCCGGTCGAGCTTGCCGTTGAAGCTGACGGGGACGCTGTCGATCGCCACGATCACCGCCGGGACCAGGTGGTCCGGGATCACTCCGACGAGCTCGCCGCGCAGCGCGGCGGGATCGAGGGCGGCGCCGGTCGCGGGCACCACGTACCCGACGAGGACGGGCGCACCGCCTGAGTTCTCCGCCACCGCCGCGACGGCACGCGCCACCGACGGACGCGCCTCGAGTGCCGTCTCGACCTCGCCGAGTTCGATGCGCAGGCCGCGAATCTTGACTTGGTCGTCGATCCGGCCGAGGTACTCGAGCTCACCGGATGCCGCCCAGCGCACCAGGTCGCCGGTGCGGTACAGCCGGGTGCCCGGCTTTCCGTACGGGTCTGCAACAAAGCGATCGGCCGTCAGCGCGGGCCGGCCGAGGTAGCCGTCGGCGACCTGCACGCCGCCGAGGTACAGCTCGCCGGACACCCCGGACGGAACCGGTCGCAGCCGCGAGTCCAGCACGTAGAGCGCGACATTGGTGCCCGGTCCACCGATCTCGCAGGCGCCGACGGCGCCGGCGCGCGAGGACAGGTCCGGGGCGAGGGTGACCTCGACGGCCGCCTCGGTGGGGCCGTACAGGTTGTCGATCGTGGCGGCGGGCAGCGCGGCCGCGAACCGCTCGACGGTCCGGTACTGCAGCGCCTCACCTGAGCACACCACGCGGCGCAGGTTCGTCCCGGCGAAGCCGGATTCGGAGAGCACCTCCTCGAGCATCGACGGCACGAAGTGCGCGACGGTCACCGACTGCTCCTGCAGCAACCGCACCAGGGCGGCGGGATCACGGTGGTCGTCGGGCCCGGCCACCACCGTGGTGGCGCCGGTGACGGTGGGCCAGAACAGTTCCCACACCGACACGTCGAACGTCGCCGGCGTCTTGAGCACCACCCGGTCGGTGACCTCGAGCGGCAGCCGGTCCTCGACCCAGCGCAGCCGGTTCACCACCGACCGGTGGGCGACCACGACGCCCTTCGGGTTTCCCGTGGAACCGGACGTATAGATGACGTACACCGGATGTGCGGGGGTGAGCGGTCCGCGCCGGTCGGCGTCGGTCACCGGCGCATCCGACAGGTCCGCGAGGCGCGCCCGCACCGCCGGGTCGCCCAGGTCGGTGCGCGCGGACGCACCGGGCAACGTCGTGGCCGCGGTGGCCAGCACCCGCACCGGGTTCGCATCACCGAGGAGGTACTCGATCCGCGCGGCGGGCAGGCCGGTGTCGATCGGCAGGTACGCCGCACCGGACTTGACGACCGCGTGGATCGCGACGACCTGGTCGATCGAGCGGGGTACCGCGACCGCGACGAGCTCACCGGGGCCGGCGCCGTCGGCGATCAGCAGCCGGGCCAGGCGATTGGAGCGGGTGTCGAGGTCGGCGTGGGTCACCGCCTCGTCCCCGGACGTCAGGGCCATCGCGGTGGGGTCGAGTTCGGCTCCCCGCGACAGCATCTCGGCGAGGGTGACGTCCTCGTACGCCGCGGTCTCCCCGACGCCCTGCGTCAGCCTGCGCCGCTGCTGGTCCGCGTCGAGCAGGGACAGGTCGGCGAGCCGCACCGCCGGATCCGCAGCGACGTCGGCGGCGGCGCGCTGCAGCACCGACAGGATCATCTCGACCACCGGGTGGTCGAACAGGTCGGTCGCGTACTCCGCGACGACCGTGACGTCCCCGGTGTCGGGTGCCTCGACGAACGTGACGTTCAGATCGAACTTGGCCCGGACGTTGGACAGCTGCTCCCAGGTCGTGGGCACCCCGAGCAGGTCGGGCAGCACCGCCGGACGCTGGAGGTAGCTGACCATCACCTGGAACAGCGGGTTGCGGCCCTCCACGCGGGCCGGGGCGAACTCCTCCACGAGTCGCTGGAACGGCACGTCCTGATGCGACATCGCCGCGAGGTCGGCCTCCCGCACCCGGTCCACCAGGTCGCCGAAGCTCGGGTCGCCGGACAGGTCGGTGCGCAGCACGACGGTGCCGACGAAGAAGCCGACGAGGTCGTCGAGCGCGCTGTCGGACCGGCCGGACACGGGGCTGCCGACCACGACGTCGTCGCCGGCGCCGAGCCTCGACAGCACCGCCGCGGTGACCGCGTGCAGTGCCATGAACATGGTGCCGCCGTGGGATTCGGCGATCTCCCCCAACCGGCGCGCCACATCCGCCCCGAGGACGGCCGTGGCGTTGCCGGCCCGACCGGTCGGTGCCACCGGCCGCGGGCGGCTGGTGGGCAGCGTGATCTCCTCGGGCAGGCCCGCCAGCGCCGTGCGCCAGTACACGAGCTGTCCCTCGACCCCCTTCTCGCCGAGCACGTCCCGCTGCCACAGCGCGTAATCGGCGTACTGCACCGGCAACGGGGTCCAGTCCGGCGCCGCACCGCGGGTGCGGGCGAGGTAGGCCCGGGTGAGGTCGCCGAGCAGCGGCGCGTCGGACCACTCGTCGGTGGCGATGTGGTGCAGCACCACCACGATCACGGACCGCTCCGGCCCCTCCCTCAGCAGGCCGACCCGCAGCGGCACGTCGGTGCGCAGGTCGAAGTTCGCGGTCAGCCGCTCGAATGCGACGGCGTCGACCGTGTCGGCGGTGACGTCCACGACCTCGAGGTCACCACCCGCGGGCAGGATCACCTGGTGCGGCTCGCCGTCGGTGACGGCGACGACGGTGCGCAGGCTCTCGTGCCGGGCGGTCAGGTCGCGCACCGCGGCGGCGAGTGCGTCTGTGTCCACCGCGCCGTCCAGGCGTGCGACGTGCGCGTAGTGGTAGGCCAGGCTCTCGGAGACACCCCCCGTCGCTCCGCTCGCCCCACCGGAGACCTGCGCCAGCATCCAGAGTCGTTCCTGCGCCGCGGACAGCGGGATTCGGTCGGGGCGCGGGCCTGCGGTGATCGCGGGCAGCGCGCTCGCCGCGGCCGGGAGCAGGCGGGCGATCTGGGCGGGGGTCCGGGCGTCGAACAGGTCCCGAATGGTCAGCTGCACGTCGAACTCCGCCCGCACCCGGCTCACCACGCGCATCGCGATCATCGAGTGGCCGCCGAGCTCGAAGAAGTCGTCGTCGGCACCGACCTTCTCCAGGCCGAGCAGTTCGGCGAACAGGGCGCACAGCACCCGCTCCGCCTCGGTCTCCGGTTCGCGGCTGCCGGCGGTGGCCCGCATCTCCGGGGCCGGGAGCGCCTTCGCGTCCAGCTTGCCGTTGACGGTCATCGGGATCGCGTCGATCGCCTGCAGGCTGGCCGGCACCATGTAGTCGGGCAGCTGCGCACGCAGGTGGTCGAGCAGCACACCGGCGACGTCGCCGTCGCCGGATGCCGGAACCACGTATGCGGCAAGCCGTTTCATTCCCGACACCAGCGGGTCGTCGACCGCGACCACGGCCGCGGAGGCCGCCGCCGGGTGCGCCTCGATCACCGACTCGATCTCGTGCAGTTCGACGCGGTAGCCGCGGATCTTGACCTGGTCGTCGATGCGGCCGAGGTAGTCGATGACTCCGCCGAATCCCCCCGTCGCTCCGCTCGCATGGTCCGCGCGGCGGCGCACGAAGTCCCCGGTCCGGTACATCCGCTTGCCGGGCTCGAACGGGTTCGCGACGAACCGGTCCGAGGTGATGTCCACGCGACCGAGGTAGCCGCGCGCCAGTCCGGCACCGGAGATGTACAGCTCACCGGCGACGCCGTCGACGACGGGCCGGAGCCACGGGTCGAGGATGTGGCCGTGGGTGGCCCGGATCGGGGTCCCGACGGTGGGGGTGGCGCTGTCGTCGGTGCCGGCACCGAGGGTGTTGATGGTGTACTCGGTCGGCCCGTACAGGTTGTAACCGAGGGTTCCGTCGGTGTCGCGCAACCGGTTCCACACCGAGTCCGGTACTGCCTCGCCACCGAGCAGCACCAGCGGCGGCCGGTGCGCGGCGGCGCCGTCCGGACCGGGGCCCTCGTCGAGCAGGCCCTCCGCGAACAGTGCGGTGGCGTAGGTCGGTGTCACGTTGACGACGTCGATCCGCTCACGGTCGCAGTACCGCACCAGGGCCTGCGCGTCGCGGCGCAGGTCCTCGTCGCAGATGTGCACCTCGTGGCCCTCGACGAGCCAGAGCAGCTCCTCCCAGGACATGTCGAACGCGAAGGAGACTGTGTGCGCGACCCGCATCCGGCGGCCGTCGACGCTCGCGACGACCGGGTCGAAGATCTCGTCCTGGTGGTTGCGCTGCATGTTGGTCAGGCCCCGGTACGGGGTGACCACGCCCTTCGGCTTCCCGGTGGACCCGGAGGTGTAGATGACGTACGCCGGGTGATCGAGCCGGTGCGGCTTGCCGGGCGCGAACGCGCCGAGTTCGGCGTCCGTGAGCCCCTTCTCGTCCCAGTCGCGCGGCTCGTCGAGCCGGATCGCGGTGTCGGGGTCGAGGTCGAGCCGCACCGCGACCGCGGTGGTGGTGACGGCGAGGGCCGGCCGGGCGTCCGCGAGCACCACCTTCAACCGCTCGTCGGGCTGGTCCAGTTCGAGCGGCAGGTAGGCGGCGCCGGCGCGGAGCACCGCGAACAGGGCGACCACCATGTCGACGGTGCGCGGCAGCCCGAGTGCCACCACGACCTCCGGCCCGGCGCCGCGCCCGATCAGGTGCCGGGCCAGGCCCTCGACCCGGCGGGCCAACTGTCCGTAAGTGACCTGCTCCCCCTCGAACACGAGCGCGGTCTCGTCCGGGATCTGTGCCGCCTTCGCGATCAGCATCTCGGCGATCGTGGCGTCCTCGACGGCGGGCAGCGGCGTGGCCCACGCGGTCCGGGCCGCGGCCGTCTCCCCGGCGCTGCGGGCCGGGACCGACGCGACGAGCCGCTCACCTTCGCGGGCAACGATTTCCAGCAGGTTCACGAACCGGTCGTGCAGGCCGTGGGCCCGAACGGCGTCGACCACGTCGTGGCGGTAGTCGATCTTGACGTGCAGTCGCTCGCCCGGGGAGACCACCACCGCCAGCGGGTAGTGGGTGTGGTCGAGGCTGTCCTCGGCGACGATGTCGTGCTTGGCGGACTGCGCGGCCATCTCGGACGCGTTCTTGAAGTTCTGCAGCACGAACAGCGTGTCGAACAGTTCCGCGTGCCCGGTTGCGCGCTGGATCTCGCCGAGGCCCAGGTACTCGTGCTCCATCCGATCGACGTACTCGTCCTGCATCCGCCGCAGCAGCTCGGCGAGGGTCTCGTCCGGCCGCAGGGTGACCCGCACGGGCACGGTGTTCAGGAACATGCCGAGCACCCGGTCGAGGCCGACGATCTCGGTGGGCCTGCCGGCCACGGTCGAACCGAACACCACGTCGGTGCGACCGGATTCGGCCGACAGCAGCAGACCCATCACCGCATTCATCAACGCGTTCAACGTGACTCCGCTGGTGCGCGCTCGTTCGCGCAGCGCAGCGGTCAGGTCCTCGTCGACGTACGACTCGATCCGCGTCGGCACCACCGGGGACCGGCCCTTGGTCGATCCGGCGACCAGGGTGGGGGTGTCGAAGCCGGCGAAGGCGGCGCGCCAGGCGGCGGCCGCGGCGTCGGGCTCCCGGGCGGCCAGCCAGGTGAGGTAGTCGGTGAAACCGGCCTCGGGTGCGGTCACCTGCTCCCCCGCGTACCGGGCGAGCAGCTGGTCCACGAACAGGGCACCGGACCAGCCGTCCCACAGGATGAACTCCCGGTTGACCACCAGGCGGTCGACACCGCCGCCCAGGTGGATCAGCAGCATCCGCCACAGCGGCGGCGCCGCCAGGTCGAACGGCCGGGCGCGGTCGGCGGCCATCAGTTCCTGGGCGCGGGCCTCCTGCGCATCGGCCGGCAGGTCGGACAGGTCCGCCTCCGTGAACGGGACCTCGACGCCGGTGCCGATGAACTGCACCGGCTCCGCCAGCCCGTCGTTGGTGAAACCTGCTCGTACCGTGGGGTTCTCGTCCAGCAGTGCGGCGGCGGCAGCACGCATCCGGGAGATGTCGATGCGGTGCCCGAAATCGAGGGAGAACTGCGCGGTGTAGATGTCCTGGGCGGCGTCGAAGACGGACTGGAAGAATAGGCCCCGCTGCAGCGGGGACAGCGGCCAGATGTCCTCGACCAGCACGGGACTGACGGCCTCGATGCGGTCGATCTCGTCCTGACTCAGGTCGATGTGCCGCAGGTCGGACGGGGTCAGCCGGGCGGAACCGGTGCCGCCCTCGGCGAGCGCGACGAGGTCGGCCACCGCCTCGCCCCACAGCTCCGCCAGCCGCTCGAGTGCCGCGTCGCCGAGTCCGCGATCGGACTCGAAACGCACACGCGCCCCGCCGTTCCCGTCGGGCCGGATGCACACGTCGAGGACGCCACCGGCGATCCGGTCTCCTCCGGTGCGGATCGACACCTGTGGCGCGGGCAGCGCGGCCAGGGCGGGTCCGGCCTGGACGTTGGCGTACCGCAGCATCGGCCAACCGACCGAGCCGGCGGAGCGGATCCGTTCCTTCGCCGCCCGTAGGGCACCGAGCGGGTCGTCCTCGAGCACGAGGCGCGCGGGTGCGGTCCAGTCCAGCGGTCCGACGGTGCGGCTGAGGTCGTCGCCCTCACGTCCGTCGTGCCAGAGGTCGACGGACAGTTCCGTGGCGCCGGCGGCGCGCTCGTCCCAGCGGGCGACGGCCAGTGCGACGGCCGCGGCCCACACGTCGGCGGCGGCCCCCTTCACGAGGGCGGGCACCGCCGCGGTGGCGGCGGCGAACTCGGCGGCCGAGAGTGTCACGTCGACACCGGAAGCCGCGCCCGTCGCGGTCGTGGACACTGCCGTCGGGGACACCAGGTCGGCGCCGGGCGCGAGGACCGACATCCAGGTCGTCAGCTCGGCGAGCCGGGTCGGCGCAGCGGCCTCGGCGGCGAATCGCTGAGCGTGGGTCTTGAGCGAGACCGCGACGGCGGGCAGGGTCACCGGGCGGCCCCGGTGCATTGCCCGCAGTGCGGTGGCGACGTCCTCGGCGACGACGTCCCAGGATCGTTCGTCGATCAGGCCGGCGGGTGCGAGCAGCACCAGTTCGCCGGCCCCGCCGGTCGCCCAGGCCACGCTCAGGACGCGGCCGGCCGCCGGGTCGGGCACAACCCCGTCGAGCGCGGTCAGTTCGTCGATCGCCGCGCCGGGGTCCAGGTCGCAGGTGTGGACGAGCGATGCGGCGTCGACGGTGTCGGGCACCGCGAGCAGCCACAGGATCGGGGCCGGGGCGGTGAGCGTGGCGCGCAGGGCGTGGTGGTGGGTGACGACGGCGTCGACCGCCGCCACCAGCTGGTCGCGGGTCAGGTTCTCGGGCGCCGGGATCCGCAGGCTGCGCAGCGTCGCGGTGACCGGCACCTGCGCGTCGCGTCGCTTGGCGAGCGCGGTCGGCAGCGCCAGCGGTCCGGTGCCGTCCTCGTCGTGGGGTGTGGTGGAGACGGGCGCGCCTGCGGGCAGCGACCACACCGGCTCGTCGACGTCGGAGAGAAATGCGTCGACGAAATCGCTGAGCGCGTCGGCGATCTCGGCGCATCGCTCCGCGTTGCCGGGGTGGCTGCGGAGGCCGATCTCGATCGGCTGCCCGGACTTGTGCAGCAGCACGATGAACTCGAGCTCGCCGACCGGGCCGGAGGCGAGCATGTGGGCATCGGACTCGCGACCGATCACGTGCCGCGAGGTCGAGGTGGGCATGATGTTCACGCCGACGGCCGGCGGACGCCAGTGCGGATCACGGGCCGCGAGGGCCGCGCCGATGTGCTCGCCGCGGTAGCGGCCGTGCTTGAGCAGCGCCCAGGTCTTGGTGTCGACGGCGGCCGCGACGTCGGCGATGCGGGCGTGCGCGGGGACGTCGAACCGCATCGGCAGCACGCTGGCGACCATGCCGGGGATCGTCCGCAGGTCCCGGCTTCCGCGTGCCGTGGTTGGCATCGACAGCACCACGTCGGAGGTGTTCGTGGCGCGGGCGACGTAGGCGCCGAGCAGGCCGATCATCAGGACGGGCAGGCGCAGTCCGTGCGCCTTGGCGTAGGCGTCCAGGCGGGCGCGCTGGTCGGTGTCGACGGTGACGGTGGTGTGGGTGACGCCGGGGGCCGGCGGATGCTCGGCCTCGATCAGCCGCGGGACGGGCGGCAGGTCGCCGAGTTCGGTGAGCCAGTGCTCGCGGTCGGCGTCGATCTGCTGCCCGCCGGTGTACTCGAGGTCGGCCTGCACGAAACGCTCGAGCGCCCACTCGACGGACAGGTCCGGGACCGCCCCCTCCGAGTAGGCGCGGGCGATCCGGGCGAGGACCAGCGCGATACCGATGCCGTCGTTCACGATGTGGTGGTACTGCTGGTAGATCCGCATCTTCTCGTCGCCGAGCAGGTGCACGGCGAACGTGAACAGCAGATCCGTGGCGAGATCGACGGGGGTCGCCATCGCCGACTGCATCCATGCCGCCGACGCTGCCTCCGGGTCGGCCTCGGCGCGCAGGTCGAGCACCTCGACCTGCCAGTCCCGATCGGCGCGCGGGATCTGCACCAGGACGCCGTCGGGGTCCACGTCGAAGTTCACGTGCAGCGTTTCGGCCTGGTCGAGCACCCCCTTGATCGACGTCAGGACGCGATCGAGGTCGAACTCCCCGACCGTCTCGGTGTACATGCCGGTGTTGTAGAGGTGGCCGACGGAATCCAGCTGGTGGCCGAAATAGATGCTGCGCTGGGCCGCTGTCACCGGATACGCCGACTGCACTGTATTTCTCTCCACCATCTCGCGCCGCGCCGGACAGGTCGACCGGCCACAAATTCTGGTTAGCCTATCCAAACTAGTGGACGGTACTCAATCCCACCCGGTCGATCGCCCCGATTGCCGACGCCACCGCGTCTGCAATCGTGCGAGCGTCCACCTCGGTTACCTGGGCGGTGTCGTGGTCGACCCGCACCGTCGCGGTCGATTCGCCGAAGGTGACGACAACGTCCAGCACGCGGGGATCGACCACGGCCGGCGCCGGATCGGCGGCATCGACCACCCGCAGGCTCACCTCGGGGCGGGCCAGGGCCGCGAACACGGGCGCGGTCTGCGCATTGAGGTAGCGGAGCAGGGCGTACCCGGCGGCCGACGGCACTGCGGCGAGCGCGGCCCGCACGGATTCAGTTGCCGCATCCGCGACGCGCACCGGCACCCCGACCTCGAACGGGCCGACGGTACGCGCGCTGTCGGGCTCCTCCGCGCCGTCTGCGAGTGCCTCCCGCGGCAGCTCCACGGTCAGCTCTGCGCCTGCCCCGCGCCAGGACTCGACCGCGACGGTCAGGGCCGTCAGAGCGAGCGCCTCCCGATCGGGGTCCGGCACCGTCGTCGCCTCCGCGGCGACCACGACCGTCGCCCGGGCGCCCATCGGTGGCAGCGCGGGCGCACCGATGCGCAACGAGCCGCCCGGTGCGAGCACCTGGGCCCAGTGCGTGAGCTCGCCCATCAACGCGGGGTCCTGGGCCCGTTCGTTGATCCGGTGCGCGAGTCCGAGCGCGGTCGCCGCCGGACGCGCCACCGTGCCGCCGCGCAATGCGGCCTCGAGGTCCTCGCGCAGCACGGCCAGCGATCGACCGTCCGCGGCGAAGGCGTGCAACGCGACCACCAGCGTGCCGGTGCCGGCACCGCTGTCGAGCCACGCGGCCGCGAGCACCCGTCCGGCCTCCGGGTCCAGCCCGGCCACCAACTCCGTTCCGGCCGTGGCGATTCGCTGCTCCAGATCGTCGGCCGAGACCTCGTGGTGGCGCACCTCGACATCGGCCGCCGGGGCCGTGTCGAGCGACCACAGCACCGACGCCACCCGGGTCAGCCGCAGCCGCAGCGCGTCGTGTGCCGAGATCAGTGCGGCGACCGCGGCCCGCACGTCGTCGTGGCCGACGCCGGCCGGGGTGGCCACGGACAGGACGGCACCGATCCCCGTGGGCTCGGCCCCGGTCTCACGCGCCCGGTGCACCAGCGCGGTCACCGGGAGCGGCCCGACGTCGGCGGGGTCCCGGGGACCGCTCCCGGCCCCGTCGACGCCCGATCCGCCCGCCTCGAACGCGGCGACACGGGCCAGCGCCGCGGGCGTGCGCCACTGGAAGATCTCCCGTGGCCCGAAGGTGACGCCCCGCCGGGCGGCCGCGTTCACCACCTGGATGGAGATGATGCTGTCGCCGCCGAGCAGGAAGAAGTCGTCGTCGGCACCGACCTCGTCGAGACGCAGCGCCTCCGCGAACAGCTCGCACATCACCGTCTCGGCGGGGCCGTCCGGCGCGCGGCGCTCCGCAGCTTCGGGCAGGGCGGGTTCCGGCAGCGCCTTGCGGTCCAGCTTGCCGTTGGCGGACAGCGGCAGCGCGTCGAGCACCACGACCGCGGCCGGGATCATGTGGTCCGGCAACGAGATCGACGCCGCCGCGAGCAGATCCGGGACCGCCACCGCGGCGCCCGCGGCGGGCACCACGTAGGCGTACAGCCGGCCGGAGCGGGCCACGACGGCGGCCTGCCCGACGGAGTCGTGAGAAAGCAGGACCGACTCGATCTCCCCGAGTTCGACGCGCTGGCCGCGCAGCTTGACCTGCCCGTCGGCGCGGCCCAGATAGTCGAGGGCCGAGCCGTCGGGGGTGGCACGCCAACGCACCAGGTCGCCGGTGCGGTACAGCCGCTCCCCCGCCGGGCCGTGCGGGTCGGCGACGAACCGGTCGGCGGTCAGCGCCGGACGGTCGTGGTAGCCGCGGGCCAGTTGCACGCCACCGAGGTACAGCTCGCCGACGACGCCGGGCGGGACCCGGCGCAGCCGCTCGTCGAGGACGAGCACCCGGGTGTTCCACACGGGGCGCCCGATCGGCACCCACCCCGGCCCGTCCTCGTGACGCGCCTCGATCGACGCGGCGGTGACGTCGACCGCCGCCTCGGTCGGGCCGTACAGGTTGTGCAGCTGCGCGTCGATCAGGGCGTGGAAGCGGTCGCGGTGCTCGGGGGTGAGCGCCTCACCGCTGCACAGCACCCGCGTCGGCTTCGGGCGCGGACCGCCGGCCTCGGCGACGGCGTCGAGGAACGCCGCGAGCATCGACGGCACGAAGTGCACCGTGCTCACCGCGTGCCGGTCGATCACCTCCCGCAGGTACTGCGGATCGCGGTGGCCGTCGGGCCGCGCCATCACCAGGGTGGCGCCGGTGATCAACGGCCAGAAGAACTCCCACACCGACACGTCGAATCCGGACGGGGTCTTCTGCAGCACCCGGTCGGCGGGGGTCAGACCGTACTCGGCCTGCGTCCACGCCAGCCGGTTCGCGATGGCCCGGTGCGAGACCAGCACGCCCTTCGGGTGGCCGGTGGAGCCGGAGGTGTAGAGCAGGTAGGCGGCCGCGTCGGGACGGACCGACGGACGGGACCGGGCCGACGCCGGGTCGCGCAACGCGCGACCGTCGGCGTCGATCTCGAGTACCGGCGCGGCGCACTCGACGGGCGCCACCCCGGGGCCGAGCAGCACCAGCGCGGGCTTGGCGTCGGCGACCATGTACGCGAGCCGTTCCGCCGGGTAGCTGTCGTCGAGCGGCAGGTACGCCGCCCCGGCCCGGTGAATCGCGAGCAGCGCCACGACGAGTGCGGCGCTGCGGCGCACCGCCACCGCGACCACGCCACCGGCCGCGCCGGACAGCTGTGCCGCGAGCGCGTCGACCGCGGCGTCGAGCTGCGCGTACGTCAGCTCCTGCCCGGTCTCGTCGATGATCACCGCAATCGCCTGGGGTGTCGTCGCGGCCTGCCGCGAGAACAGCTCCGGCAGCGTCGAGTCATCCTGCGCGACGACCCGTCCCGACTCGGCCGCGAGGAGTGCCGCGCGGTCGGCGGCGGTCAGCGGGTCGAGTGCCGACAGGCGCGCGTCGGGGCGGGCGGCGATCTGCCGCAGCAGCGCGGCGAGCCGCTCCGCGAACGATTCGACGGTCGCGTGGTCGAACAGGTCGCTCGCGTACTCGATCCGCCCGCGGAAGCCTCCTGCTTCGGATGCGGCGAGCTCGAAGGTGAGGTCGAACTTGGAGGTACCCGTCTCCACGAACACCGGCGACGCGTCGAGACCCGCCATCGCGATCGGGTCGATCGCGTCGCGGTACTGCACCAGCACCTGGAACAGCGGCTGCCGCGACAACGACCGGGCCGGCGCCATCCGCTCCACCAGCTGCTCGAACGGAACGTCCTGGTGCGCATAGGCGTCCAGGTCCGCCGACCGGATGCGACCGAGCAGTTCGGCGAACGTCGGGTCGCCCCCGAGGTCGGTGCGCAGGACCAGGGTGTTGACGAAGAAGCCGACGACCCGCTCCAGCGCGGTGTCGGAGCGGCCCGCGACCGGAGAGCCGACGACCACGTCGTCGCCGGCGCCGAGTTCGCGCAGCAGCACCGCGACCACGGCGTGGGTGAGCATGAACCGGGTGACCCCGGCCGCAGCGGCCACGGCGTCGAGCGCGCGCACGGTGTCCGGCCCCACCTCGAACGCGACCGCGGAGCCGCGGTAGCTGGACACCGCGGGCCGGGACCGGTCGTACGGCAGCGTCAGTTCCTCCGGCTGCCCGGCGAGCACCGAGGCCCAGTGGTCGAGTTGGGTGGCCAGCGGAGACGTCGGGTCGGCCGGGTCGCCGAGTACCTCGGGCTGCCAGGCACTGAAGTCCCGGTACTGCACCGGAAGCGGCCCGGGCAGTGCGACGTCCGCACCCGACAGGTGCGAGTAGGCGGCGGCGAGGTCGGCGATCAGGGGCCTCGCCGACCACTCGTCGGCGGCGATGTGGTGCACCAGCAGCATGAGGTGCGCGTCATCGGGCGAGGTGCGCAACAGCACCGCCCGCACCGGCAGGTCGGCGGTGATGTCGAACGCGTACCCGGTCGCGTCGGCCAGGCGGGCGGGCACGTCTGCCACGTCCACGTCGGTCACCGTCAGCGGCACCTCGAGATCGGCCACCGGCAGCACCCGCTGATATCCGATGTGGCCCTCGCCGGAGGTGAAGACGGTGCGCAGGCCCTCGTGCAGGGTCAGCAGGTGCGTCAGCGCGCCGCGCAGCGCGTCCACATCCACCCGGCCGCGCAGTCGCATCGTGAACGGGATGTTGTAGGTCGCGCTCGGTCCCTCCAGCTGGAACAGGAACCACAACCGGCCCTGCGCCGCCGACATCGGGGACAACTCCTCGTGGTCGCGGCGGACCAGCGGAGCCCGAGTACCTGCCGTCGATGTCTCCGCGGCCAGGCGCGCCGGGGTGCGCAGGTCGAAGACCTCCCGGATACTCACCTCCCGGCCGATCCGGGTGCGGATCGCCGACGAGAGCCGGGTCGCGAGCAGCGAATTGCCGCCGAGCGCGAAGAAGTCCTCGTCCGGACCGACGGACGGCAGGTCGAGCAGGTCCGCCACCGCTGCGCAGAACGCCCGCTCGGTCTCGGTGGCCGGTTCCCAGCGCTGCTCGCTCCGGGTCGGCGCGGGCAGCGCGTCCCGGTCGACCTTCCCGTTGGGCAGCGTCGGCATCGCGTCCAGCACCACGAACACCGACGGAATCATGTAGTCCGGCAGCAGGTTCCGCAGATGCGCACGGAGCTCGGCATCGGTGACATCGCCGGCCACGCCGCGAAGCGAAGCGGAGCCGGCGACATCCCGGACGTGGCCGCGAGACGACCCGGCGCCTGCCCGCGACGTGTACCCCACGAGCTGGTCGGCTCCGGTCGCCCCGGCCCGCACCGTCACCAGCGCCCGGTCGACCGCGGGGTGCGTGGCCAGTGCGGCCTCCACCTCGCCCGGTTCGATCCGGAACCCGCGCAGGCTCATCTGGTTGTCGGCGCGGGAGACGAACGCCAGTTCGCCGGTGTTCGTGCGCCGCACCAGATCCCCGGTGCGGAACAGCCGTCCCCCACTTCCGGTGGGATCGGCGACGAACCGGGCGGCGGTCAGGTCGGGCCGGCCGAGGTAGCCGCGCGCGAGCTGCACACCGCCGACGTACAGTTCGCCGACCACCCCGTCCGGCACCGGGCGCAGGTGGGCGTCGAGCACGTGTTCCGCGACGCCGGGCACAGCCGCGCCGATCAGCACCCGCCCGGGATCCGTTGCAGCCCACACGTTCACGTCACCCGCAACTTCCGAGGACCCGTACGAGTTGTAGACGGTCACGTCCTCGCCGGCCAGGGCCTCGATCACCCGCGGCTCGAGCGGTTCACCGCTGAGGAACCAGGTCCGCACGCCCCGACTTGGCGGCTCGGCCACCTCGGCACCGTGTTCGCCGAGGACGGCGGCCAGGCTCGGCACCGCGGTCACCTGCGTGACGTGGTGGGCGGCGATCATTTCGGCGAGCGCGCGCGCGTCCCCGGCGCGCTCGTCGTCGGCGAGCACGAGGCGGGCCCCGGACAGGAGCCCGGCCAGTAGTTCGGTGGAACCGTCGATGAAGCTCAGCGAGCTCTTCGCCAGCCGCACGTCCCCATCCACCGGTGCGAAAAGGTCACGCTGCCAGGACAGCCGGTTGGTCAGCGCCTGGACGGTGCCCGGCACCCCCTTCGGGGTGCCGGTGGACCCGGACGTGTAGACGACGTAGGCGAGGTTCGCGCCGGCAACGGGGACCGCGCGCTCGGCGTCGTCGATCGCCCCGGCTGGCAGGTCGGCGGCCGCGAACTCCAGGTCACCGATCGACACGATCGGCGCACTTCCGGCCAGCGGCGCGATCAGGGATGCACTTGCGGCGTCGACGAGCACCAGCGCCGGCGCGGCGTCGGTGAGCATGTGCGCGATCCGGGCGGGCGGGTAACCGGGGTCGACCGGGAGGTAGGCGGCACCGGCGGCGATCACCGCACGCAGGGCCACCACCGTCGCCGCGGTGCGGGTGGCGGCGACGGCGACGACGGCGTCCGGTCCGATGCCCCGGCCGATCAGCGCCCGGGCCAACCGGTTCACGCGCGCGGCGAGGTCGCCGTAGGTGTGCTCGGCGCCGCCGGCGACGAGTGCCACCCGCTCGGCGAACGCGCGGTCGGCGTCGTCGAGCAGCGCGGGCAGCAGGGTGGTCGGCGCGGTCCCGACCGGCGCGGTGAGCGCGGCCCGCTCGGCGGGCAGCAGCACGTCCACCGCGTGCACGGCGGTGCCGGGATGGACGGCGAACGTCTCGAGCACCGCCCGCAGGCGCTGCGCGAGCGCCTCCGCGGTACCGCGATCGAACAGGTCGAGGGCGTACTCGACCCGGACGTCCAGTCCGTCCTCGAGTTCGACGAATTCGAAGGTGAGGTCGAACTTCGCGGTCCCGGTGGAGATGTAGGACGGGTCGACGTCGAGGCCGGGGAAGGTCGGGGCCACGTGCGGGGTGCGGTGCTGGACGAGGGTCTGGAACAGCGGGTGCCGAGCCAGGGACCGGGTGACCCCGGCTGCGTCGACGACGTGCTCGAACTGGGTGTCCTGGTGTGCGAAGGCGTCGAGGTCGGTGCGCCGCACCCGGTTCAGGACCTCGGTGACGGTCGGGTCGCCGCCGAGGTCGACCCGCAGGGCGACGGTGTCGACGAACAGGCCGACGAGGTCCTCCACCCCGGCGGCGCCGCGACCGGCGACCGGCGCGCCGAGCACGATGTCCTCTCCCCCACCGATCTTCGCGAGCAGCACCGCAACTGCGGCCTGCACGGCCATGAACATCGTGGTGCCGGTCGCTGCGGTCAGCGCTTGCAACCCGGCGAGCACGTCCGCGCCCGCGTGCAGCCACACGTCGTCGCCGCGCTGCGTCGGCACCGGGGGCCGCGGCCGGTCGTACGGCAGCGTCAACTCCTCCGGCGCACCGGCGAGTGCCGCCCGCCAGAAGTCCAGGGAGGTGGGGTTCTGCGGGGCCTCGTGCTGCCAGACCGCGAAGTCCGCGTACTGGACGCGGCTGGGATCGTCGGGCAGGTCGGCGCCGGCGTAGCTCGCGGCCAGGTCCGCCAGCAGCGGGCCCGCCGACCACTCGTCCCCGGCCAGGTGGTGGATCACCAACAGCAGCACCGAGTCCTCGGGTGCGGTGCGCAGCAGATGGGCGCGGAGCGGGATCTCGGCGGTCAGGTCGAAGGGCACCCGGGCGGCCTCGCGCAGTGCCGCGTCGAGATCGGCGGGGGCGACGTCGGTGACGGCCAGCGGCGCCGCGGTGCCGGGCGGCAGGATCCGGGCCGCACCCGATCCGTCGGCGTCGACGACGACGGTGCGCAGCACCTCGTGCCGGGTCACCACCGCGGCCAGCGCGCGGCCCAGCGCGTCCTCGTCGATCCGGCCGCGGATCCGCAGTGCGAACGGCACGTTGTAGGTGGCGGACGGTCCGTTCGCCGTGTGCAGGAACCACAGTCGCTGCTGCGCGGCCGACAGCGGCATCGTGTCCGCACGTGGCGCGACGGTCACCACCGGCGCGGCGGGCGCCGCCGACTCGACGAGGGTGGCGAGTCCGGCGACGGTCGGGGTGTCGAACACGTCCCGCAGGGACAGGTCGACCCCGAGCGTGCCCGCGATCCGTGCCAGCAGCCGGGTCGCGGACAGTGACGAGCCGCCGAGGGTGAAGAAGTCCGCGTCGACACCGGGGGCGTCGAGCCCGAGCAGGTCACCGAACATCGCCGACAGCGCCCGTTCGGTGTCCGAGTCGGCGCGACGACCGGTGTCGATTCCACCGAAGTCGGGTGCAGGCAGCGCCTTTCGGTCCACCTTCAGATTCGGGGTGAGCGGGAACTCGTCGAGCACGACCAGCACCGACGGCACCATGTAGCCGGGCAGGGCGTCGGCGAGGTGGGTGCGCAGCGCCGCGGTGTCCACGCTCGCGCCGTCCACGGCGGTGAGGTAGCCGACCAGGTGCATCGTCCCGGTGGCGTCAGGGCGGGCCACCGCGACGGCGGCGGCGACCGTGTCGAACGCGGCCGCGACGGTCTCGATCTCGCCGAGCTCGATCCGGTGTCCGCGTACCTTGACCTGGTCGTCGCCGCGACCCAGGTACTCGAGATGGCCGTCGACGCTCCAGCGCACCAGGTCGCCGGTCCGGTACAGCCGGCCCGAACCGGCCGGATCGGCGACGAAGCGCGCAGCGGTCAGGTCGGGGCGGCCCCGGTAGCCGCGCGCGAGTTGCGTTCCGGCGACGTACAACTCGCCGACGACGCCCACCGGCACCCGCTGCAGGAAGCGGTCGAGCACCACCGCAGCGGTGCCCGGGTAGGGGCGCCCGATGGTCCCGGTCCAGTCCCGGTCCCTGGGTACCGGTGCGCTGGTGCACCACACGGTCGCCTCGGTTGGGCCGTACATGTTGGTCACCGAGCGGGCGCGGGCAGCGAGACCGGTCGCGACGGGGGCGGGCAGCGCCTCGCCGCCGACCAGGACCGCGACGGCCGACAGGTCCGCAGCGGGATGGTCGAGGACCGCGCCCCACAGCGACGGCGTGGCCTGCATCGCGGTGACGGACTCGGTGGCGAGCAGGGACCCGAGCGCGGCGGGGTCGCGCGCGGCGTCCTCGTCGGCGAGGACCACCGTGCCACCGGCGCACAGCGGCACGAACAGTTCCAGGACGGCGATGTCGAAGGACAACGTCGTGACCGCGAGCAGCCTTGTGGCGGAGTCGATTCCGGTGAGGCCGGTGGCGGCGTGCACGAACCGGGCCAGTGCCCGCCGATCGAGCACCACACCCTTGGGGTTTCCCGTGGAACCGGAGGTGTAGATGACGTAGGCGGTGTTCGCGGGGATCGGGGCACCGACGCTCCGCGCGGAGCGACCGTCGCCCGTCCATGCTGGGACGCCGTCGGCGACGGTGCCGACCGTGGTGCCGGCGGGCACCGCGACCCGGTCCGTGAAGTCACCGGCGGTCAGCACGATCGCGGGCCGGGCGTCGGCGAGCATGTACTCCAGTCGCGCCGTGGGGAACTGCGGGTCGAGCGGCACGTAGCCCGCGCCGGTGCGCAGCACCGCGAGCAGCGCCACCACCACGTCCGCGGTGCGGGGCAGGGCGAGCGCGACCAGCGACTCCGGTCCGGCGCCACGGGCCGCGAGTTCGGCGGCCAGTGCGTCGACCCGGTCGGCGAGGTGGCGGTAGGTCAGCCGCTCGGCGCCGGCGACCAGTGCCGGGGCGTCGGGTCGGGTCGCGACCTGCTCGTCGAACCGCGTCAGCACGTCCGGGCATTCATCGGCGGCGACCATGCCCTCCCAGTCGACCGGAACCGACTGCGGCGACGAGGGTTCGAGGAGCGACACCCGGGCGACGGCGGGGTCGGCACCGACCGCGGCGTCCAGCATCCGGGCCAGTCCGGTGGCGTGCCGTTCCACGTCCGCATCGGTGTACCGCGCGGCGTCGGCGTCGATCTGGATCTCGAGCTCACGGCTGTCGTCGAGCCGGCGGACCACGAACGTGATGTCGCGGACCGGCCCGCGGGCCAGCGAATGCACCGTGGCGGTGGCGCCGGTGAAGCGCAGCGAGTCGCCGAACGGCTTGATGTTGACGGTGGGGCCGACCGGGCCGGCTGCGGTCGCGGGCAGACGCAGGTCGCGGTGGATGTCCTCGGCGCGGTAGCGGCTGTGCGGTGCGGTCCGGGCGATCGCCGCGCGCACCGCCCCGGTCAGCGTCGCCACCCCTGCCCCGGGGTCGACCGGAACCCGCAGTGGGGCGATGTTGACCGCGGTGGTCAGCACCTTCGCCGCGGCCGTTCCCATCCGGTTCATCGAGGGGAAGCCCAGTGTCACATCGAGTTCCCCGGTGGTCCGGGCCAGGTAGGCGGCGATCACCGCGGTGACCGCGTCCACCCAGCCACCTCCGGCGGCGCGGCCGATCTCGTCGAGCCGGTCCCCGACCTCGGCGCCGACGGTGACGGCCCGCTGCCGCAGCTGCCACGCCACCGCAGAGGCGGGTGGAGCCGGGGCGAGCGCGGGGGTCGGCGCGTCGGGGGCGCCGCGCAGTTCGGCGGCCCAGAAGTCGCGGTCGGCGTTCGCCCGCTCGGCGTAGGCGGCGTCCTCGGCGACGACCTTCGCGATCGGGTCCAGACGCGGCGCCGGGGGCTGCGCTCCGGCCGCGAGCGCGTTGTACACCGCGGCGATCCGCCGCCCGAGCAGGCTGTACCCGTAGACGTCGAGCAGCAGGTGGTGCGCGCGCAGGAACAGCGCGTGATGGTCCACGCCGAGAACGTGGACGGTGGCGCCGAATGCGGGCGCCGCGGCGGGGTCCATCGGTTCCCGCAGCCGGGCGCGCATGTCGGCGAGTGCCGCGTCCAGCCCATCGGTCGTCGCGATGCCCGTCGGCGCGCCCGGCCATCCGCCGGGCACCTGGACCACCTCGCCGGCGACGCTGTCGATGCGGGTGCGCAGCTCCGGCGACTCGTCGACGACCCGGTCCACGGCCCGGGCGAGGAGATCGGGGTCGAGGGGGCCTGCGATCTCGATGCACTGGCCGGTGACGAAAGTCGGGTTCTCCGGGTCGAGCTGCTGTGCGAACCACATACCGGCCTGCGCGCACGACAGCGCGTACTGCACACTCGACTCCACCGACGGCTCCTCGCGATCACTCAGTGAAAACCCGGGGGTCCACCACAGACACCTACAGGTTAGGATTACCTACCCTACCCAAGGCGAGTTTCGGTCAACGAAAGGACCCAGCGCATGCCGGTGACCACCCCGTCCAGGCGGCTCGATCTCCCGATCGTCCTGCGCGAGTTGCGGGTCGTCCGCACCACCGAGGTGACTCCGCGGATGCGCCGGATCACCGTCGGCGGCGAGCAGCTGGAAGGCTTCCGCTCCGGCGAGTTCGACGTGACCGCGTTCCGCACCGAGGGCGCCGACGACTACGTGAAGATCTTCCTGCCGGAGGAGGGCGAGACCGAGCCCGTGCTGCCCGAGCAGCACGACGGCCACCTGCACTGGCCTCGCAAACCCGCACCGGTCGCCCGCGCCTACACCGTCCGCCGATTCGACCCCGTCACCGGCGAACTCGACCTCGACTTCGTGGTGCACGGCCACGGCGTCGCTGGGAACTGGGCACGCGACGCGAAGCCGGGCGACGTGCTGCACCTGGCCGGACCGAAGGTCTCGACCATCCCGCCGACCGGCGCGGACTGGTGGCTGCTGGCGGGGGACGAGACCGCGTTGCCCGCGATCGGCCGCTACGTCGACACGCACGCCGATCCCGCGACCCTGCACGCCGTCGTCCTGGTGGACGGCCCAGAAGAGGAGCAGGCCGACCTGACCGGCGTCACCTGGGTGCACCGTCGCGAGGGCGTCGCCGACGCGAAGCTGCTCGCCGATGCGGTGCGGCAGCTCGCCCCCGCCACCGGTGAGGGCTGGATGTGGATCGCCGGGGAGGCCGCGATCGTGCGGGAGTTGCGCGCGGTCGCCAAGGAACTCGGGGTGCCGAAGCAACTGCTCGACGCCTCCGGGTACTGGCGCGCACCGGTCGCCGGCGCGCTCGCCCGGGTACGGGCGCTGCGCGATCAGGCCGTCGAGTCGCTCGACCACCGGCGGCGCGAGCACGCCTGACGGCCGGCGCGGCCGGATCCGCTCAGCGGGTGGCGAGCTGATCCACCGCGCCGGGCACGGGCTCGGCCGGATCCGATCCGAGTTCGACGATGGCGTTGCTCGCGTCGACGTGCACGACGCGGGGCACGAAGTCCGCGGCCTCACGGGTGTCGACGTGCCGGTAGGCCATGATGATCACCAGGTCACCGGGTGAGATGAGGTGTGCCGCAGCACCGTTGATGCCGATCACGCCCGATCCGCGGGCACCGGCGATCGCGTAGGTCTCCAGCCTGGCGCCGTTGTCGATGTCGACGATGTGCACCTGCTCACCCTCGAGCACGTCGGCGGCATCCATCAGGTCCTCGTCGATGGTCACGGAGCCGACGTAGTGCAGGTCGGCCTGGGTGACGGTGGCACGGTGGATCTTCCCGGAGAGCATGATGCGGTTCACGCCCGATAGGTTAGCCTAAGCGAAGTAGAGTGCGACAGGGGTTGGCTCAGGCGCCACCCCGGCGAGGAAACAGGTGATGACAACCGCCGCGGCCACGAACCCGGCCACCACACAGGACGCACCGCACCCGACCGGGCCGCATTTCGTCCTGTCCCGGCCGCACGGCACCGTCAGCGGGCACGGGGTGGCCGACACCACCATTGACCCGAACGACGCGGTGGCGCGCCTGCGCGCGGGACGGATCCCCGCGATCGTCGGGGCGCTGCCGTTCGACGTCCGCGAACCGGCCGCGCTCACCGTGCCGCACCGCCTCGCCGTCACGTCGGCGCCGCTGCCCGTCGCCCGCCCCGACGCCGCGGTGCCCGCCGTGTCGATCCGGCGCCGCGTCCCGTCCCCCGCGGACCACGCCCGTCGGGTCGCCGACACGGTCGCGCTGCTCCGCGAATCCTCGCTCCGGAAGGTCGTTCTCGCCCGTGCCGTCGAACTCGACGCCGCCGCACCGCTCGACCACACCACGATCCTCGAACGCCTCGTCGCCGCGGACCCCGCGGGGAACGGCTTCTCGGTGGACCTCAGCGCAGCCGGCGAGGCGCACCGGGGCGTGCGCCTGGTCGGGTCCAGTCCCGAGGTGCTGATCCGGCGCCGCGGCGACCTCGTCACCTGCCATCCCCTCGCCGGGTCCGCACCTCGCCATCCCGATCCGGAGATCGACGCGGCCCGCGGCCGCGCGCTGGCGGCCTCGGCCAAGGACCTCACCGAGCACGCCTACGTGATCGACTTCTTGCGCGCCGCCCTCGAGCCGCTGTGCACCGACATCGACGCCCCGCGCAGTCCGGTGCTGACCAACACGCCCCAACTGTGGCACCTCGGCACCCCCATCCGGGCGACGCTGCGCGACCGGGCCGTGGGCGCACTGGAGCTCGCGCTCGCGGTGCACCCCACGCCCGCGGTGTGCGGTACCCCGACCCCGGAGGCGATGCGCACGATCCTGGCCGTCGAGGGCAGCCGCGGTTTCTACGCCGGCACGGTCGGATGGTGCGACGCGTCCGGCGACGGCGAGTGGATGGTGACCATCCGCTGCGCACAGATCGCCGCGGACGGCCTCAGCGCCACCGCACACGCAGGCGGCGGGATCGTCGAGGCGTCCGACCCGAAGAGCGAACTCGACGAGACCACAACGAAATTCGGCACCATCATGGCGGCACTCGGCGTCACCGCCTGACCCCTCCGCGCCAGGCGGTGCCCGACCCGCCCCTCACCTTCATCCCGGCCCGACAGCCTGCGGTCAGGCGGTGGCCGACTCGGCCTCCGGATCCGCCACCGCCGTGGTCGCGTCGATCGCGGAGACCACCTCCGCCGTCGTCGGCACCCGCCCGGCCCGCTTGGCCACGTATTCGAGCGCCATCAGGTGCTCGTCGCGGGTGAAGTCGGCGGTCGCGTCCAGCACCAGGAACGGCGCGACATCGCTCATGAACGCCTCGGTGGCGCTGAGCATGCACCCCATGTGTGCGTAGACCCCGGTCACGATCAGCTGGTCACGACCGAAATGCCCCAGCAGCTGCCGGAGGTCGGTGCGCTGGAACGCGGAGTACCGCCACTTGGTGACCTGGATGTCGGACGGCCGCGGGGTGAGTTCGTCGATCACCTCGGTGTCACGACCGGTGGCCATGCCGACGCCCCAGAAGTCGGCGAGGATGCCGCGGCGGGACGGGTGCTGATCACCCGGCTGCATCGTGTAGATCACCGGGATTCCGGCGCGTGCGCAGGCATCCCGGATGGTGGCGATGTTCGCCACCACCGAGCTGATTGGCTCGGTACCCGGCTCGTACGCGTCGATGAAGTACTTCTGCATGTCGTGGATCAGCAGCGCGCAGCGCGAGGAGTCCAGCGCCCAGTCGACGCGGTCGGCGGACACTTCGTCGCGGCCCGGCAGCTGGTACGGCGCGATCGGAGGAATGGCCATCCGGTTACTCCTTTGTCGTGTTCGGTGGTCGAGTTCGGTTGTGGCGGTTCACATGTCGAGGGTGGCGCCGCCGTCGACCCGAAGATCGTGCAGCGTCACGTGCCGGGCGGCGTCCGAGCAGAGGAACAGCACCGTCTGCGCGATGTCCTCCGGCTGCGCGAGGCGACCGAGAGGTATCCCGAGCCGGAACGCGGACGCGTCACCGGCGATCACGGCGGCGGATTCGTCCTCGCGCGACCACATGCCGCGCAGCATCGGGGTGTCGGTTGAACCGGGAGAGACGATGTTGCACCGGACTCCGTGCGGCGCGAGCTCGAGACCGAGGCTGCGCAGGTAGGCCGTCGCCGCGGCCTTCGACGCGCCGTAGGCGGCCATCGAGGTGCGCGGGGTCGGTGCGGCGTTCGAGGAGACCCCGACGATCACGCCCGGCTGCGCGCCCGCGTCGGCGGCGGCCACGAAACGCCGGGCCGCTTCGCCGGCGACATTGCGGGTGCCGGTCGCGTTGACCGCCATGCAGATGTCCCAGTCGTCGCCGCGGTCCAGCCCGGAGCCGGTGCGCAGGACGCCGGCGGCGTGGACCAGAATGGAGACCGGCCCGATCGCGTCCTCGGTCGTGGTGAATCCGGCGGCGACCGCGTCGGCGTCGGTCACGTCGACGGCGAGGACCCCGCCCGTGCGCAGGTCGGCCTGCTCGTCACCGGCGAGGTCCCACCGTGCCACGGTCGCGCCGGCCTGCTCGAACACCCGCGCCACGGCGGCCCCGATGCCACCCGCGGCGCCCGTCACGAGCACGGACCGTCCGGTCACTCCATCCACCACCATGAGCCTAGGCTATCCTTAGCTTCGCTTTGCCGCGCACGCGGTGTGCGCTTCGCGAGATGGGAGTCCAGTGGTGTCGGTGTCCTCACGGGGTCCGGTCGAGTTCACGCCGTGGCCCGGCGAGGAGGCGAGCCGCTTCCGCGACAACGGCATCTGGGCCGGGCGGACATTCGATCGGGTCCTGCGCGACACGGTGGCCGCGCGCGGCGACGCCGTCGCGGTGATCGACGCCGAGACGTCCTGGACGTACACCGAACTCGACGCCCGGGTGGACGCCCTGGCCGCCGGGCTCGCCGACCTCGGCGTCGTTCCACGCGACCGGGTGATGGTGCAGCTGCCGAACCGGGCCGAGTACGTCGCGACGGTCTTCGCCCTGTTCCGGATCGGCGCACTACCGGTGTTCTGCCTGCCCGCGCATCGCTCCGCGGAACTGACCGCGCTGGCAGCGGCCTCCGAGGCCGTCGCGATCGTCGTCGCCCACCACCACGAGGGCTTCGACCACGCGGCGCTCGCCGCCGAAGTCGCGGCCGCCTCGCCCTCGCTGCGCATCGTCGTCTGCGTGCCCGATGCGGGCGCCACGGCACCGGAGGGAACGGTGGCCTTCGGCGACCTCCGCGGCGAGCCGCGCATCGAACACCGCGGCGAGCCGCGCATTCAACACCGCGGCGAGCCGCGCATCCAACAGCACGGCGAGCCGCGCGAGTTCCCGGCGGTCGATCCCGGTGCGGTGGCGTTCCTGCAGCTGTCGGGCGGCAGCACGGGAATCCCGAAGCTGATCCCCCGCACCCACGACGACTACCTCTACAGCGTGGTGCGCAGCAACGAGCTGTGCGGCGTCACCGAGGACACCGTGTACATGGCGACTCTGCCTGTCGCGCACAACTTCCCGATGAGTTCCCCGGGCATCCTCGGCGCGGTCGCGGCCGGTGGGACGATCGCGTTGACGCCGTCGCCCAGCCCGTCCGCGGCGTTCGCGATGATCGAACGAGCCGGCGTGACGATGACCGGACTGGTGCCGCCACTGGCCCGGCTGTGGACCGAGGCCGCTGAACGCGGCCACCCGCACGACATCTCCACCCTGGCCACCGTCCAGGTCGGCGGGGCGCGCTGCCCCGACGAGTTGGCCGCCCGGATCGGACCTGCGCTCGGCGCCCGGTTGCAGCAGGTGTTCGGGATGGCGGAGGGCCTCGTCTGCTACACCCGGCTCGACGATCCCGACGAGGTGGTGACCACCACCCAGGGCCGGCCGATGTCGCCGTTCGACCGGATCCGTGTGGTGGACGAGAACGACGAGGATGTCCCCGCCGGCACCGAGGGCGCACTACTGACCAAGGGCCCCTATACAATTCGCGGCTACTACCGCAATTCCGACGCCAACGCCCGGTCGTTCACCGCCGACGGCTGGTACCGCACCGGCGATGTGGTCCGTGTCGACGCGGGCGGGAACATCACCGTCTGCGGCCGCGCGGTGGACCGGATCAACCGGGGCGGAGAGAAGGTGTCCGCGGAGGAGGTCGAGGAGCACCTGCTGGCACATCCGGCGGTGCGGGACGCGGTGGTCGTCGCGATACCCGACGAGTATCTCGGCGAGCGCACGTGCGCGTTCGTGCTCGCCGCCGACGAGGCGAATCCGCCGAAGACCGGGCAGATCCGGGCGTTCGTGCGCGAACGCGGGCTCGCGGCGTGGAAGATCCCCGACAAGGTGCAGGTGCTGGAGTCGTTCCCGGAGACCGGCGTCGGCAAGACCAGCCGCAAGGAACTGCGGCGGGTGCTCAGCGCCCGCTGAGCACCCCGGCTTCCTGCGCGGTCACGCCTCGATGGCGATGACCGCACCGGGCTGCAGCCATCGGATCAGCCAGACCAGCGCGGCCTCGTCGATCGCGACGCAGCCCTCGGTGGGCTGACCGTTGGCGACGTGCAGGAAGAACGCGCCGCCGTCGCCGGGGATCCGGTTCTTGTTGACGCCCATCACCACCGCGTACCGGTAGGCCGGGATCTGCAGTTGCTCGGCGGAGTCCTCGTCGAACGCGCAGGTGCCGGGCACGCAGACCTGATGGGTGTTGTAGGTCGGACTGTCCGGGTCGCCGTCCCACCAGTCGTCGGGGCCGACGGTGCGGTATGGGAGCCCACCGCCGGGGAACGGGGCCGTGCCGAACGCCTCGTCGAGCGTGAACACACCGGTCGGGGTGGCGGGGATGCCGTCCCGGGCGCGGTCGGCGAACCCGTCCGCGCCGACGGTCGCGGGCAGCGCCGGGGAGACACGGTGCCAGCCGACCGGGGACCGCTGCCACGCCTCGACCGTCGCCTGCGAGCCACCTGTGCCGCCCACCGCGACCACCTGGCTGGCACCGCCGACCCGATCCGCGAACCAGGGCCCCTGCGCGGCCGCCATCGGCGCCGTCAGCAGGGCGAGCACCGTCGCCACAACGGTCGAGAGTATGACGTACATCACACTGCGCACACCACATCCTGACCGGCGGGCATCACGTCGTCAAACGCTGCAGCGATTCGGCGCTACGACAACCTGTTGATCGAGTTGTTCGTGGTCGAGGCCGGCATCGGCGCGGAGGCCGAGGGCTACGATGCCGTGTGCATCGACACCGCATCGGATTCGGTTGTGGCCGTATTTCGTTCACGACTGTCGATCCCGGCATCAGTCCCGGGTCAGGTCGCCGCCCACGTGGCGAGCCTGCGTGGCCGGCGCTTTTCGATCGTCAGCACGTTCGAGCGGTGGGCGGACAACTGCCGCAAGAACCTGGTCACCTACGCGATGTCCCACAAGGTCGCCTCGATCCGATCGCTGTCCTCCGAGACTCCCGACCGTATCGAGTGCGACCGGCCGCCGACCTAGTTCTGTGCCGGGCTTCGAGCCGGCTGCGGTCACCGTGCACGGGAGTGCAGCCCACCCCCGGGGCTCCCTGGGTGATGGGGAGGCACCTGACCACTGACGTGCGTGTGGTCGCACGGCTCGCACGGTTGCCCGTCCCTCGGGATCGACGGGACGGGCAACCGAATTCGGCCACGAATGCGGGGATCGCCTGGAAGGATCTGCTCCGCAACCCGACACCCGATCCGCTCCGGAGGCCGGCATGGACTCACCAGCACTCGACAGCACCGACGGGGTCGCGGTCGTCGAGACCTTCCTCACCGACCTCGCCCACGGCGACGCCGACGCGGCACTGGCGCTGATCGCCGACGACATCGAGTGGACCAACGTCGGGTTTCCCTCCCTTCGCGGCGCTCGCCTGGTCGGGCGGTCCATCCGCTCGATGAACAGCCCGTGGCTGAAGTTCGACGCGATCATGCACAACATCGCCGCGACCGACGGCGTGGTGCTGACCGAGCGCACCGACCTGCTGACCGTCGGACCGGTGAGCATCGAATTCTGGGTCTGCGGCACGTTCGAACTGCGCGACGGGAAGATCACGGTCTGGCGCGACTACTTCAGCGTCCGCGACCTCGCTCGCGGCACCGCTGTCGGCATCGTCCGGGCGGCACTCGGCCGCCGCGGCGGCCGCTCGCACGGGTACCTGGGTCGAGCGGACACAGGGCGATAGGGTGAGCCGGCACTGCACGGGGGGCCGTGCCGTTCGCCGCATCGCGGTTGCCGCTGCCGCCGCTGCAACACTGATCACAGCGGCGGTTCCCGCGGCCGCGCAGGTCGCCCCGACCGGCGGCGTTCCGCTCGACGTGCCGACACCGGACGAGGTCTTCAACGGCTTCACCCTCGGAACGCTCCGGCACGGTGCGCTCGCGACGCCGCAGGAGAACTTCGACGGCCTGTTCGCGTCCGATCCGTTCTTCGTCGAGCCCGAACTGCTCGGCACCGAAACACCGGGCACACTACTCAAAGCCGAGCCGTTCGACGTGCTCTTCAGCGGCGTCCAGCCGGGGAACATCGCCGCGTGGAAGACGATGTATGTCACCGAGACCCTCGAGGGCGAACTCGATGTCTCCACCGGCGTCGTCATGCTTCCGGAGGACGGCCGCGACAACCGCACGCGGTCGATCGTCGCGTACCAGGAGGCAAACGACTCCGTCGGAGCTGGCTGTCATCCGTCGACCCAATGGTCGGGCGGTGCATTCAGCGAGGCCTCGGCCTGGTCCGCCCTGGGTCCACTTGCACTGATGTGGGGTCGCGGGCTGGGCGTGGTGATCTCCGACATCGGCAACGACGCCGACCCGAATCCGCACGGGGTGTTCGCCGGACGCTACGCGGCCATGGCGCTGCTCAACGGCGTTCGCGCCGCGTACCAGGTTTCGGACGCCTCCCTGAATCCGGCCAATCCGGTCGGCATATTCGGCATCGCCGGCGGCGGCGTTGGTGGGGGCTTCGCCGCCGAGTACCAGCCCTGGTACGCGCCGGAGATCAACCTTCGGGCCACGGTCCTCGAAGCGATGGCGGCCGATCAGCGCAACTTCGTCAGGTTCGCGTCCGGCGGCCTCGGGTCGGGATTCGTCCTGGCCACGTTGCTCGGCTTGGAAGCGAAGTACCCACAGATGCAGATCGACGAGAAGCTCACGCCCGCAGGCAAGGTCCTTGCCGACACGTTCCGCGGTAGCTGCCAGGTTCTCTACTTCGCGACACCGTTCCTGCCGACGCAGGCGCTCTTCAGGTCGGGTGAGCATCCCGCGGACATCGCGGACTTCCTGCCGGTCTACGCCGACAACAGGCTCGGCGACGGTGGCGCACCGACGTCGAAGGTCCTCGTCAGCTCGTGCGCCGACGACGACTCGTTCATGGTGGTGACACCGGCGTCGGACTCCCGAGATCTCGTCGACCGGTACCGCGCGGGAGGAGCCGACGTGCGATACCACCCCCTCGAGTGCGGCACGGACGTATTGCTCACCGACCCCTACCGATGGGGCACCGAGTTGTTCGGCATGCACACCGTCGACTGGCTCGCCACCGAACTCGGGTCCTGACAACCATTGCCCCAAAACGACTTCCGCGGTCGACCGCTGCCGACGAACCGAAAGGAATCGTATGCCGCTCCCTCGCGTGTCCGCCCGAGTCGTCGCCGGACTGTTCGCGCCCGCGATCGTCGCCTGCTCGATCGCGCTCCCCCCGCAGGCGGGCGCGGACGACGTCTCGCAGTACCTGAACCTGCCGATGCTGAACCGCACGTTCGACCGCGGCCCGGGCGGGGTCAACCCGCAACTACCGACCGACGTCGGCGCACTGGCGGCCCTCGTCGACGCGGCGCGGTCGTCCGGCAGGCCCGCGAGCTCGTACGCGGGGCTGCTGCTCCAGTACCGGCTGGCGCAGGCCACCACCGACGCCGGCATCGACCTCGCCGGATGGGACCCGGCTCGAGGCTTCCCGATGAACCGCTCCAACATGATCCGGTCCTACCGGTACTACGAGGACTTCCAGCTCGCCCACCGCGAGCTGCAGTGGGCGGGCATGGGCGGACAGGTCGGCGCCGACTTCGGCGGTGGCATCGCCGACATCGACCTGGTCTCCGACATCTACAGTCTCCCAGGGTTGCAGCAGATGGCGAGCACGGTGATCAACCAGGCCGTCGCGGTGGCCGGGCCGCAGGTCGTCGACCGGTTGCCACAGGGGTTGCGCGATCTCGCGAACTCGGCCGGCAGGATCACCCCGACCGACCTGCGCTGGTTCACCGAGCAGGTCGTGGTGATGCAGAAGGCGATCTTCGCCGACCTGATGCCCATGCACTACGCCTACACCCACGACGGTCTCGCCGGGATCGACGAGTTCCACGACGCCGGGCTGATCCCGGAGGACGTCCGCGAGGCGTGGTACGCCATCGCCTCCGGGGAACCCGACCGCGTCGCGGACGGCAACATGAGCCTGCTGCGGCGTGAACAGCGAGATGTCGTCGGCGCCAAGTGGGACGAGGTCCGTGCCTACGGCGCCGGCGTCGGCAGCGCACTGACCTATGTGATGACGCTCGCCGGGTCCCCCTCGGTGGCGGGAGTGCCACCGCTGCGCAGCCACCGGTCGATCGAAGTCGAGACAACCCTCCCCGACGGGCGAACCGCCACGCTGCACACTCCGCTGCCCGGCTGGGACTGGTCGGTCTACGACCAGCGCTGGCGGTACGTCAGCACCGAACTGCTGCCGCGGTACCGGAACATGGTCGAGAACGACTGGCCTGCACTGGAGAGGATCCTGCGCACCCCGTACGACGTCCAGTTCGAGACCGGTCGCGCGACGTCCCGGATCCCGGTGATCCTCGCCGACGTGGCGGCAGCCACGTACGTCACCATCGGCTGACCACCGGCCCGGGCTCGTGCGGGGCATGTCGCCGGTACCCGCACGAGCCCGGCATGCTCTACGGCGTCGGCCCGAACTCCTCGAGCATCTCGGTGACGAGTGCCGCGATCGGGGAGCGTTCGCTTCGGGTCAGGGTGATGTGCGCGAAAAGCGGGTGCCCCTTGAGCTTTTCGATCACCGCAGCCACACCGTCGTGCCTGCCGACCCGCAGGTTGTCGCGTTGTGCGACGTCGTGGGTGAGCACCACTCTCGATCCGCTGCCGAGCCGGGACAGGACGGTGAGCAGCACGTTGCGTTCGAGCGACTGGGCCTCGTCGACGATCACGAACGAGTCGTGCAGCGACCGTCCACGAATGTGGGTGAGCGGCAGCACTTCCAGCATTCCGCGGCCGATGACCTCGTCCATCACCTCGGGGCTGGCGAGGCCGTCGAGGGTGTCGAAGACGGCCTGCCCCCACGGGCCCATCTTCTCGCTCTCACTACCCGGCAGGTAGCCGAGATCCTGACCGCCGACCGCGTACAGCGGCCGGAACACCACGACCTTGCGGTGCGTGCGGCGTTCGAGCACCGCTTCCAGGCCGGCGGTCAGGGCGAGCGCCGACTTGCCGGTGCCCGCCTTGCCGCCGAGTGAGACGATTCCGACGCTCTCGTCGAGCAGCAGGTCCAGCGCGATCCGCTGTTCGGCGGAGCGCCCGTGCAGGCCGAACGCCTCCCGCTCCCCCCGCACCAGCTGCACCCGCTTGTCCGGGGTGACCCGGCCCAGAGCGCTCGATCGGCCACCGAGGAGACGGATCCCTGTGTGGCACGGAAACTCCCGCGCCTCGTCGAGGTCGACAACCCCTTCCGCGAACAGCTCGTCGATGCGCTCGGAGGCGACGTCGAGTTCGGCCATCCCGGTCCACCCGGAGGGCACCACGTCCTGTGCGTGGTACTCGTCTGCCGGCAGCCCTACGGCACCGGCCTTGACGCGCAACGGGATGTCCTTGCTGACCAGCACCACGTCGCGCCCCTCGGCGGCCAGGTTCAGTGCGCAGGCCAGGATCCGGGAGTCGTTCGAGTCGGTGCGGAAGCCGACCGGCAGCACGCTCGGGTCGGTGTGATTCAGTTCGACCTGCAGGGTGCCGCCGTCGGTGCCGATCGGCACCGGTTGGTCCAGCCGACCGTGCTCGAGTCTGAGATCGTCGAGCATCCGAAGCGCCTCGCGCGCAAACCATCCCAGCTCGTGGTGGTGGCGCTTGCCCTCCAGTTCACTGATCACGACCAGCGGCATGATCACGTCGTGCTCGGCGAACCGGGTGACGGCCCACGGATCGGAGAGCAGGACCGAGGTGTCGAGGACGTAGGTGCGGACGGAGCGGTTTGCGGTCACGGTGGCTCCTACACCTGCACGGCGCCCGCGCAGGCGGCGGTTCGCTGGGCCGGTCGGTCCGGGTGGGTCTGCGACCCACGGGGACCGGGCGCCGGTCCCCTCGCCCTGAACGAAGTCAGTCACGACTCGAACCTCCCGGACGGGCAACTTCCCCTGTCACCCGTTGAACGGAACGCTACGTCCAACTCACACGCCCGTGCGGCAGCAACACGGTGAACGTTGGGTTAAGCGGGCCCCCGGATCACCGGGCCCGTCCGGCGACGGCTCCGGAACTCGACGCATCCCCACGGAACGCCGAAACGGCCCACACCCCGAGGGGTGCGGGCCGTTTCGGCGGTGACAACTAGACGTTCTTGGAGAGCATGCCCCAGTCCTCGAGCCCGTCGTAGAGCGGGAAGTCGAGGGCCAGCTTGGACACCCGCGCGCGCAGGGCGGTGATGTCGGAGTCCTGACCGTTCGCGAGGGCGGTGGCGATGATGTCGGCGACCTCGGCGAACTCGGCATCGCCGAAGCCACGGGTGGCCAGCGCCGGGGTGCCGATTCGCAGGCCCGACGGGTTCATCGGCGGGCGCGGGTCGAACGGCACGGCGTTGCGGTTGACGGTGATGCCGATCTCGTGGAGCAGGTCCTCGCCCTGCTGGCCGTCGAGCTCGGAGTTGCGCAGGTCCACCAGCACCAGGTGCACGTCGGTGCCGCCGGTGAGGACGGAGATGCCGTTACCGGCGACGTCGGAACCACCGAGACGCTCGGCGAGGATCTTCGCGCCGGCGAGGGTGCGCTCCTGCCGGTTCTTGAACTCCTCGGTGCCTGCGATCTTCATCGCGACGGCCTTCGCGGCGATCGCGTGCATCAGCGGCCCGCCCTGCTGGCCGGGGAACACCGCGGAGTTCAGCTTCTTGGCCCACTCCTGCTTGGCGAGGATCATGCCCGAGCGCGGACCGCCGAGGGTCTTGTGGACGGTGGTGGAGACGACGTCGGCGTGCGGCACCGGCGACGGGTGCAGACCGGCGGCGACGAGGCCGGCGAAGTGCGCCATGTCGACCCACAGCTTGGCGTCGATCTCGTCCGCGATCGACCGGAACGCCGCGAAGTCGAGGTGCCGCGGGTAGGCGGACCAGCCTGCGATCAGGACCTGGGGACGCTCGGCGAGGGCGATCTCGCGGACCTTGTCCATGTCGACGACGTGGGTGTCCTCGCGGACGCCGTACGACGCGACCTGGTACAGCTTGCCGGAGAAGTTGAGCTTCATGCCGTGCGTGAGGTGACCGCCGTGCGCGAGGTCCATGCCGAGCAGCTTCTCGCCCGGGTTCATCAGCGCCATCAGCACCGCGGCGTTGGCCTGCGCGCCGGCATGCGGCTGCACGTTCGCGAACTCCGCACCGAAGACGGCCTTGGCGCGCTCACGCGCGAGGTTCTCGACGACGTCGACGTGCTCGCAGCCGCCGTAGTAGCGGCGGCCGGGGTAGCCCTCGGCGTACTTGTTGGTCAGCACGCTGCCCTGGGCCTGCAGCACCGCGCGGGGAACGAAGTTCTCCGAGGCGATCATTTCCAGGGTGTCGCGCTGACGGGCCAGCTCACCGTTCATTGCCGCGGCGACCTCGGGGTCGAGTTCGGCGAGCGAAGCGTTGTTCACGTCGGTGCTGGGCACAGCGGTCATCGAGGGATCTCCAAGCGAAAGGCCGGGCAGGGGCAGGTCTCATTGTAGGGCCAGGTCAGTGACCCCCAACCACGGGTTCCCGGGAACGAGACCCGCGGCACCGTCCCGATCGCCGGGACGGGCCGCCGGCACCGGCACGGCCGCGGTTAACGTCCACGGCGATCCCACCCGCCACCAACCTCGGGAGCACACGGATGACCCTCGACGATCTGCTCGCCGAACGCGCGATCACCCGCGCCCTGACCTTGATCGCCCGTGCGATGGACGACCGCGCCTGGGAGGCCCTCGACCACCTGGTCCTCCCGGACGCGACCGCGAACCTGGGCACCGGCGAGCTGGATGGTCGCGTCGAGATGGTCTCAAGCATCCGGTCGTTCCTGGACGCCTGCGGGCCGACGCAGCACCTGCTCGGCAATGTCGTCGTCGACGTCGACGGGGACACCGCGACCAGCCGCGCGTACGTCTCGGATCTGCACCTCGGAACCGGTGAGCGCGCGGGCGTGACCTTCCAGACCCTCGGCGACTACCACGACACCTGGATCCGGCGCGGCGACGCGTGGCTGCTGGCCCGCCGCGTCAAACTCTCCCGCGGGCACGTCGGATCCTTCGCCGTCCTCGGCCCCGGCCCCGAGGGCTGGTCACCGCGCGGCTGAGGGCGCCACCCGCGACGCTCCACAGACGGCGGCCTGCTGCGGAGCGGCGAGGTTGAACAGGAGGTTCCCTCCGGGGCCGGACGGCACCGCCAGCGCGTGCCACCCCAACTTCCAGCGGGCGAAGCCGCCGGTGCGCCGCAGCGCGGCCGCGAGTCGACGCGCGTCGTGGTGCCAGCGAACCACCACTTCGTCGGGCCATTCCAGTCGGATCAGACCGTCGGACTGCACCACGGCGAGGACGTCGATCGACCGCTCGTCCTCCCAGCTCTTGCGGGCGTGGATGAAGTGCACCTGGTGACCGGGCCCGTAGCTGGTGCAGCGGTGGTCGACGGCCGGAACGTCGTTGGACGGATGGGGCATGTGAAACTCCCGAGTTCCTCGGGCCTCCCGGAATCCCGGGGGCGCTCGTGCCGGCACCGGTCGGTGTCGGCCACTTCGTCACCCGAGCCACCCGCGAGCGTGGGGTTGGCGGCCGTCCAGTCGGGGCTTGGCGACGGCACTCGTGAAGCGGCCCCAGTGTATGCGACCGAACCCCGGTCAGCGCAAACCGGACGGGATGAGCGGCTCGTCGAGCAGCCGCCGGAACCGTTCGGAGCGCTCCTCGGCGTTCCCGCCGCGGTCGAGCCACGATCCGAGCAGGCGATACCCCTCCACATAGGTGGAGGTGTAGGCCCGCCACAACGGCGACGACAGGAACCGCAGGGACTGCCGGGCCCGTTCCGGGGTGGTGAGGTTCCACGTCTGCAGGAACTGCGCGACGTCGTCGTGCGAACGACCCCGATCGTGCAGCAGCAGCGCCGCGTCCTGCCGCACCCCGAGCAGCTTCGAGGACGCGTTCGACAGCGCCTCCGCACGCTCGCCGTCGAACCGCAGCCCGAGGTCGGCGTAGATCTCCTGCGCCCACTTCCCCCATCCCTGCCCCTGGGTCACCCCGCCGGCTCCGCTCCCGCGCCCGACGATCGCACCGAGCGCGAGGTCCGCGAGCCCCTCCGCCATCAGGCACTGTGGGGTGTTGACCAGGAAGATGGTGTGTTCGATCTGGCCGGCGTCGACCAGGCCTGCTTCCTTGCGGCAGTGCTCGGTGTGGTGTCCCGGGTATGCCTCGTGCGCGATCAGATGCGGCAGATTCGCCATGTGCTGCTTGAGGTCCGAGTTGATCGCGACCTTGGACCGGTAGTTGCCGAGGTAGTAGTTGAAGCCCGACCAGGGCTTGTCGCCGACCACCTCGTACTCGACGCGTTCGGTCTCCGGGAGCGGGTAGCGGGCCCGCACCAGGTCGCGCAGTGCGGACGAGAACGCCTCGACACAGTCGGCGAGCCGTTCCGGTGGGATCTCGTCGGCCGCACGGTGCGCCTGAAGTCGCTGGGCCAGCGGCTGGTTCCCGTCACCGGCGAGCACCTCGTCCATCGCCCGGTGCGCGTCCCGGTAGTCCTCGACCGACCCCGGTTCGATCCGCACGTCGAAGTAGGCGTGAACCTCGTCGACGAAGCCGATCTTCTCCCCCGCGAACGTGCGGGCCGAGCATTCGAGTGCGCGCAGATGGACGTCGAGGAACTCCGCGCGATCGGCTGGCAGGTCTACGTTCGGCAGTTCACCCCGCAGGTGCGCGGCGCGGCGGGCCAGTTCGCGGGGCTCGGGAGGCGGCGCGTTGTCCACCTGACGCCGCAACGCCGGGTCACCGGTGAAGGCGTCGACGAACCCCTCCTCGATGCGATCGAAACCGAGTCCGAGCAGCAGATACTCGCGTACGAAGGTGGCGGCGTCCATACCTGTGAACCCTAGTGTCCGGACCCGGCGCGGCGCTCCGGTGTGGGGACGCGCACAATTCCCCTATGCAGATCGAGGCCGGGACGCGCGCATGGCGAGGGTGAGCGAAAGCAGCCCGTACGTCGAATTCGACCGAAAGCAGTGGCGGACACTGCGCAAGTCGACACCGCTCGTGCTCACGGAGGAAGAGCTCCAGGGCATGCGCGGCCTCGGCGAGCAGATCGACCTCGACGAGGTCGCCGAGGTGTACCTGCCGCTGTCCCGGCTGATCCACCTGCAGGTCGCCGCCCGGCAGCGCCTGTTCGCCGCGACCGCGACGTTCCTCGGCGAGAAGCACCCGGACCGTCAGGTGCCGTTCGTGATCGGGGTGGCCGGGTCGGTCGCGGTCGGCAAGTCCACCACCGCCCGCGTCCTGCAGGCCCTGCTCGCCCGCTGGGACCACCACCCTCGGGTGGACCTGGTGACCACCGACGGGTTCCTCTACCCGACAGCAGAACTGACCCGGCGCGGCATCATGCACCGCAAGGGTTTTCCGGAGAGCTATGACCGACGCAAGTTGCTCCGCTTCGTCACCGAGGTCAAGTCGGGGGCGGAAGAGGTTGCCGCGCCGGTCTATTCGCACCGATCCTACGACGTGGTGCCCGGCCAGTACCACCTGATCCGCCAGCCCGACATCCTGATCCTGGAGGGACTGAACGTCCTGCAGACCGGGCCCCGGCTGATGGTCTCGGACCTGTTCGACTTCTCGATCTACGTCGACGCGAAGGTGGAGGACATCGAGCGCTGGTACATCAAACGATTCCTGGCGCTGCGCAAGACGGCGTTCGCGGACCCGAACGCCCACTTCCACCACTACTCGAACCTGTCCGACGCACACGCGACGATCGCTGCCGAGGACATCTGGAACTCGATCAACCGGCCGAACCTGGTGGAGAACATCCTGCCGACCCGCCCCCGCGCAACCCTGGTGCTGCGCAAGGACGCCGACCACTCCATCAACCGGCTACGACTGCGGAAGCTCTGACCCGCTTCCGGCCGGCGTCGATCTCCTTCGTCAGGTCACGAACGTAGCGAGCGAAGTCGACCTGAATGGTGTGCCGCGGCGCCTGGTAGTACTGGGCGAGGCTGGCACCCTCGTCGGCCTCGACGATCCGGTTCATCTCGGCGACGGAGGGCAACGCGTATGTGCCGGCCAGGATTCCGGCGACGAGTTTGCTCTGCTGCTCGGCGAGGTTGACGATCGTCGGCGATGCCTGCGCCAGCCCCATGAAGAACAGGTTGTCCACCCCGGGCCGCACGATCCGCTTGAACAGCGGGAAGCGGTGCCGCGCATCGGGTTGCAGCGCCGGATCGTCGAAGAACGGGAAGCTCATCTGGTACCCGGTCGCGCAGATGATCACATCGGCGGGGATCCGGCGTCCGTCGACGAGCCGCACGTGGTCACCGTCGAGGGCCTCGATCGCCGGGACGCAGGTCAGGTCCCCCGAGCCCGCCTTGGCGAGGAAGTCGACGCTGACCGACGGGTGCGCACCGAGCGGCTCGTGGTCGGGCGTGGGCAGACCGTAGTCCTCCATCCGGCCGAGCGACTTCTTGATCTTCCTGCGCGCGATGGACAGTCCGAGCTTGCGCGGCATCCACGGCGGCATCATCATCTTGTCCGCCGGCTTGCCCTCGCGGTACTTGCTCAGCACCCACACCCCGCGGCGGGCCGAGACCCAGACGTGCTCGGCGATCGAACGATGTGAAAGTTCGGACGCGATGTCCAGTGCCGAATTCCCCAGTCCGACGACGACGACCTTCTTGCCGCGCATGTCCACGGGGTCGAACGGGCTCCGGTACTGGTGACTGTGCATGATCGTCCCGGCGAACCGACCGGGGTAGTCCGGCATCCGCGGGTCCCAGTGGTGACCGTTGGCCACGACGAGCGCCTCGTAGGACCGGCTCTCACCGTTGTCGAGGGTGACCGTCCAGGTGCCGTCCGCCTGCCTGCGGGCCGACTCGACCCGGGTGTTGAACGTGATGGTCTCACGCAGACCGAAATAGTCGACGTAATCCCGGAAGTAGCCGTGCATCAGCGTGTGGTGCGGGAAGTGCGGCCAGTCCTCGGGGACCGGGAAGTCCTCGAACTGAAGTCGGGTGGAGGACGTGTCGATGTGCAGGCTCTCGTAGCAGGCCGAGCGGCCCGTGGGATTCCGGTAGTACCAGTTGCCACCGACCTCGTCCGACTCCTCGAAGCAGTCGTAGGAGATGCCGTGGTCCTTGAGCCGTTTGGCCGTGGTGAAGCCGGAGCAGCCGGCACCGATGATGCACACCCTGGGCATTGCCGCCATGAAATTCCCTCCCTGGAACCCCGTGCCGTTCGTGAACCTGCGACGATCAGGACCGGTGGTACCCGAGGGCCTGTGATCTGCGCCATACAAGCCCACTCGCTGACGTGCTGTCAAGCGAAACCGGGAAACTCGCCTTGCCCGATGGAGGTCGGAGGAGCCGATGAACGAGACGAAGGGCGGTCGCCGGCCGACCCGGCGGGACGAGCAGCGACTGCGGACGCGGGCCGCCCTTCTCACCCACGCCCACGCCCTGTTCACCGAACACGGCTACGCCGCGGTGAAGGTCGACGACATCGCGTCTGCCGCGGGGTGCAGCCGGGCCACGTTCTACCTGCACTTCACCAGCAAGGCGGACGTGCTGAGGACGGTCGGGGTGCAGGGACATTCACCGCGCCCCGAGGCCGTGTACGAGGACCTCGACGACGTACTCGCGACGGGCTCGCGCGCCGAGTTCACCGCGTGGCTCGAGCGCGCACTCGACTGGTTCGACGCCCACCGCACGATCCTGCCCGCCTGGGACGAGGCGATCGCACTCGAACCCGACCTCCGGGAGATCGCCCGGGACGCCTATCGCGCGCTACCCGACGCCATGCCGTCCTACCTGTCTCGATGGCCCGAGCCGCTGCGCGACGAGGCACGGCTGCGGATCGAGCTGCTCGTGGCGCAGCTGGAGCGGTTCTTCACCCGATGGGCCGTCCACGGCACCCTGGACATTCCGCGAGATGATGCAGCAGCGGTGCTGACCGACATCTGGTTCCCGGCGCTCACGCCCCGAATCGACGATGCCTGGCCGCGTAGTCCCGGAGCGCGCGAAGGAAGTCGACCCGACGGAACTCGGGCCAGTACGCCTCGGTGAACCAGATCTCCGAGTAGGCGCTCTGCCACAGCAGGAAGCCGGACAGTCGCTGTTCACCCGAGGTGCGGATCACCAGATCCGGGTCCGGCTGACCGGAGGTGTAGAGGTGTCCGTCGATGCCCTCGACGGTGATCGCGTCGACCAGCTCGGCACCGTCTAGCCCCTCGGCCTGCTTCTGCCGCACCAGGGACCGGACCGCGTCGGTGATCTCCTGCCTGCCGCCGTAGCCGACCGCGACGTTCACGTGGGTACCCGTGCGGCCCGTGGTCCGGTCGGCGGCTTCGCGCAAACGGCGGGCCGAGTCCTCGGGCAGCAGGTCGAGGGTGCCGACGATCTTGACGGACCAGTTCTGGTCGGGACCGGAGATCTCCTCGACGACATCGGTGATGATCTCGATCAGGGTGTCGAGCTCCTCCGGGTCGCGGCGCAGGTTCTCGGTCGAGAGCAGGTAGATGGTGGCCATCTCGATCCCCGCCTCGCCACACCAGCGCAGCAGGTCGGCGATCTTGAGTGCACCCATGCGGTGGCCGTGCGCGACATCGGTGAAGCCGTTCTCCCGCGCCCACCGGCGATTGCCGTCGCACATGACGGCGACGTGCCGAGGTCGCTGCATCCCGTCGAGCTGCCGTGCCAGGCGACGCTCGTAGATGCTGTACAGCAGGTTCGAGACCATCACCTGGACATCACCACCGTCTCCTCCGCCGAGTTCCCGAGCAGCCCGCCTTCTCCGCCGAGTTCCCGAGCAGCACGGGAGGCCACATTACGCCGGGCCGGCGAGCCGTCGTCGGGCGCCGGTGCCCCTCGCGCCGTAACCGCGGTCTCATTGCGGTCGCGGCGGCACTCGACAGGCGTACAGTGACCGGAAAATCCCTAACCTACGGTTCCGTAGGTTAGGTTCCGTCGACACCGGGAGCACCGCATGACCGTGCTGGACCACCCGCTCGCACCAGTCAAACCCCGACTGCGTGGCTGGATCCACCTCTGGGCGTTCGCGGTGGCCGTCGTCGCCGGTGCGGTCCTGGTGGCGTGCGCGGCGACCGTGTCCCCCCGAGCCGCCCTTGCGACGGCGATCTACGCGGTGACGGTGTGCGGGGTGTTCGGCGTCAGCGCCGCGTATCACCGCGTGCACTGGTCGACGGTTCGGGCGCGGACCTGGATGAAGCGGGCCGACCACTCGATGATCTTCCTGTTCATCGCAGGCAGTTACACGCCGTTCGCGTTGCTCGCCCTGCCCGCCGACTCCGGCAGACCCCTACTGGCCGTGGTGTGGGTGGGGGCGCTCGCCGGGGTCGCCCTGAAGATGTTGTGGCCCACCGCTCCCCGCTGGGTGGGCGTACCGCTGTACCTGGTGCTGGGCTGGGCGATCGTCCCGGTCGCGGGAGACCTGGTGCGCCAGGTGGGGTGGGCGCCGCTGGTGCTGCTCGCGGTGGGCGGCGTGCTGTACAGCGTCGGCGCGATCCTCTACGCCACGAGGTGGCCGGATCCGTGGCCCGCGACGTTCGGTCACCACGAGTTCTTCCACGCGGGCACGGTGGTCGCCGCACTGTGCCACTACATCGCGGTGTGGCTGGTGGTGTACGCCTGACCGCGACCGGTTCAGCCGGTCCGGGCGATGAGCGTCCGGAGGTGGGCGGTGAACTCCTCCCCCGACACCGGCAGTGCCTCGACCTCGTCGCCGCCGCGCACGAGATAGCGTCCGTCCGCGAAGTCGATCCAGTGCACGACACTGCCGTCCTCGGTGGGCCGCCAGTCCACCGCCGGGCCGGGGTGGACGCCGATTTCACCGACACCGGTGCGCGGCCGAGCGAAGAAGGTCCGCAGGTTCTCCTCCCGGTCCCGACCACCGACCTGGCGCAGCAGCAATCCCGCGGCCGGCGACGCCCCCGCCCGCCGGGGCGTCACGCCCCGACCCGACCCGCGAGCGGTCGCGGGTACAGCCGCGACGACGGCCTCGGCGACCCTCGCTGCCGGCCCTGACGAGACCAACACTTCCCCGCCACAGTCGAGGTCGGTTCCCGGCAACTGCTGGGCCACGACTCCCACTTCGCCGCCGATCCCTGCATGGAGGCGAGTCACCGACGCGAGCGCGGCGCCATGGAAGCCGCACACCTCGACCCGCACGGTCGGGGCGAGCAGCACCGACAGCGCCGCGTGGAGTTCCTCGTCGAGCAGCGTGCGGATTCTCCGGGCCGCGTCGCGGCGGGCACGATCGTGCGCGGCCACGGTGACGGCGTCACCACGGAACTGCATCGGATAGGGCAGCCGATCCCGCCCGTGCAGTCGCCACAGCAGATCGAACTCCAGTGCGGTGAACCGCCACCGGCCGGCGATCGCCGCGGTCATGCGCCGACCCGAATCGGACACTGCCACTGTCAACCCCTCTGATTTCTCGAAGCCCGGACCACGCCTTCGCCAACGACGAACAGTCCACTCACACCACTCAGACGCAGGGCGGGCGCGATCGGTTCCACGATTGCAACGACAAGGCGACGCTCCACAGCCGCGTGGGGCGCCCCGAACGCCGTGGCATCGACACCGCGAACACGCTGAACCCTTTGCCTGCCACGGGTTTCACACGCCGTTCGCTCATTCGCGGCTACCCTGGCGCTGTCCGGGAGTCCGAAGGGAGCACTTGTGACATCGTTTCGCCGGCAGCCGGCACCTGCACGCCTGGCACCGCAGGACGCCGAGTACTACTACAACGAATTCGAACGGCACCGCTCGAATGTCGTCGCGATCTACCTGTTCGAATCCACCTCGGACACCGCTGTCGGCACGGCCGAGGTGACCGCCTGGATGCGCGAGCGACTCGGGCAGGCCCGCATGTTCACCCACCGGATCCGCCGCGTCCCGTTGGACCTCGACCTGCCCCGCTGGGAGCGAGATCCGGGCGTGGACGCGAGTCGGCACGTGACCGTCGAACCGATCGACGGCCCGGGGTGGGAGCCGTTGCGGCGCAGGATCTCCCACATCGTGGGTTCGCCGCTCGACCTGACGCGGCCACCATGGGAGCTGCACGTGATCACGGGGATCACCGACATCGACGACTCCCCCGGCCGAATGACCGCGGTGGTGCTCAAGTTCCATCACAGCGCCGGCGACGGCATCGCCACGCGCGACCTCGGCCTGCGCCTGTTCGGGCCCGCTCCGGAGGCCACTCGGCCTCCGACCCCGGCCGGCACCGGCAGCGGCAGCGACGTGACCGAATTCGCCCGGGCCGCGGCCACCCTCCCCGGACAACTCGTCCGGTTCGGGCGAGGTCTCGGCGACACCCGCGCGGCCGCACGCCGGGTGCGCGAACTGTCCGCTGCCGGCGAGATCGTCGAACCTCTCGCATCCAGGCCCGCGTGCCGATTCAACGGCAGGATCACCCCCGACCCCACCTTCGACCACGTGCGGCTGCCGCGCCGGGCGATCGATGCCGTGCGCGCCGAAACGCCCGGCGCGACGGTCAATGATGTCCTACTCGCCACGGTGTCGGGGGCACTCGCGGGCTACCTGGCCGAGGTCGGCGAATCCCCTGCCGGATCGCTCGCGGCGATGGTCCCGATGTCGCTGCGCGGGACGGCGGCCGGAGCCGGGGCCGACACCGACGGACCTCGGGCCACCCACCTGGCGCTGATGTCGGTGGACTTGCACACCGGCACAGCCGATCCGCTCACCCGCCTGCACGCCATCATGACCTCCGCGCGCAACGAGAAGGCCCGACACGGCAACGAACATGTCCGTCGAGCGTCCCGGCGGATCGAGAGCAGCCCGGCCTGGCTGCTCAGCTTGGCCGGGCATGCGCGCCGCATCGCGCCGAGTTCCGGCGCGACGGTGGCGCTGCACAACACGATGGTGAGCAACGTGCCGTGGGCGGGTACCGACCTGACCTTCCTCGGCGAGCCCCTGGTACGGATCCTCGGCGTTCTCGGCGTCGTCGACGGCTCCGGGTTGCGTCACCTGGCCGTGACCTCGGACCCGGGTGCCGTCGACCTCACCTTCACCACCGACACCGCGATGATGGCCGACACGCGGCCGTACAAGCGCCTGCTCACGACCTCGCTGAACGACCTGGTCAGAGCGTCGATCGTGTGATCGACACGACACGCCGAAAATATTTACGTTGCTGGTCTTTACGTTGTATACGGAGAGTTGTTACCGTGCCGTTGTTACGAAAACAAACCGGTCGTAACGATCCATACGGTGCGTGAGCCCGTGGATTGCGAGATTGCGCACCGCCGTCCGAAGGTTCGACTCGAGGAGGCACACGTGGGTTCTCTTTCCGACATCATCATTGCCATCATTCCCGGACTGGGATCGATGATCGCAGCCGACGGGCTGTCCGAAGTATTCCTGGGATCGGTCGAGGGCAGCATCGGCACGCCGCCCGCATAACCTGACCGGACGTCGCAATCACCGCTCGCGGCAAAATAATTCATCTGTTTCGCAGCGTGTTCACACGAGGGCGGCAGAAGGCTTCCCTCGCTCAAATTCGAGGAGCAGCATGGGATCGATCAGCGATGTTCTCGGCCCCCTGGTCACCAGCGTCAACGACTCGGGGATGAAGGTCATCAACGCGCTCATCTCACTGAGTGGCGGCACCCCCGGCGCGGGCAAGTAGCACGAGGTCCGGCGCGGACCCGCGCTCCCCTCCGCGCGGGTCCGCGCCCCGCCCCATTCCCGCGGCCGACCGGCCGCGACGATTCGACAGCCAGCGAAGGATCGCCGTTGAGCGCCTCGTCCCGCCTGCGCATCGCCCTCGTAGCCGTGTCGACTCTGACCGCCGTCACCGTCGCCGTCGCACCGACATCGAACGCGCTTCAGAAACAACAGGATTCATCCGATATTGCTGCAGCCGACGAGCGGCGCGCGACCATCGAGGTGTACTCGCCCGCGATGGACCGGACCATCCCGCTGGAGATCCTGCGGCCGGCGGACACAACCACCCCGGCGCCGACGCTGTACCTGCTCAACGGGGCCGGCGGCGGCGAGGACGGCGCCTCGTGGGACGTGCAGACCGACGTCTCGGAGTTCTTCGCCGACAAGCACGTCAACGTGGTCACGCCCATGGAGGGCGCGTTCAGTTATTACACCGACTGGCGGCTGCCGGACCCCGGGCTCGCGAAGACGAGCGGCAACAACGGCCGGAACATGTGGACCACCTTCCTGACCCGGGAACTACCAGCGGTGATCGATGCGCGTCTCGGCACCACCGGCGTGAATGCCCTTGCAGGACTGTCGATGGCAGGTACGTCGGTACTCGACCTGGCGATACAGGCACCGTCCCTGTACAGCGCCGTCGCCTCGTACAGCGGGTGCGCGATGACGAGCGAGACCCCGGGCAGGCAGTTCGTGACGATGGTCGTCGGCGCCGGAACCGGGGACGCGGACAACATGTGGGGCCCGCCGGGCGACCCCGAATGGGCGGCACACGACCCGTATCTCAATGCCGCTGCCCTACCGCCGATTCCGATCTACGTCGCGAGCGGCAACGGCCTGCCCGGACATCACGATTCCCTGGCCAACCCGCGCCTGAAGGGCAATGCGATCACCCTCGGCAGCCAGTTCGTCCTCGGCGGAGCCATCGAGGCCGCGACGAACTACTGCACGCACCGATTCGCCGACCGCACGCGCGAACTCGGCATGACCAATGTGGTGTTCGACTTCCGCCCCAACGGCACCCACTCGTGGGGGTACTGGGAGGACGACCTGCACAAGTCGTGGCCACTGCTCGGCGGCGCGCTCGGGGTCGCAGGGTGATGCGGCGATCGTTCCCCGGCGGCGTGATCGCTGCGCTGCTGACGGCAACCGGCCTGACCTTCGCCGTCCCGCCCGCCGCGACGGCGCAGACGGTGGTACCCGACTACGTCCCGGTGTCGCCCGAGGCCACCGCCGCGATCGCGTCGGTCTCCGAACTCGACGACCGATTGGTGCTTCTCCAGGTCGACTCGCCTGCGATGCAACGCCAGGTCCCGGTGAAGGTCCTGCGCGCGGCCGACGGGAGCCGCCCACACGGCGCGTATCTCCTGCTCGACGGCAACTCCGGACAGGTCACGGACACCAACTGGCTCGACCCCGAGCGTGGCAACGCGCGGGAGTTCTTCGCGGACAAGGACGTCGACGTCGTCCTCCCGATCGGCGGGACCGGGACCAACTACACCGACTGGGAACAGGACCATCCGACGTTCGGGCGGACCCGGTGGGAGACCTTCCTCGGCGAGGAGCTGCCCTCGCTGATCGAGGCCGAGTTCGGCACCAACGGCCGGATCGCCGTGGGCGGCATCTCGTCCGGCGCGACCGGCGCGGTGCTGCTCGCGGAACGGTTTCCCCACGTGTTCTCCGGCGCTGCCGGCTACAGCGGCTGCTACCTGACCGACGGCCCCGTCGGGAAGGCGGTCACGGATCTGGTGGTCATCAACGGCGGTGCCCGCTCCGAGCAGATGTGGGGACCCCAGTTCGGGGACACCTGGAAGGCGCACGACCCGATCGCCGGTGCCGGCGCCCTCGCGGGCAAGCCCGTCTACCTCTCGTCCGGATCCGGCCTGCCGGGCCCCCACGACGATCCGGCCGCGCCGGGATTCGCGCGGACCGTTGTCGTCGGCGGCGGCCTGGAACTGGGGTCGAGACTGTGCACCGACCAGCTCGAACACGCGTTGCGCGCGGCCGGTGCCACGGTCACCCGAAGCTCCACCCCGGTCGGCACCCATTCCTGGCCGTACTGGCGTGACGAGCTGGCCAGGTCCTGGCCGACGGTCCAGGCCGCCACTTCCTAGCGATTCAGTGCCTCGATCAGGTCGTCGACAACGGTGACGGGCCGGTCGCAGACGAACCCACGGCACACATAGGCGGCATCCGCACCGTCGACGCGGGGACGGTCGACGAGCAGGGGCACCGAGTCCGGGCCTCCGCCGACGACAACCGCGCCACCCGGTGCGTGCCGGCGGGCCGCGTCCAGCAGAGCACCGTCGATCGGGGCCACCCCGCCATCCGTCGAGACCGCCACCTGAACGGGTCCCCGCACGGCCGCCTCGGCGACCGCGAGCCAGTGCCCGGCCGACCGCGCGGCCCGCTGGAGCAGGAGGACACCACGGTCGAGCGTGGCGGAAGCCGCGACGGCGTACCGCTCGGCCTGTTCCGGTTGTGAGAGCGCCGCCGCGGTAAGCAGCGCCTCCGCCATGGACGACGCACCCGACGGCGTGGCACCGTCGACCGGGTCGCGGGGCCGCGAGATCAGGGCCTCGGCGTCGTCGGCGGTGTCGAACCAACAGCCCTGCTCGTCCGGGTCGGCGAAGTGGTCGAGCGCGATGTCGAGCACTTGCTGTGCGCGGGTGAGCCACTCGAGTTCACCGGTCGCCTGGTGCAGGCTCAGCAGCCCCGTGGCGAACGCGGCGTGATCGTCGAGGACCGCGGCAGCATCCCCGATCACGCCACCCAGGGACGCGCGGCGCAGCCGGCCGTCGACGAGGTGCTCGTCGATCAGCACCCGGGCACACCGCGCGGCGGCGTCCACCCACTCCGCCCTGCCCAGCCCCGCACCGGCCTCGGCCAGGGCGGTGATCGCCAGCCCGTTCCACGCGGTGACCACCTTGTCGTCCCGCGCGGGCTGCGGCCGACCCGCACGGACCTCGAAGAGCTTGCGACGCAGCCTGTTCCACCGCGTCCAGTCGTCCGGGTCCTCCGGCAACTGCAGCACCGAGGTGCCCGCCTCGAAGGTGCCGGCCGAACTGACCGCGAGCAGCCCGACCGCCCACACCCCGTCCTCGAACCCGAGCGCCTCGATCAGCTGTTCGGCGGTCCAGGCGTAGGTCAGCCCCTCGACCCCGTCGGTGTCGGCGTCGAGGGCGGATGCGAAGCAACCCGAGTCGGTGCACAGGTCGCGTAACAGAAATTCCGCGGTCTGCTCGGCCACCCGCAACGCCAGCGGCCATCCGGTGCGCCTGGCCAGGTGCGCGTACACCCGCAGCAGCTGGGCATTGTCGTAGAGCATCTTCTCGAAGTGCGGCACCACCCACTCGGCGTCGACGGAGTACCGCGCGAACCCGCCACCGAGCTGGTCGTGGATGCCGCCGCGGGCCATCGCCTCCGCGGTGCGCGTCACCGATTCGAGCACGAGGGCCGACCCGGTGCGCTCGTGACTGCGCAGCAACCCCTCCAACAGCGCGGACGGCGGGAACTTCGGGGCCCCGCCGAAGCCGCCGCGCTCGACGTCCTCGTCGGCGCGGACCGCGGCCACCGCCCGGTCCAGCAGTGCCGCGTCCAGCGGCGCCGCGCCGGCCGGGAGCGCGCCACCGGAGCCGCGCAGCTCCGCGGTGATCGACGCGGCGGCGCGCTGCACGTCCTCGCGGCGGGTGCGCCAGGTGTCGGCGATCGCCTCCAGCAGCTGTGTGAACGAGGGCATGCCCCCGCGGGGGGTGCGGGGGTAGTAGGTGCCGCAGTAGAACGGCTCGGTGTCCGGGGTCAGGAAACAGGTCATCGGCCAGCCGCCCTGACCGGTCATCGCGACGGTGGCGTTCATGTAGATCGCGTCCAGGTCGGGCCGTTCCTCGCGGTCCACCTTGATGCACACGAAGTGCTCGTTCATCAGCGCGGCGGTCGCCTCGTCCTCGAACGACTCGTGCGCCATCACGTGGCACCAGTGGCACGCCGCGTAGCCGATCGACAGCAACACCGGCACGTCGCGTTCCCGTGCCCATGCCAGCGCCTCGGGTCCCCACTGCTGCCAGTGCACCGGATTGTCGGCGTGCTGACGCAGGTACGGGCTCGTCGCGCCGCCGAGGGTGTTCCTGGACCGCGTCACAGCCGGGTGCCTAGCTCGGAGCCTGGGTGGGCGGCTCGGCCTTCTTCTCGGGGGTCGAGGATCCGCCGTCGACCGCCGGGCCCGCTGCACCGCGGTCGGTGCCCTCGTCGGCGGCCTGATCCGCTTCGGGGTGGTCCGGTTCGAAGGTGTCGGGCAGCTTGCGCAGCTGCTTGTTCATCGACCGGATCAGCAGCACGGTGCCGACCAGCAGCACGACGATGATGACCAGGCCGACCGGCGACGCCTTGCCGAACTCGGGGCCGGTCGGCGAGCCGGGGGTCTGCGCCAGCCACCCGACGGCCGCACTTGCCAGATTCACTTCTTCTCCTCTTGTCCCGGCGCTGCGCCGACGTGGTCGATGCCGGCGAACAGATCGGTTTCCGGGATGGCGGTCCGCACCCGGGTCTTCGCCAACTCGAACTCCTCGGTCGGCCAGATCTTCTGCTGAATGTCGAGGGGCACCGCGAAGAAGGACCCGTTGGGGTCGATCTGGGTGGCGTGCGCGCGCAGGGCGTCGTCCCGCTGCGGGAAGTAGTCACCACAGGTGATCTGGGTGGTCACCCGTGCCATCAGGTCACCCTGCTCGGTCTTCCACTTCTTGAGCCATTCCGCCATCGGGAACTCTTCGCCTCGGCTGTCGTACTCCTCCTGGAACAACTGCAGGCGCTTCCGGATGAACCCGTGTGAGTAGTAGACCTTCTGCACTTCCCACGGCTCCCCCGCGTCCGGGAATCGCTCCGGATCGCCTGCCGCCTCGTACGCGGCCATCGACACCTCGTGGCAGCGGATGTGGTCGGGGTGCGGGTAGCCACCGTTCTCGTCGTAGGTGGTCATCACGTGCGGGCGGAACTCGCGGATCACCCGGACCAGCGCCTCGGTGGACTCCTCCAGCGGGACCAGCGCGAACGACCCCTCCGGCAGCGGCGGCTTCGGGTCGCCCTCCGGCAGTCCCGAGTCGACGAACCCGAGCCAGGTCTGCCGGACCCCGAGGATGCGGGCCGCCTCGGCCATCTCCTCCTTGCGGACCTCGCTGATGCGGTCCCGGATCCCCGGCACGTCCATCGCGGGGTTGAGGATGTCGCCGCGCTCGCCGCCGGTCAGCGTCACGACGAGCACGTCGTTGCCCTCGGCGGCATAGCGGGCAGTCGTCGCAGCGCCCTTGCTGGACTCGTCGTCGGGATGGGCGTGCACGGCCATGAGACGCAATCCGCTCACAGTCTTCCTTCACCTCAGCTTCGCATGGAACCTACCGTGTGGTGGCCGGCCCCTTCGGGCACTGGCGGCCTGCCGGACACCGCCCGTCCGTCGCGTCGACCGCGCGAGCGGAGGCCCGGTGCCCTTCCCCTATAGTTCCACCCGACACCTCCAGCGTCACCGTGACCCTGTCCGGATCACCGCGTGGAGGGCGCCCCACCCGGGCAACGCGAGCTCGCCCGGACCGATGCACGAGAGTCGAGCAGATGACCGAGACGATCCCCTCCGACCGCTACCCCACGCGGCAGGGCAGTGTGCGCGGATCCCGGATCACCGCGATCGTGCTGACCATCGGTGTCATCCTCCTCGGCCTGGCGGTCGCCTGGCTCGGGTACAACAAGTTCGCCGCGAAGGACATCGAAGCGAATGTCGTGCAGTACTCGATCGTCGACGACTCGACCATGGCGCTGAGCTTCACCGTCACCCGCGAGGAACCGACCGAAGCTGCGCTGTGCATCGTGCGCGTCAGGTCACGGGACGGGTCGGAGACCGGCCGCCGCGAGATCGTCGTGCAACCGTCCGAACACGGAACGGTACAGATCGACACCCAGATCAAGACGTCGCAGTCACCGGCCGTTGCCGACATCTACGGCTGCGGCTCGACCATCCCCTCATATCTGAACGTCGGCTGACCAATCGTGGCCGCTGCGGCCACACCCCCGACCTCGATCTTCGTGGGGAAATCCCAGCTCGTGCTAGAATACGGCGATACACGGTTCCGCGTTGGAGCCGTGTATTGCTGCATTTGCATCCGGATGCGCATGTGACGCGGACCCGGATGCACGGCGGCCAGCTGCATCAGGCGGCGGGACGCGTACTCACCTCACGGTGAGCCGACCGGGGGATGACATTCGTCCGGGGAGACGCGCGCCCAGCCGCAGCCGACCACCGGTTTTCGGTGGTCCGTCCAGGGGATCCGTCCGGGTTCCGACTACGAGGAGTGATCGAGCATGACCGAGACCCAGGTGACCTGGCTGACCCAGGAGTCGCACGACCGGCTCAAGAGCGAACTCGACCAGCTCATTGCCAACCGTCCGGTCATCGCGGCCGAGATCAACGAGCGGCGCGAAGAGGGTGACCTCAAGGAGAACGGTGGCTACCACGCGGCACGCGAGGAGCAGGGTCAGCAGGAGTCCCGTATCCGCCAGCTGCAGGAGCTGCTGAACAGCGCCAAGGTCGGCGAGGCCCCCACCCAGTCCGGTGTCGCCCTGCCCGGGTCCGTGGTGAAGGTGTTCTACGACGGTGACGAATCCGACACCGAGACCTTCCTGATCGCCACCCGCGAAGAGGGTGCTCGCAACGACAAGCTCGAGATCTACTCCCCCAGCTCCCCGCTCGGTGGCGCCCTGATCAACGCGAAGGTCGGCGAGACCCGCGAGTACATCCTGCCCAACGGCAAGACCATGAAGGTCACCCTGCTCAGCGCCGAGCCGTACCACAGCTGAGTCGGCTCCACACGACGAAACCCCGGCCAGGGCATCCGCCCGGACCGGGGTTCTCTCGTTCGTACTGACGCACGGTGGGGCAGTCACCCCCTGCATGACTGCCCCACCGGCAACCGGATCCGCGAGCGCGGCCCCCTCCCCAAGGACCTGCACTCATCGGCTCACAACAGATCAGACGCGGCGAAGCTTCGATCGGTTCCAGCGTCGCGCCGGAAAATCCGGACTCCCGAACTCAGTCCGCGGGGAACGCGAGGCTGAGCACGTCCACCAACTCGTCCGGATCCGCGTTCGCGGACCCGCAAATCTCCGCCAGTTCGTCCCGATACCGAGGGTCGATCGGTTCGATTCCGCCGAACGCCCGGATCGACTCGCCGGTCGGCAGCAGCCGGGCGCACACCAGTGCCCCCACTGCGAAGTTGTGGCCCGCAACGGAGTCGATCACCTCCACGGTCGCCCCGCCGGTCACCTCGCGCAGAGTCAGCGACCGGCTCGGCACCACCGCCGTCACCTCGTACAGGCCGCGCCTGCCGGCCAGCCACCGGCGCGCGAGTTCGAGTTCCGCTGCCGGCAGCACCTGCGCGCGGCGGGCGACGAACTGTTCGAGGACGCCGCCCTCGAACAGCGCCGCATCGATGACGAGACCACCTTCGAGCGCCGCGATGGTGGCGTCCTCGGCCTCGTCGGCGTGCGAGGCCCGGATCTCGGCGAGCCGGTGTACCAGGTCGAACAGTTCCGGCGTCCGCGCGAACATCAGGGCTTTCGTGTACAACCAGGTTGCGCGTGCGTCGACCGTGAGATCGGACCTGCCGAGGTGGCACGCCTTGTACTTGCGGCCGGACCCGCACCAGCAGCGGTCGTTGCGGCCCAGCTCTGGACGCTCCACCGGTTGGTAGCGCGCGAGCACCTCCTGCAGGGTCTCCGCGTCGCCGCCCTCGACTCGGGCGAGCAGCGACTGTGCGCGAGTGACGTCACCTGCGTCGGAGGCGAGCAACGCCAGGTCGAACGCCGCCAGCATCCAGTCCGGGTCCCGGTCCAGGGCGCGCTCGTAATGCGTCATGGCGATCCGTACATCACCCAGCTGATCGGCGGCCTTGCCGGCCAGCCAGTGCGCGGCCGCCTTCAGTCGGCGCGGCGCGTGCTCGACCAATGCCGATGCGGCGGCCTGCAGCGACTGGGCGCGCGCGTCGCCGGTGGTGGCGAGGTCGAGCGCGACCGCGGCGGTCGACGGGGACTCGAGCCGCATGAAGACGGCCGGATCGGCGGCAACGCGGGCGGCGGCGACGGTGCTCGGCTGCTCGCCCCGTTCCGCGGCGTCGGTGATCTCGTGGACGAGGTCGGTGAAATCGACGACCGCGCCGGCGTCGGCGAGGCGCAGCTTGTTCTGCCGGGCGATCGACTCGATGAGGGTGGCGCGGTGATAGGCGTCGAAATCGAAGCCGCGCGGCGCCAGGTAGTTGCGTTCGCAGTCGTACCCGGCGTGATCGAGCAGCTCCGCCAGCGGCAGGGTGGGCGCGGTGAACAGGTCCATGCCCCGGTCGTCGGCGACGAGCTGCCAGATGACCGGGTCGGTGTGCTCGGCGGTGCCCTCGGCGATGATCCTGCGCAGAGACTCGGCGAGATCCGGGGTCGCGACGGTCCGGTCGACGCGAACCAACCGCAACGTGCCGCCCGCCAGGCCCAGACCGATCATGTCCCCCGCGGTGTATCCGACGAGCATGTCGCGATCGAGCAGCAGCCGCTCGACTTCCGGAGCGGTGACGTCGGTGCGGCCGCGCTCGGCCAACAACGCGGCGTCCGACGTCGGGAACACGACGTCGACCTCGCAGTCGCCGACGTGCTCATCGGATCCGACGAGACCCGTCAGCGGCGACAGGTCCGGATCGATGTCGACGACGCCCGAGGCGATCTCCTCGGCGGAGAGCCGATGCGTGAACACCCGACCCTCGAGCAGGCCGTCGATGGCGGCGACGCGCCCGTCGGCGAGCATCCCGAGCGCCGGGCCATCGAGGCCGCGCACCAGCTCGGTCATCTCCGCAGCGGCGCCGAGCCCGAGGTCGACCAGTGCGGCCACCCAGCCTTCGGTGGTGAACGGGCCGCGTCGACGCAGCACCGCGATCGCCTTCTCGGCAACGTCGCCCGCGTCGGGATCGGTGTCGACGCGGGAACGACCCACGATCTCGAGATGCCGGTCACCGCGGGGTTCGGTCGAGACGGTCACCCCAGGAACCTCGCGCCGAGCACGACGATGACGTCCTCGGGTTCGACGGTGTCGCCGGACAGGACGGCGAGCACCTCGTCCCGGTTCTCGGCCGGCACCGGTTCGACTCCACCGAGGATCTGCATCCGGTCACCGGTGGGGACCACCCGTGCACAGACGAGATTGCCGACGTCCAGCGGCTCGTCCACCGCGACCTCGGCCCGGTCGCCGGTACGCAGGTCCCGCAGCGTCACCACGTCGCCGACGGCCGCCACGACCTCGTGCACCGATCGCCGCGCAGCCAGCCATCGGGCGGCGAGTTCGAGTTCGTCGGCGGGCAGCAGGACCCCGCGCCGGGACACGAACAACTCGAACAGCCGCCCCTCGAAAAGCGCGACGTCGAGCACCAGTGGATCCTCGAACGCCCGCGCGACCGCGTCCTCACTCTCCCAGTGCTCGGCACGCAGCTGCGCCAGCTCGAGCACCAGATCGAACAGCGACGTCGACTGCGCGTAGAGCCCGGCCTTCTCGTACAGCCAGTGCGCGCGGTCGTCGAGGGTGCTGTCGGACTTACCGAGGTGGCAGACCTTGTACTTGCGTCCCGATCCGCACCAGCACTTGTCGTTGCGGCCGAGTTCCGGATGCTCGGCCGGAGCGAAACGCAGCAGCACCGCGTGGAGGTGTTCACTGTCGCCGCCCTCGATCCGGCTCAGCAACGACAGTGCCCGCTCCGCATCGCCGCGGTCGGAGGCGATCTGCGCCAGTTCGAACAGTGCCGGCGTCCATTCCTCGTCCATCGCGGCGGCATCCTCGAAGTGCCGCTCCGCCTCTCGCACGTCGCCGAGCGAGTCCGCGGCCATTCCCGCCAGCCAGTGCCCGGACGCCTTCACCCGGCGCGGCGCCCGGTCGGCCACCGCCAGCGCCGCGGTGTACAACGCGGGCAGATGATCCTCTTCGAATCCGTTGATCACATCAAGCGCGGCACCCGCTGCAGACGGATCCTCCAGCCCGACAAGGGATTCGACGACCCCGTCGATGCAGCTGCGCGCGCCGGACAGGTCGAGTTCGTCCTCGCGTACCACCGCGACCAGGTCGACGAACGCGATCACCGCATCCACCTCTTCCGGGTGCAGTTCGTGCTGGCGCGCGACCATCGCGATGTGCGACGCGAAATGATGTGCGGCGAAATCGAATCCACGGGCGGCGATGTAGTCGCCCTCCCGGGTGTATCCGGCCGAGTCGATCAGCTCACCGAGCGGCACCGTCGGCTCCGTGAACAGCGCGGGGTCGTCGGAGAGCATCTGCCAGGCGACGGTCTCGAGGTTGTCGGCGTTGTCGTCTCCGACGATCCGGTCCAGCGCCGCGGACAGGTCCGGCGCCGCGGCGACCCCTCCGGCGACGGCGGCCAGCTCCAATGCACCGTCCCGGACCGTGACGGACACCAGATCACCCGACGAATACTGTTGCAGCGCTTCGGGCCCGAACAGCAGACCGGATCCGTCCGGAAAGTCCTCGTCCGACAGCCCGAGCGCGTCGAGTTCGTCGGCGTCGTAGTCGGAGAACAACGCCCGCACCGGGCCGTCGTCGGCCATCGTCGCCAGCACCAGCGGAGCGAGATCCGGTTCGGCGTGCAGGAGACCGGACGCGATCTCCGGGCCGGTGAGCCGGTGCGTGAACACCCGTCCCTCGACCAGGGTGTCGACGACCGCATTGCGCCCGTCGGCGAGGACGACCAGCAGTGCGTCGTCGAGCAGGTCGACCGATTCGAGGAGTTCCTCGGCAGTGCCGTGCCCGGCGTCGGCAAGCATCTCCGCCCAGTCCTCGGATGTCAGCGGACCATGCTGTCGCAACACCCCCAGTGCGATGTCGGCAATCGGGTCACGGGGATCAGGATTCACGCTCACCCTGTGATCGTAGGCGGCGGCGACAGCCCCCGGAACCGTGAGTGAATTTCGCCCCGACCGGGGTGAAATTCACTCACGGGCAGCGAAGCCGCACTACACGATCCGGCGGGCCTTCATCCCGTCGAACACGGGCCCGACCTTGACCACGTCACCGGTCTGCGGGGCGTGCACCATCTGTCCGTTGCCGATGTAGATCGCGACATGGCCGGGGCCGCCGGACTGCCAGTTGCCGAACAGCAGGTCGCCGGGCCGCGCGTCGGCGAGCGCGATCTCGGTGCCGATGTTCCACTGCGTCTCCGACGTCCGCGGCAGCACGAGCGTGTCGCCGGTCGCCGCGTACATCGCGTAGGAGGTCAGGCCGGAGCAGTCGAAGCCGCCACCGGACGGGCCGTTGATGTTGCCGCCGCCCCACACGTACGGCAGGCCCAGGTAGCGCAGCGCCGCCTCGACCACCTTGCCGCCGATGCTGCCGTCGGACCCGCTCAGCGGAGCCAGGATTGCCGCGAACACCGGTTCCGAATCCCGAATCTTCTTCACGTAGGGCTTGGTCTGGTGCTCGTAATCGAAGGCGCCGTTGGGCATGCCGCCGGCACGGCGCACGGCCTCGACTCCCGCGTTGTATCCGGCGAGGGTCAGGTCCAGGGTGTCGCCCTGGACGACGCCCTGGCGCTTCCACTCGTCGATCTGACCGTACATGTCACACAGCAGGTGCCCGGACGCCATCACCGGGTCCGCGACGCCGAGGATGTCGACCTTGCCGTCTCCGTCGGCGTCCTTGCCCCACTTCTCCCAGGTGCCCGGCATGAACTGGCCGGGACCGCGGGCGCCGGTCCGGGACACCGGAGCCGTCGGGCCGTAACGGAAGCCGTTCTCGGCGTTGTACAGCGCGGCCAGGATCGGGGCCTTGATGCCGTCGCAGAGCGCGCCTGCCTTGTTGAACCAGGGCACGAACACCGCGATGGAGCCGATCGGGGCGATGTTGCCGCCCGGGAATGCGGCGTCGAGCGAGGTCACCGCGCGGGACAGGTCGCCGCCGAACGGCACCTCGGCGACGTCACCGCCGTAGGCGTCAACTTGCGGCGTCGACGGCGCGACGGGCGGGGCCGGCGGCGGTTCGGGAGCCGGTTCCGGAGCGGGCGGAGCGGGAGGCGCCGGCGGCAGTAACGGTTCGATAGCGCTCTGCGCGGCGGCCGTCGCGTCCTGCACGGCCTGGGTGGCCTGCCCCTGCAGCTGCTCGGGCAGCATGCCGATGACGTCGGCGACCTGCTGATCCGCTGCGGGAGACGTGGCTTGGAAGGATTGGATGGCTTGTGCTGCTTGATCTTTGACCGGGGCTGGTAGGTCCGCGCCCTGCACGAGACCGCCAAGTGCCGTGGCAACGGCAACGATGACCGCCGATGGGTCAACCGCCATGCGCATCCTCCCTCATCTCGACCGAGGCGCGTCAGCCCCTGGGCCGCCCCCTGTATGTGACTCGGATCACCGTATGACGCATGTCGCGGCAACGGGCGCATTTCGAGCGAACTCTTAGACGGCCTTCAGGTTGTCGGGCACCGCGAGCACCCGTCCGGGGAAAACAGCCGTCGACCTGCACCACGGCTACCGCACCACCCGTGTCGCGACGTGGGCACGGCCTATCACGGAAGCGCTGCCGGCCTGGTCGAAGGGGTGGCCCGACCCACTCACGGCGGCGAACTCGGACGCGGCGGTCGGGGCGGCGTCGACGATGTTCCCCCGCAGGTGCACGATCGCACGATAGGCACGGGTCACGGCAAGGTTCGGCAGCGACGCGCCGACCGGCACGGAAATGGTCGTCGCCACCGTTCATCGGCGCCCGCGCGCGCCGCACCGTCATGTTGCGGGCGAGCGTCGCGGGCTCCACGCGGCCAGCCTAGATCGGCTGCGCCGCTCGCGCGCGGCGTACGGGTCCGGAGACCCGCGCGCCGCGCGCCGGCGGGAAGTGTCTAGCCCAGCGCCTGCTCGACGTCGGCCAGCAAATCGGCGGCGTCTTCGATGCCGACGGACAGGCGCACCAGATCCTCGGGAACCTCGAGTTCGGAACCGGCGGTCGAGGCGTGGGTCATCGCGCCCGGGTGCTCGATCAGGGACTCGACGCCGCCGAGCGACTCGGCGAGGGTGAAGATCTTTGTGCGTGAGCAGAAGTCGAGCGCCGCCTGCTTGCCGCCCTTGAGCCGCACCGAGACCATTCCGCCGAACCGGCGCATCTGCCGCGCCGCCACCGCGTGGCCCGGATGCGACGCCAGGCCCGGGTAGATCACCTTCTCGACCGCGGAGTGCCCGGTCAGCAGGTCGACGATCTTCTCGGCATTGTCGCTGTGCCGCTCCATCCGCAGCGCCAGCGTCTTGATACCGCGCATGGTCAGGTAAGCGTCGAACGGACCGGGCACCGCACCGGCACCGTTCTGCAGGAACGCGAACTTGGTGTCGAGATCCTCGTCGTCGGTCACCAGCGCACCGCCGACGACGTCGGAGTGGCCGCCGAGGTACTTGGTGGTCGAGTGCAGCGCGACGTCGGCACCGAGCGCGAGCGGCTGCTGCAGGTACGGCGACGCGAAGGTGTTGTCGACGACGATCTTCGCCCCGGCCTCGTGGGCGACCGCGGACAGCGCCTCGATGTCGCCGATGTTCAGCAGCGGGTTGGTCGGGGTCTCGACCCACACCAGCTTGGTGTTCGGCCGGATCGCCGCCCGGACGGCGTCCACGTCGTTGATCGGTGCCGGGGTGTGCTCGATGCCCCACTGTGTGAACACCTTGTCGATGAGCCGGAACGTGCCGCCGTAGGCGTCGTTCGGGATCACCAGGTGGTCGCCGGGCCGGAGCACCGACCGCAGCAGGCAGTCCGTGGCTGCCATACCCGACGAGAACGCCCGCCCGAACGCCGCGCCCTCGATAGCGGCGAGGTTCGCCTCGAGCGGCCGGCGGGTCGGGTTTCCGGTGCGCGCGTACTCGAAGCCGCCGCGCATGCCGCCGACCCCGTCCTGCGCGAACGTGGAACTGGCGTAGATCGGCACGTTCACCGCGCCGGTCTGCGGATCCGGCTCGTACCCGGCGTGAACTGCCCTGGTGGAGAATCCCTGCTGCTGCTCGCTCATCCGCTCAGCCTACTGAGCCGCCGGCAACCGATGTCGCTGAGCCGCCGGCAACCCATGTCACTGAGCCGCCGGCGACCCGATGTCACTACGCACCGGCGCTGAGGAACCCGAGCAGGTCGTGCCGGGTGATGACGCCGACCGGCTTGCCGTCGTCGACGACCATCAGCGCGTCGGTGTCGCCGAGAGCCTTCGTCGCGGCGCTGACCGGCTCCCCGGAACCGATCAGCGGGAACGCCGGGCTCATGTGCTTGGCCACCGGATCCGCCAGCTGCGCGCGCCCCTCGAACACCGCGGAGAGCAGTTCCCGTTCGGTGACACTGCCCGCGACCTCACCGGCCATGACGGGCGGCTCGGCACCGACCACCGGCATCTGCGAGACGCCGTATTCGCGCAGGATCTCGATCGCGTCGCGCAGCGTTTCGGTCGGGTGGGTGTGCACCAGGTCCGGAAGCTCTCCCGACTTGCCCCGCAGCACGTCCCCGACGGTCGGCTCGGCGGGCTTGCTGCCGTCGAGGGGGGTGCGCAGGAAGCCGTAGGACGCCATCCACTTGTCGTTGAAGATCTTCGACAGGTAGCCGCGACCGCCGTCGGGCAGCAGCACCACGACCACCGCGTCCGGGTCCCGCTCGGCGACCCGCAGCGCCGCGACCACGGCCATGCCGCAGGAGCCACCGACCAGCAACCCTTCCTCGCGTGCCAGGCGGCGGGTCATGTCGAACGAGTCGGCATCCGAGACGGCGATGATCTCGTCCGGGATCGACGGGTCGTAGGCGGTGGGCCAGAAGTCCTCGCCGACGCCCTCGACCAGGTACGGCCGCCCGGTGCCTCCCGAGTACACCGAGCCCTCGGGGTCGGCGCCGATGACCTTGACCTTCCCGCCCGAGACCTCCTTGAGGTAGCGACCGGTGCCGGTGATGGTGCCGCCGGTACCGACACCCGCGACGAAGTGCGTGACCTTGCCGTCGGTGTCGCGCCAGATCTCCGGGCCGGTGGTCTCGTAGTGGCTGTCCGGGCCGCCCGGGTTGGAGTACTGGTCCGGCTTCCAGGCGCCGGGGATCTCCTTCACGAGGCGGTCCGAGACGTTGTAGTAGCTGTCGGGGTGCTCCGGCGCGACCGCGGTCGGGCACACCACGACCTCGGCGCCGTACGCCTTGAGCACGTTGCGCTTGTCCTCGCTGACCTTGTCGGGGCAGACGAACACGCACTTGTAGCCGCGCTGCTGCGCGACCAGCGCCAGACCGATGCCGGTGTTGCCGGACGTCGGTTCGACGATCGTCCCGCCCGGCTTCAGCGCGCCGGACGCCTCGGCCGCGTCGACCATCTTGACCGCGATCCGGTCCTTGGAGCTGCCGCCCGGGTTGAGGTACTCGATCTTCGCGGCCACCAGGCCGGAGCCGGGTGAGACCACCGAGTTCAGCTTCACCAGTGGGGTGTTTCCGATGAGGTCGACGACGTGATCCGCGATGCGCATGCCCCCATCGTCCCAGAGCGGGCCCGGTCGGCAACACCTGGGCGGACCGTCGCGAACGGCGGCGATCCCCTGCCGGTTCTCGATGAGTGGGACGGGCGAGCGAGCTCACACTCCACCCCGCACGCCCTGCTTCTGCGGGCGCCCCAGATACGCTTGCGAATCAGATTCACGGCCAGTCCATTTCGACGCCGCACCTTCCACCACGACGTTCGAGGGAACCCGGTGCGATCGCACTCCGTCCCGGTGGCCAAGCAAGCGCATGGTAGGAACAGCGGCATCGCCACGTAACGTCTGACACAGGACACCGCTGTCGTAGCTGACACGACAGCACGAATGAATGGAGTACTCATGCCCGAGGCAGTCATCGTCTCCGCCGTGCGCTCGCCGATCGGCCGCGCCGGCAAGGGATCGCTCAAGGACATGCGTCCGGACGAGCTGGCCACCCAGATGGTCGCGGCGGCGCTCGCCAAGGTGCCCGAGCTCGATCCCCGGGACATCGACGATCTGATCATGGGCTCCGGCCAGCCCGGCGGCCAGGCCGGCTTCAACATCGGTCGCGTCACCGCCGTCAACCTGGGCTACGACTTCCTTCCCGGCGTGACGGTGAACCGCTACTGCTCGTCCTCGCTGCAGACCACCCGCATGGCGATGCACGCGATCCGTGCCGGTGAGGGTGACGTCTTCATCTCCGCCGGCGTCGAGTCGGTGTCGTCGTTCACCTCCGGCAACGCCGACGGCTGGCCGGACACCAAGAACACCGGCCGCTACGGCGAGGCAATGGAGCGCTCGCTCAAGGACGCCGAGGGCGGCGTCGTGTGGAGCGATCCCCGCGAGAAGGGCCTCGTCCCCGACGTCTACCTGGGCATGGGCCAGACCGCCGAGAACGTCGCGACCTACACCGGCATCAGCCGCGAGGACCAGGACCGCTGGGGCGTCCGCAGCCAGAACCGCGCGGAGGAGGCCATCAACCGCGGCTTCTTCGCCAACGAGATCACCCCGATCACGCTGCCCGACGGCACCGTCGTCTCCACCGACGACGGCCCGCGCGCGGGCACCAGCTACGAGAAGATCAGCCAGCTCAAGCCGGTCTTCCGCCCGGACGGTACCGTCACCGCCGGCAACGCCTGCCCGCTCAACGACGGCGCGGCCGCGCTGGTGATCATGTCCGACACCAAGGCCAAGGCCCTCGGCCTGACCCCGCTCGCGCGCATCGTCTCCACCGCCGCGACCGGCCTGTCCCCCGAGATCATGGGCCTCGGCCCGATCGAGGCGGTCAAGAAGGCACTCGGGTTCGCGAAGATGTCCGTCTCGGACATCGACCTGTTCGAGATCAACGAGGCCTTCGCGGTCCAGGTGCTCGGCTCGGCCCGCGCGCTCGACCTCGACGAGGACAAGATCAACGTCTCGGGCGGCGCGATCGCCCTCGGGCACCCGTTCGGCATGACCGGTGCCCGCATCACCAACACCCTGCTCAACAACCTGCGTGAGCAGGACAAGACCTTCGGCGTCGAGACCATGTGCGTCGGCGGCGGCCAGGGCATGGCGATGGTGCTCGAGCGCCTGAGCTAGTCACCTCCGCCGAACGGGCGGTCACCGGGCATCCGCCCAGGTGTCCGCCCGTTCGGCGTCTCAGCGGTCGGTACGGTCCGCGATCAACTCACCGATCGGCAGCGCCGACGTGGCGGCGGGCGAAGGCGCGTTGACGACATGCACCATCCGGTCGGTGGACCGGATCAGGAAGTCGTGCACGAAGCCGCCGTCACCTCGGACCGCCTGCGCGCGGATGCCCGCGTGCCGGCCCTGCAGGTCGTCGAGTTCGAGCGACGGACAGTACTTCCGGCACTCCGCGAGGTAGCCGCGCTTGAAGACCGCGTTGCGCATCTCGCGGATCCCGGTGCGCACGTTCGCCGCGGCGACTCGGCGCATCCCGGGGAAGCGCAACATTTCCATGACGTCGCGGCGGTCGACCCCGAAGGGCCGGTACTTCTCCCGTGCAAACCCGAGGACCGCGTTGGGGCCGACGGTGATGTCGCCGTCGACCGTGGGGCTCAGGTGCACCCCGAGGAACGGCAGGTCGGGATCCGGGATCGGGTAGATCAGGTGCCGCACGATCGACGACTTCTCCGGCCTCAACCGGTAGTACTCACCGCGGAAGGGCACGATCTGGAAGTCGGTGTGCAGCCCCGCCAGCCGCGCGATCCGGTCGGCCTGCAGACCGGCACAGGCGATCAGGGTGCGGGCCCGGACGGTCGTGTCCGCCGTCGAGACGGTGACCGTGTCGGAGCGTTCGGAGATCTCGACGACCTCGGCACCGGTACGGACCTCGCCGCCGGACGCCGTGACGCCCTCGGCGAGCGCGCGGCACACCTGTCGGTAGTCGATGATGCCGGTCGCCTTGACGAGCAGCGCCCCGAGACCTGACACCAGGGGTTCGCGGTGGTGGAGTTCGGCGGCGCCGAGCCGTTCGTGGTCGATGCCGTTGATCCGGGCGCGGTCGACGAGCGCGTCCATCCGTGCGAGTTCCGTCGGGTCGGTCGCCACCAGTAGTTTCCCGGTGACGCGGTACTCGATGCCGTGGCGCTCGGCGAACCGTTTCGTCGCCTCGGCACCGCGCTTGCACAGGTCCGCCTTCAGGCTGCCGGGCTCGTAGTAGATGCCCGCATGGATGACACCGCTGTTGTGCCCGGTCTGGTGGGCCGCGACCTCACGTTCCTTCTCGAGCACCACCACCGACGCGCCGGGGTTGCGTCGTAGCAGCGCCCGCGCCGTCGCCAGCCCGACGATCCCACCGCCGATGACGCAGAAGTCGTGGTCCACCCGCCCGATGATGCCCCCCGGATGCGCCGAACGGGCGGTTACCTGAGCATCGGCTTCAGTGCCTGCCCGGTAACCGCCCGTTCGGCGGAGTCCGCTAGTCGTTGTTGAAGTAGCTCAGCAGACGCAGGATCTCGACGTACAGCCAGACCAGGGTGACGGTCAGGCCGAGGGCGACGCCCCACGCCGCCTTCTCCGGCGCCTGGGCGCGGATCAGCTGGTCGGCGGCGTCGAAGTCCAGCAGGAAGCTGAACGCGGCGATGCCGATGCAGACGAGGCTGAAGATGATCGCCAGTCCGCCGCCGTCCCGCAGACCCAGTCCACCATCGATGAAGAAGCTGGCGATCAGGTTGCCGAGCGAGAGCACCACGACACCGATCAGGGCGCCGATGATCATCCGGGTCAGCCGCGGCGTGACGCGGATGGCGCCGGTCTTGTAGACGACGAGCATGCCGAAGAACACACCGAACGTACCGAGCACGGCCTGCGCGATCAGTGCGGCTCCGCCGACCCCGCCGAACTGGACGTCGGTGAACATCAGCGACAGCGCGCCCAGGAACAGGCCCTCGCAGGCCGCGTACGCCAGCACGATCGCCGGATTGTCCATCTTGCGACCGAAGCTGGCGACCATCACCAGCACGAGGCCGACGAGACCGCCACCGATGACGAACGCCGACGCCAGGCCCGGGTTCCCGTGCGAGAGCGAGTACGAGATGATCGCGGCGATCGTCAGCACACCGAGCGTGATGCCCGTCTTGGTGACGACGTCGTCAATTGTCATGGACCGCTGGGCGGGTCCGGTGGTGTAGGGCTCGGCCTGCGTGTACTGCGGCTGGCCGAACTGCTGGGTCATCTGCCCGGCGCCCGCCGCGGCAGAACCGAACGAGGCGTATCCGCCCTCCTGCTTCGGGAGGTTGCGGAACACCGGGTTGCTGGTGGTGCGCACCGTGCGTGTCCCTTCTTTCATGGCCCGTGGGCCTGTCGTGTCATTTTGACGCGACTGCGGCGGGTCTGTCCCGCCCACTTGTCCGTACAACGACCGCGCCCTGCGAGTAAGTTCCCGGGGACGGACAATTCGGACTCTACCGTCCCGACCTCCGGATCACCGCGCCACGGAGCGGGTGACGGTGAACTTCGGGTTACGCCCGACCTGCTCGGTGGGCCCGACGGCCGCGGTCAGCTCGGGTTTGTAGCCGAGATGTGAGTTGTACACCGTCCACAGCTCACCGCCGGGGCGCAGGACGCGGCCGGCGGCCCGGAACATCGCCAGAGCGGCACCGGTGTGCACCGCGGCACCGACGTGGAACGGCGGGTTGCACACGATCAGGTCCACGCTGCCGTCGGAGAGGGTCGACATCGCGTCGTCGCGCAGCGCGGTGACGCGCCCGGCCACCCCGTTGGCGTGGGCGGTGGCCGCGGCGGACGCGACGGCGGCCGCCGACTGGTCGGTGGCGATCACGGTCAGGTCCGGTCGCAGCCGCGCGAGGGAGACCGCGAGGATCCCGGTGCCACAGCCCAGGTCGACGGCCGTGCGTGCGGTCGGGTCGGTGCGAGGCAGGAAATCGAGCAGGAACCGGGTGCCGATGTCGAGCGCCGGTCCGGCGAACGCCGCACCGTGCGCGACCACGTCGAGCCCCAGTTCCGCGAGGCGTTCACGCCGCGGATAGGTCCCCGGCACCGGTATCGGCTTCGCGGCGACGAGGACGCGGGACTTCTGCCGTCCCCGGGTTGCGTGCACGTCGGCGAAGCACGAGGCGAGCACGTCGTTGAAGGCGTGGGTGAGGTGCTTGTCGCGACCGCCGGCGTACACGACCACCGACGGATCCGCATACCGCGCAACGGTTTCCGCCATCTCCGTGAGTGCGCTCAGGCTGCGCGGCAGTTGCACGAGCACCACCGTCGCACCGGCGAGCAGCTCCTCCCCCAGCGCGCACTGCCGGTACCTGCCGACGAGGCCCGCGCGGTCGGCGTTGCCCGCGAGCGCGAGCTCCCCGGTCAACGGATCCTGATGCACCCGAACCTTGCTCGCCCCGAACCCGGCGACCGCCCCCAGGGTCAGCGCGCCGTACCGGTCGCCGATCACCGCGACCGCGCCCGGCGGCGCCGCCGCGAGCGCCACAGCGGCCTCGTCGAGGATCAGCCGGTCAGCACCGTCGACGGCATACAGGTTGGGCGCCTCGACGTCGGGATGGCGACGCAGGGTGGCGAAGAGTTCCTCGGGGACCGGCACCCGCCCAGTCTCTCAGGTGCGCGGCAGGTCTCCCGATCCGTCCCCGGATCCCGCCGCTAGGACACCCAGGTGACGACGGAATCCAGGTCGGCGCGGCCGGTGCGGAACGTGTTCGCCGGATGGGCCAGGTCGGGATACCCGAAGGAGATGGCGCACAGCACGTTCCGGTCGTCGGGGATCTCGAAGAAGTCCCGCACGTACGGGGCGCATCCGGCCAGTGCCGCCTGCGGCACGGTGGCAACCCCGAGGCTCTGCGCGGCGAGCAGGAAGGTGTTGACGTAGAGCCCGCAGTCGACGGCGGCGTAGGTGCCGAGAGCGGCGTCGGTGGTGACGATCGCGACGTGCGGGGCACCGAACAGGTCGAAGTTCTTCAGCGTCTGCTCGGCGGATGCCTGCCGATCTCCGGCGATGCCGAGGCTCGAGTACAGCTGCAGCGCGCACTCCTTGCGCCGATCCTGGTACACCCCGTGGTATCCGCTGGGGAACTCGATGTCCGGGGCCTGCGCGACCGAGCGCACGGCCTCGGCGAGCCCGCGCCGGAAGCGTTCGGTGGCGTCACCATCGGTGACGGCGACCTGCCACGGCTGGGTGTTGCACCACGACGGCGTTCGCTGGGCCATCGTGAGGATCTCGACGATCACGTCCTCGGGGACGGGATCGGGAAGGAACGCTCGGCAACTGAATCGCGATGAGAGCAGGGTCGCGAGGGTTGCGGGTTCCACGGCGGTGTCGGTCACGAATTCCGATCCTAGAGAGTCGAATTCCGGGGCGTCACGACCGGTCCCACTCAGACGTTGCGGCCGTTGTTGCCCCAGGTGACCGAGACGCCGTTGTCGCGCAGCCACGCCGACGGGTCGACCTTGTTGCCCTGCGGATCCCACACCTCGAAGTGCAGGTGCGGCCCCGTGGACTGGCCACGGTTGCCGACGGTCGCGATCTGCTGGCCGGCGGAGACCTGCTGCCCGACGGCCACCTGGTAGTCGTTGACGTGGCCGTAGACGGTGATCGTCCGGTCGGCGTGCATCACCCGCACCCACAACCCGAAGCCGGATGCCTGCCCCGCGGAGATCACGGTTCCGTCCTCGGCGGCGAGGATCGGGGTGCCGATCGGCGCGGCGATGTCGAGGCCGCCGTGGTGCGCGCCCCACCGGGAACCGAAGTCGGAGGTCAGCGTGCCGTTGACCGGTTGGACGGTGCGCGCGGGCAACGGGTTCGTGGAACCGAAGTTCTGGTCCTCGACCCACTGCTTGGCGGTCGCGAATCCGGGGATCGAGTCCGCGGCGAGGTCCGGCACCTCCACCGTCGCGGGCACCTCGACACCGACCGAGCGCAGACCAGCGGTGACGTCGGACGGCAGAACCGGAATGTCGACGGTGGCCGCCCCGGCGGTGGCGCCGCCGAGCTGAGCACCGCCGACGATGATCGCACCGGTCGCAGCGGCCACGGTGGCTGCCTTGACACCCGTTCCGTGACCTTGAGCAGGAGCGCGGTGACGACCGCGGACGGCGTCGGGATCGACGACGGCGAACGCGACGGTGCGCGCCCCTGAACTGCGATGATCTGCCACGGGCGATACCTCATCCGTTTCTTCGGTCGGCGGCCCGCAGGTTCCTGCGCACCGTTTGTCCGCGTCCGAAGATAACAAGATGGTCTCGGCCCCGTCTACATTTACCGAACCTTGATGTCGGGTCGGATCAGGAACCCCAGGTGGGCACGACGCCGCGGTCGCCGAGCCAGGCATTCGGGTTCAGCCGGTTGCCTGCGGCGTCCCACGCCTCGAAGTGCAGGTGCGGGCCGGTCGACTGGCCTCGGTTGCCGACGGTGGCGATCTGCTGCCCGGCCGCGACCCGCTGACCCACATGCACCGAGTACGTGTCGACGTGGCCGTAGACGGTGACCGTGCCGTCGTCGTGCCGGATGCGAACCCACTGCCCGAACCCGGACGCAGGTCCGGCGTTGATGACCTCGCCGTCAGCAGCGGCCTGGATCGGCGTGCCGATCGGCGCGGCGATGTCGATACCGCCGTGGTGAGTCCCCCAGCGCGCGCCGTAGCCGGAACTCAGGGTCCCGGAGACCGGCTGCACCGTCCGGGCCTTGAAGGGCGTGCCGCTGCCGGGGCCGACCGCGGCGAGCAATCCCGCGGCCCAGTCCGCGGTGGGACCGGCGGGCACGTCAATCGCGGGGACCTGAACCCCCGCGGGCAGGACGCCGGCCGGGACCTGAATCGGCTGGGCCGAAGCGGCACCGGCGCCGAACTGGACACCGGCGACGGCGATGGCACCGGTCACGGCGGCGGTTGCCGCGAACTTGAAGCGGCGGGTGAGCGTGTGAGAACGAGTAACCGTCCTGTGGGTGTTGGCCACAGTTGTTTCCTTCAATCTTCGTCGCGACGCGGGGTGCGTCGTCATCCACTGACTCGGTCGCGCGCTTCCCCAGCGCGACCGGGATCCCCCGGAACGCAGACGAACGTAACGAAGTCATCTCGACACGTCGATCGTGACCAAATATTTATCAAAAATTGATCTTGATGAGGCCAATGCCGAAAACGGCAGGTCCAGCAGCTTCCCGAAGTTCGTACACTGCATAGTGACGTCGGTCACAGTATTGCCGTTTCGCGGCGGGATCGGGCTCGGCCATGCCCAGTTCCGGACACGAAAAAGACCCCCGCCGCGCGTCCTCGGGGACGCGGGGCAGGGGCCTTCGGGGCCCTGGAGGCCTAGGCCAGCGCCTTGGCCTTGAGCTGGTCGTATTCGGCCGGCGTGATGGTGCCCGCATCGAGCAGCGACTTCGCCGACGCGATCGCGTCGGCCGGCGTGGCGCCCGCAACCTTCTTGATGTACGCGTCGGCCGCCTCCTGCGCCTCCGCATGCGCCGCGACGGACCGTTCGGTCATGCCCCGGCCACGGGCAATGAGGTACACGAACGCGGTCAGGTACGGGAACACGACGAGGAAGATGATCCACACGACCTTGATCCAGCCGCTGGTCTTCCGGTCCCGGAACAGGTCACCGATGATCTGGAACAGGACGATCAGGTACGCGACGAAGGCGAAGACGAGCAGGGTGTACCAGAGCAGTTCCCAGAACGAGTCGAGCATGAGGTGCAACCACTTTCACGAGGAGGACCCACCCCGTGGTCCGGGACGGGGCAACGCACTTCGAGGGACGAACCGCGCCCCCGAGGGAACGCACCCCGAACCCGTGGTCCAGGCCGCGCGCGCACAGCATCGCACACCATTTTGCTCCAGCGTTGCTATCTGACGTTTGAACGACACGCGTCGCAGGGCGCATCCCCACCCGGAACGATCGATGCCCGCCACTCCAGACGGAGTGGCGGGCATCGATCCGCACGTCCCGGCGCAGGCGCGCCCGCGTGCGTTTCGCGGCGAATTCGACCCCAGAGGCCGTCGGCACCTACGAGCCCAGCGCATCCTTGAGCAGATCGGTCAGAACCTGCGAGAGAACGCCGATGAGAATGGTTTCCGCGCTACCCATGATTGCTCCTTGTGTGCATTTCGTACTGTCGAACGGAACGGTACGACACCGAGGCGCCCCGTGGGCGTGTTTCAACTGAACAGTCGTCCAGAAGTTGATGACCGCTCGGGTGCCCGGACCGCCGCCGGGCGCGACCCGACGGGTTCGACCCGGCCCCCGTTCGACCGACAGGCCGGTTCGCCTGACAGAAACTCGCGCTACGTCACCACCACAGGCGACCGTACGGCCGGACCCGTCGACGGTCCAGCTGACCACCCCTCGCCGATTCGCCCGTGCTATTGACAGGCAAACTCCGTCGGCCGGCGAGTGCACACCCCGGCGATCTCACAGACCACTCCAAACCGACAGAGACCTCTCTGGTCAACCTCGAGTCGACCGAAGCGCGCGTTCCACACTGTTCAAATCGGCTGCAACATTTTTCACCGACGATTGGCTACAGTTGCCGCGGCGCGCCCGGGATGGGACTCTTGGGGTGCGCCGCGCTCCGGCGCCGCCAGTCGGCGCCGGAGCACCCGATCGGGCTCCTCCTGCCGTCACTCATCGGCTAAAAGTTCGCTATGGAAATCTCGCGGCGGCCTGCATCACATCACTCCCCGGTACGCCGCGCCGGCACCTCTGGTCACCGCTTCCCGGGCACGTCGATGCGACGAGAGCGGCTGCGGCAGTGGGAATCTGAACCGACCATCTCGACATCGATCTCATCGCCGCACCGGTCGCAACGGGGTATGCGGTTGGATGCAGACCCCCCGAAACGACGAAACGCCCCCCACCTGAGGGGGGCTGCGGTGGGAGGCGTTTCGTTTGGAGCTCGGTCAGCGTCGATCAGCTGAAGGCAGCAGCCGCACCGACGACGGTCAGGACTGCACCCAGACCACCGACGATGGTGCCGACACCGCTGACGATCGGCTGGATCTGCTTGATGAGCTTGAGGTCTTCTTCGGACGAACCCATGGAACGACTCCTGTTGATCGAGAGGTGATTTCGGCGCATCTCTCGCGCGCCGGACACATTGGTACCAGAGGAAAAGCACCGTATTGGCGCCCTCTACATGAACCTCAGGCAAACACCCTGGACGAGCACACAGAGTTCGCCGGCAAGCAACCTCCGCAATACCTGGAGTTTCCCCAATGGACCCGACACGTAGCGACACCAACTCGGGCCGCAGCGAGCAGACGGTCCCAAATGTGAAGAATGACCGACTATTTCGCGAATCGGCAGCGAAAGTCCACGGCGATGGTTCTGGATGCAGGGCGCGCCCGGGACGGTGACGAGGCCGGCGACCGACCTGGGGACAGAATGGCCGCGCAGAGAGCCTGCAACGACCCACGAAGCGCGGTGTCCAACCGAACACGTACGGTCCGGGCTCGCCGGCGGCGTCAGTAGGCGACCACGTCGGAGGTGTCCCGCGGCGTGGCGATCGAGTGCCCCCAGTCGGACTCGAACCGACACTTGGCGGATTTTAAGTCCGCTGCCTCTGCCAATTGGGCTATGGGGGCCGGCCGAAGCCGTGGTGGAAATCAGAGCACCGAGAGTGCGATCCCGTCCAGGATGTCGTGCTCGCTGACGATCAACTCGGCGATGCCGGCGCGGCGGGAGAGTTCCCGGCCGAGAACGTCGGCGACGATCGCGCCGCCACCGATCACGTCGACCCGGCCCGGGTGGATCGTGGCGATCGCGGCGCGCTGCTCGTGCGTCATGTGCAGAAGGCTGTGGTTGACCTCGTGCAGCCGCTCCAGCGACATCCGCGACAGGTGCACCTGCTCGGCGTCGTAGTGCGGCAGATCCAGAGACACCGCGGCGAGGGTGGTCATGGTGCCCGCGACACCGACCCAGGTGCGCGCCTGCTCGACGGGTACCCGGTCGAACGCCTCGCCGAGCTTCTCGGCCGCGAAGGCCTGCGCCGCCACGACCTGGTCCTCGGTGGGCGGATCGTCGTGCAGGCACCGTTCGGTGAGCCGAACGCAACCGATGTCGGTGGAGTACGCGGCGTGTACCCCTCCCCCGTCGCCGAGGACCACCTCGGTGGAACCGCCACCGAGGTCCACGACGACGAAAGGTCCTGTCGCCGGGTCGAGTTCGCCGACCGCACCGGCGAACGACAGCCGCGCCTCTTCGTCGCCGGTGATCACCTCGGCGCCGGCGCCGGGGATCACGGCGCCGAGCACCTCGCGCGTCATCGCGAAGAAGTCCTCACGGTTCGCGGCATCCCGTGTGGCGGATGTCGCGACCATCCGGACCTTGCCGGCACCGGTCTCGCGGATCATCCCGGCGTACTCCTCGAGCGCAACCCGGGTGCGTTCGATCGCCTCGGGGGCGAACTGCCCGTTGGCGTCGACGCCCTGGCCGAGTCGGTTGACGCGCATCTCCCGGACCACGTCGGTGAGGCGGCCGCTCTCGTCGGCGTCCGCGACGAGCAGACGGATCGAGTTGGTGCCGCAATCGATCGCGGCGACCCGCTGCCCGGCACCGCTGCTCATTCGCCGCGGCCTTCCGGTGCGACATACCGCGGCCAGTCCTCGGGAATGGCGGTGCCACGCAGCCCGGCGTCGGCGGCGAGGGCGACGGACTCGTCACCGAACGGGTTCACGCCCGGCCCCTTGGCCAGGGCGTGCGCCATCAGCACGTGCAGACACTTGACCCGGTCGGGCATCCCGCCGCCGGTGAAATCCGTTCCGAGCGAGTCGATTTCGTTGCGCTCGGCGAGATACGACTCGTGCGCGCGGCGATACGCGTCAGCGAGTTCGGGGTCGCTGGACAGGCGCTCGGTCATCTCCTTCATCACGCCGGCCGACTCCTGCCTGCTCGCCTCGGCGGTCAACCGCGGGTCGGTGAGGTAGTAGAGCGTGGGGAAAGGCGTGCCGTCGGGCAGGCGCGGCGCAGTCTTGACGACTCCGGGGGTGCCGTCGGGTGCGCGGTACGCGATCGCGAGCACACCGCGCGGCTCGCGGCCCAGCTGCGCTGCGACGACCTCCAGGTCCGCCTGGGGAACGTTGTTCTCGGCCGGCTCGGTCACCCGGTGGGCCCTCCTTGATCTTGTGGAATGGTCATCGACCCGGCACCGTCGGGTGCGGGGGCGGGTGCCTGCGGCGCCGGTGCGGGGGTCGCGGTCGGGTCGGGTTGCGGCTCGACGATCGGCCGCCACAGGTCCGTGTACCAGGGGTCGCCGTCGTGCTTGGGCTTGGTGAGGTCCTCGACGGGCGGGGCGGTCGCGCCCGGCAACTGCACCTGGTACGGGGTCTCCCCCGGCATCACGTACTGCAACCGTTCGCGGGCCTGCGCCCGCACGTAGGCCGGGTCGTCGGCCTGCTGGTTCTCGCGCGTGAGCCGCGCGACGTCGGCTTCGAGCTGCTCCCGCTGCTCGGCGACCTGCTCGGCCTCGCTGCGCTGGGTGAGGTAGGTGCGCAGCGGGACCGCCAGGGTCAGTGCCAGCGCGCAGATCACCATCGCGAGGACGACCGCACGGGCGGTGGAAAGCCCGAGGATGGTCCGTTCGGGGGTCGGCGCCACCGGTCGGCGACGACGGGACCGTGCGCCGACCGGCTTCTCGGTCGGCGACGGTGTTGCTCCGGTGGCCTCCGGCGGGCCGGAGGTGTCCGGGTCGCCGGGCGCGGCAGATCCCGTGGGGCGGGTCCGCGACGACGGGCGTCGCGCCCCCTCCCCGCCGCGGCTGCGACGGGGATCACGGCCTCCCGGGCTACCGCCCGGTCGGGACCTGCCGCGCTGGCTCATGATCGGTCGGCCGGATCAGGCGCCGAACGCGAAACGCGGGAACGCGAGCTCGCCGGCGTAGCGGGCGGCGTCCCCGAGGGACTCCTCGATCCGCAGGAGCTGGTTGTACTTGGCGACGCGCTCGGAGCGGGCGGGGGCACCGGTCTTGATCTGGCCGCTGCCGACGGCGACGGCGAGGTCGGCGATGGTGGTGTCCTCGGTCTCGCCGGACCGGTGGCTCATCATCGTCTTGTAGCCGTTGCGGTGCGCGAGGTCGACGGCGTCGAGGGTCTCGGTCAGGGTGCCGATCTGGTTGACCTTAACCAGGAGTGCGTTCGCCGCACCCTTGACGATGCCGTCCTCGAGACGCTCCGGGTTGGTGACGAACAGGTCGTCGCCGACGAGCTGGATCTTGTCGCCGATCGCCTCGGTGAGCGCGACCCAGCCCTCCCAGTCGTCCTCGCTGAGCGGATCCTCGATGGACACGAGCGGGTACGCGCCGAGCAGCTCCGCGTAGAACGCGCCCATCTCGGCGGCGGTGCGGTTCTGGCCCTCGAACTTGTAGCCGGTGCCGTCGGTGTAGAACTCGGTGGCCGCGACGTCGAGAGCGAGCGCGACGTCGGTGCCCAGCTTCAGGCCGGTCTTGCCGATGGCCTCGCTGATCAGGTCGAGCGCGGCCTTGGTGCCCGCGACGTCGGGCGCGAAGCCGCCCTCGTCGCCGAGGCCGGTGGACAGGCCCTTGGCCTTGAGCACCGACTTGAGCGAGTGGTAGACCTCGGCGCCCCAGCGCAGCGACTCCTTGAACGTGGCGGCGCCGACCGGCGCGACCATGAACTCCTGGACGTCGACACCGGTGTCGGCGTGCGCGCCACCGTTGAGGATGTTCATCATCGGCACGGGCAGCACGTGCGCGTTCGGGCCACCGACGTAGCGGAAGAGCTCGAGGCCGGAGGACTCGGCAGCAGCACGCGCGACGGCCAGCGACGCGCCGAGCAGCGCGTTGGCGCCGAGGCGGGACTTGTCCGGGGTGCCGTCCTCGTCGAGGAGGGCCTGGTCGACGGCGCGCTGCTCGGCGGCGTCGATGCCGATGATCGCCGGTGCGATCTCACCGAGCACGGCCTCGACGGCCTTCTGCACGCCCTTGCCGTTGTAGCGGTCGCCACCGTCACGCAGCTCGACGGCCTCGTGCTCGCCGGTCGACGCACCCGACGGCACCGCGGCACGTGCGAACGTGCCGTCGTCGAGCAGCACCTCGACCTCGACCGTGGGGTTGCCTCGCGAATCGAGGATCTCGCGGGCTCCGACCTGCTCAATGATGGCCACGGATGGTTCTCCTTATTGGCGGCTTTTCGTTGTGTGGGCGACGCCAACACGGCCCGGCTGCGCGGGGCGTTGACGATTTCGCTACATAGTGCCAGGTCTGAGCCTAACCGCGGCAACCGGCTGCGGTGCCGTGGCACACGCCGGGTGATGAGTCACAGCGCGCTCCGCACGGCGAGTCACAGCGCGCCCCACACGGCGACTCACGGTGCACTCTTCACGGCATAGGTGTTGGCCCGGTCCCGGACGTCGAGCAGGTACTGGCCGGAAAGGTTGTACGCCATCAGCGCCTGCCGCCAGCCCGCTTCGGTGGTGAGGTCGCCGCCGCGGGCGCACAGGTACCGACCGGCGGTCAGCGCGGCGTCGTCGATGTTGTCGGGGTCCGCGACCCCGTCGCCGTTGGCGTCGACGCCCCAGCGACGCCAGGTCTCCGGGATGAACTGCAGCGGTCCCATGGCCCGGTCGTGCACCGGGTCGCCGTCCATCGCACCGCCATCGGTGTCGGGAATCTCGGCGACCCCCGGTCCGCCGTCGAGCGGGATGCCGCGGATCGGCGGGGCGACGGTGCCGTCGGCGGCCACCCGGGCACCCCGATGAGTGCCGTGCCTGCTCTCCACCCCGGCGATGCCGGCGAGTGTGGTCCAGGCGAGCCCGCAGTCGGGCCGCGACTGCGCCATCACCGCAGCGGCGTACCCGTACGCCTCCAGCGCGGTCCCCGAGACGCCGATCGCGTCGGACACCCCGGAGGCCCAGTCGGCGAGCCGGTCGGCGGTGCGGCCGGGACCGTCGACGTCGATCGGCGGCAGCGGCGCGCCGGGCCGCGGTGGGACGTCCTGCGGAATCGGCACCGTCGGCTGCTGCGAGCAGCCGGAAAGGACGGCCGCGAAGGTGAGCGAGGCAGCGACGCCTCCCATTGTCACGGTTCGGCGGGTCACCGTGTCCATCATCCACACCGCGAACCCTCGGCAACCAATCCGGGCATATCGGGCACCCAGGCACCACCCCGAATCCGGCTTGTGGTAAGTGCTACCTTATCCGGGAGCTACCAAGGTTCGCCTTCCCTGAATTCGGGCGGGTGACCACGCACAGAATGAGGGGCCACCCGTGCTCGCACTCGCCGCCGACGCCACCGCGCCGAGCATCGCGACCCAGCTGTTCGGCAGCGGCCTCATCGGACTCCGCGAAGGCCTCGAAACCGGCATCGTGGTCATGATCCTGATCGCGTTCCTGGTCAAGTCGGAACGCCGCGACGCCCTCAAGTGGGTGTGGCTCGGCGTCGGCGCCGCCGTCGCGATGGTGGCGATCATCTTCGCCGCCATCCACTTCGGCACCTCCACCGTCACCGGCACCGCAGCCGAATTGATCAGCGGCATCGCCTCTCTCGTCGCGGTCGCGATCGTGACCGCGATGGTGCTGTGGATGCGCACCGCCGCCGCGTCCATCTCCGGCCACCTCAAGGACAGCCTCGGGAAGGCCCTCGCGGTCGGCCCGGTCGCCGTCGCCGCGATGGCGTTCTTCGCCGTCGGCCGCGAGGGCGTCGAGACCGCGCTACTGCTCGTCGGGTACGCGGAGAACGCGGGCAACAGCGTCTGGCCGCTCATCGGACTGCTGCTCGGCATCGCGGTCGCCGCGGTGCTGACCGTGCTGCTGTACTTCGGCGCCGTCCGGATCAACTTCGCGAAGTTCTTCAAGTACACCGGCGTCTTCCTGATCGTCGTCGCGGCAGGCATCCTCGCCTACGGCGTCCGCGCCCTGCAGATCGCCGGCTGGCTGCCCGGCGGCTCGAACCTCGCGTTCGACGCGTCCGCGAGCTTCGACACCTCCAGCTGGTACGGCACCGTGCTGCAGGGCATCTTCAACTTCCGCCCCGACCCGACGGTGCTGCAGGTCGTCGCGTGGGTCGCCTACATCGTGATCGTGCTGCCGCTGTTCCTGCGCCCGGTCACCAAGGAGCAGCCCGTGGCGCCGAAGCCCGCGTCATCCGCAACGTCCGACCTTCCCGCGTAACCGAAAGGCACCACCACCGTGCGTCGATCCACCCCCGCCCTGGCCCTGCTGGCGCTGACCCCGCTCGCGCTCGCGGCGTGCACCGCGAAGACCGAGTCGGACGCAGACGCGATCGCGGTCACCGCGACCGACACCACCTGCGACATCGCGGCGAACACCGCGACCACTGGCACCACCACCTTCTCGATCACCAACAACGGATCGAAGGTCACCGAGTTCTACGTCTACGGCGCAGGTGACCGGGTGATGGGTGAGGTCGAGAACGTCGGTCCGGGTCTGACCCGGCAGCTGATCGTGAACCTGCCCGAGCCCGGCACCTTCCACACCGCCTGCAAGCCGGGCATGGTCGGCGAGGGCATCCGCTCGGAGTTCACCGTCACCGGTGAGGCGAAGGTCTCCACGGACGAGTCGGGCCGGCTCGCCGAGGCCGCCGACGGCTACAAGCGCTACGTCACCAGCCAGGTCACCGCACTGCAGGAGACGGCGGCGAACTTCGTGGCCGCGATCAAGGCCGGCGACGTCGCGGCCGCGAAGGCGCAGTACCCGACCACCCGCACCTACTACGAGCGCATCGAGCCGATCGCCGAGTCCTTCCCCGACGACCTCGACCCCCGCATCGACCTGCGAGAGGTCGACGTCGAGCCGGGCCAGAAGTGGACCGGCTTCCACCGGCTCGAGAAGGACCTGTGGGTGACGGGCTTGCAGCCCGACACCAACGCGATGGCCGACCAGCTGATCGCCGACCTGCAGGAACTCGCCGACGGCATCGCCGCCGAGGACTTCACCGTCGACCCGATCCAGGTCGCGGGCGGCGCCCAGACCCTGCTCGACGAGATCTCCCGCACCAAGATCACCGGCGAGGAGGACATCTTCAGCCACACCGACCTGTACGACTTCCAGGCCAACGTGGACGGCTCCCAGGCCGCGATCGCCTCCGTCCGTCCGATCATCGACGAGCGCAACCCGGAGCTGGGTCAGCGGATCGACCAGCGGTTCGCCGACCTCGACGCCGCCCTCGCCCAGTTCCGCGCCGGTGACGGGTTCGTCTCGTACGACACGGTGACCGAGCCGCAGCGTCAGGAACTGTCGCACAAGATCGACGCACTGTCCGTCGAGGTCAGCCAGGTGCAAGGTGTCGTCGCCGAAGCCTGATTCCATGTCTGATTCCCGGCCCGGGATCTCCCGCCGTGCCCTGTTCGGCGCGGTCGGAGCGGGCGTCGTTGCCGCCGGGGCCGGCGCTGCCGTCGGTCGCCTCACCGCACCCGACACCGGCTCCTCCTACGGAGAGGTGGTCGAGTTCCGCGGAGCCCATCAGGCCGGCATCGTCACCCCCGCGCAGGACCGGATGCACTTCGTCGCATTCGACGTGACCACCGACTCGCGCGACGACCTGGTGGCGCTGCTGCAGAAGTGGACCGTGATGGCCGAGCGGATGACCGCGGGCAAGGAGGCGGCCGAGGACGGCGCGCTGGGTGCCGGCGCGCACAACCCACCCTCCGACACCGGCGAGGCCCTCGATCTCGACGCCTGCCAGCTGACGCTGACGATCGGCTTCGGCCCATCGCTGTTCGAGAAGGACGGCAAGGACCGCTTCGGCATCGCGGACAAGCGGCCCGCCGCCCTGGTCGATCTGCCGAAGTTCACCGGTGACGCGCTGGAGCCTGCCCGCAGTGGCGGCGACATCTGCATCCAGGCGTGTGCAAACGACCCGCAGGTCGCCGTGCACGCGGTGCGGAACCTGGCCCGGGTCGGGTTCGGCACCGTCGCGGTCCGGTGGTCGCAGCTCGGGTTCGGACGTACCTCGTCCACGTCGACGAGCCAGACCACTCCGCGAAACCTGTTCGGGTTCAAGGATGGAACGCGCAACATCAAGGCCGAGGAGGACGCCTCGGTCAACCAGTTCGTCTGGGTGGACCCGGCCGACGACCAGTCCTGGATGGGCGGCGGCTCCTACCTGGTGGCCCGGCGCATCCGAATGCTGATCGAGTCGTGGGACCGCACCGTGCTGACCGAACAGGAGCGGGTCATCGGCCGCGCCAAGGGCAGTGGCGCTCCGCTCGGACAGCAGGACGAGTTCGACGAGCTCGACCTCGACTCGAAGGGCCCGAAGGGCCCGCTCGTGGACGAGGCCGCGCACGTGCGCCTGGCATCGAAGGAGGAACTCGGCGGCATCGAAATCCTGCGCCGCGGATACAACTTCACCGACGGCTCCGACGGTTTCGGCCACCTCGACGCGGGACTGTTCTTCATCGCCTACTGCCGGGATCCGCAGAAGCAGTTCGTGCCGATGCAGCAGAACCTGGCCCGCAACGACGCGATGAACGAGTACATCAAGCACGTCGGCTCCGCAGTGTTCGCGGTGCCGCCGGGCGTCGAGGGCGACGCGTTCTGGGGGTCCTCGCTGTTCGGCGGCTCCCTCGCCCAGAACGGTCAGGCGGAGAAGTGAGCGGTCAGTAGGCGCCCTCGGCGCGGAACACGGCGGCGGCGGTCTTCCACAGGATCATCACGTCGAGCGCTATCGACCAGTTCTCGACGTACCGCAGGTCCATCCGTACCGATTCCTCCCAGGAGAGGTCGCTACGGCCGCTGACCTGCCACAGGCCCGTCAGACCGGGTTTGACGAGCATCCGCCTGCGCACACCGCCGTCGTCGTACTTCTCGACCTCGGCGATCAGCGGCGGCCGGGGGCCGACGAGGGACATGTGCCCGGCGACGACGTTGAACAACTGCGGCAGCTCGTCGATCGAGTACCGCCGGATGAAGTGACCGACCTTGGTCACGCGTGGATCGTCGCGGATCTTGAACAGGACACCGGCTCCCTCGTTGGCACGGGCCAGCTCGGCCAAGCGTGCGTCGGCGTTCCGAAACATGCTCCGAAACTTGATCATTTCGAATGTCGTGCCTGCACGTCCGACCCGGGTCTGCCGGTAGAACACGGGACCGGGACTGGTCAGCCGGACCGCACAGCCCACCGAGACCAGCAACGGCGACAGCGCGACCAGCAGTGCCAACGCCAGAACGCGATCCAGAACCGACTTGACCACCCACGCGGGTCCGGTGAAACGCGGCGCACTCAACTGCAGCAGCGGCGTGCCCGCCACCGGGCTGATGTGCAGCCGCGGCCCGACGATGTCCATGAGCGCGGGAGCGATGAGCAAATCCGCCCCCGTGCCCTCGAGGTCCCACGCGAGCCGCTGAGTGCGCGACTGCGACCACCCGATCGACGGCAACAGGGCCACGGCCGCGTAGCCGTGCAGGGTGACGATCCCGACGATGTCCCGTTCGGTGCCGACGACGGGAACCCCGGCGACGTCGACTGGCAGGTTCTCGGGCACAGCACCTCCGAGGCAGACCGCCTCGACGTTCCATCCGGCGTGCGCCGCCCCCTTGGTTCGGTGGATCAACTCCCGAACCGACGTCTCGTCACCCGCAGCGACCACCGACCGCAGGTACGCACCCGACCTGCGCCGGTGATGGAGCCATTTGCGCAGCAGGTAGCGGCCGACCAGCGACGACATCGCAGCGAGCGGCAGTGCCCCGAACACCCAGGAGTGTCCGCCCGAGGTCTCGGCGGCATACCCGACGACCGCCATCAGCGCGATCACCGTCACGAATGCCGACGCGACGCGGCGGAATTCGTCGGGACCACAGCCGAGGACCCGTGGATCCCATGCGTGATTGAGCGCCAGCGCCGACAGTGCCAGTGACGGAACCGCGAGCGCAACAGCGAGATTGGCCGGGAGGTCGAGGACCGACAGGTCGTGATAAATCGTGGACACGAACGCGTCCGCAGCCAGCAGGCTCAGCGCGTCGATGCCGAACGCCATCCTGCCGTATCGAGCTTCCCAACCCGGCCGTGCCGGTGCCGGGAGCGGTAACGGAAGTCGCCAGGCTCCGGATGCGCGGGCGGGTTCCACGAACGGCCGTCCACACACTGGACACACGAGGCTCGCCGTGTCTCGTGTGGTCGGCTTGGTCCCCGAACCGACCGTTGTGTTGCATTCGCACATCTGGAATGCCCAACCTGTTGCAATCCGCCCCAACAAACTTGGGCTAAAACATACTCCAAGTTGGTTCATGTGCTCAAGTGATACTCTTCCCCTTGTTTTAGAAGGTTCGCTAGACGTTGAGACTAGGGGGCGTGGGTAGAGACGCCGCCACCGGAATCCACCCGGTGCGGAGCAGGTCGCCGCAGCGTTCCACCGTCATGGGTGGGCTGAGCAGGTAACCCTGAGCACGGTTGCAGCCCAACCCCAGCAGCACTTTCGCGGCCGTCTCGGTCTCCACCCCTTCGGCCACCAGGTCGAGATCGAACGACTTGGCCAGTCCCACAATGGACTTGACGATCGCGAGGTCACCCGGAGAATTGCCCAGGTCGCGCACGAACTCGCGGTCGACCTTCAGCACGTTGAATCGTAGCTGTTTGAGTTGGGCCAGCGAGCTGTACCCGGTCCCGAAGTCGTCGATCGCCACCCGCACCCCGAGGTCGGCCAGCCCCTGGAGCGCGACACGGGTGCGATCGAGGTCGCCGACGACCGCATTCTCGGTGATCTCAAGGCACATCCGATCCCCTGTCACACCGTACTCGTCGAGGATCCGCGAGACGACGTCGAGGAACTCGAGCCCCACCAGTTGCGCCGGAGACACGTTCACCCGAAGCGTGACGTCGAGCCCAGGAATCTCCGCACGCCACCGCGCGTAGTCACTGCACGCCCGACGCAGCACCCACGCCCCCAGCTCACCCGCGAGATTGGTCGACTCGGCAACCGAGATGAACGACTGCGGCAAGAGCAGCCCCAGCGCCGGATGGTCCCACCGCGCCAGCGCTTCGACCGCAAGGATCTCACCGGTCCGCAGATCGACCTCCGGCTGGTACACGAGGTGGAGCCGGTCCTCGTCGATCGACGACCTGAGGCTCAGTTCGATGATGCTCCGAACCTCGATCTCCGCGCGCATGTCCTCAGTGAACGCAGCTATCGCGTTGCCGCCCCGCGCTTTCGCCGCAATAACGGCCTGGTCGGCTTGCCACAACAGGTCGACGGCCGTGCATTCGCCTGGCGTCCCCACGGCGATCCCGATACTCACACTGCGACCGAAAGACACGTTGCCTAGCGTGACCCGCTCGTTGACGAACTCACTGATCCGTTCCGCCTCGTCTCGCGCCTCATCCACGCCCGCATCTGCGCCGAGGACCACTACGAACTCGTCCCCACCCAACCGCGCCACCAGGTCATCGGGAGCGCATCTGCCCGCCAACCGGGCACCGATCTCGATGATGAACCGGTCGCCCGCGGTGTGGCCGAGGAAGTCGTTGAGGGTCTTCAGCCGATCCAGATCGAGGAACAGCATCGCCACCGGACCCCGCCCTCCGGACGCCATCCGGCGATCGAGCTGTTCGACGAGCGAGCGTCGGTTGGCCAACCCGGTCAGCGCGTCGTTGTGCGCCCAGTAGAGCAGCAGGCTCTCGGCACGCACCCGTTCCTGCACCTGGGTGAGAAGTGCGGCGATCGCCTTGAGCACATTGATTTCAGCCGAGGTCCAGTCCCGGTCACCGAATCGAACGAAACCCAACGTCCCGGTCGTCACGTCACCGGACAGCAACGGTATCGCCGCCAGTGTCACCGCCGGTATGCCCGAGCCCGCAGTCACGCGATCCTGATAGCCGGTGTCCTCCCCTCCTGGCCGGATGAAGCCGACCTCCTTGAGGTGCTCGGCTCTGGCAAATTCCGGGTCGGCATTCTCGAAGTAGACAACCGCGAGGGGATCCGGGTCGGGAACGTCCGTTCGGTGCGGCCATTCCGCGACGAGGACCGTCGCACGGATGTCGTGGTCGTTACGCCGCAGGAAACACGCGTCCAGTTCGAAGTAGTCGACCAGGTCGTGCAGAACCTCCTCGGCACTGTTCACCCAAGTCCGGGCGGTGGTCGCGGTCAAACGGGAGGCGACGCCGGTGACGAGCTCCTCGAGTGTGTGTGCTGACATGGCGAGCTCCTCAGGACGTGAACGCAGCCGGAGGGTCGGTGGAGGGCCGTCGGCGGCGACTCTGGACCGACGCGGATGCGCAGTGACTCAGACGCAGCACCAACGCGAGGGCGGAATCCCCATCGACCTCGAACAACTCGCGCCATGCTGCACTCCCCACGGCCAGTTCCGCCGTGTACGCGGGGGCCAACCCCGCCAGTTCATCCTCCTCCAGTCCATAGAGGAACACCGGCGAGATCGGTTGCACCGACAAGCCGTGAGCCTCGGCAGCGATCCACACGGACTCCACCGCGCACCCGCCTCGAACGAAATCCGCCGGATCTGTTCCGCTCACCACGACGGCCGCCAGGGCGGTGCTGGACCTGATCCGGTCCCGGCTGGCCGCGCCCAGCGACTGTCCCAGCCCCCAGTCGGCCAGCACCTCCATCGCGTCGGCCCGGCACAGCACCCGCAGAGCCGAGAGGTCGGCGTCGTCAAGTTCGAGCGATCGCACGTCGATGCCGGTGTCCATTCGATCCACACCGGGCCAACGCAATTCACCGATCATCTCGGCATGCAGCCGCGGGTCGAGAAACCGGATCCGCTCTGCGGAGGCGAACACCCTCGCCGCCGAGTCGATGGCAGACCGCTCGGTGACGACAGCCAGGCGCGCACCTTCGGCTCTCGCGGCTCCCGCCAGCGCCTCACGTACCTCACCGGGAAACGGTCGGCGTGAGCCTGCCCGCCGGTTGGTCCCTCGCCGAACCACGCCGTCGAAACGGCGGGCCAGCTCCGGGTCCGTGCCGGAGCCGAAGGTCATCGTCGCTACCAGGGCGGGCGTGGTGACGTCGCCGAACAGTTCGACCGGCCCGAGCAGTCCCTGGGTGGCGGCGGCGACTCGCGCGTTGAAGAGCGCCGCGCCGATCGCCACGTGGCTCCCGCGGTACTGCACATCCATCGCCGTCGACCGGCTGGGGTCGAGGTACAGCCGCAACTCGTCCGGCGTCACCACGACCCGCCACGGCTGGGCATTGCCTCCCGACGGGGCAAGGCAGGCGGCCCGCGCAACCGCGGTCGGACCGTCCGTCGGCAGGACCTCGACAGCCTGGTCCGAGACTGCGTCGCCGCCGGCCTCGACGATCGGGGCGCGCACGTCGTCGAGTCGCTCGTCGAGGTCGACCCGAACCCTCCCTGACTGCAGTGGACGCCCCAGACCGATCCGACGGACGGCCGCAGCCACGCTGGCGCCGCCGAGGAGGACGTCGCCGCCGAGCTGCGGCCAGGTGGAGATCGTGCTGCCGACCTCGATGAGGGAGGCAACCATCCTGGTCGACAGGTCCGCCGCGCCGAGGATTCGCAGGATGTGCGGGATCTTGTCCCGTGCCGACAGCCCGGACAGCTCCGCGCTGTCGCGTTCACCGAGCAGACCGTGGAACAGTGCGCGGCCAGGCTCCAGGTCGTATCGCTCGACATCGATCAGGCCCCGGTCGCTGGTCTCCATCAGAACCGGCAGGCGACGACGACGGGCCTCCTCCCGCACCGCCACCTTCACATCGAGCGAATCGCATTCCTCGACGACGAGGTCGAGACCGTCGAAGAAGGCACCGACCGTGTCCGCGGTGACCCCGTCCGGCCAGACGGACACCTGCAGGTACGGGTCGATCTCCGCGATCCGGCGCGCGGCTGCGATCGCCTTGTTCACGCCGAGATCGAACACCGTGGCGGGCACCCGGTTCAGGTTGGACAGCTCGAGGGTGTCGAAGTCCGCGAGCCGAATCGCGCCGACCGAGGACTCCAGGGCGAGGGCAAGGGCGACGGCGTGCCCGACGCTGAGCCCGACTATGCCGACGTGCAGCTCGGCCAGGCGCAACTGCTCGTCGTCGGTGATCTTGTTCCGGTTCCGGTCGAGCCGCAGCAGCCGGTAGCCGGTCGGGCCGAGGATCCGTACCGCCGCGCGCCGCCATGGGTAGTAGGCCCACCGGGCCGACTCGTCGAGAATCGACGGGTGCGGCTCCGGTACGAGTGCCCGGAGCGCTGCGCGCTGGGCCTCGAGCTCGTCGTGCCATCGCACCCCATCGCCCTCACGCAGCTCCACGATGTACGAGGAATCGGCAGGCGACCCCTCGTCGAGAAGCGTTGCCGTGTAGTCATCCTCATGCTCATGCACTGGCATCGCAGTCCTCGCCGGCCTGCCGGACCGCCCCGGACCGGCCCGGTTCGTGCACCGCCCACAGGCGGGCGAACTGCTGCGCCACCGCTCGGATACGGCGGCTGTCACGGTCCCACCACATCATTTGCGTGCGGTAGCGGTCGTCCGGATAGGCCGCCGGAGGAATCCGGGTGGCCACCACTCCCCCCGACGACGCCCACAGGTCCAGCACGTGATCGGCGGCCGATGCCATCAGGAACTGAACGTCGAGCAACTCGAGCGCGCACACCCCGACGGAGGCCAACGACTGGGTGAGGGCCCGCCGATTCGGTGCCCCGTCGCGAACCCAGGCCGCTTTCATCTCCACCACGCCGAATGGAATGCGGTCTGCGATCATCTCGCGCGCGGCACCCTCCCCGACCTGGTTCGACCATTCCTCCATCACGTGGGACTGTTCCGGAGCGTCGTACGGCCCCTGCGCCCGCAGGCCGCCGTTCACGGTGCCGTCCGCCGCGACTGCGACGAAGAACAGCGTGGTCGTCCTGCCGTCGCGGATGCGGTCGTACTCCAGTGCCTCGACCACACCGTGCTTCGAGTAACTCTCGAACGCACCGGCGAGATATGCCGACCACAACTCGGGTTCCTCGTCCGGTCGCGCCGCGACGAATCGACATTCCGACCTCGGATCCCACACACTGGTCTCTTCGAATTTCTTCTCGGCCCCCCGAATTGCACAGAAAAGTGCACGGGCCATCACTGCCTCCAGTTTCGGATTGTTCGAGTTCGGATTCGTACCGGAAACCCGACCATCCGCGGAGCGTGCGCCTAGGTCAGCGAGATGAAGAGTTCGAACCCGTTCGGCGCGCGGGTGATCTCGATTTCCTCGGCGAGGGCACGGTCGATCATCCCTTCCTTTGCCGCAACCTCCACCTGGTTCCACACATCGGCTATCGGATCGTCGACAGGTCCGTCCGGGACGAATCGCGCGAAGTAGCCGGCCGGAACCCGCACCATCACATCGCCTTCGACGAGGTGCTCCACACTGTCGCACCTGTACCCGACGACCGCGATCGAGTCGCCTTCCTTGTTCGGGGTGTACACCGTCACGATCTCGGTGATGCCGCGTTCACGTATGCGTTCGCGGGTGAATTCCATCAGCCCGCCCGCGCCCGACCGCTCCCCCGACGCTGGATCCACATTCGGCAGGACCAGTCCTCCGACGTCGACGACGCCGCACTTGACGATCTCAAAGCTCATGACCGGATCTCCGGGACGGGGCGTCGACCGCGATGTAGAGATCGATCCGGTACGCGTGCGGGTAGCACTCGTAAGCGCCGGCGGCGACCCTGCCGATCCGCCCCGCATCCTCCGCCTCCCGCACCTGCTGCCACAGGTTGCTCACTACGTCGGGGAATTCGCCGGTCGACACGAACCGGGCATACCGTCCGCCCGGAATCCTGGCCATGACATGACCGCGCATCACGTCCTCGATCGACTCGCAGCGGTAACCCACGACCTGGGTGTAGAAGGATCCGGCCTCGGCGGAATGATCCGTGTAGATCGACGCCAGCGGCCCTGGGGGATTCTGCTTGAGCACCGAGGACCAGGCTCGCTCGAGATTCGGATCCCGCAGCATCCCCAACGGACGCTTGGGACTTCGCACCGGCAGTCCCCCCACGAACGTCTGGCCGAGTTCGACGACTTCAATCTCCCCGGACCGCAATTCCACCACGCTCCCTCCCCGGAACGGGTTTCCCTTTGCTCGCAACGACACCCGGTCCGGTCACCGCAGATCCACCATAACCGCGAATTCGTGGCGTTGGGGAGACATGACCTGATGACGAAATCCCTATTCCCGCCAAACCATTCGAGCACCAAACTCGACGATTCAAAAGTCGGATATAAACAAACTTCAAGTACTTTATTGCCCTTGAAAGCGGGTGCAAAGTGTGGTTAGTTGGACGCAGTCCACCACTCGAAGGTCCGCACGAGGGGAAGACAGACCAATGCGGTGCAGACTGTGCGACTCGGACCGCCTCCTGAGCGTTCTCGACCTCGGCGCGACACCGCCGTGCGAGCGATTCCTCACCGCCGCTCAGTTGGACGCCCCTGAGCCGACGTATCCCCTACACCTACGCCTGTGCGAGGACTGCCTGCTCCTCCAAATCCCCGCATTGATCAGGCCCGAGGACACCTTCACCGAGTACGCCTACTTCGCGTCCTACTCCGACAGTTGGGTGGAGCACGCCCGGCGATTCGTCGAGGAGACCGTGCACCGTCTCGGACTCGACGCCCGCTCACGGGTGGTGGAAGTCGCGAGCAACGACGGCTACCTGCTCCAGCACGTCGTAGGCGCCGGCATTCCCTGTCTCGGGATCGAGCCGTCGATCAATGTGGGCGCCGCAGCCGTGCAGCGCGGCGTCCCGACTCGCTCGGCCTTCCTCGACATCGAGACAGCGGCCGCCGTGCGACACGAGTTCGGGCCAGCTGACCTGGTCGTTGCGAACAACGTGTACGCGCACGTCCCCGACCTGCTCGGATTCACCCAGTCGCTCCGCGCGCTGATGGCGGACACGGGGTGGCTCAGCATCGAGGTCCATCACGCGCTGAATCTCGTCGGACTCGGCCAGTTCGACACGGTCTATCACGAGCATTTCCAGTACTACACCGTGCTGTCGGCGGCCCGTGCGCTCTCGACCGCCGGGCTCGCCGTCGTCGACGTCGAGTTGCTCTCCACCCATGGCGGGTCCCTCCGGATCTGGGCGCGACCCGAACGGGTGGCCGAGTCGGCAAGCACACGAGTCCACGAGGTGCTCGCGAGTGAGGCAGCGGCGGGCCTGCACGAGGTGGACGGGTATCTCCACCTCGCCGACCAGGCACGGTCCGTCCGCCACCAGCTGCTGCGTTTCCTCCTCGACCGCCGGATGGAGGGCCGCTCCGTCGTCGGTTACGGCGCACCGGGCAAGGGCAACACCCTGCTGAACTACTGCGGCATCCGCCCCGACCTGCTCGAGTACACGGTGGACCGAAACCCGTACAAGCACGGACGGTTCACACCGGGGACCCGGATTCCGATCCTCGAGCCGGCCCAGATCGTCAAGGACCGACCGGACGTGGTGCTCGCGCTGCCGTGGAACCTCGAACCGGAGCTCACCACGCAACTTCGCTACATCAAGGAATGGGGTGGCGAGCTCGTATTTCCACTCCCCCGTCTGCACAAGGCCGCGGCGTGATCGCCCGGGTGGGCTCGCAAGGAGGGCGGACACCATGAAAGTCGTGCTGTTCTGCGGCGGTTACGGGATGCGCATGAGAAACACCCGTGACGACGAGATCCCCAAACCGATGCAAATGGTGGGCCCGAGACCGTTGCTGTGGCACATCATGCGCTACTACGCCCACTTCGGACACACCGAGTTCATCCTCTGCCTCGGATACGGCGCCGCCAAGATCAAGGACTACTTCCTCGACTATCACGAGGAGCAATCCAACGACTTCGTTCTCCACGGCAACCAGGTCGAGTTGCTGCACACCGACATCAGTGACTGGTCGATCACCTTCGCCGACACCGGACTCGAATCTCCGATAGGCGAACGGCTGCGCCGCGTCCGGCGGTATCTGAACGGGGATCGGTGCTTCCTGGCCAACTACGCGGATGTCCTCACCGACGCCCCGCTCGACCTCGTGATCGAGCGTTTCCACCAGTCGGGCGCGGTCGCCTCGCTGCTCGTGGTTCCGCCGCAGTCGTCCTTCCACTGCGTCGATGTGGCCGAGAACGGTGAGATCAAACAGTTGACGCCGATCGGGCAGTTCCCGATCTGGGAGAACGGCGGCTACTTCGTGCTCACGCAGGAGATCTTCGATCTGCTTCCCCCTGGTGGCGATCTCGTCGCGGACGTCTGTGGAACCCTCGCCGGCGAGGGCCGCCTGTTCGGCTACCGACACGAGGGCTTCTGGAAACCCGCCGACACGTTCAAAGAGCGGGCCGAGTTGGACGCCGGCTTCGCCCGCGGCGAGCACCCGTGGATGCTGTGGGCCGACGAGGAAGCGACGACGACCTCATGATCGACCTCCGCCCCACCCGCATCGACGAGGTGGCAGTCCTGGGAGCGCACTGCGACGACATCGCGATCGGTGCAGGCGGCACACTGCTCACCCTCGCCACCTCGCATCCTGGGCTGCGCGTACGCGCCCTGACGCTGTCCGGAACCGATACGGGTCGCGAGATCGAGGAACGGCATGCGCTGGCCGCACTCTGCCCCGACGCCGATCTCGAGGTGACGGTCCTCGATGTCCCCGACGGTCACGCGCCGGCCTACTGGGACCCGATCAAGCATGCTCTCGAGGCCTTTCGCGGCGCAGTCAGCCCGGACGTGGTGTTCGCTCCGCACCGAGGCGACGCGCACCAGGATCACCGGTTGCTCGCCGAGTTGGTCCCGACCGTGTTCCGTGACCACCTGGTGCTCGGATACGAGATCCTCAAGTGGGAGACCGACGCGCCCACCCCCACGGTGTTCCACCCGCTCCCGGTGAAGATCGCCGAGGAGAAGGCCCGAATCCTCCTCAAGCACTACCCGTCACAGGCCGACCACGACTGGTTCGACGAGCGCGCCTTCCTCGGACTGTCGCGGCTACGGGGTGTCCAGTGCCACCATCCGCACGCGGAGGCGTTCGTGGTGGAGAAGGCAACGTTGACGTTCAAGGGGGAATGACATGCGTGTCCTCGTCACGGGTCATCAGGGCTACCTGGGGACGGTCATGGTGCCGGTACTGCGTGCCAGAGGGCACGACGTGGTCGGGCTGGATTCCGGGTTGTTCGCGGACTGCATTCTCGGTCCACCACCGGACGACCCGCCGACGGTCGCCGTTGATCTGCGTGATGTGACGATGTCTCACCTGACGGGGTACGACGCCGTGATCCACCTGGCCGCCCTGTCGAACGACCCGCTCGGATCTCTCGCACCGCAGATCACCTACGACATCAACCATCTCGCATCGGTACGACTGGCGCGCCTGGCGAAGGATGCTGGTGTGCAACGGTTTCTGTACGCCTCCACCTGTTCGGTGTACGGGTCGGCCGGCGACGATCTCGTCACCGAGCAGGCGCCCTTACGCCCACTGACTCCCTATGCCGAGAGCAAGGTTCGGGTCGAGGACGACGTGATGGCGCTCGCCGATTCCGATTTCTCGCCGGTGTTTCTGCGCAACGCCACAGCCTTCGGGTTCTCACCCCGACTCCGTGCGGACATCGTGCTCAACAATCTGGTCGGGCTCGCACTGTTGACCGGCGAGGTGCGCGTCCTGTCCGACGGAACACCGTGGAGACCCCTCGTCCACGCGCGGGACATCGCGGCCGCGTTCGCCGCCGCACTCGAAGCCCCATCCCACCGAATTCACTGCGCCGCATACAATGTCGGAACAGAAGCGAACAACCTCACGGTCGCTCAGATTGCCGACGCAGTTGCCGGCGCAGTCCCCGGTTCCCGTGTCGTGATCACAGGGCAATCCGGGCCGGATACCCGTTCGTACCGCGTCGACTTCTCCGCAATCCGAACCATGCTGGGCGGATTCGAGGCCCGGTGGAGCGTTGCGGATGGAGCTGTCGAGTTGTTCGAGCAGTACACCCGGTGGGGCCTGAACGAGGCCGACTTCAATTCCAGGTTCACCAGACTCGCCCGCCTCGAGCTGCTTCGGAACAGCGGCGGCCTGGACGAGACGATGCGACCCCAGGCGATCGGGGCCGGGAATGGGTGAAGGCAAGTACTCAGAGCCGACCAATCAGATCGGCCCACGCGCCGGCACCGGCATCACGGGCGCTGACGACCGTCACAGGCAGCGGCCACGCGATGCCGAGGTCGGGGTCGTCGTACGCAACCGCGATGTCCTCATCCGGGTCGTGCTCGCGATCGATCCGGTAGCAGACGTCCGCGACCCGCGTCAGCGCCTGGAATCCGTGGAGGAAGCCGGGCGGAACGTAGAGATGCGCGAAGTCGACATCATCGAGGGTGAACGCCTGCTGCTCGCCGAAGGTTGGAGACTGTTTCCTGACGTCGACGAGCACGTCGTGAACCGCCCCGTGGGCACAACGCACCAGCTTCGCCTCACCGCGACCCGAACGGCCGTGCATTCCCCGGATCACGCCGAGCACCGACCGCGACTGGGAGTCCTGAACGAAATCCGCTGCCCGGATCCCCAACTGCTCTCCAACACGCGCGTCGAATGTCCGGGTGAACAGACCGCGCTCGTCCCGGTACGGTTCAGGCCGGAATACCAGAACGTCCTTCAGGTCGGTGGTCTCGACGCGCATGACGTCATCCTGCTCCGTCCCGGCACCGGAATCCACCGATTCGATGCCGCGGGGGTCGCGTGATGAAATGCCGGGGTTGCGGCGACACCAGCACCGAGCGGGTCCTCGACCTCGGTCGGGTGCCGGCCGCGGACCACTTCCCTCCCGCGTCGACGCCGGTGTCCGCGGACGAGACCTCCCATCCCCTCGCGATGGAACTGTGCCGCCGCTGCGGGCTGGCGCAGCTCGCCGAGGACGACACCACCGTGCAGGAGCCGCGGGGGGTCGAGCCACAGGTACTCAAAGAACAAGCAGCAGAGGCCGTTCGAATCCTCGACGGCGCCGGGTGGCTGCGCGGCGGAACAGCGATCGAGTTCGGCAGCCCACACGGGGGCAGCTGGCTCCCCCTCCTCGACGACCGTGGCTATCGGGCCCCCCGTACGGGAACACCGGCGTCGCTGGTCCTGGACTGCTTCGGCATCATGCACGAGCCGGACCAACGCCTCGCCTTCCAGGAGCGCGCGAAGGCCACAGCCGACGACGGCGTGCTACTCATCCAGTTCCATTCACTGGCCGCCATTCTCGAGCAGGGTCAGTGGAACGCCCTGCGCCACGGCCACTTCGCCTACTACTCGCTGACCGCACTGACGCGGCTGCTAACGAGCGTCGGGATGGCAATCAGCGACGCGTGGGAGTTCCCTCTGTACGGCGGAACGGTCCTGGTTTCCGCCCGTCACGGACGGGGTGCCTCCCAGTCGGGCACCGCCGAACGGATCCTGCAGAAAGAGCGGACTTTCGGCGCGACCGACCCGTCAGAGGTCCGGCAGTTGCAGCAATGCTGCGACAGGCAGGCCGCATCGCTTCGAGATTGGCTCGAGGCTATGGCCGCCGACGGACGACGTGTCTTCGCGTACAGCGCCGCATCACGTGCCGTGGCCTTGTTCGCCCGCGCCGGGATCGACCGCCACCTCGTCGCCGCCGTCGCCGATGCATCGAAGGCCAAGTGGGGCCGACGCATGCCAGGTACCGATGTCCCCATCGTCTCTCCACGACAACTGCTAGAAGCCGACCCCGATCGAGTGCTGGTCACCGTTCCCGACCTGCTCCCGGAACTATGGCACCGATACCCCGACCTTTCCGACAGGTGGATCGTCGAGATACCGGGTGCGAGCCGAGGGACGAAACACATCGGAACCGCGAGGGTGCCCCGACCACCCTGGCCCCGAATGGTCGTCGATCAGATTCCAGTGGATCTGCTCGATCGCGAGTCGGCCATCGAACTCATCTTCGATGCACTCGAGGCTGCCGGATCGCTGGCCGTGGCTTCCGCGAACTTGGACCACATTCACCACTTCGGTACGGACGCCTCCTGGGCGAATCACCCCCCGGCGATTTCGCAGGACGGTGCGATCGCCGAAGAACAGAGATGGCTCACCCTCCTCGACGGAGTCCCGCTGGTCCGCAAGGCGAAGACCGAGACCGGACGCACCTGGCCGAAGCTGTCCGGAAGCGACCTCCTCGAGCCGATTCTCGCGCGCTCGGCAGCCGACGGCGTCCGTGTCGGGTTCCTCGGCGGGTCCCCTACGACGCATCGCCATTTGCTCACGGCGATGGCGGAGCGGTTTCCGACGCTCGAGACGGTCGGCGCCTGGGCACCTGAGCGGTCCGTGTTGACCAATTCGGCCGCCTCGATGCGGCTCGCGCTCGAGATCCGTGAAGCGCGCGTCGAGATACTCGTGGTTTCGCTGGGAAAACCACTTCAGGAGAACTGGATTTCCGAATTCGGGCCCGTCACCGGAGCGCGGGCGCTTCTTGCATTCGGCGCTGCGGTGGACTTCCTCGCCGGACGGGTTCGCCGAGCACCGCAGTGGGTGGCGGACGCAGGGCTCGAATGGGCGTGGCGCCTGAGCCGAGAACCGCGGCGACTCGCGCACCGCTATCTGGTGGAAGCGCCGCCCTCGCTGTTACGCCTCGAGTGTCGGTCGCGGGCGACAGCGGCCGTCCCACCGAGGTCCGACCGAGTCGACGCGGCACAAGGAAGATTCGTCGCGCCCGGCGATCAGGCCGAGGTGGCTGTGGTAGTGGTGACGTACAACAGCGAGTCCGACCTACCGGGACTGATCGAAGGCTTGCGCGTGACCGCTGCCGACCGTGCGGTCCGAGTGATCGTCGCTGACAACCAGTCATACGACGGTACGGTCACGTTCATCGAGAATCAGCCGGATATCGAAGTAGTCCGAACCGGCGGGAACCTCGGGTACGCCGGCGGCATCAATGCCGCCCTTCCCTTGACGGAACCGAGCACTGCGGTTCTGATCCTCAACCCGGACATTCTGTTGCACTGCGGCGCGGTGACACATCTTCTTGCAGCACTGGACGATCCGCATGTCGGTGCAGTCGTGCCGCTGATCCTCGACAGCGACGGCGCTGTCTATCATTCCGTGCGGCGCGAGCCCTCCGTCTCCCGAACCGTCGGCGATGCACTGTTCGGCCGTAGGATGCGCAGGCGCCCCGCAGTCCTCTCCGAAATCGACCACTGCTCCACGCACTACTTGCGTTCACACGACATCGATTGGGCCACCGGCGCAGCCGTTCTCGTCCGGTCGTCGCTGATCCGTCACGTGGGTGACTGGAATGAGGAGTTCTTCCTCTATTCGGAGGAGACCGACTACTTCCGCAGGATCAGGGATGCAGGATACCGAGTGAGGTTCGAACCCACTGCTGTGGTGACACATCGTGGCGGTGGATCTGGAAGCTCGTCCGAGCTCACCACCCTTATGTCGGTGAATCGAGTCCGCTACTCAGCGCGATTCCACAGCGCCCCGTATTCGGCCCTGTTACGCGGAAGCGTTGCGCTGTCCGAGTTGCTGCGTTCGTACGACGCCGACCATCGCCGGACGCTGGCCGTGCTCTTGAATCGGAAGCGATGGGCGGATCTTCCTGCACCCTCGAAATCGGTACCTGACGACTATGATTCGGCAAGAAGGGGTAGAGGCGCAGTCATCGTACCCGCATATAACGAGGCGGACGTGATCGAACGCACCCTCGCTCCGCTGAGCGGAGCCGCGACACGCGGCGTCCTCGAACTGGTGGTCGTGTGCAACGGTTGCCGCGACAGAACTGCCGAGATCGCCCGTGCCGTGCAGGGAACGACCGTGCTCGAATTGGGCCGCGGGTCGAAGCCTGCCGCGCTGGATGCGGGAGACAAGGCTGCAACGTGGTGGCCGCGGATCTATCTGGATGCCGACATCCAGATCTCGGCCGCAGCGGTACTCCAAGTGCTGGATCGACTGGCAGAAGGGGATGTGCTCGCGGCCCGTCCGGTGTCTCGCTACGACCACCGGTGCGCCAGCACCCTCGTGCGCAGCTACTTCCGCGCACGGGAGCGCATTCCGGAGTTCCGGACTGCGATGTGGGGCGCCGGTGTGTACGGACTCAACGAGTCGGGTCACCAACGCGTGGGCCGCTTCAGCGACCACGTAGCCGATGACCTGTTCGTCGATGCGCAGTTCACGGCCGACGAGAAGACCGTGGTCCCAACCCCACCGTCGGTGGTCACCACACCCACCGACGCCAAGAACCTGCTCCGGATCCTGCGTCGCTGGCACCGCGGCACCATCCACGAGGATCGGCTGCTGGGCCGAACGAGTGGGGGCACCGTCCGCACATTGCTTCACACGATTCGTGGACCCGGATCCGCCGCGGATGCGGTGGTATACGCAGGAATGGCCCTTGCAGCACGCTGGAATCCCGGCACCTCGGGACCCCCGCCCTGGGAACGGGATGCGAGCAGTCGGTCCGGCCGGATGCGCCCGAGGAGGGATTCGCCGCCATGAGTGCAGATCCGAGAGTAGCCGCGCGACCTCCCACACATCGCCCGCATCCAGCCCGCGGCGCCACCGCCGGAGGATCTCGCTACAGCCACGTCGACGCGATGCGTGCGCTGGCTGTGATGCTCGTCGTGATAGGGCACGCCGGGTTGGGTGGCATCGTTCCCGGCGGCAGCGGCGTCACGATCTTCTTCGGCATATCGGGGTTCCTGATCACATATCTCCTTCTCCGCGAGCGAGACCGGACAGGCGCCTTCGGCATCGGCAGGTTCTACTCCCGTCGGCTGTTGAAGATCGGGCCGCCGTTGTTAGCGATCATCGTCCTCCCCACACTGGTGTTCGCGATCTGGAACAGGGTGGACTGGTCCGCATTCTCGGCCCAGACGTTCTTCTATTACAACTGGTTCAAGGCCGAGGGGCGGATGGCCGGCGTTCTTCCGGGCAGTGGCGTCGTGTGGAGCCTGTCCATCGAGGAACAGTTCTACGTCGTCGTCGCGGTTGTCTGGCTGTTGGTCGCGAGGATGAGATCGGCCCTGAAATGGCTGACGGCGCTGGCCGTCACGATGGTCGCGGTCAGCACGGCGGCTCGTGTCGTGATCGCGACGTCCGCCTCCGTTTCTGAGGCGGATCGCATCTACTACGGGTCCGACACCAGATTCGACGCCATCGGATGGGGAGTCCTCACCGCGGTCGTCTACTTCTCGTGGGGTCACCAACGACTGTCGTACCTGCAACGTCTGTTCGGTCGGACCTGGATTCCTCTGACAGCACTCGCGGCCTATCTCACATCACTGGTCATCCGAGATCCGTGGTTCCGAGACACCTTCCGGTTCAGCATTCAGAGCATCGCTACGTGCGCGATCATTCTCTACGGGTTCGCCGCCACCCAAACCACTTTCAAACACGTTTTCGACTCCGTGGTGGGCGTTCGCCTTGTTCAGGTTATCGGACTCGCGAGCTACAGCATCTACCTCGTGCACTACGGAATGGACGAGCTGGTCGACATGGGCGTCGGGGGTTGGACCAGCGCGGGGGTGGTTGGCGCAGCGGTGATTCTGGTCAAGGTACTGGTGTCAGTCCTGGCCGGAGTCGTCCTGTACTACCTGATCGAGAAGCCCTTCGAGAAGGTACGGGCCAGGCTTCGGTAGCCGTCCTCGCCCACTACTTCGTGTCCGGACCGGACTCGCCTACCGCAAACCGCAGGTGTCGCCGCCGTGGACCCGATATATGTGGACCGCGTTGCCGTCGGCGAAGTCGTCGCGAAAGACCCCGTCCGAGACCGGGATCGACCTGTTCTCGTCGACCACCTCGACACTCGTGGCTCCGCCGCACGAGAGAGTGACAACGGCGTCCGTGTCCTCTGCCCGTTTCGATCCGGCCATCAGATAGAAGCTGCCGTCGAACATTTTGGCGGACAGGTCGATCGGCGCATCGGTACGCGCAAACCCATCGACAAACGGTGCATTGAGCACCGGTGCAAGTCGCCGGATCTGGGCGTTCACCGAGATGACATCTCCGCGCACCGCGTCCCCGCACGTATCCCGCAGCACATTGTACGAGAGGCACGGTCCACCGAAATTGTGGTTGAAGTAGACGATTCCCCGTGCACCGTTGATGATGCTGCTCCACACGGCGGCGCGAATCTCGGGTCCCGTCACGGCGCGATCGGCGCCCTCGGCGAACGGGTGCCCAACTTCGACGAAGTTCCACACCGGGACCGCGGCCTTCGGTTGAACGAGGGAACGGATGTACTTCGTGGTGACGCCGTAGTTCGAAGCGAGGCGGCATTCCGAGTTCGACAGCGACCGTGCCCCGTTCGTCAGCAATGCCCCGCCCTCGTCGGCGCGGCAGATACTCGGGTCGGTGAACCAATAGTTGTCGGCCGAGACAACGTTCTGGAAGTCGTTCACGAACTGCGCGGCAGCGTCCCTGGGCTCCCAGAAGGTGACGCCTTTGCCGTAGTTCGCGTAGACCATCACGCCAGGCGGTACCGTTCGACGCATTGTCGACATCACTGTGTACCCGCACCCCGCCTCGGCCGGGGCACAAATGGGACTGTCGGGCGGACTGCGCCCGGTCCACGCAGCATCTCCCGCCCCGGCCCACATATCGGCTTCGTCGGCTGTCAGCCGGCCGGCCGCGCGCGGATCGCCGTGACTCGGAATCGCGAACATCCCACTGTCGGCGATGAGACCGATGTTGCTCTGCTCGGTGAGCTCGACATAAGTGTTGAGACCCATCGCGCGATCGGCCGCCACATCCGGAGCGGACTCAGTGTTGGTGAACCAGACCCCGATCGGAAAGAAGTCCTCCGCTACGGGGAGCGAGCTGGTGAACGCGTCGTAATACCCTGTGCCGCCATCGATTGGGCGCAGCGTAGGGCCGGTCGGTGTGAACAACACGTCGACGTAGTAGTTCACTCCGGCGCTCCGATTGTTCGGAAACCCGCTGCCGCGGGCGTAGACGCCCCCTCGAGCCGTCAACCAGCCGCTGGTCACGGTATGCCCCAGAACGAACGTATGACTATCGGTTGGATAGCCGCCTCGCGGGGCGTTGTACGAAACCACATAGTCCTCATTGGCCTTCACCGGCACAGGCTTCTCGAAGGGGATCTCACGCCATCCGGCCGGGCCCTCGGGAACCGGCACGGTCGCCAACGCGGTACCCTCCGACGTCCATAGGGTCGCACTGTCTACTTTCATGTCCTCGCTTCCCTGATAGAAGCGCACCGCGGAGATTTCGCCCTCACTCACCGGAGAAAACTCGGTTCCGACCGCGGCCGGACCGGTGTCCGGTTCGACCGGAACCGGCGGAACGACCGCGTCCGACCAGATCGTGCCGTTGGTAGAGACGGCCGTGTCAGGGAAAGGACTCGTCGACACGCATGACCCGCAGACGATCGCCATCGCCGCGAGTACCGCCATTGCGGGGCTGCGAATCTGTCGGCGCTGGCAGCCTCTATGGACCGTGAACATCGCGACGCCAGGCGGACCACAAGAGACTGAATAGCAGAAAGTACACGAATGTCGCCTGCTGATAGGTGAACAGATCGAATGTGAAGGTCGATGCAATGATCCCGATCAGCGCGGACCCGATTGCGTATGTCTGATCACGCTCCCGCGGTGACCTCGCCGCCCGCAGCGACGTGACCATTCCGGCCACAGCGCCCGTCATCACAAGCAACATCGCCACCAATCCAACAGCGCCTCCCTGCACTATCGCCTGCAGCCACTCGTTGTCCAGGAATCCGTACACGGTCGGCGGATTTCCGCCGAGGCCGAGCCCGAACCACGGATGCTCATGAAATGTGCGCGATACGGTGCTGTAGTCGGCCAGGCGGCTGAGCACGCTTCCGTCCTCCTTTGCCATGACCACTGTGAGCCAGAGGGCATAGGCGGAATCGGGAGCAGCTGCCACATAAGCCAAGCCAACTCCGATTCCGATCAGAATCCCATTGGCGAGCTGACGAACGGTGAACGCGAACATGTACGTGAGGAGGGCAGCCACGAGCGCAACCACTCCGGCCCGTGAGCCCGCCGCAGGCATGGCGAATCCGGCGACCAGACAGCCTCCGGCCGCGCACCGCCGGTAGAGCGGCCTATTGGCAAACCGCGCGAGGTGAAGCGTCAATGGAACCGCCACCGCGGCCAGAACCGCGAACTCGATGGGGTGCTGTGAGGTACCGACGACACGAAAGGCTCCATTCCGCTCGGCAATGCCGGCGACCTCCAGATTCAGCACGAATCCCGGCGGTTGGAACAGAAGTCGCAGATCGATTCCCGTGAAATTCTGCAGCAATGCAACCAAACACGCGAAGGTGATTCCGGTGGCTAGCAGACCCATGACGATCGATCTCTGTCGAACTGTCCTGACCGTGTGGAGTACGTACAGCGCCACACCCGCATTCGCAATGAGCCCGATGGCCATCCGCGTCTTCGTCGCCTCTACGACGGAACCGTCCAGATGCAGGATCCCGACCCCGTAGATCAGAAGCTGGAGAAGGAAGTAGACGACAATGAGGATGACACCCGGGTTCACCACCTGACGACCGCCTCGGCGCCTCGCCAGGACGAAGCCCGTCACGGCAAGTGCGAAGAACGCGACAGCCATCATTCGTGCGGGTGATCCGTTGCTTTTGAGCGGGCCGGGGAAAACGGAGATCGTCGGTAACGCGGGAACGAGTAGACAGAAGAACCCGACCACCCATGGTGTCGGCTCGCCGACCGGTCGACTCGGCGCCGACACATCGGTCCTGACCGGCGCGGTCACCGGGGCGGGAGCAGACATCAGTCGACCGAATCCGCGCTACGACCCGTCTTTCCCACCACACCGTCCATCACTGGCGCCCGCGGATCGGCGCCGTTGGATTCACTCGCACGCTCCGAACCAGGCGGCGTCTTCTCCCGACGCCGCAGCATCACAAGGTCGACTAGGACTGCGGCAAGCACGGCAAGTCCCATACCTGCGAGAAGTATTGCTACCGTCGATCGTATCCTGCTGGGCATTGCCGGCACCGGATCGCTCGGTGCCTGCACCGGATACACCGCAACCATCCGGTCCTCGGGCACTCCGGCATTTCGCTGCAGAGTTCGCAGCGTCACGTCAGCCTGTGCCGCAACCAACTCGAGTGTCTTCGTGACAGCGGCTGGGTCGGGGTTCGTGACCTCAACCATGACCAGGGGCAACTGACCGACTGGGGGCGGAAGTTCCATCACCTTGGAGAAGTACCCGGGCTGCCCGCCCGCGGCGACGACCTGCTGAACCACAGCGGGACTCCGCAACCCGATCGCCAGCAGGTTGGCGATGAGTGGTGCCCCTCCGGCGTCCACCAGACCGTTGCTCCGCACCTCACCGACATCGGGCGGCACCACACTGGGGGGAGCGAAACCGATTGCGACATTCGCATAGTAGGTGGGCTTCACACCCGAGTACAAGGAATAACCGAACCACCCGACAATCAGCATCAGCGGGACGAAGACGTACCAGCGTCGGGCACAGGATCGTCCGACGTCGAAGAGGTCCACGCCAACTCCCACTCGCCGTCGAATCGGCGGAGGCCATCCGCTTCTTCGAATTGAATCCGTCTCTAAGTCTTGTTGACCGGCGCGCGAATCGAATGGGTTCCATGGTACCAACTTCACCCTTCCTTGCACCCACACAAACCGCTTCCGTTCAGACGGCTCACACCGCTACAACCCCGGTGACGGGTGTGCACCACTGCCTCGCCGCACCTCGACTGGTTCACCACCCAGCAGCAAGCCATCCACCCATGATGAAGCTCGAGACTGGCGGGTCGGCGGCAAAGCAGGGCTCCGATAGGGCTCCCAGACCTCGCCGACTCGCAAATACGGCACCGCCCAGCAGGTCACCGTTTGTCGTTTGACCACTCCGATGAGCAACTTCAGCAGCGGTGAAGGGAGCGGTAGCCTGGAGGCACCGAGGGGCCAAGGAGCTCAGACAGCACTCTCAATTCCATTCCCTGCACGGCATTGGCAAGAACGCTTGACGATGGCCGGGCGTGCTGGGACGACGTCAGCGAAGCCGGAGGCACCGTGGGCGAAGCCGGAGGCACCGTGGGCGAAGCCGGAGGCACCGTGGGCGAAGCCGGAGGCACCGTGGGCGAAGCCGGATACACCGCGACAGTGGCGGGCAAAAGTCGTGTCGGCGCCCGCCGATGGGTGGTTGTCATCAGCCTGCTGATTGCAGCAATGACGGCTGGTGGGGTGCCCGTATATGTACACCCACAGATCGATCCCCTTCGACCGGCCGACGCTGTGATCGTTCTGGGTGGCGCTGACTGGAGCCGATACCCGTACGGAATCGAGCTCGCACAGAACGGGTGGGCGCCGCAGGTCATCTTCTCGAATCCTGCTGGGGTAAGTGATAACTGGATGGCAAAGGCGTGCGCGGAGCCCCACCCCGATTTCGAGCTGCTCTGCTTTGTTCCTGATCCGCCGACGACTCGAGGGGAAGCGAAGGAACTGAACCGCTTGGCCGAGCAGTACCACTGGAATCACGTCATCGTCGTGACATTTACGCCGCACATTTCGCGCGCCCGGTTCATCCTGGAGCGCTGCTTCGACGGGGAACTGACGATGGTGGCAAGCCCAGGCGAAATATCATCTCCCCGATGGTTTTACGAGTACGCCTACCAATCGGTGGGCTATCTGAAGGCGGTCCTGCAGCCGGGATGCTGACAATCGGTCTCAACGTGCGATGGTGCTAGTATCTGGCTCGACACGGTGCGAGCGCGGGCGCTGCCTGTTCTTGCGAATGCGGAATGCCGTTCGCCGCGGTCACCTCGATGGGCTGACCGGGCCTGGCCTAGGAGTGCATCGACAATGTCGCGGCCCATGCTCCCACCAACTACCCTCGGCCTGCGTGCGGGCGACCTGGTGGAGGTCCGCAGTGCCGACGAGATCCTCTCCAGCCTCGACGAACGGGGCGAATTCGAAAATCTCCCGTTCATGCCCGAGATGCTTGCATTCTGCGGAAAACAGCTGACGGTTCGCAAGGTGGCTCACAAACTCTGCGACACGATTGGTGGCAGCGGGATGCACCGAATGGAGAACACCGTGCACCTCACCGGGTCCAGATGTGACGGTGCCTCACACGGAGGCTGCCAGACCGCTTGCTCACTGTATTGGAAAGAAGTCTGGCTCAAGCGGATCGAGCCCGGGACGCGATCGACGTCGAGCAACCGAAGGGTCGAACTGCCGCTCTTGGAGGCCAACGCGCACAAGGAGCCTGGCCCGGACGGCGAGGACCGATACTCCTGCCAGGCAACAGAGTTGCTGCGGGCCGCACCCACCTGCCTGCCATTTCGCGACCTCCGCCAATTCAGAACGGATGTCACGAGCGGCAACGTGACGCCGACCCAGTCGCTAAGGGCGTTCGGCGTCGCACTCTTCAACCGTCTGCAAGACGTCAGTACTCGGACACTGCCTCGCAGGCTGCGGTTTCGAGACGGCCAGCGCTGGGGATTCGTTGTCGGAAGGCTGATGGGCAGAACTCCAACGGAGCATCTCGACTTGCGGCCAGGCGAGATGGTCCGAATCAAGACCAAGGAGCAGATAATGGCCACCCTCAACGAAGGCCGACTCAACCGCGGCATGGGCTTCGACGAGGAGATGTCCCGCTACTGCGGCCGGACCGCGCGAGTGCACTCGCGCGTGACCAGATGCCTGGACGAGAAGACCGGCAGGCTCCTTGTCATGAAGAACCCTTGTATCGTCCTGGAAGGCATCGTCTGCGCCGGCGTGTACAACGCCAACTGTCCGCGCGAGTTCGTATCGTTCTGGCGCGAGATCTGGCTCGAACGCGTCTGACCAACCCTGATGCGTGGGGACAACGCATCCGACCTCACTCGAGATCTTGCGGCGAACACACCTGACAGCGAGCCGTGCACGATCGCGCTGCGTAGAATTCGAGTCGTGCAGCGAGGATCGTCGGCCACAACGGAAACGGACGTCGTCTTCACATTCGGAATGGAGATGTTCGACGACGCGGTAGGTCGGGAGTTCTGCCGACCTACCGACCAGACTCTGCTTGCGCTGGCCGGTAGCGACCGCGTGGGGCTCCTGCTGGTCGCCGACGCATGGCGCTCCTACATCGCGTCTGCCGTGCGCCGCCGGCCCGTCCGGCTGGACGATCCGGTGACGATCGCCGATCGGACCGCCACCCGGGTTCGGCCACACCGGCTCAGGACTGTGGAATCGACCGGCCTCAACGCGGTCGAACGCTCCTACCGTCGGTACGGCGCTCTGCTCGGTCGCGCGCTGGCGCGTGCCCGCGGCGAACAGGCGGCCCAACCGGCATCCGCCGCGCTGGTCACGTACCACCCGTTCGTCGCTGCGTTCTGCGATGCGTCCTGGATCAGCAACATCGTGTATGTCGGCCAGGATGATTGGGCGAGCGGCGACGCGCTGGCTCAGTGGTGGGACTTGTTCCGGGTGGCCTATCAACGCATCGACGAGCGCGCGGGGGCAATCTTCGCAGTATCCGAAGAGCTTGCCCGGCGGTTGTCTCCGCGCACCAGCGTCGTTCCGAACGGCGTAATCGGCGAAGTCTGGCGCCGGCGTTTCCCGGAGCCGGATCGTATTGCCGCCCTGCCCAGACCGCGCGCCGTGTACACGGGCACCATTGACGACCGCCTCGAGCCAGCTCTGGTGAAGGTGACCGCGGACCGGGTCGGGTCTTTGGTGATGGTCGGTTACCCGGGCGACCCCAGCACGATCGAGTACCTGCGCTCGCTGGACAACGTTCATCTCTTCGGCCCCGTCAGCCAGCGTGAACTAGCCGCAACGGTGCAGGCGTGCGACATCGGAATAATCCCGCACCGTGACCACGCCTGTATCCGCGCGATGTCTCCGCTGAAGTTGTACGAGTACCTCGCGGCCGGGCTCCCCGTACTGTCGGTCGACCTGCCGCCGATCCACGGAGTTGACGACGAACGCGTGCACATCAGCAAACGAGCGGATTGGGCCGACGGACTCGCGCGAGCACTCGCCATGGGGCACACCTCCGAAGCTCGGAGGCTGAGTTTCGTCGCCGAGGTCTCGTGGGAGCGACGCATGCATCCGGTGGTGCTGGCAGCGACCCGTCAACCCTAGACATGTCAGGCGCGAGTGGCGGGGGCCTCCGCGCGGTACTCGTCTCGCTCACCCGTCCCCAAGATCCGCTTGACCATGTACACCAGTTCACCGAGCAGGGCCCTGTGGACCAGCCGCATCACTCCGATGCCGGCCGCTGCCCCCGCCAGTCCGCCGAGCAGTAGGACCACCAGCTCGCGTCCAGGGATGGCGACCGAGACTGCAAGGTAGGCCGCAGCGACCCAGGCCGCCACGTGAGCGCCGGGGACCAGTGACGCGACCTGGCTGCGCAGCGTCATGTGGAGCAGGCTGCCGCGGATGAACCACTCGACGGGGAGCAACATGCCGGTGGCCGCGCTGTAGCCTATAGCGACTTCCAGGGGACCGAAGGGCAGGCCGGACACGATGCCCACTGTGGTGACGATCGTGGTGAGCCAGGCAAACCGAAGATTGAGCCTCGCATGCCCCAGTCCCAGCACCAGGGGCATCGTCGACGGTTGATAGATCGCCTGCACGGCACCCGCCATTGCGAGGACTTGAACGATCGGGATGGCCGGCGCCCACTGTTTTCCGAACAGCAGTAGCACCAACTGCGGCGCAGCCGCAGCGACAAGCGCCATGACCGGCAGGGCCAGGGCCGCGAGGGCCCGCGTCGCCCGGGTCATGTCGATACGTAGTGACTCGAGATTGTCCGCAAGACGCGAGAACGCCGGAAACAACACTGTTCCCACCGTCGTGGTAGCCAACTGGACCGGAAGTAGCAGCAGGCGATAAGCCAGGCCGTAGTACGCCAACGCCTGAGGCCCCTGGAACCGGCCGACCAGCAGGTTGTCGATGTTCCGAGACACCGAGTTGATCAGGAGTCCGGCAGCGAAGGCCCGCCACGAGAACGATGCGATCTCTCGCAGCCGCTGCCACCGCAGGTTCGGCCTCCTTCCGGCCCCGACCGCCAGCAATAGCAGCAACAGAACCACATCGGTGCAGACAACTTGGACGACCAGCGCCCAATAGCTCGCACCCGCAAGCGCCACCGCCACCCCGAGCGCACCTCCGGTCATCGCCGCCACGACGTCCGCGATTCCGATCGTGCGAAACTCCATGCGGCGCTGCAGCAACGCGCGGGGGGTGATCGACGCAGCCCGCACGAGCAGGCTCGGCGAGAGTGCGACAAGAACCAGCGCTAGTTCCGGTGTCGACATGAAGGCGGCCCAGGCCGGGGCGATCACGATGGTCACGACCATCAAAGACGCCCCGACGGCGAGATTCACCGTGACCACGACGCCTGGCATGTCGGCCTCGACTGTGGGTCGTTGGATCAACGCGCTCGAAAATCCCTGGTCGAGCAGAAGGGCAACGATCCCGATGTAGACGGCGCCCAAGGCGACGATGCCGAAAGCCTCGGGCCCGACGAGTCTGGCCAGAATGATCGTGAACACCGTTCGGGAGACTTCCCGACCGATCACGGAAAGACCGCTCCATCGCATTCCCGACGACAAACTGCCGTCAGCCATGATGACCCCACATGGTCGTTCTCATCAGGCCTACCGCCTGTGCACTACCCGGATCAACCCACCAGCTCTGTCCGTTGCCCGAGACCGGAGCCAGTCGCTTCGACCGCCCGAGGTGAACGACCGGACACTCGTCCCCGCCACCAACAGCATCGGTGCGATCCTTCCGTCGCAGCCAACGGCCATTCGATGTTATCAGCGGCATCAGCGAACACGGAGATCCTCCTTGTTCGATTCGGACCCGTGGTGTGTCGACTCGATGGAGTTCGAGGTCAATGTGGACCATGGATCGCTGTTCGGAATCTACCTCTCCCGCATTAGATCTCGAGTGATTGCATGTCGCCGAAGTTGCGAGTGGCCCGGCGAGTGAAGTGTCAACTGACCGGACGGGGGCGGTGATAACATCAATGGTCGTTGTCCCGATCTCGGGTCACAGTCGAGTGGATGTCGGGCACATCCTGGCGGGTGCGCCTCGGTCTCGCTTGCCGCCCGCTCGGTATCGACGCGAAGTGTGCGCATCGAACCTGTCCCGATCGGCCCTTTCTGATGGATCGCGATGGGCGACCCGCGTCCGACGACTACGAGGAGCGCTGATGGTGCGCAAGGGCGACATCCTCGTCTCGGTCGGGCTACCGGTACGAGACGGTGCCGGGCGGATGAGCGACGTGGTCGAATCGGTACTTGCTCAGGACCACGCGAACCTCGAGCTGGTGATCTCTGACAACGCATCGTCCGACGGCACCGAGGACCTGTGCCGGAGTCTGGCCGCACACGACAGCCGCGTCGTCTATCGTCGCAACCCGGTCAATGTGGGAATCCTCAACAACTTCACCAACACCCTCAGGCTGGCCACAGGCACCTATTTCCGCTGGGTGAGCGACGACGATTGGCTACATCCGCACTGCATATCGCGAGCTCTCGACATCTTTACGGCCGACGACCGACTGGTCCTGGTGACCAACGAGATCGAGTACCGCGGTGAGGACGGCGTCCCGAGGATTGCCGCTTACAACGGGGCGGCCCTCGGTTCCAGCGATCCGGTCGCACGGTTCGCCGAGTATCTTCGTCTCCTCACCGACGAAAACCTACAGATCGACCCCCTCTACGGCACGCTCCGGCGCGAGTCCGTCCTGCACATCGGACGTCGCAACATGCTGCGAGAGGACGAGGTGTACGCCACCAAACTCGCGCTCGCTGGACCCTGGGGTCACGTGCCCGAGGTGCTCACGAGGCGAATCTGGAAGTACGAGAACATGTCAGTGCTGGCCCGCAGACTGGACGTGCCACCGTGGCAGGCACATTTCGCAACACTGTTGCAGTGCAGGGAGATGCTGCAATGGCTGACGCAGTGCGACCTCACCGAACAACAGCGCCGCACAGCCAGGCTTGCGGTGGCGCAAATGTACACACGCCGTCAGCGGATCTCGGCGGCTCGCCGCGGCCGCAAAGTCGTTCGCGTGGCGCGGGACCTGGTGCCACCCCTGTTGACAGCTCGGGGGACGCACCAAAGCCCACACGGGTGATCAGTTGAGCTCAGTCGGCTCGATGGACATTCGGCCCGTGGAGAAGTTTCTTCACCGTCTGCTTTGCCATACCCGACGCGCTCTTCAGCGCCATCAACCTCTGTTTGACATTCTCTTCGGGCCGAGGCTTGAACACGGTGGAATGCGATTCGCCGTCCCAATTGGCCGGTGGTTCCAGGGTGTAGTAGTAGCCCGCGAAGGAGCGACGAACGGCATCGGTGGGGCACGTCACCGCAGCGACCCCGTGAAAGCTGATCTCGCTGGTCTCGAAAACCACGCAGCGATTGAATATCGGATCGAACGAATGGATCCGTTCAGATACGTCGCGGTTCCACAGTTCGAGTTGACCTCCCCACTTCGACGACCAACCCTCGTTGAAGTAGACGAGAATGTTCAATCTACGGTGTAGTTTTCGGGCCTCGATGTAGTTGAAGTCGATGTGAACGTCGAGACGGCCCCGCCGTCCGGTTTGATGCAGGCCGCCCCCCACCAACTCGCTGTCCGCGAGCAGATGCGGAATGGTGAAGATCGACGATACCGCCGACAGGAACTCGGGCGTGGCGAGTGCATCGTTCAGCACCTTCAAGGCCGGCGGAAACTTCTCACTGTCCGTCACCTGGACCTTGTTCTTCTCGTTGATCGAACGGAACCGCTTCCCAGCCTTCTCGGCCTCTGCGTAACTCGGCCATGAGCGCAAGACCTCGTAAGCAAAGTCGGTGGTGAGAAAATCATCGATCACGACGTGCGGAAACGGAGTCGCAGCGAGCGCCTGCTGATGCAGGAGGTCACGATCGATCGCGCGGATCACTCCACTCGATGAACCCATGTCTCGTCCTCAGTTCGATGAAACTGCCTGAAGAATCGTCTGTCGTAGCCCCTAACCGTCGCGCCAGAGAACCGGCACCTCGACGAGGGACCAATCTCGAAGGGCCGCTTCATGAAATCCTCGAGGATCGAAATGTGATCATCGGTCCGGGACACTAACCGACGGCGATCGCGGGCGGGCAGGTTTCACAGTGGTCTTTCCGCTCCACGGCCGGAACAGGATCCAGGGCCGGAACAGGATCCAGGCTCCGACAGCCAGGAGGAACAAGCCGACCGAAACGTACGCGGTACCGGCGAGCGCCACAAGCGGATTGCGACTGCCGTCATCCCACAAGGAGCCGGCGGGCCCCAGTATGGACGTCGGACGAATTGCTCCCGGCGCAGATTCCTGCGGCCATGTCAGAAATACGACCAGCGGTGCCAGCAGAGCCCCTGCAAGTACCGGTCTCGTGGGGCTGAGCCGTATGGCAGTGGCGCCGAGCCAGACTCCCACCGGAACCATCCAGATCCAATGCTCGTGCCAACTGACGGGCGAGATCAGTAGACCGGTGATCGCGCATGCGAGCATTCCCGCCACGGGATCACCGCACCGATCCGCTCGAACCGCGACAGCGAGGCCACCGATGCCGATCGCCAGAGCAAGAACGAGCCAGACCGCCCCTCCGCTGTCGTCGAAGAATCTGATCACGGTCCCGTTGATCGACTGATTGGAGACGTCACCGACCGGAACGGGACCCAATAAATGAGCGGTATCTGCGAGCATTCCATCGAACCAGTACTTCACTGATTCCGCCGGAGCAACGAGGAAGCCGAGCCCCATCAGAATCAAAAACGTAACAACCGCATTGAGCGCAGCGCGAAATCGTCGCGTCAGCAGAAGATACAGAATGAATATCGCGGGTGTGATCTTTATCGCCGCGGCAACGCCAATGAGAATCCCAGCGAACCGCGGAAACCGCCCTCCGATCGCAAAGTCGGCCACCACCAGGAACATCAGCAGAATGTTGATGTTCCCCACATCGAGGGTGCCGTTCACGGGTTGGAGCCACAAGGCGCAACCAGTGACCCCGAGCGACGCCCCGGCAAGTCCTGCGTTCGGCCGGAAATCGAGCATTCGAAACGTCATCCAGACTACGGCCCACAAGGCGGCAATACCCAGCGCGAAGAGAAGTACCTCGACCGCGCCGAATGGGAGGGCAGACAGGGGACCGAACACCACAAGCGTGACTGGCGGGTAAATGAAGTAGGCCCCCGTGCCATGTAGTTGAACGTCGTAGACAGGAAGTCCGTGCTCGAAATTCCCTCCCCCCATCAGATACACAGCGAGGTCGTAAGAATCGAATCCGACAGCCCGTTTGAGAAACAAGAACGCTGCCAGTGCTACCACGAAGAGAATTGCGCCAGGAACAATCACCGCCGATGGCAGGACCCTCGCCGGCAAGGTTGGATGTGACATTTCAACCTCCGCGTGACCGTCCACGGGGCCGGGCGCCATCCGATCGCCATGCCGTTGCGGACGCAACAGGTTTCGTTGCCCCGCCCCAGGCAGTCAACTGCAGGCTCGGGCCGGGCGCACACTCGTCAACGTTGGGAATCGACAAGTTGCCTTCCAGCGTTCCAAGGATACAGCTGCTTGCCCAGTCCGTCACAGGCACAGATCCGCCCGGAATCGGGAAGCTTGCCCCCGGGGGCCCTGATGACCTGCCATCGGAATGGATCTCGGGCACCGTCAGCGAGTATCGGCTGATGCTCGTGAGGGTGATAGCATCTGTGGTCAGCGCCATACTGGGCGGCCGCGGCTGCTTCGATGCACCTATTCGAGCGCAACCGAGGGACGCCGACTCGCGTGTTCGACATGCGCACGGCCGGAGGGGTTATGCCCCACACAGTCCCACCTCATACAGATTTCACCTCATCGCTGGCGCGCCGACGAGAACCGGCGATCCAAGCGCTGCGGGGCGTCGCGGTGCTCCTCGTCGTGGCGGGGCATGTGATCGGTGCGACGGCCAGCCAAGGACTTCTCGCAGCGGACGATACGCCATGGCGGTACGCCTATCTCGCTCTCGCCGACATCCGCTTGCCACTGTTCACCGTGATCTCCGGGTACGTGTACGCCATGCGCCCGGTCGAGCATTGGCGAAATTTGCCGGGACTCGTCGCGGGAAAGTCGCGGCGCCTGTTGATCCCGCTGATCACTGTCGGCACGTTGCTCTACGTCGCGCTGGAGACGGTGCCGGACACAAATTCGAAGCCGAGTGGTGTTGCACTATGGCACACATACGTTTTCGGATTCGAGCACCTGTGGTTTCTCCAGTCGATCTTTCTCATCTTCCTGATCGTCGGACTTCTCGACAGCTGTGGCGCACTCGCCTCGCGACCATCGTGGGCCGTCATGACAATCGCCGCGTCTGTCGCCTTCGTAGTCGTTCACATCCCTCCGACTGCCGATGTCTTCACCATCAGCGGAGCTGTGCGACTGCTTCCATTCTTCCTGCTCGGTTACGGGTTGCGTCGGCACGCATTGTTCGATCTGCGTGGCAACCAAGCCCTGCTCGCGGTCGCAGCGTTCGCCGCCGTGTATTCCGTGCGCCTGCTCGTTGTCTTCAGGGTGTACCGCATCGACGCGCACTCCGACCGGGCGCTCACGATCGCCGTCGGGGCAATCGCAGTCGTCTTGATCTACTCAGCCCGCCACCTGGCGAATGCCCGGGTGCTGGTGTGGATCGGTGGATTCTCGTTCGGCATCTACCTTTTCCACGTCTTCGCGACGGCGGCCTCACGCATTGCCCTCGAGCATCTCGGTCTGCACGCACGGCCTGAGCTGTTCGTCGTGGGACTGGTGGCCGGTATCGCCGCACCTATCGCATTGCAACTAGCCGTGCGGAGGACGCGCGTTCTTCACACGCTGCTGTTCGGGGAAAAGACGCGGACCCGGGGCAACCCCCAGCCTGCTCCTGTGACGATGCCGCGCATTCGAAGACCCTGGACGTGGACCATCGGCCAAACGTGAGGGTATCCGCAACGGGTCGAGCTCGGCAAGCAGCCTCGCCCTGGTGGCCTGCTCGATCACCTTCTCCGCCAACGCAAGAGCCGGCTGCGCCATCGCGATCCAGTCCCGACAGCTGGGCGCCTTCTCCGCCGCCTTCACGACCTCCCAAACCCGCTCCTGCTCGGCAACATCGATCGGCCGATGTGACCGTTGGCCAGATGGGACTGGGCCGTGACAGTGTGGTCACCACAGTGCGTGCGACGCCCTCGGCTGCGAAAAGGTCAGTGGCCGACGCCTGCGCAATCCGCGAATGGAACAGCACCTGCAGCACCAGATCATCCAGCTCCTCACGGAGTCGACCGGATCGCCCTCCTCCATCGCGTCGAGCAGCTCGTAGGTCTCCTCGAGCAGGTACCGGCGCAGCGAGTCGTGGGTCTGGGTGACCTCCCAGCCGCCGTACGATCACAGCCGGTCCATTACCTCGGCGGCCTCGACGAGACCGTCCCCGAGCCGACCTCGGCGCTACGCGGGTGTCCCCACCACGTCCCCGCTCCATCGTCTGGGAGTAACGCTTCAGCTACCACCTCGGATACTTACTGGAAAGTAGGAACAATGTCCGGGGGGACCAATGAAGCTCGTCATTCGCGCCGGCCGCTCCATCACGGCCACCGCGCTCGCCGCCGCGGTCACCACGACCGTCGCGCTGGTCGCACCCGCGGCGCAGGCCGACAACCTCGACAACTACCTCGACCTGCCGCTGGTCAACCGAGACGCCTCGGTCTCACCGGGCGGCGTAAATCCCGCTCTGCCCAATGACCCCGATGTGCTGCGCGGGTTCCTCGACCAGGCCCGCGCCACGGGGGTCGCGCCAACCAGCTATGCGGCCCTGCTGCACCAGTACTGGCTCACCGACGTCACCCGCACTGCCGGTATCGACCTCGCGTCGTGGGATCCGCGGGCCGGAGTGAAGGCCAACCGGGACAACCTGATCCGCTCGTACCGCTACTACGAGGACCTGCAACTCGACCACCGCGAGCTGCAGTGGGCCGGGATGGGCGGCCAGGTCGGTGCCGACTTCGGTGGCGGTCTCGCCGACTTCGACCTCCTCACCGACGCCTACGACCTGCCCGGGCTGAGCCGACTGTCGCGGGCCGTCGTCACCACCGTCGCCGACGCCGCGGGCCCGCAGGCCGTGGCCCAGCTCCCAGAGGGGCTGCGTGCCCTCGCCTCGGCGGGCGAGACGATCACTGCCGAGGACCTGCGCTACATCCTGGGCATGATCCTGGTGATGCAGAAGAACATCTTCTCCGACCTGATGCCGATGCACCGCGCATACGTGACCGGCGGCCGGCCAGCGCTCGAGGAGATGCACCGCGCCGGCCTGTTCGGCGACGACATCCTCGACGCCTGGTACGACATCGCGTCGAACGATGCCGAGCGTGTCGCCCGGGGCAACGGGACGCTGCTGCGCCGCGAACAGGGCGTCATCATCAAGGATCAGTGGGACGCTGTGCGCAGCTACAAGGGCGATGTCGGCGAGGCGATCACCTACCTGTCGACCGTTGCCGCCTCGCCGTCGGTCGCGGGAGTGACGCCGCCGCGGTCCGTCCGCCCGATCCAGGTGAGCGTCACGCTGCCCAACGGTCGTGCCACTACGGTGACGACACCGCTGCCCTCGTGGAACTGGTCGGTCTTCGAGGATCGTTGGGACTACATCAACGCGGAGCTGTTGCCGCGCTACAAGTTCCAGGTCGAAAACAACTGGCCGATGCTCGAGGCGCAACTGCAGGTACCCTACGAGACCCAGTTCAAGTCGAAGCGTCCCCTGCTGACGTTGCCGCAGTTCTTCGACTCCGCCCTGCGCAACACGAAGGTCGAGGTGTCCTGATGCGGATCGCTCCCCTGGTCCCCACCGCTGCGCTGGCGGCGGTGGCCGCACTCGCCTGCGCCGCACCGGCGTCCGCCGATCCCGCCGCGCCGCCGGTGTCCACGCCCGCCATCGGCGAGGTCGTCACCGGCTTCTCGCTGGAGGCGCTCGAGCAGGGACGTTTCGCGACCCGCGCCGAGTTCGACGCGGGCCTGGCCGCCGACGACCCGTTCTACGCCGAGCCGGCGCTGACGGGCTCCGAACGTCCCGGCACCCTGCTCAAGGAGAAGAAGGTCGACGTCCAGTTCGCCGCCTATCGACCGGCGAACCTCGATGCATGGAAGATCATGTACGTCACGTCGGATCTCGATGGCAGCCCCACCATCAGCACCGGCATCGTGATGATTCCGGTGGACGGCACCCCGAACTCCGAACGTCAGGTGATCTCCTACCAGCAGGCCAACGACAGCATCGGCGCGAAGTGCCATCCGAGCTCGCAGTGGACGGGCGCCAACCCGCTCGACGGATCGTCGTGGTCCGCGCTCGGCCCGCTGGCACAGATGTTCAACCGGGGCCAGGCCGTGGTGATCAGTGACGTCGGCAACGACGCGGATCCGAACCCGCACGGCGTGTTCGCGGGCCGCTTCGGAGGCAAGGCACAACTGGACGCGATCCGCGCGGCGCTCACCCTCGACGAGGCCGGGCTGAACCCGAAGGCACCGATCGGACTGTTCGGCATCGCCGGTGGCGGCGTCGGGGCGGCCTTCGCCGCCGAGTACCACGACACCTATGCGCCGGAGCTCGACATCCGCGCGACGGTGCTCGAGGGGATGGTGGTCGACCAGCGGAACTTCATCCGGATGGCGGACGGGTCGGTCGGCGCGGGATTCGCCTTCGCCACGTTGCTCGGCCTCGAACCCCGTTACCCGGAGATGCGTATCGACGAGAAGCTGACCCCACTCGGCAAGGAAGTCGCGGACTGGTACCGCACACAGTGCCAGACCCCCGCCTACTTCACGTTGCCGTTCGCACCGCTGAATGCACTGTTCATCGGCGGCGCCTCCCCCGCCGACATCCCGGACTTTCAGCACGTCTACGCCGACAACGAACTCGGCCGCGGTGCCGCGCCCCGGTCGAAGGTGCTGATCACCTCGTGCCGCGCCGATGACTCCCCGATGTCGCTGGTACCGGCGCAGGATTCGCGAGATCTCACCGACCGGTACCGGGCCGGCGGCACCGATGTCACCTATGCGGGCACCGATTGCAGCACGGAGCGTTTCGTCGGGAACATGTACGGCTGGGGAACCGACCTGTTCGGCATGCAGACGATCGACTGGCTGACGAAGACCGTGCGGGAGGGCTGACCCGCTCCGATCGGGTCTGCCCTTCGTCGGCGACCGCCGGGAGCCACTCATGGGGTTCCAGGCGGTCGCCGACGGTCTAGGCGGCCTCGGAGAGGAACCGAGCCATGTCCTCCGGGATCGGGACGTGCGTCGTGAGTCCCACGGCCGTACGTCCGGTGTTGCCGGAGGGATATCGCCGCAGGGCGGCGGCGGGCGCGGCCACGACAATCCGCAGGAGCTGCCCGGCGGCCTCACGCCAATCCCGTTGCCGCAGAGCAAGGGCGAGCATCGCGAGATGGTTGCGGGTGTGCAGCCACGCGTGGTGCTGAGACAGGATGTGAGCCTGCTCGAGGTGCGTCCACTTCTGTGCTTCGTCGTACGCAGTGCGGGCGTCGTACATCTCGGCGGAGTACGCGGCGCGAACACGCGCGGGCATCGTCATCGACAGTTCCTTCGGCTCGGTGTCGACCACCCTTAGCTGCTGAACTGGCTCAGGACGCCGCCGAGCAGGCTCTGCGTGCCTACGGCGGCCAGGCGGCGTCCGGTACGAGTAGCCATGAATGTTGTCCCTTCGGCCTCGCCTCGACGATCGTCGCGAACGATGCTGGTCAGCCCGTCACAAGCGGGTGGCGGCAGGTGTGGTGCGCTGTGCGCGAATTCATCCTGACCCAGGAATACTTAGGGGACGCTGAGTAGCGCTACAGACGGTCCGGGCGGCACGGTTACTGTCGGAGCCGTGCTACCCCGAATCCCGGCGTGGGCGAGCCGGGCCCGGCGGCGGGCGAAACCGGTCCGCATCCGCCTGACGCTGCTGGCCACCCTGTTGGTTGCGGTCACGCTGACCGCCGCCGCCGCGGTGGTGCTCGTCGCCATCCACAACTCGTCACGGCACTCCGCCGACGTGGCCACCACTGCGAGAGCCAGGCAGATCGCGGCGGTCGCCGAGTCCGAGGGACTCGGCGCTCTCGACGCGTCGCTGCTGACCGCAAGCCGGTATGTCGACATCATCCAGGTCGTCGACGGTTCCGGGCGGGTCGTCTTCAGCGACGTGCGCTACCCGACCGGACCGCTCAGCCCCGGTCTGGCGCCTGGCGAGGAGACGCGGGTCGGCGGCCTCAGGACGACGCCCGACGGTCCGGGATTCCGAGCCGCGCTGGTCGGCGTGACCACCCCCGACGACGGTCCGGTCACGGTCGAGGTGGGCGCATCCGAAGGACGCCTCGACTCGCTCGTCCACCTCGTCGCCAAGCTGGGCGCCGTCGTGATCCCGCTCATCGTGCTCGGGACGGCGCTGCTGACCTACTGGTTCGTCGCGCGCACCCTGAAACCGGTCGACGACATCCGCAAACGGGTGGACGACATCTCGGGCGGAAACCTCGATCAGCGTGTCCCCGTACCGGACACCGGCGACGAGATCGCGACGCTGGCCAGCACCATGAACGCGATGCTCGACCGCATCGACACCGCCCGGACCCAGCAGATGCGGTTCGTGAACGATGCGTCACACGAGCTGAACAGCCCGCTCACCACGCTGGTCGGCCTGCTCGATCTGTCCCGAACGAAGCAGCTGCCCATCGATCCCGAGACCGTCGAGACGGTCATGCTGCCCGAAGCCCTCCGCCTCCAGGGCATGGTCTCGGATCTGTTGTTCCTGGCACGCGCCGACGAAAAGGGCGTCCCGCTGCGAGTCGCCGATGTGGACCTCGACGACGTGGTCAGCGCGGAGGTCGCCCGCCTCGAGGCACTCGGTCGCCACACGATCACGGCGAGCATCGTGGCGGCCCGAGTGCGAGGCGACGGGGAGAAACTGGCCCGCGCCCTGCGAAACATCGCGGACAACGCTGCCCGCCACACCCGTGACCGCCTCGACTTCGCCATCACCGTCGACGCCGATCGCGGCCACGTGTGCGTGACCGTCTCCGACAACGGGCCCGGCATCGCCGACGCCGACAAGGAACGTGTCCTGCAACGGTTCGTCCGCCTCGACACCGCCCGCGAACGGGGTAGCGGCGGTTCGGGGCTCGGTCTGGCGATCGTCAGCGAGATCGTGCATGCACACCACGGACAGGTGGTCGTCGCCGACGGACGAGACGGTGCCACCGTCGGATTCACCCTGCCGTTGCCGGATGGCTAGCCGCCGCCGTCGGCGGCAAGCCGATACCCGACACCGCGGACCGTCTCGATCGCCTTGCACCCGAACGGCGCGTCGATCCGCTTTCGGAGGTAGCTGACGTAGACCTCCACGACGTTCTCGTCACCGCGATAGTTGACGTCCCACACGGACTCGAGGATCCCGGCCTTCGTCACAACTTCACCCTTGTGCCGCATCAGGTACTCGAGCATTCCGAATTCCCTTGGTGTCAAGGTCAGTTCGACATCGCCTCGCCTGGCGACATGAGCCGCCGGGTCGACGGTGAGAGATCCTGCGGTCAGCACCGCCGGTCGCACCGGTGCACCACGGCGCACCAGCGCCCGCAGCCGCGCGATCAGCACGACGAACGAGAAGGGTTTCGTCAGGTAGTCGTCGGCACCGAAATCGAACGCATCGGCCTGGTCGTACTCGCCGTCCTTTGCGGTCAGCATCAGCACGGGCGTCCACACACCTTCGTGCCGCATCTGCCGCACCACCTCGTACCCGTTGAGGCCGGGCATCATGATGTCGAGGACCACGACGTCGAAATGCTCTGTGCTCGCCTTCTCCAGGCCCTCGCGACCGTCGTGGACCACGTCGACGACCCAACTCTCGGCCACGAGCATGCGGCGCACCGTCTCCGCGACGTTGCGGTCATCCTCCACCACGAGTATTCGCACGGCCTTCACTATCCCCCGTCACGCCCGGTCGTAGTGAGGTCACCTCGGAGAACTTCGTCACCACGTGACGCGTGCAGGAGGCACCCGCACGCTACACACCGTCCCGCGGTCGGACCGTCGGCTCGCCGTCACCAGACCTGCGACCAGGTCGCGGGTGCGATCGCCCCGGAGTCCGGCCCGGCCCTGCGCGCCGCCTGCTCGGCCGCCCGGATCCGCGCAGCGAAGGCCAGGACGGCCTTGCGAAGCATGTCCTCGGCGTTCTCGCCCACGACGATCCGCACGACCCGCAACTCCTCGGGCACCAGCTCGGCAGGCAGCCCCGCCCTGGTGGCCCGCTCGATCACCTTCTCCGCCAACGCAAGAGCCGGCTGCGCCATCGCGATCCCGTCCAGACAGGAGGCGCGCGCCTTCTCCGCCGCCTTCGCGACCTCCCACGCCCGCTCCTGCTCGGCGACATCGATCGGGCCGGTGTGACCGTTGGTCAGATGCGGGCTGCGCAGGGCGAGCTTGGTGACCAGCCCCCGTGCCACGTCGTCGACGGTGAACGGGTCGGTGGCCGACTCCTGTGCGATCCGGGAATGGAACAGCACCTGCAGCAGCAGATCGCCCAGCTCCTCGCGCAGACCGACCGGGTCGCCCTCCTCGATCGCGTCGAGCAGCTCGTAGGTCTCCTCTAGCAGGTACCGGCGCAGCGAGTCGTGGGTCTGGGTGACCTCCCAGCCGCCGTACGACCACAGCCGGTCCATCACCTCGGCGGCCTCGACGAGACCGTCCCCGAGTCGACCGCCCTCGTCGCTCACGCGGGCGCCCCCACCGGGACGGACACGTCCACGGCTCCCGCGGCCTTGCCGTCCATCGCCAGCAGGAAGTCCGCGATGTACTGCAACAGCTGCACATCCCGCACCCGGTCGGAACCGACACCCCCGGTCCGCGGCAACGGCATCTGCACCATGCCGGTGGTCGCCCGGTACTGCGCCGCCGAGTACAACCTCTTGAGCCGCAACTGCTTCGAGTCCGGCAGCTGCATCGGCGAGATCTTCAGCTGGGTACCGGTGACGGCCACCTCCTCGATCCCGTACTCACGGCACAGCAACCGCAGCTTCGCCACCGACACCAACCGGCCGACCTCCTCCGGCAGCGCACCGTAACGGTCGACGAGTTCGTCGATGACAGCGGTGATCTCGTCGTCGTTGCCCGCGGCCGCCAGCTTGCGATACGCCTCGAGCCGCAACCGGTCGCTGGTGACGTAGTCCGGGGGGATGTGCGCGTCCACCGGCAGGTCGATCCGCACCTCCTTCGGTGCCTCGTCGGTGGTGATCGGCCGGCCGTCCGCGACGGCGCGGTACGCCTCCACCGCCTCACCGACCAGGCGCACGTACAGATCGAAACCGACACCGGCGACGTGCCCGGACTGCTCGGCACCCAACACGTTTCCGGCGCCACGGATCTCGAGGTCCTTCATCGCGACGGCCATGCCGGCACCGAGGTCCGAGTTCTGCGAGATGGTCGCGAGCCGGTCGTACGCGGTCTCGGTGAGCGGCTTCTCCGGCGGATACAGGAAGTAGGCGTACCCACGTTCCCGGCTGCGCCCGACCCGACCGCGCAGCTGGTGCAGCTGCGAGAGACCGAGCGAATCTGCCCGCTCGACGATCAGGGTGTTGGCGTTGGAGATGTCGAGCCCGGTCTCGATGATCGTGGTGCACACCAGCACGTCGAACTCGCGCTCCCAGAAGCCCTGCACGGTCTTCTCCAGGGTCTCCTCGTTCATCTGACCGTGCGCGACCACCACCCGAGCCTCCGGAACCAGGTCACGAATCCGCTTGGCAGCCTTGTCGATCGAGCTGACCCGGTTGTGCACGTAGAACACCTGGCCATCGCGGAGCAGCTCACGCCGGATCGCGGCAGCGACCTGCTTGTCGGCGTAGGCACCGACGTACGTGAGGATCGGGTGCCGTTCCTCCGGCGGAGTGAGAATCGTCGACATCTCCCGGATGCCGGCCATGCTCATCTCCAGCGTGCGCGGAATCGGGGTGGCCGACATCGTGAGCACGTCGACGTGGGTCCGCAGCGCCTTGATGTGCTCCTTGTGTTCGACGCCGAACCGCTGCTCCTCGTCGACGACGACGAGACCGAGGTCCTTCCACCGCACCCCGGTCTGCAGCAGCCGGTGGGTCCCGACCACCACGTCGATCTCGCCGTCGGCCAGCTGCGCGATGATCTCCTTCGACTCACCGGGATCGGTGAACCGGGACAGCCCCCGCACCTTGACAGGGAAGCTGGCCATCCGCTCGGTGAAGGTCTGCAGATGCTGTTGCGCGAGGAGGGTGGTCGGCACCAGCACCGCGACCTGCTTGCCGTCCTGGACGGCCTTGAAGGCGGCCCGCACCGCGACCTCGGTCTTGCCGTAGCCGACGTCGCCGATGACGACCCGGTCCATCGGGACCGGCTTCTCCATATCCGCCTTGACCTCGTCGATGACGGTCAGCTGGTCCTGGGTCTCGGTGAACGCGAAGGCGTCCTCCATCTCCTTCTGCCACGGGGTGTCCGGGCCGAAGGCGTGACCGGGCGCCGCCTGCCGGGCGGCGTACAGCTGGACGAGCTCGCCGGCAATCTCCCGAACCGCCTTGCGTGCCTTGCGTTTCGTGTTGGCCCAGTCTGATCCGCCGAGCTTGCTCAGCGCGGGCATCTCGCCGCCGACGTAGCGGGAGAGTTGGTCGAGGGATTCCATCGGGACGAACAGCCGGTCGCCGGGGTGGCCGCGTTTGCTCGCCGCGTACTCGATCACCAGGTACTCGCGGCGGGCGCCGCCGACGGTGCGCTCGACCATCTCGACGAATCGGCCGATGCCGTGCTGGTCGTGCACCACCATGTCGCCGGCGGTCAGTGCCAGCGGGTCCACCTGGTTGCGCCGCTTCGGCGGCAGCTTCCGGCCGTCACCGGCCGCGGCGACCCGGTTGCCGGTCAGATCCGACTCGGAGACCAGCACCAGCCCGACGTCGGGGCGCTGCGCCGGAAGGATCAGTCCGCTCTGCAGGGTGCCGCACAGCACGGACACCTGCCCGCGTGCCGGTTCGGCGCCCGGCGCCAGCAGTGCCGCGGGCACCTCGGCGTCCCACAGGCGTTCGAGTACCCGCTGCGCGGTGCCCGATCCGGCGACGACGATCGCGGCGCGGCCGCCGGTGGTGACGTGGGCCCGCAGCATCACGAACAACTCGGCGAGCAGTTCGTCCGATCCGCGGACCTCGGGTGCGGCCTGGAGGTCGAGCACCAGTTCGGTGTCGCTGCCCGACGCCAGCGGGCTGACCGTCCACCAGGGTCGCCCCTGCTCCACCGCGCTCTCGTGCACCTGCCGCAGCGTCCGGTACGCCGACGCCGCCAGGTCCACACCGGACACCCCGACGCTGGAGGTGTCGAGAGTCGAGGTGTCCAGCGGTGCCTCCGCGCCGATCGAGGCCGCGGTCCATGAGGCCTCCAGGAACTCCTGGCCGGTGCGCACCAGATCGGTTGCGCGGGTGCGGATTTTCTCCGGGTCGCACAGCAGGACGTGGGTTCCGGCAGGCAGCGCCTCGGTCAGCAGCACCAGCTCCCCGTTCTGCAGCACGGGCAGCAGCGCCTCCATGCCGTCGACGGGGATACCGGCGGAGAGCTTGTCGAGCATTTCAACCAGGGCCGCGTCGGCCTGGTTGTCCTGCGCCAGGGCCGACGCGCGGTCCCGGACCTTCTCTGTGAGCAACAGCTCCCGGCACGGCGGCGCGATCAGGGTGGTCACGGTCAGCTCCGGCAGCGAGCGCTGGTCCGCGACCGAGAAGGACCTCAGCTCGGTGACCTCGTCGCCCCAGAACTCCACACGCACAGGGTGATCAGCGGTCGGCGAGAAGATGTCGAGGATGCCGCCGCGGACGGCGAACTCGCCGCGCTTACCGACCATGTCGACCCGCGTGTACGCCATCTCGACGAGCCGCGTGATCAGTTCCTCGAACGGGACCTCGCTCCCGACCCGCAGGTTGACCGGTTCGATCTCGCCGAGGCCCGGAGCCATCGGCTGCACCAACGAACGCACGGTGGTGACGACGATCCGAAGCGGCGGACCGTAGTCGGCGTTCTCGGGGTGTGCCAGCCGACGCAGCACCTCGAGCCGGCGACCGACGGTGTCGGCTCCGGGCGAGAGCCGCTCGTGCGGCAGGGTCTCCCACGAGGGGAACTGGGCGACCGCGTCACCGAGAATCTCCCGGAGTTCCGTCGTGAGGTCGTCGGCCTCGCGTCCGGTCGCGGTGACCAGCAGCAGCTGACTGTGCTCGGCGATCGCCGTCGCGAGGAAGGGCCGGACGGGGTTCGGTGCGACAAGCGCGAGTTCCGCACGACCGAGGGCGTCCCGGACCGCGTCGAAGGCCGCACCTGCGAGCGCGACCCGGGCAATGCCCGCGAGCGGAAGATGCGCCTGACCGGAATCCGGGTTGGCCGTGGACAGCGTCGATGGCATGTGAATGTGACCGCCCCTGGATCGCCGAACGAGTACGGCCGCCGTGTCGACGACCACGGTCGATTCTAGGCCGGGTGACCGACCGTCCCGGACCCCGGCCACCGCCGGGTCGGGCCCGTGTCATGGCCGGGAACGGCGCGATGTCACCGCCGCGAGCGGCGGTGGGCGAACTGCCGGAAGTACTCGACCTTCGACGGCTCGACCAGGGCGGGCAGCATGAAGTGCCAGGCCCGCTCCAGGCGGGCGGACACCTGGTCGAGCGTTCCCGTCGCGTGCGCGACCACCCGCACGCCGAACAGCGTCTCGAAGATGAAGGTCCCGACCTCGTCGGGGTCGGCGGCGGGGTCGACGTCCCCCTCCTCCTGGGCCCGGCGCGCCAGCGCGACCTGGTACTGCTGCCAGGTGGCGACGACATTGTCGCCGGTCCCCCGGTGGTCGCCGATCTCGTGGTGGAGGCGGAACATCGCGGCGACGACCGGATCGGCTGCCGCGACGTCGGTCACCAGGTAGGACAGCCCGATCATGACTTCGAGGGCCGGGTCGCGCAGGTCCGTCAGCGGCGCGCCTGCGGCCTCGACCTTGCGCGTGCCCTCGTCGATCACCCCGCGCGCGAGGTCTTCCTTGGACGCGAAATGGAAGTACAGTGAGCCCTTGGTGACCCCGGACTTGGTGATGATGTCGCTGAGGTTCGCCGCCGCGTAGCCGTCGCGGGCGAAGATCTCCGCGGCCGCCGACAGGACGGCGTTCCTGGTCGCCTCGGCGCGTTCCTGCCTGACCATGACCGCCCTCGTGGTGAACGCCGCGTGAAGCACCACGCTCCACGTCAAGTGTGTACGAAACGTAACACGCAACTGGTCAGCACTCGTACATTCGAACCAGAAGTTGTATTCGGGCGGGTCGGACGAACTCGGCGGCGGACCCTCTCACTCGCCGAGTTGCGGATCCGCTTCCAGGTTCGTCAGTCCGTTCCAGCAGAGGTTCACCAGGTGCGCGGCCACGACCTCTTTGGACGGGGTGCGCTCGTCGAGCCACCACGTCGCGGTCGTCGCGACCATCCCCACCAGCGCCTGCGCGTACAGCTGTGCCAGCTCGGGATCGAAGCCGCGCCGCGAGAAGTCGCCCGCCAGGATGTGCCCGACCCGAGAGACCGCCTCGTTGAGCAGGCTCGAATAGGTCCCCTCCTCGGCGGAGACGGGTGAGTCGCGGACCAGGATGCGGAAGCCTTCGGTCCGTTCCTCGACGTACGTGAGCAGTGCCAGCGCCGCACGCTCGACCCTGACCCGGGACCGGTTCTGTTCCAGGGAACTGGTCACCATCTCCAAGAGCACGGACATCTCGCGATCGACGACCACAGCGTAGAGGCCTTCCTTGCCGCCGAAGTGCTCGTAGACGACCGGCTTGGACACATTGGCGCGAGCGGAGATCTCCTCGATCGAGGTGGCGTCGTAACCGCGCTCGGCGAACACGCTGCGCCCGATCTCGATCAGCTGCTCGCGGCGCTGCGTTCCGGTCATCCGGGTCCGGGGCGGTTTGTCGGCGGGAGCCTGCTTGCCGGCGGGGGCCTGCGGTGGTCGCGACATGCCGTCAGCGTATCGGCAGGTCTCGCCGAACCGGCCGAGGCGCCCTCGGAAGAATTTCCGGCGAGGCGGTTGGCAAGGACGCCAGTCGTCATGCGAGGATCTAGGGCGCACAGCGGACCGCCGAAGCCGGGGTTTCGATCCCTGGATGTTCTGCGAATCCGCAGGCAATCCGCCGTAGTGTAATGGCAGCACCTCTGATTTTGGTTCAGATAGTTCAGGTTCGAGTCCTGGCGGCGGAGCGAGGCTTGCGGAGTTGACGCATGCGCGCGCATTCACGAAGAAGACAACGACGCAGGGCCACAAAACTGCAGGTGCACGACCCTGCAGATGCAGAACACTGTCGATTCCGAGGGAGCTTCATGCCGATCGAGACCGCCGTGATCGTCCTTGCCGCGGGTGCGGGGACACGGATGCGGTCGAAGACCCCGAAGGTCTTGCACACCCTCTCCGGCCGCTCGATGCTCGCGCACTCGCTGCACGCGGCAGCGGAGCTGGACCCGGCACACCTGGTGGTCGTCGTCGGACACGAGCGGGACGCGGTCGGCGCCGCGGTCGCGGAGGTGGCCGCGGAACTGGGCCGCGAGATCGTCACCACCGTCCAGGAGGAGCAGAACGGCACCGGCCACGCCGTCGAGTGCGGCCTGTCCGCGTTGGCGGAGGACTTCACCGGGACGGTCGTCGTCACCTCGGCCGATGTGCCGCTGCTCGACGGCCACACCCTCCGAGGGCTGCTCGACGAGCATCTCGCGGAGCCGACGCAGGCGGGTGCGACGGTCCTGACCTTCGTCCCCACAGACGCCAACGGATACGGCCGGATCGTGCGGGACGCCAACGGGGAGGTGTCGGAGATCGTCGAACACGCGGACGCCACGCCGGAACAGGTCGCGATCACCGAGGTCAACTCCGGTGTGTACGCCTTCGACGCCCAGGTGCTCAGGGACGCCGTGTCGCGGCTGGATTCGAGCAACGCACAGCACGAGTTCTATCTCACCGACGTGGTGAAGATCGCCCGGCAGTCGGGCCGGGACGTGTACGCCGCGCAGCTGGCCGACTCGGGCAAGGTGGCCGGCGCCAACGACCGGGTGCAGCTGTCCGCGCTCGCGCGGGACATGAACCGGCGGATCCTCGAGGCCCACATGCGGGCCGGGGTGACCATCGTCGATCCGGCGACCACCTGGATCGACGTCGAGGTGACCATCGAACGGGACGCGACGATCCGGCCCGGCGTCCAACTGCACGGTCGCACGTGGATCGGTGAGGACGCGGTGGTCGGTCCCGACTGCACCCTCACCGACGTGAAGGTCGGAGCCCGCGCGTCGGTGGTACGAACGCACGGCGACGACGCGGTGATCGGCGCGGGTGCCACGGTCGGCCCGTTCACCTACCTGCGCCCGGGCACCGTGCTCGGAGAGTCCGGCAAACTGGGCGCATTCGTCGAGGTCAAGAACTCCGACATCGGCGATCACACGAAGGTGCCGCACCTCACGTACGTCGGCGACGCGAGCATCGGCTCGCACAGCAACATCGGGGCGTCGAGCGTCTTCGTCAATTACGACGGCGTCAACAAGACCCGTACCGTGGTGGGGTCGCACGTGCGGACCGGGTCGGACACGATGTTCGTCGCCCCGGTCCGAGTGGGCGACGGCGCGTACACCGGGGCGGGCACCGTCCTGCGCGAGGACGTGCCGCCGGGGGCGCTGGCCGTCTCCGGAGGCAAGCAGCGCAATATTGAAGGCTGGGTCGAGCGCAATCGTCCCGGCACGGCGGCCGCCGAGGCGGCCGCTTCCGCACAGCAGCAGCACAACGAGAACACGAGCAAGGACGGCGAAGAGTAGTGACCGCGAATTGGATCGACAACCAGAAGAACCTGATGCTCTTCTCCGGTCGCGCACACCCGGAACTGGCAGAACAGGTCGCCAAGGAGCTGGACATCCAGGTCACCCCGCAGACCGCCACCGACTTCGCCAACGGTGAGATCTTCGTCCGGTTCGAGGAGTCGGTGCGCGGCTCCGACGCGTTCGTGCTGCAGAGCCACCCGGCGCCGCTGAACCAGTGGGTGATGGAGCAGCTGATCATGATCGACGCGCTCAAGCGGGGCTCCGCCAAGCGCATCACCGCGATCCTGCCGTTCTACCCGTACGCCCGCCAGGACAAGAAGCACCGCGGCCGTGAGCCGATCTCGGCCCGCCTGATCGCGGACCTGCTCAAGACCGCAGGTGCGGACCGGATCATCACCGTCGACCTGCACACCGACCAGATCCAGGGCTTCTTCGACGGACCGGTCGACCACATGCACGCCCTCGGCCAGCTCGCCCAGTACGTGCGCGAGAACTACGGCACCGACAACGTCTGCGTGGTCTCCCCCGACGCCGGTCGCGTCAAGGTCGCAGAGAAGTGGGCCGACGCCCTCGACGGCGCGCCGCTGGCATTCGTGCACAAGACCCGCGACCCGCTGGTCCCGAACCAGGTCAAGTCGAACCGCGTCGTCGGTGACGTCAAGGGCCGTACCTGCGTGCTGATCGACGACATGATCGACACCGGCGGCACGATCGCCGGTGCGGTGAAGGTACTCAAGGACGCCGGCGCCGGTGACGTCGTCATCGCCACCACGCACGGCGTGTTCTCCGATCCCGCCGCCGAGCGCCTCGCCACCTGCGGCGCCAAGGAGGTCATCGCGACCAACACGCTGCCGATCCCGGAGGAGAAGCGCTTCCCCACCCTGACGGTGCTGTCCATCGCCCCGCTGCTCGCACGCACCATCAAGGAGGTCTTCGAGAACGGCTCGGTGACCTCGCTGTTCAACGGCGTCGCGTAGAGGCCACCTGGAGGGATGTCCGATGCCGGCGCACGGAGCCCGCGACCTGCGGGGCCTCCGTGTGCTGGTCACCGGATCCGCCGGATTCATCGGCCGCTCGGTCACCCGTGCGTTCACCGCATCGGGCGCCGACGTGCATGGTGTCCTCCGGTCTAGACCCCCACACGGCGACGGGGTACGCCGGTATTACGCCGATCTGACCGATCCGGACGCGACAACGGACATCCTGCGGTCGTTACGACCCGAGATCGTCATCCATCTTGCGAGTCACGTCTCGGGCAACCGATCACTGGAACTCGTCGCAACGACGCTGCGTGACAACCTCATATCCACCGTCAATGTCCTCACCACCGCCTGCAACCTGGGCACCCCCCTTGTGATGCTGACCGGGTCGATGGACGTCACCGATCCGCCGTCCGTGCCAAGTTCGCCCTACGCCGCTGCCAAGTCGTCGGCCGCGACATACGCCGACATGTTCCGCTCGCTATACGGTCTGCCTGTCGTCACGCTGCGTCCGTTCATGGTCTACGGTCCCGGCCAGACCGATGAGACGATGCTCGTGCCTTATGTCATCAGAACACTGCTGGCAGGCGAGTCCCCGCAGTTGAGCCGCGGTTCCCGCGAAGTCGACTGGGTGTATGTCGACGATGTCGCGGCCGCATTCGTGGCCGCCGCCAAGGCTGCCGACGAACGAATCCTCGGACGCACCTTTGATATCGGCACAGGAGTGACTACCAGTGTCCGGCGGGTCGTCGAACGCATCGCTGCCATGGTCGCCGACGGCGACGATACCGATCGTCGGGCAGAACCCGAGTTCGGTGCGCTGCCCGATCGACCATTGGAGTTCGGCCGGATCGCCGATCCGCGCCCAGCCTTCGAGACTTTCGGCTGGTCGCCGACGACGCCACTGGACGAGGGACTTGCGCGAACCGTCGCGTGGTACCGGCAACATCCCTGAGCCTTGTGCCGGTGCCTGATTCGCTTCAGCTCTCACCAGTCCACTGGGGTGGTCGAGCAGTCGACTCGTACTCGATCGCCACGTCTTCGGCGATACGGTCGAGGTCCCGCGCCCGCAGGAAGTCCCGTAGGGACGTGCCAGTGCATTCGGAGTCGAGGTTCGGCGCCTCCCGACACGCGATCACGTCGTCGAGATTCACAGTCCTGAAGTCGATGCTGAACCTCGTCCTTCCCGAGCCGTTCGGCACTGTCGAGTGCAGTTGGTTTCCGGAGAACAACATCACGCCGCCCGGCTCGGTGACCACTCGGACCTGGGGATCGAGCTCGATCGGCTCCTCGGGTCTGGGCTGGTCCCGGGTATCGGAGTGGATGTGCTCGGCTGCGGTGGACCGGCTCGATCGGTTCCACTCGTAATAGTCGTATCGGCGAGAACCGTTGCGCACTCCCGTCGTCCAGTACCGCGGATGGAACGCCATCACGTTTTCGGGAACCACCGGATAGATGGGGATCCACCAGTTGATCTGGCAGAAGGGTGCGGAATACCACGTGTCCCGATGCGGATGAAAGGCATAGGAAATCCCCGATGTCAGGTAGTCATCCGCGGTAGAGGTGCGCAGCCGAGGAACATCGAAATAGGTCCTGTCGAGATCGCATCCGAACTCGTCGAGCATGGTCCGGATCAGGGTCTTCGACGTCGGGTGGTGAATGAACCTCGGTTTGAGGTCCGCGAGCAACGCGGAAAACTCCTCGACAGGCATCCGATACTGCGCTGTTTCCGGATCCAGTTCCCCGAATGCGGCGACGATCAGCGCACGGGCATGCTCGGCGAGGGCTGCAGGGCCCGGACCCGCAGGGTAGGCAAACACATCACCCCCGTAGAGGCGCCCTCGCCGGGTGTCATCGTCCATCTGTGGATTGGTAAAAATGGTCGTCACGGACCCACCTCCCGAAGTGGCGCGGGCGGCCTGAAACCATCCGGTCGCTCTCGCGACGCATCTCGCCAAGCATGCCCCGTGTCTCGTTTCCCGGTCAATGCTCGGAGATCGTGTGCGCCGCCTCGTACGACGCGCGTGCTCTTGCGAAACGGGCGATTCTGTGCCCGTACACCGGCTAGTGCCGACTACCCTCGATTCTGTGTCCGGTCGCCGGCTCCGCGTTGCCTTACTCGGGATCAACTACGAACCCGAGTCGACCGGAATCGCCCCGTACACGACCGGCCTGGCTGCCGGCCTCACTGCCCGCGGCCACGAAGTCGAGGTACTGACCGGGTATCCGCACTACCCGCAGTGGCGGGTCGCCGACGGCTACCACGGGTTCCGCACGCACGAGTATCACGACGGGGTGCACGTGCGCCGGTTTCGGCATCCGGTACCGCGCCGCCATTCCGGAATCGGACGAGCCTCGATGGAGCTCGCCTTCGGGATGCAACTGCTGTCCGCCCGGTGGGGTCGGCCGGACGTCGTCGTATGTGTGAGTCCGCCATTGCTCGCCACCGCGCTGGCCGCGGCCCGTGTTCACCTGACACCCAATCGACCGGCCCTCGGCATCGTCGTGCACGACCAATACAGCCGCGGTGTGGTCGAGACCGGGATGCTGTCGGGCAATGCGGTGCGGGCCGTACGGGCTGTCGAGTCCGCTGCCGCCCGGTCCGCGGACGGTGTCGCCGTCATCCACCCCGGGTTCTGCGCCGATCTGGTGGACCGACTCGGTGTCGATCCCGGCCGGATCCGCGTCATCCGAAACTGGACCCATGTCAAGCGCCCCGACCCCGGCGCGGCCGCCGCATTTCGCGCGGCGCGGGGCTGGTCCCCCGACGACACCATCGTCGTGCACGCCGGCAACATGGGCGCGAAGCAAGGCCTGGAGAACGTGATCGCCGCCGCCCGCCTTGCCGGCCCGGACCCGTCTCGGGTGCGGTTCGTCCTCCTCGGCGATGGCCACCAGCGGCCCCGACTGGAGGTGGCGGGCGCCGGACTGCCCAACCTCGAATTCCTGTCCCCGGTTCCCGAGGACGACTTCCCCTCCGCACTCGGTGCCGCGGACGTCCTACTGGTCAACGAACTTCCGGGTGTCGCGCAGATGGCCGTACCGAGCAAGCTGACTTCGTATTTCGCCGCCGGCCGCCCGGTCCTCGCCGCCACCGATCCCGGCGGATTCACCGCCGGCGAGATCGACGAGTCCGGCGCCGGCGTCTGCGTACCCGCCGGACGGCCGGAACTACTTCTGCGGGAGGCGGTTCGGCTGGGGAGGGACCGCAGCCTGGCAGACCGGTTGGGAGCGGCCGGCCGCCGCTACGTGACCGAGCGACTGTCCCCGGTCGCGGCGCTGGATCGTTACGAACGGTGGGTCGGGGAACTCGCCACCTCCCGGCGGGTTCGGACGCAGGAGGAGGCACCTCGATGACCCGACGCGCGCTTATCACCGGGATCACCGGCCAAGACGGCTCCTACCTTGCCGAGTTCCTCCTTGCAAAGGACTACGAAGTGCACGGAATCATCCGCCGCGCATCGACCTTCAACACCGGCCGGATCGAGCACCTGTACGTCGACCCGCACACTCCCGACGCCCGCCTGCACCTCCACTACGGCGACCTCCTGGATGGATCGCGCCTGGTCACGCTGTTGGCCGAGATCGCCCCCGACGAGGTGTACAACCTCGGTGCGCAGTCGCACGTCCGGGTCAGCTTCGACGAACCCGAACTGACGTCGGAATCGACCGCACTCGGCACCGTTCGCCTGCTCGAGGCGATCCGGCACGTGGGTCTGAACTGCCGCTTCTACCAGGCGTCGAGTTCCGAGATGTTCGGATCCTCACCGCCTCCGCAGAACGAGAACACCGCACTTCATCCCCGGTCCCCCTATGGCACGGCCAAGCTGTTCTCGTACTGGTCGACCCGGAACTACCGGGAGGCATACGGGATGTTCACCGTCAACGGCATCCTGTTCAATCACGAATCACCCCGCCGCGGAGAGACATTCGTGAGCCGGAAGATCACCCGCGCGGTCGCCCGGATCCGGGCCGGACTGGACGAGCATGTGTACCTGGGCAACATCGATGCGGTACGGGACTGGGGATACGCCCCCGAGTACGTCGACGGGATGTGGCGGATGCTCCAGGCGGACGCACCCGACGAGTATGTTCTGGCCACAGGAACCGGCTACTCGGTGCGGGAATTCCTCACTGTGGCCTTCGATCTCGTCGGTCTCGACTGGGAGCGATACGTGCGGTTCGACGATCGGTACCGGCGACCGGCCGAGGTCGACATAGTCATCGGGGACGCCGCCAAGGCCCACGCGGTCCTGGGATGGAAGCCTCAAGTTCTCATGCCCGAACTGGTGAAGATCATGGTCGAAGCGGACATCCGCGCCCTGGAATCCGGAGGTGCCGCCCACGTCGACCGTCCGGTGATACCGGGGTGGCCGCGCGGCACCGAGATGCGTCACCTCCGATAGTCGTCCCGATGGTCGAGGAACCACTCGTACATCGACTTCACACCGTCACCCAGCGGGATCCTCGCCCGCCACCCGAGATCGGTCAGTCGGCTCACATCGAGGAGCTTGCGTGGTGTGCCGTCCGGTTTGGTCAGGTCCCAGGCAATCTCGCCGTCGAAGCCGACAACCTCGGCAACCAGCTGCGCAAGCTCGGCGATCGTCAGATCCACCCCGCTACCGACATTGAGCGGGAGTGAGTCGTCGTAGGTGGCGAGCAGGAAGTGACATGCCGAGGCCAGATCGTCCACGTGCAGGAATTCGCGTCGTGGTTGCCCGCTGCCCCAACAGGTCACCGATGGCGCCCCGCCGCGGGCCGCGTCGTGAAAGCGGCGGATCATGGCGGGGAGGACGTGGCTGGCGTGCGCCGCGAAATTGTCACCGGGCCCGTACACGCTCGCAGGCATCACCGAGATGTACGGCAGTCCGTACTGGGCGCGGATCGCCCTGACCTGGGCGACTCCGGCCAGCTTCGCGATCGCATATGCCTCGTTGGTCTCCTCGAGGCGGCCGGTGAGCAGCGCCTCCTCCCGAATGGGCTGCTCGGCGAACTTCGGATAGATGCAGCTCGATCCGAGAAACAGAAACCGCGGCACGCCCGCCGTGACAGCGCCGTCGAGCAGGTTGAGCTGGATCCGCAGGTTGTCCGACAGGAATTCCGTCGGCCGGGCATCGTTGGCGGCGATACCGCCCACACGCGCGGCGGCATCGATCACCACATCGGGCCGCACGTCATCGAGGAATGCGATCGTGGCACGGGGGTCGCGAAGGTCCAGCTCCTCGGACGTGCGGCCGATCAGGTTGACGAAGCCGGCCTCGGTGAAATGCCGCCACAGCCCGGCCCCGACCAGTCCCCGGTGGCCGGCGATGTAGATGCGGGTGTCCCGCGCCAGCATCTCGAGCGCCATGGAGCCATTGTTCCAGCACACGGCCCGCGCGCCACCCTAGAATCGGGCGATGAGCTCTGGCGGGCGGCGGATGTTCCTGCTCCGGCTGGCACGCGTCTGGGCCGCCCCGCTGTGGTGGTCGATCGGGCGCGCCGGCGCCGCCGAGTTGGTGCGCGCGGACGTCGCCTGGTGGATCGAGTGCATCGACGACGCCGGTCTCACCGAGCTCGACGAATACTCACGATTCGCCTATCTGGCCGGCGCTCTCGGGGAGTTTCGCAGCCTCGTCCATTTTCGGCTCCGCGCGGCCCCTGCGGGCGCCCGAGCGGTACTGCGCAGGCTGTACCGTCCGGAGCGCACACTGACCCTCGACGCAGGCCGAATCGGCCCCGCGCTGTTCATCCAACACGGTGTGGCGACGATCGTCACCGCGGAATCGATCGGTAGCCATTGCTGGATCAATCAGCAGGTCACGATCGGCCACAATGCCCGGGGCCGTCCGACGATCGGGGACCGGGTCCGGGTGGGCGCCGGTGCCGTGGTGGTGGGTCCCGTCATCCTGCACGACGGCGCCACCGTGGGTGCGAACGCCACGGTCGTCCACGACGTCGCGGCCGGGGACACGGTCGTGGCGCCGCTGGCGCAACGACTACCCCGCGACGGACAGACCTAGATCTGTGGATCGGCGGGCCGCCGGCGTACCAGCGTGGGCACCCACAGCAGATCCGGAACAACCTGTGCCGCACCGACGCCGAGCGCCGCGGCGCACACCACTCCGACGGCACCCCAGGGCCCGGCCAACGCACCGCCCACGGCGAGGCTGATTGCGGCCATGGCCGCGACGCAGCACGCCTGCCACCGCGCCTCCCGAGGCCGGGTCAGCAGGACACTCGCGGGCAGGTGCAATGCCTGCACCAGAAGCAGAGCACCGAACGACAATGCCAGGCCGGTCGTCACGACGATGCTCCCGCCCGAGAGGATCGAAGCCGTCCACGGACCCACCGCCGCGAGACCGGCGGCAGCAACGACCGCGGCAGCACCGAAGGCGGCGGTCACGCGCCACCACATCCGCACCGTCTCCCCCCTGGCGCCGCGCCGCTTGACGAACACCGGCCAGTACGCCATCCCCGCTGTCGAGAGCACCGCCCAGCAGGCGCCGTACATCTGCGCAACCAGCGCATACCTCGACAGTTCGTCCGCCGTCGACAGGTGGGAGAGCAGGATCCGTCCGGTCTGCAGTCCCACCGGAAGCCCGACCCCGACGAGGAACAGCCACAGGCTGCCCTCGAGCAACCGGGTCCCGGTCCCCCGGATGCGCGCGAACGCGGACCAGCCCAGACCGGACATCCGCAGCGCCGCCACGGTACCGAGCAGGTGCCCGATCAGTACGCCCGCGAGCGGCGACAGCGCATACCAGATGCCCTGGACTCCCGAAGCGGACAGCGCCACCGTCACACACAGGGTGAACGCGGCGTTGCTCATCATGAGCAGGGTGGCCAGCTGGTTCCGGTCCATCCCGATCAGAATTCGCACCCCGAGACCCGCTGGAATCGTCAACGCGAAAAGCACTGCAGCACAGGTGATCGCCCATCGATCGTCAGGGCCGGTCGTCATGCCGACGAGAGCACCCCACCCGTCAATCGCCATCACGACGCACGCGAGAACAGCCAACCCGGCCGCGACTGAGAACAGCACGCGGTATGCGCGGCGGATGACGTCGGCTGCGGGATCTCGGCCCGAGCCGCTCAGTCGTGCGCTCGCGCTCAGCACCACCGCACCGATCCCCAGATCTGCGAACGGGAACAGGAGGGTGACCGTGGCCACGAGCGACACCAACCCGTACACCGCCTCGCCGGTATGCCGGATGACGACCGCCGTGTTCGCCAGACCCAGGACCGCGACCACGGGCGTGCCCAGAATCCGGTACAGAGTGCCCCGAACGAGGGCACGATGCTCCGCGGGTGCGAGGTGCCCGGACGCAACCGTCATGCGCGACGCGCCTTGAGCAGCACGATCCGGACGGCGTTGAGACCTGCATACGCGAGCGCCCACGGCCCCGGTCGACCATCGCGAAACGCGGCTACGACGGCACGCTGCAGACCGGCGAGCGATCGGGCCGAGACGGCTGCACTGACCGGACTCGTGCACAGGTAGTCGCCGCGGATTCGCGGAGGCTGATCGCGCAGGTGGCGCCGCCCCCAGTCCACGTACTCGTCGGTGCGGTCACGCGCGCTGCGCGAGAGGGATTCACCACCCGAGTGATAGGTACACAGCGGCTGGGGCAGTTGTTCGATGGGCACGTCCGGCAGCGCCGCCCGCACACGGAGAAGCCAGCTCGGCTCGTCGTGCGGTGGATCCCCGGCATCGTCCCACCGCACCTTGCGTGCGAGGTCAACGGGAAAGCACAGTGTCGATGTCGTGATCATGGCACCGCCGGATGTCAGATCGCTTCGGCGGAAGAGGTATTCGGCGACAGACTGGTGGCTTCGAATCGGGTGGCGCGGCCAGATCCTGCACTTGCCCGCCCCCTCGACAACCGCACGGGACGACGCAACCCAGAGACCGTCGGCGCGATGTGCGACGGCGTCCAGCTGCCGCCGCAGTTTGTCCGGGCGCCACTCGTCGTCGTCGTCCAGCAGTGCGATCACCGAACCCGTCGCCCTGTCGATGCCGCGTTGCCGGTGCGCTCCCGATCCGGAACCCGGCCGCGTCCGCACTTCGATGATCCGCCCGTCATACAGCGGCGGCAACGGCAGTGGCACCGCCACATCGGCGACGACGAGAATCTCGGCGACGGGATAGGTCTGGTCCAGCACCGACCGCACCGCGCGTCCGAGCGTCGCGCGGCCCACCGTCGGGATCACGACACTGACCTGCGGTGACCACGGCCCATCCGGCGGCCGGGTCATGGCGGAGGGTGGCTGAGCGAGCGACCGGAGAAGTGCCCGGCCAGGAAGAACAGGGCGATGCACGCATACACCGGGAGGCTGTTGTAGTTCCACGGCTCGTAGATCAGGTCCCAGACACCCTGTACCGAGACGACGACCACGAGAGGCATCCATCGCCCGTAGCGCTCGCAGTTCCACACCAGCGCGAGGCACGCGACGAGCAACCACACGGGGAGCAGGACGGCGAGGATGCCGCCCTCGGCCCAGGAACCGAGCACGACCGAATGCAGAGCCGAGTACTCCTGCGGCGGTAGACGCCAGTACTCGTCGAAGGGAAAGGTCGGCGAGAACCCCATCCGGACCGCCAGGTGCTCGGCTGCGGTGTACACGTCCGAAGTGAGCCTCTGCGCGCTGCCCCACCCCAAGACCGGTCGATCCAGGATGGCGGTGAGCAGCATCGGCGACTCGGTTCGGCCCGCGAGGAGTAGGTGCAACCCCGTGGCCTGTTGCTCGGTGGTCTTGTGCTGCAGTGCCGGACCGAACCAGCCGAGGCGGCCGGCGAACGGCATCGCGTATGCAAAGACGAACCCGAAGACTGCGATCCCCGCGAACTGCCAGCCGCGCGAGACCCTGGAGCCCAGGATCGCCCGCGTACCGAGGATGGCTCCGGAGAGCAGACACACCAGAGCATGGGCGCGGAAGTTCAACGCGAGACTGCACAAACCGAGGACAACGAGTACGACCGGAATGATCAGACGTGACGTTCTGCGGGACTTGATGATTCCGAACAAGAGCAGAATCGTCACGGCTTGGGCGATACCGTACTTCCACATGTCGAGGAAGCTCCCGGTCCGGGTCAGTTCGATGCCCCGGACCAGGAAGAAGATCACCGTTCCCGTGGCGATCCCGGCCAACGCACCGGCGATCGCGTCCACCGCGCGACCGGTGATCACGGCCAGGCCAATCAAATACAGCGAGAAAGCTGCGGGTGCAATGGAATTCGGCCACAGTAGGCTGACGTGGTTGACGATGCCCGATGCGATGAACGAGAGCCACCCGAGCGCGGCCAACACCAGCGGCACCAGGTCGGCGCCGCGGTGGGTCATGAGCAGGAACGCCGGCACCAGCGCGAGGCAGATCAATGACAGCCCCGTTACGGTGAAGTTCGCGATCGGCACAGCCGAAGTCGCGCCCAACGCGAACACCGACACCTGCGCTGCGCTCGTTCGGCGGGACTGCGGCAGTTCCGCCTGGGTCTTGTGTCCGGTGTAACCCATCGCCTCATCCCCTTCACGGCGTCACGGGCGATCCGAGCGGGGCTGACCTCACACGATAGCGTTCCTTGACACACCCGGGGCCGGATCTCGTACCGTGGATTGCTGAACCGGCTGCTCGGCGGCGGGGAGGTGCGCATGACCGAGGCGCGATCGACGAGATCGTTGGCTGCCCTGCGCGGACGTTCCTACGACAAGGGCCGAGGGCCCCTCTCGCAGGTGCTCTGGGTCGCGGCCTCGACCCTGCTGTTCACCCAGGTGTGGTGCCCGAATCGAACGCGGTGCATCCTGCTGCGCGCGTTCGGCGCGCACGTCGGAACCGGGGTCTTGATCAAACACCGGGTGAATGTGCAATGGCCGTGGAAACTTTCGATCGGCAACGACTCGTGGATCGGGACCGGCGTGGACCTGTACGACGTCGATCGGATCGTGATCGGTTCGAACGTGTGCATCTCTCCGCACGCCTATCTGTGCACCGGAAGTCACGACCGGCGGTCACCGGTGTTCGAGTACGACAACGCGCCGATCGTGATCGAGGACGGTGCGTGGCTGTGCGCTCGGTCGGTGGTTCTGCGCGGAGTGACGGTGGGCGCCAATTCGGTGGTCGGGGCGACCGCGGTGGTGTCGACGGACGTTCCACCGGACAGCCTGGTCCGGCCGCCGCAATCGAGCGTCGCACCGGGCTGAGTGCCATGCGCATCCTGCAGGTGGTCACCCTGGTAAGTCCCGACGGCGCATACGGCGGACCGGCCAAGGTCGCCCTCAACCAGACAGCGGGATTGCGACGGTCCGGCACGGAGGCACTCGTCGCGGCTGCGACGCGTGGCTACCGAACGGTTCCGTCCGAGGTGGCCGGCGTACCGGTGCGGCTCTTCCGATCCCGGACGATCGTGCCCGGAACCGGATTCGCCGGCCTCGTTGCGCCCGGTCTTTACGGTTGGTTCCGCAGGCACCGTGCCGAATTCGACGTCATCCACATCCACTTCGGGCGCGATCTCGTCGTCCTCCCGATCGCCGCGGCGGCGCGGAGACATCGGGTCCCCTACACGCTGCAGACGCACGGCATGGTCGAGCCGAGCGACCATCCGCTCGCCCGGCCGCTGGACTCGATGTGGACGCGCAAGCTCCTCCGGGACGCCAGCGCGGTCTTCTACCTCACACCCGACGAACGGGACCAGCTCGTCGCGGTGGGGGGCGATGGGCTGAGGCTCACCCACCTCCACAACGGCGTTCCGTCCTGTCCGCACGGCCACACCGCCCGGCAGCGCGCACCCGACACGGCCACCCCTGAGGTGCTGTTCGCGGCGCGCCTGCACCCCCGCAAGGGTCCGGTCACCTTCGTGCGACTGGCCCGGATGCTCCTGGACGAGGGCGTGCAGGCGCGGTTCGCCCTGGTCGGCCCCGACCAGGGCGAGGGCCCCGCGGTGCGCGCGGCCATCGGCGAGGAGCGCCGGGTCGTGTGGGAGGGGCCGCTCGACTCGACCGAGGTTCTCGCACGGATGGCGGCGGCGAGTGTGTTCGTCCTGCCTTCCGTGCGCGAGCCGTACCCGATGGGTGTCCTCGAAGCCATGTCGGTCGGACTCCCGGTCGTCGTGTCGGACGACTGCGGGCTGGCCGCGACGATCACCCGCGCCGGGTGTGGCATCGTCGCCGCCCCCACCGTCGAGGCGATGGCCGCCGCGGTACGCGCACTGCTCGCGGACCAGCGCCGTGCCTGGGAAATGGGCGAGCGCGGACGGTCGATCTCGGGTGCCGAATTCGGAATGGACGGTGTCGTGGCGCAGTTGTCGACGACATACTCGGATCTGGTCGGGGCGCGGCAGTGACGGCGCGCCGGTCGAGAATCGTCGCAGCGGCGGCCGCTGCGACAGGACTGGTTCTGGTCAGCGCCCTCGTAACGGCCGCGCTCGTCAGTGAGCACGGCCGCGCATCGGCCGTTCCGGACAGACTACGGGTCGCGGTGGTCGGCGACAGCTACTCGGCGGGCGTCCAGAACCGGGTGGTGTGGCCGACGCTGATGGCCGAACACACCGGATGGGAGGTGTCGAATTTCGCGCTGCCCGGCACCGGATACGTGGCCGACGGCGCCGGCGGGCAGGCGTTCACCTATCAGGTGGACCGCGCGAGGGCCGCTGCACCCGATGTGATCGTGATATTCGGGGGTTTGGAGGACGCCGGACTCCCGGAGACCGAGTCGATCGGTGTCGGCGCCGTCGACGCGATCAACAAGATCACGCTCGGCGGTGAACGGGCGTTGATCATTGGTCCGCCGTGGTACCAGTCCCCCGCACCGGACGCGGTGACCAGGGTGTCCGATGCGGTCGGTGAGGTCGCTCGGACGGCCGGCGCACCGTACCTGGACGCTTCGAATCCGCCGTTGCTCACCACCGATCTGATGCAGGCCGACCTCAGCTGGCCCTCCGACGACGGGCAGGCCGCACTGGCGGACCGGATCGCGGCGTGGATCCGATCGAAGGTCGGCCGATGATCCGCCGACGGGACCTTCTGCTCGCCGCGGTTGCCCTGCCCGCGGTGGTCGGCGCGGTGATCGTTCTCGCCCCGAACGGCGCACCGGACGACGTCGCGAAGGAGACGGTCGTGACCGGCATCGACTCGGTCACGACCTCCCACACTCGGAGCGGTGCGCCGGTGTCCGCCCTGTTCATCGGCGACTCCTACACCGTGAGCAGCAACTTCGTCGAGCTGTCGTACGCGTGCCGTGCCGCGGTGCAGATGCGATGGACGTGTGACGTGTCGGCCATCCCCGGATCCGGCTACATCAGCGGTGGTGCGGCGAACCGGTTTCCGCTGGTCGGGGAGCCCGGATCCTCGACCTCCATCCCGGAACGTATTCCTTCTCTCGCCGTGGAGTACGACCCCGACGTGGTCGTCCTCGACGGCGGCCGAAACGACCTCTTCCCACCTGCCGAGGACGTGGGCAAGGCAATGGCGTACGCGCTGGACGAGGCCCGCCGCGCCTGGCCCGACGCAACCCTCGTCTTCCTCCGTCCCCGCTACCTCATGAACCCGGGCGACGACCTGGGGTTCGACGACGAGTTCATGGCGCGGCTCGAAGCCGACCCCGCCGCCGCGGGTGTGGTGTTCCTCGACCCGATCGCAGCCTCGTTTCCGGCCGGTCAGGACACGTCGGTCCTGCTCGGACCGGACGGGCGGCACCCGAATGTCACGGGGGAACAGCAACTCGCCGATGCTCTGGTTGCTGCCTTCCGGGCCGGCGGTATCGGAGCGTCGTCGTGACCGGGACCGTGCGCGCATATGCGGGCATACTGCGCGAGCGATGGCGGTTCGTGGCGGCCGGCGCTCTGGGCGCGCTTGCCGTCGCCGCCATCGTCCTGTTGCTGTTCCCTCCGGTGTACCGGTCCGGGTTCACCGTATTCGTCCGGACACCCGGCGAGATCAGCCATGTGGAGGATGGCGGCGACAGCTACGCCCGGAGCCGCGCCCAGTCCTACGTCGAGCTTGCCCGCGGCCCGGACCTCGCGGCACGCGTGGTGCGAAACCTCGGACTCGACACGAGCCCCGAACGATTCGCCAGCCGCGTCACTGCGACCACCCGGCCGGGAACGGTGCTGATCGATGTCACCGTGGCGGCCTCTACAGCCCGCGACGCGAACGTGGCGGCGGCGGCATTCGCCGGCGAGTTCGCGGCGACCGTGAAATCCCTCGAATCGGTACCCGGATCCATCCTGCCCCGCGCCGAGCTTGTCGTCGTCGATCCCCCCGGGCGGCCCACCCGGGTGACTGTGTGGGGTCCGCCGCCGTCCTACCTTCTGATCGGCGCGCTGCTGGCCGGCGCCCTCCTGGGTGCGTCGGCGGCCGTGCTGCGGTCGATCCACGCTCCGTCCCTCCGGGACCCGCGCGCCGCGTCCCGCGTGACCGGGCTGCCAGTGCTGGGCACGGTCGGGCTCCCGACGGGTCACACCGCACCAGCGGACGCCCGCCTGACATGGCGACGATTGGTTTCCCTGCTCGGCGATCCCGATCACGGCGTCATCGCCGTGACCGACTCCGGCCACGGAAGATGCGCCGCAGCAACGGCTCTCGAACTCGCCGCAGCAGCACACACGCGGAGGAGCAGCGCACTCCTCGTCGATCTCGACCTCGACTCCCCGGAACTGACGCGACGTCTCGGCGGCGGCGACCGTCCCGGGGTCGCCGAGGTCCTGCTCGGCGACGCCAGCGTGTCCACTGCGGTGTCGGAGGGCCCGTGGGGACCGACACTCACCGCCGGGTCGGCTGCCGGACGATCCGCCGCTCCGCTCCAGGTCTCGAAGCCGGGTGACCTGATCGACCGCCTGCGGGCAGACCATCAGTGGGTGATCCTCGTCGTCCCACCGATTCGTTCGGGCGCTCGCGCATGCGACGTCCTGGAGGATTGCGATGCAATCGTCCTGACCATTCGGTACGGGGTCACGACCGAAGCGGAACTGCAGGAGTCCGCGCTGCTGCGGCCGCCCCGGCCGGCGGCAGGCCTTGTCGTGTGTTCGAAGCGCGAGCGCGGTGTGTCCGCATCCGGCGACGCGGAGATCCAGGAAAGGATGCGTGCGACGTGACTGCGGCAAAGTTTTTCGGTGAGGTGCGACGTCACTGGGTGTTGTTCGGTGCGGTCGTCGTGGCCTGCGTCGGGATCGGAGTTGGCGTGTCTCTCCTGACCCCGACTCGGTACGTCTCGACCACGCAGCTACTGGTGTCGTCCCATGCCTCCATCACCGCAACCACCTACGACGAATCCGCTGTGGTGTGGGACCGCGTCAACTCGTACGTCGCATTGCTCACCAGTGACGTGGTCGGTCAGCGGGTGGTCGATGCGCTCGGGTTGCCGATGTCGGCAAAGGAGTTCACGGCCGACATCAACCCCACGATCGTCCCGCCGCGGACCTCGGTGATCGATGTTGCGGTGGCCGCCGACTCGCCGGAGGAGGCACGACAACGGGCCGATGCCGTGGCCAGAGAGTTCGTGTCCTACACCAAGGCACTCGAAGCGCCCGCCGGAGTCGACGCTCAACACATCGAGACCACGGTTGTGTCCACGGCGAGCGACCCACACCGGAGCCTGCCGGGGACGTGGGCGTTCGCACTGCTCGGACTGCTCACCGGCCTGGTCCTCGGCGGCATCGCGGTGTGGGTCCGAAGCCGCATCGACCCGGTCGTCCGGACCACGGACCGGGCCACGGAGATCTCGGGCCTGCCGGTTGTCGGAACTGTCGCCCCAGACCCCACCACCGGGGAGGACGACGAGGGATACTTCCGGCTCCGGACACGACTGCGCACCGTGCCCGGCCGCACCGGCACCCATGCCGAGGATCGGATGTGGCTGATCACCTGCGCGGCCGGAGAGGCCGGCGAGGCGTCTGACGTGGCGACGAGCCTGGGACGTGCCCTCGCCAGGTACGGCGACGACGTCCTGCTCATCCGGACGGCCGACTCCGGCCCGGGCGACGGACCGGGACTGTCCGACGTCCTGACCGGCTCGACTCCGATCGACCAGTCGATTCGTGTCGAGGCCGCCGGCCTTCCGGACCTGTTGCCCGCCGGGTCGGAGCCGGACATGCACGAGCTGCTGGCCGGGACCGGCATGCGTGACCTCGTCGCGCAGCTGCGCGGCCGCTACCGGCACCTGGTGGTGGATGCGGAACCGGTGCTGTCGACGCCGGCCACGGAGGTACTGAGCGAGTATGCCGACGGCGTACTGATCGTGGTGGCCACCGGCACCACCACCCGCCGTGACCTGGTCGCGGCCGTCGATAGACTGCGAGCGGTCGATGCCCCGCTGACCGGAATCGTGACCTGCGAGCCGCCGGTGACCGGTCCTCCCGAGGTTCTCCCGCCGGACGCGACCGACTCGGACCGGGGCGTCCCCAATAGACTCCAGGTATGACTGCGTTCGCCGGATTCCCAGTCGCCGCGCTGGACTTCTACGAGGATCTCGAGTCGGACAACAGCAAGAGCTTCTGGACCGCCCACAAGCCGGTCTACGACGCATCGGTGCGCGCACCGATGCTGGCCCTGCTGGAGGCGCTCGAACCGGAGTTCGGGTCCGGCAAGATCTTTCGCCCCTACCGCGATGTGCGGTTCGCCAAGGACAAGTCGCCCTACAAGACGCATCAGGGCGGCTACGTGGAGGCGTGCCCGGGCGCCGGGTTCTATGTACAGATCGACGCGCGGGGCCTGTTCGTCGCCGGTGGGCACTGGGCCCACACCCCGGAGCGGGTCGCGCGCTACCGGTCCGCGGTCGATGCCGACCTGCGCGGCGGGCAGCTCGAGAAGATCACCGGAGATCTCGAAGCGGCGGGGTTCGAGATCGGCGGCGAGACGCTCAAGACCGCGCCGCGTGGCTACACCGCGGATCATCCGCGGATCGAGTTGCTTCGGCACAAGTCGCTGACCGCGGGGCGGCTGTTCACCTCCCCCGGCTGGATCGACAGCAAGCGCACGCTGAAAGAAGTCCGCTCCTCCTGGGACGCGATGCGCCCGCTCGTCGACTGGTTCGCCGACGTCCTCGGCTGAAACCCCTCGACGGCCGATGCCGCCGCCGACGCACACTGTGACGCAAACCGCTTGCGCGACAACTGTTTGCCTGTTCACGGCCGGACGGGGAACGCAAGCGAACATGAGATTGATCACGGCCGGAGGCAGAACCCCAGGTGCAGTGCCGAGCCGGTGTGAAGGGTCGCGAAGGTCTGCTTTATTGTCATGCGTCGTGATTGACGCGCAGACTCTCGATGTTCCGGCCGTAACCACGAAGATGCAGACGGGCCGACGTTGGGTTCCCGGAGCGTGCGTCTGGTGCGGAGACGAAGATGCGGTCGACATGTACCGCAACGAGCCGCGGTGCGGCACCTGCCGCGAGAAGGAAGAGATCATCGAGGGCGCGCGCCGGTTCCTCGGCATGTACGGTCTGCGTCCGCTCGGTGGCACCTTGCAGTCGGACGACGAGGAAGAGCGTGAGTGGCGCGTCAATGCCCGCGACGCCCGTCAGGTGCTCAATCAGATCAAGCTCGCGACGCCGCCCGACCCGGCCCTGGTCCGCAAGGCGCTGCGTCCCCGCGCCGCGGCCGTCGTCGCCGAGTCCCCCACTGCCGCACCCCGCTCCGCGTCCGCGAGCGGTTCGGCTTCCCCGGCCCGCAGCACCCGCACGGCGGCCACTCCGCCGCCGGCTCCGGTCCGCTCCGATGCCGTGGACCTCGAGGAGATCCAGTCGCGGGCCCTGGCCCTGTTGGACCAGATGACCCAGGTCGACGCCCAGCTGGCGCAGGTGGCGGATCAGGCCGGTCTGGCGGCGCGGGCGCGGCGCAGCGACCTGGAGAAGCAGAAGGCGACCATCATGCGCACCCTCGGCGCGCTGGAGAAGGCGCGACTGAGCGCCCAACGCTAGGGCACGATGGAACGGTGACCATCGAGATCCGCGACGCCCGCGACGAGGACCTGCCCGGCATCCTGGAGATCCACAACGAGGCAGTCCGCAACACCACCGCCATCTGGGACGAGGAGACCGTCGACGTCGCCGACCGCCGGGCCTGGCTCGAGGACCGGCGCAGGCAGGCGTTCCCCGTGATCGTCGCGATCTCGGGGGGCCGGGTCGCCGGCTACGCCTCGTACGGGGTGTGGCGGGCCAAGAGCGGCTACCGGCACACGGTCGAGAACTCCGTGTACGTGCATCCGGACCATCACCGGCGCGGGATCGCGTCCGCGCTGATGACCGAGCTGATCTCGCGCGCCCGCGCCGGCCGGATCCACGTCATGGTCGCCAGCATCGAGTCCGGCAACACCGTCTCGATCGCCCTGCACGAGCGATTCGGCTTCACGGTGGTCGGCGTCATGCCCGAGGTGGGGGTCAAGTTCGGCCGCTGGCTGGACATGACCTACATGCAGATGATCCTGTAGTTCACCGCCGCGGCAGGCCGCGAATTCACCGCCGCGGCAGGCCGCGAATTCACCGCCGCGGCAGGCCGCGAATTCAACGCCGCGGCCTGCCGCGATCGAACTCGGTTCCGCCCCACACCCCGGACTGCGCGGTGGCGACGGCGAAGTGAGCACACTGCAATCGGATCGGACATCCGGCGCAGACAGTGCGGGCGTGCACGAAGTCGTCGGCGGGGTACGGGAACCAGCTCTCGGGGTTCGGATCGTCGCGGCAGGCGGCATCGCGCCACCGGGTGGGGTCGTCGAGGGACAGCGCCGTTGTCACGGCTGCTCCTTTCGTGTCCGAATGTGGCTCAGACGGCGGCCAGGCGGCGCCAGATCCGGTCCTGCGCCTTGTCGATGTGGTTGGGCACCTTGGGTTCCCACAGCAGGGACATCCCGGCCTCTTCGGGAGTCCGGTCGGCCTTGCGCTGATTGCACGGGTGGCAGCAGGCGACGAGGTTCGACCAGCTGTTGGCACCACCGCGACTGCGCGGTAGCACGTGGTCGATGGTCGTGGCAGCCGGGCTGGCGCAGTAGGCGCAGCTGTGCCGGTCGCGCCGGAACACGCCCGCGTAGGTCGCACGACTGTGGTCGGTGACGGTGTGGACATGCGGTACGTATACGTACTCGAGCAGCCGGATCGTCGCGGGGAGTGGTATCACGGTGTGCTGAGAACGGATCGGGACGGCCGGGTCGTGGTCGGCAACGGATTCGGCCGCACCGACGGCGAGGAGCGTGACGGCGCGTTCGGCGGGAACCTCGCACAGGGCCTGGTAGGTGGCGTTGAGCACGAGGACGCGGGTTCGGTGCCAGGTACTGGTGTCGACGGTGGTCGGTGGGGTGCGCATCGGAACTCTCGTCACTGTTCTCGGGTCGGGGTGCGGCGCCGGGAACCGTGCGGGTTCGGGCGCGTCAGGTGGTTCGGGAGCGATTCGAGTGGAATCCGGAGTACATCTGTCGCCGAATCAGGTGTGACCACAAGAGTGGCGAGTAACTACCGTGACGGGCGTGCATCTGCCGGTTCCTTTCCGTGACCGAGGTCTGGCGGGGACGCCGGCGTTCTTCGGAAGGACGCTCAGCGTGGGGGACGCCCACGGTGGCACGTTGCCGTTGGAGGTCGCATCTGATTTACCCGCACCATTCCCGGCCCGGACCGAGGACCGGGCCGCCCGAAGTCCCCGACCCCGTACTCGCGATATCCAGCGAGTCTCGGTGAGTGGGACTCGATTTCGGCGGGCTCGGTGGTCGGTTCGCGTCCCTCCGTGCGCGGACCGACCACCGGCATCGACGACACGAACTCCCAGGTCACACTGCCCTGAAGCAACGAGATCTAACCGTTACCCAGGCTCAACACCTCCAACCTGGGCCTTCTCAGATATTGATACGCATTGTTATGAAGTTGTTTACCTTGTGGTACGAATATCTCGGCGCTGAGACCTGCGTCACTACCCCCTCGAAACACAGGAGTAACAACATGGGATCTGTCGACGCCGACACCCTGGCCACCATCAAGCTGATCCAGCCGGTCGTTAGCGGCCTGGGCACCGTCGTTGTCGGCGCCGGTGCGGCCCTCGGCCTCGTGGGCGCCGTCGCAGGACTCGCGGCCCTCAGCTGATCCGGCCGGCCGACGACTCGTCGGCCATAGCTTGATTCTGTTCACGCCCAACCGGATCCGTCGTCGCCCCCCTCAATGTTGACGGATCCGGTTTCGGCGTCTCACCCCAATCGGTCGGCGAGGATGAGCGCGAAGCGCTCCCCGGAATCGGTCCACACCCGATCGCTGCCGAAACCCGCGGCGTCGAGCTCCTTGCAGATGCCCTCGACCCGGAACTTCGCGGAGATCTCGGTCCGCATCTGCTCCCCCTCCGCGAAGGCCACGTGAAGGTCGAGCGCCGGAATCCGAACCTTGACCGGTTCGACCGCCTCCACCCGCATCTCGATCCACTCGTTGCGTGAATCCCACAGGGCCACATGCCGGAAACTCGACAGGTCGAAGTTCGCTCCCAGTCGCTCGTTCAGCACCGACAGCACGTTCAGGTTGAATTCCGCAGTCACCCCGGCCGCGTCGTCGTACGCCGGCACCATGACCGAAGGATCGGTCACCAGACCGACACCGAGCAGCAGCTGCTCCCCCTCCTCGAGCACCTCGGCGACGGACCCCAGGAATTCCGCCCGGTCGTCGGGCACCAGATTCCCCAGCGTCCCACCGAGAAACGCGATCATCCGCCGCCCGCCGCGCGGAAGGTTGTGCAGGGTGTCGGTGAAGTCGCTGACGATCCCGTGCACCGTCAACGACGGAAACTCCCGGGCCAGATCGTGCACCGAGGAATCCAGTGCGGCCACCGACACGTCCTGCGGCACGTACCTTTCCAGCGTCCCACGGGCAGCGAGGGCATCGAGCAGCAGCCGGGTCTTCTCCGACGAACCGGAACCCAATTCGACCAGGATCTCGGCCGACGTCGCCTCGGCGATGTGCCCGGCACTGGCTCTCAGCAGTTCCCGCTCGGTCCGGGTCGGGTAGTACTCGGGCAGCCGGGTGATCTGCTCGAACAGCCGGCTGCCGCGGGCGTCGTAGAACCATTTCGGCGGCAGCCACTTCGGCACCGAGGTCAGCCCGATCCGGGCATCGACTCGCAGGTTCTCGTCCAGCTGTTCCGGCGACAGGTGTACCTCGATCGTCGGTTCGATCATGACCGCTTCTCCCCTTCCGTGCCCACCGTGGCCAGTTCCGTGATCCGCAGATGCCCGGGCCGGGCCTCCACTGCGTGCAGGTCCGGCACCGTCACCCAGCCGTCGTGGTCGTCGATCGGCTCCGAGGCCACCAGCGCGCTCGCTTCCTCCACCCGCACCGACAGCGCATGATCGACCGCGGTCGCCCACACCCCGACGCCGTCGCTGAGCAACAGGTTCAGCCGCGACCGCGGTGCCGCCTCCAGCACCTCCGCGACCACCTCACGCAGCGCGTCGGCCGGCGCCGACACGGCGAGTCGCCGGCGCACCAGCGTCCACAGCAATGCCGAGTCCGTCAGCGCGGGCATCCTGAGCAGCTCCACCGCGGGGAGCCACTCGGCGAGGGCAGCAACCGAATCCGGCCAGCCATCGATTCTGCCGTTGTGGCTGAACGCCCACCGCTCGTGGGTGAACGGCGCACACGCCTCGGCGACGATGGGCATACCCTCCGTCGCAGACCTGACGGCTCCCATCACGCCCGACGACGCGACCTGGGTCAGGACACCGGCGACCGCGGGGTCCGACCAGATCGGCCTCGCGTTTCGATACGCGGTCGCGCCGGCGCCACTCTCGGGCCACCACGCGACACCGAATCCATCGGCGTTGATCGTGCCGCCGCCGCGCATGTCGGTCGGCGCCCAGGACTGCGTCACCAGGCTGTGAGACCCCGCGGCGAGAACGTCTGCGACGGAACGCCGTGGTCCCAGGTACGCGATGTGTCTACACATCCGCGGCGACGTCTCGTGCGCAGCGGAACCCGGCAAAGATCTGCCTGCGGATCGGGTGATCCCAGTTCCGGAAGGTCCCGCGGCACGCCACCGGGTCGGTGCCGAACGACCCTCCGCGCAGCACCTTGTAGTCGCCGCCGAAGAACACCTCCGAGTACTCCCGGTACGGGAAGGCCGAAAACCCCGGGTACGGAAGAAAATCCGAACTCGTCCACTCCCACACGTCGCCGATCAGCTGATGGATGCCGAGCGGAGACGCCCCGGCCGGGTAGGCGCCGACCTCGGCCGGCTCGAGGTGCCGCTGCCCCAGGTTCGCGTTCGCCTCGGTGGGTTCCGAATCGCCCCACGGAAACCGCCGTGACCGCTGCGTCGCCGGATCCCACCGGGCGGCCCGCTCCCATTCCACCTCGGTGGGCAGGCGCCGGCCCGCCCACCGCGCGAACGCCTGCGCCTCGAAGAAGCACACGTGCACCACCGGTTGCAGCGGGTTCAGCGGGGTCATCACCCCGAACGCCCGACGCCACCAGGTGCCGGACGAGTCCTGCTCCCAGAACTGCGGCGCCTCCAGCCCCACCGACTGCCGGTGCGACCAGCCGCGCTCGCTCCACAGCTCGGGTCGCTCGTATCCGCCGTCCGCGACGAACTCCAGGTACCGGCCGTTGGTCACCGGCGCGGTGTCGATCGCGAAGGCCGCCGTCGTCACGCGGTGTGCGGGACGCTCGTTGTCCAGCGCCCACGGGTCGGTCGAGGTGCCCATCTCGAACCCGCCGCCGGGCACCACCACCTCCTCCGGGAGCGCCACGGCCCGTCGCGGCGCAACCGGGGCGGTCAGCACCGGCGGCCCGCTGCGCAACTGGTGGGTGGCGAGCATCGTCTCGTCGTGCTGCTGCTCGTGCTGGGCGATCATCGCGAACGCGAACCCGTCCTGTTCGAGTCGCCTGCCCCGCAGCGTCGAGCGATCCAGGACCTCCCAGGACTTCTCCCGCACCTGCGCCACATATCGGCGCGCCTCACTCGGATTCAACAGCGGCAGAGCAGGTCTCGTGGATCTTGCATGCCGGAACGCGTCGTACAGATCGTCGATGTCGTTGCGCACCGGCTCACGTCCACCGACGTCGCGCACCAGCCACAACTCCTCCTGGTTGCCGATGTGCGCGAGGTCCCACACCAGTGGTGACATCAGCGGCGAGTGCTGCGCGACCAGATCGCCGTCGTCGACGGAGTCGGTCAACGTGCGACTGCGGTCACGCGCCCGGGTCAGGTGCGCCGCGAGGATCTCGCGGGTCGCCTCGCTCATCGGTCCGTGTCCTCGGTGACGGTGCGGCCCCGACGACATCGCCGGGCGGCGAGGCCGAGGTCGTCGGCGTAGCATGCGGATCCGGACGCCGCGAGGTCGAGCAGATCTGCTGCGGCGGCACGTAATTCGTAGTCCCGCAGGCCACATTCGGCGGCGTCGCGCCAGCGTCCCGCGGTGCCCGCTGCCAGCGCAGTCGCCTCCGCGATCGTCGCCGGGTCGCCGAGAAGCGCGCCGATCGCCGCGATCGGAACCCGCCACGATCCGCCCGGCTGTGCGTCGAGATACCGGACCTCCAGATGACCTGCGGCGCGGACGGGCGGGAAGAGGGTGGTCAGGTGGTAGTCCAGGTCGTCCCGGCCGGGTCGCCGACCGATCTCCGAATCGAGTTCGCCGGAAAGCCAATCCGCGAAACTCGCGTCCCCTGCGACCGACCAGTCGTCCGGCCGGTCGTGGCACCCCCCGCGTACGCACAGCAGTGGTGCGTCCAACGCCCAACGCGCGTAATCGCCGATCGGATCGGCCAGCGGCGGCGGATCGGTGCGTCCGCGATCGAGTTCGAGCCACGACCGCATCCGCTGGGAGGACCAGGTCCCGGCCGGGATGCCCCGCAGCCGGGGCGAACAGGCGAACGCTGCCAGCAGCGCCGGACCGACCGCGTACAACGCCGTCCAGCGGGCCGCGACCTCGCCGGTGTCGGTGCCTGCATCGACACTGACCTGGGTGGCGGTGGTGTTGCACATCATCAACCGCCCGAACGGACCGATCCGGTCGAAACGCCTTTGCATCGCCGCGTATCTGGGTGCGGGGAGGATCCGCTCGGCCGGGCGGTCGACGTCCGCGGCCGCATCGCAGGTGGCGATCCCGGCGCCGGCGAGCAATCGGTGGAGGTGCTCGGTGTCCGAGCCAAGCCCCCTGCACAGGTCGTCGACCGTGGTCAATGGCGGACTGGAGAGTTCGATCTGTCCGCCGGGCTCGAGGGTGACACGACTGCCGCCGGGCAGCGGGTCGGCCGGCGAGGTGGGGTCGATCGCGGTCGGGGCGTGTGATCCGAGTGCGTCCGTGAAATCCGAGGGGCGCGGGCGCCCGCCGTCGCGGGCGAAGGTCAGCCATTCCAGTTCTGCGCCGATCAGCGCGGGCGGGCCGAGTTTGAAACAGACCCCACCGACGTACGCCTCCGCCGCGGCCCTGGTGGTGAGCCGGGCCGATCCCGTGTGTGTGGCCATGGTCATCGCCGTGCTCCGATCCTCGGACGGCACTCGTGCGGCATGTACGGATCACAGAACGTGACCGAGGGTAGACCGGTTCCGCCGTCCGTGTCACCCGTGCGGAAGCCGACGCGCGGGTAGCGTCGACGCCAGCCGTCGACCACCGCGGGAGGACCCGATGCTCGATCAGGACCGTGTCCGAGCCGACACACCCGGCTGCGTGGATCGCGTCTTCCTCGACAGTGCCGGGTCGTCGCTGCCACCCGCACCGGTCCTGGACGAGGTGATAGCCCACCTGCGCCGGGAGGCCGAGATCGGCGGCTACCTCGCGGCGGCGGAACGCGCCGACGACCTGGCCGAGGTCAAGGTCGCGCTTGCACAACTTCTCGGCGCCCAGCCCACCGACCTGGCTCTGGTCGAGAGCGCCACCCGCGCCTGGGCCGACTTCTTCTACGCGGTCCCCCTGTCGGCCGGTGACCGGATCCTGATCACCGAGGTCGAGTACGCGAGCAACGCCATCGCCGCGCTGCAACGCGCCCGGTCGACCGGGGCGATCGTCGAGGTGGTGCCGTCCACGCCTGCCGGCGAGATCGACCTCGACGCCCTCCACCGGATGCTCGACGAACGGGTGCGGATCGTCTCCCTGGTGCACGCCCCGACCAACGGCGGCCTGCTCAACCCCGTGCGGGAGGTGGTCGACCTCGCACACGGGGTCGGCGCGCTGGTGCTGCTCGACGCCTGCCAGTCGGTCGGGCAGGTACCGATCGACGTCCACGACCTGGGCGTCGACGCCCTGTCCGCCACCGGGCGCAAGTGGTTGCGCGCTCCCCGCGGCACCGGCTTCCTCTACCTGCGCCCCGAACTGGCCCGGACGATGGAACCTGCGACCCTCGACCTGCACGGCGCACAGTGGGCGGAGGAATCCGGGTACCGGCTCGCGCCGGACGCCTCCCGATTCGAGTTCTGGGAATGCTCGGTCGCGGGCCGCCTCGGTCTCGGTGCCGCGGTCCGCTACCTCCTCGACCTCGGGGTCGACGAGGTCGAGGCCGCGGTGTCGGCGAGAGCGGAGTTCGCCCGCACCGAGCTCGCGGCACTGCCCGGGGTCACCGTTCGCGACCTCGGCGGTCACCGCACCGGCATCGTCTCGTTCACCGTCGACGGCCTCGACCCCAACAGCGCACGAGAAGCGCTGGCGGACAGGAAGATCACCGTCACGGTGAGCGGCCGCGGTTCGACGTTCGTCGACATGACCCGCCGAGGGCTCGACGGCGTGCTGCGCGCGTCCCCGCACTACTTCAACACCTTCGACGACCTCGAGCGCCTGGTCGCGGCGGTCGCGGGACTGTGATCGGCCGCGATCCACACCCTCCGTCCGGCGCTCCGGACGCTAGCGTTGAGGTGTGCCGAGCACGGTGACACTGTTCCTCGCCGGGGACGTGATGACCGGACGGGGTGTCGATCAGATCCTGCCGCATCCGGGCAACCCACAGCTGCGCGAAGGACTGGTGCGGGACGCACGAGACTACGTCGCACTGGCCGAACGGAGGAACGGACCGATCCCACACCCGGTCGGATTCGACCACCCATGGGGTGTCGCGCTGTCCGTGCTCGACGGCGCCGAGCCGGACGCACGGATCGTGAACCTCGAGACATCGGTGACCACGTCGCGGAACTACGCGCCGGGCAAGGGCATTCACTATCGGATGCACCCGGAGAACATCGGGGTGCTCGACATCGCGCGGATCGACGTGTGCGCGTTGGCGAACAATCACGTCCTCGACTTCGGCAGGCGCGGACTGCTCGAGACAGTGGACGTGCTGGAGTCTGCGGGTCTGCGGCCCGCCGGGGCGGGCCGCGACGACCGCCGGGCCTGGGCGCCGGCGACGATCCCAGTTGGTTCCGGTCGGGTGCTGGTGTGGTCGACGGGATCGGCGTCCAGCGGAATCTCCCGCCGGTCCGCGGCCGCTCCGGGGCGTCCCGGGGTGGCAATGCTGCCGAACCTGTCGGACGCGACCGCTGCCCATGTGCTCGACCGGATCGACACGATCCGTGGCCCCACCGACCTCGTGGTGGTCTCGGTGCACTGGGGATCGAACTGGGGATACGACGTTCCCGGCGACCAGGTTCGGTTCGCGCACCGACTCGTCGACGGCGGTGTCGACGTCGTGTACGGCCACTCGTCGCACCACCCGCGGCCGGTCGAGATTCATCACGGGCGCCCGGTGCTGTACGGCTGCGGTGACCTGATCAACGACTATGAGGGCATCGGCGGGTACGAGCGGTTCCGGGACGACCTGCGGCTGCTGTACCTGCCGGTCTTCGCCGCGGACACGCGGGAACTGCGGGAGCTGCGGATGGTGCCGGTGCGGGCCCGGCGCATGCGGCTCGAGCACGCAACCCGGGAGGAGGCTCGGTGGTTGAGGGAGACGCTCGGGGTGGGCGACGCGAGCCGTCACGGGGTGTGGATCACCCCGTGACGGCTCGTCGGCATGTTTCGGTCCGCGCCCGCACCCCGGGCTCGACGCGGAAGCGGGTCAGCTCAGGTGGTGGACTTCCTGCATCCCGTAGACCGGGGTCGGGATCCCCTCGTAGCGGGCCTTGAGCTGGAGTGCCAGGTACAGCGAGTAGTGCCGGGACTGGTGCAGGTTGCCGCCGTGGAACCAGAGCGCCTCCTGCTGGGTGGGCTTCCACATGTTGCGCTGCTCGCCCTCCCACGGCCCCGGATCCTTGGTGGTGTCCGACCCGAGACCCCAGCACTTGCCGACCCTGTCGGCGATCTCCTGGCCCATCAGGTCGGCGGCCCAGCCGTTCATCGATCCGTAGCCGGTCGCGTAGACCACCACGTCCGCTTCGAGTTCGGTCCCGTCCTCGAGGATCACGGACGTCTCGGTGAGTTCACGAACGTTGCCGTGTGCGAGCTTGATGTCGCCGTTCGCGACCAGTTCGGCGGCGCCGACGTCGATGTAGTAGCCCGACCCGCGGCGCAGGTACTTCATGAACAGGCCGGACCCGTCGTCCCCCCAGTCGTGTTCGAAGCCGACCGACTCGAGACGGTCGTAGAAGTCCTTGTCCCGCTGCCGGATCGCGTCGTAGACCGGGATCTGGAACTCGTGCATGATCCGGTACGGCATCGACGCGAACGTCAGATCCGCCTTGTGCGTGGTCATTCCGGCAGCCAGGGCCCGCTCGGAGTACAGGTCGCCGAGCCCGAGTTCCATCAGCGAATCGGACTTGACGATGTGCGTCGAGGACCGCTGCACCATCGTCACATCCGCGCCGTGCTCCCACAGTGCGCCGCAGATGTCGTGGGCGGAGTTGTTGGCGCCGATCACCACGGCCTTCTTGCCCGCGTAGGCGTCCGGGCCGGGATGCGCGCTGGAGTGGTGCTGGTCGCCCGTGAATTTCTCCATGCCGGGGAAGGACGGCACGTTTGCCTTGCCGGACATGCCGGTCGCCAGCACCAGCTGCCTGGGCCGCAACGTGATCGGCTCACCGTCCCGCTCCACCTCGACCGTCCACACCCCGAGCTTCTCGTCGTAGGACGCGGACGTGCAGCTGGTCTTCGACCAGTACGGCACCTCCATCACCTTCGTGTACATCTCGAGCCAGTCGCCGATCTTGTCCTTCGGCGCGAACACCGGCCAGTTGGCGGGGAACGGCAGGTACGGAAGGTGGTCGTACCAGACCGGGTCGTGCAGGCACAGCGACTTGTAGCGCCCCCGCCACTGGTCGCCGGGACGGTCGTGCTTGTCCAGCACCAGGGTCGGCACCCCGAGCTGACGCATGCGGGCGCCGAGAGCGATGCCGCCCTGACCACCGCCGACGATCACCACGTACGGCTGGGTCGTGTACCCGAGCTCGCGTTCCTCGATCTCCCGTCGCTCGGACCAGGTCACCCGGTCCCGGTCGGCGCCGTGCTCGGCACCCTTCGGCCGGCGCACGCCCAGCCCCTCCTCGTGGCCCTTGAGCTCCTGAAGCGTGGTCAGCAGCGTCCACGCCCCCTCGTCGCCGAGTCGCAGGTGGCCCTCGCCGCGCCCGGTTGCGGTCTCGAACGCGATCCACGCGGTCACCACACCGTCCGCCTCGGTCGGCACCTCGATCGTGTGGAAACCGGACGGGTCGGTGTCGTCGAGGCGGTCGCGGAGCATGTCCGTGACGCCGTCCCGGCCCTCGACCGTCGTGATGTTCCACGTGAACGAGACCAGGTCACGCCAGAAGCTGTCGGTGGCGAAGAGACCGGCCGCGGCATCGACATCGCGGGCCGCGAGCGCGGACTCGAACGCCGCCAGCCAGGCGTCGACCCGCTGCTGGGGGGTACCGGTGCCGTATCGAGTCGCCACCACGCTCCCCGTCGCTTCGCTCGTGACCGGTTCGAGTGTCTGAGTCATGGCGCAATCCCTTCCGTTTGCCGTGTGATGCAGAGCACACCGCGTCCCGGGCCGGGCAACAAGCGTTGCAGCGCGTTGCATCACACGGCCGGGGGCTGTGACACCCGCCACAGCACGGCCTATGCTCGCGGGACCAGCAACGAAAGTGGAGGTCGTGGGCAATTTCAGTGCCACGGGTTACGGGGCGATCGAGCCGGGTACGGACCTGTCCCGGCACGCCCGTGACCTGGTCCGCATGCACGAGGCGGTGATCGGCGGGGGCCGCTCCGCGCTGCAACCGCGCGCGGTGGTGCAGCGGTCGTGGAGTCGGGTTCTCGGCTCCGGACTCGTCCCGGACGGCGCCAACACCCGCTCGCTACTCCCCCTCGACGAGATCGAAGGGCGCCGTAGGCGCTCCGCGTTGGCAGAGGTGATCGCCGATCTGGACCAGGTGATCTCCACGGTCGCCGAGGTATCGCACATGCTCATGGTCGTGGCCGACGCCGACGGCGTGATCCTCTGGCGCTCGGGTTCGGCGAAGGTGCGCAGTCGCGCCGACTCACTCGGGTTCCGGGAGGGCGCCGACTGGACCGAGACCACCGTCGGCACCAACGCGATCGGCACGGCACTGACGGAAGCCGCTCCGGTGCAACTGTTCTCCGGGGAACACTTCGAGCAGTCACAGCATCCCTGGTACTGCACCGCCGCCCCGATCCACGACCCTCGCACCGGCGAACTGCTCGGTGTCGTCGACGTCAGCGGTCCCGCGCTGACGCTGCACCCCGCCGTCACCGCCCTCGTCGAGACCGCCGTGCGACTGGCGGAAGCACAACTGTGGCGGCACCACCAGTCGAACCTGGAACGCCTGCGTTCGGTGGCCGCGCCACTGCTGGCGTCGACGTCCGGGCCGGTCCTCCTCGTCGACGAGCACGGCTGGGTCGCGCAATCCTCCGGAGTCGCGGCCACCAAACGGATCGCCGCACCCCGGACCGACCGCACCCTGACCGTCCCCGGCCTGGGCGTGTGTACCCCCGAACGCATCGGCGACGGCTGGCTGGTGCGACCGGACGGCCCCGGCACCCGCATCGCGATGGAACTCGACCTGTCCGGACCGCCGGTCGTGGTCGTGACCGGCTCCGAGTCCACCTGGCGCGCCCCTCTGCCGCGACGTCACGCGGAGATCCTGCTGCTGCTGCACCACAGCGGCCCTCGGGGTCTGTCCGTCACCGAACTGAGCTCCGGCATCTACGGCGACCCGGACCACGCGGTCGCGGTGCGAGCGGAGATCTCCCGACTGCGCCGCGCACTCGGATCCGTGGTCGACGGACGTCCGTACCGGCTCGCAGACTCCGTGCAGTTGCGACTGGTCCTCGGGGACGCGGAACGCCTCGCAGACTGCGCATTCGTCCTGCAGTCCACCAGTCCCGGCATCCGTGCGCTCACCGGCGGATAGCGGGGAATCCCCTCGTCGGGTATGCTGTCCTGCGTTGTCTCGGCGAGGGTGAACCCGCATGCGCAGGCTCACCGTGATCGACGCGGCCATGGCTACTCCTTCGAGCAGTGCTCCGGGGCCGTGCGCGTCCGTCTGCCCCCGTCGAGCCGGCACCCCAAGCAAATTCTGATGTGATCCGTAGGAGCCATTCCCCATGTCGACCGACGTCAACAACCTCAAGGCCGCCGTCCGCACCGAGTTCGGCAAGGGTGCTGCCCGCCGTGCCCGCCGCGACGGCAACGTTCCCGCCGTGCTGTACGGCCACGGCACCGAGCCGCAGCACCTGAGCGTGAACGCCCGTGAGTTCGCCGCCATCCTGCGCGCGCACGGCACCAACGCCGTCGTCACCCTGGACATCGAGGGCACCGAGCAGCTCGCGCTGACCAAGTCGGTCGTCGTGCACCCGATCCGCCGCCACATCGAGCACGCCGACCTGCTCGTCGTGAAGAAGGGCGAGAAGGTCACCGTCGAGGTTCCCGTCGTCCTCACCGGTGAGGCCGCTTCCGGCGCCCTGGTCACCCAGGACGTCACCACCATCAAGCTCGAGGCCGAGGCCCTGCACATCCCCGAGCAGATCGAGATCTCCATCGAGGGCGCCGAGGCCGGCACCCAGATCCTGGCCGGCGGCGTCGAGCTGCCCGCCGGTGCGGCCCTGCAGGACGACGCCGAGCTGCTGCTCGTCAACATCGTCGAGGCCCCGTCCGCCGAGTCCCTCGAGGGCGAGGGTGCAGGCGAGGAGGGCGCCGAGGCCGCTGCCGAGGGCGAGTCGGAGGCTTAGTCTCCCAACCTCGGAACACATCAGTTGACGTCGACGACGCGTCGCCCACTCCGGGCGGCGCGTCGTCGCGTTTCATCAGGACAGGAACTTGAGCGTTGAGCGAGCCGAACGACACCGCACTCGTCGTCGGGCTGGGCAACCCCGGACCCCAGTACGAGAAGACCCGGCACAACATCGGATTCATGGTCGTCGAGACCCTGGCGGACCGGGAGCGGTCCCGCTTCGGCGTCCACAAGAAGTCCGGCGCCGACGCCGTCACCGTCCGCATCGCGGGCCGTCAGGTGATCCTCGCGAAGCCCCGGTCGTACATGAACCTGTCCGGTAAGCCGGTCGCCGCGCTCGCCCGCTTCTTCTCCGTCGACCCCGGCAACATCGTCGTCGTGCACGACGAACTCGACCTCGATTTCGGCACCCTGCGCCTGAAACTCGGGGGCGGAGAAGGCGGCCACAACGGCCTGCGGTCCATCTCGCAGGCCCTCGGCACCAAGGACTACCTGCGCACCCGCGTCGGCATCGGACGCCCGCCCGGCCGCATGGACCCCGCCGACTACGTGCTCAAGCCGTTCTCGTCGGTGGAGCGCAAGGAACTGGACCTCGTCCGCGAGGAGGCCGCCGACGCCGTCGAACTGCTGCTGCGCGTCGGACTGGAGGCGGCGCAGAACCAGCTGCACTGACACCTGATCGCGTAGCCGACTACGCGTGTGCCGCTCCTCGGTGGGCCGGACGATGAAGTTCCTTCGCCCCACGACTCGGGACAACTCCCGAGGCCAGGGACACCACCCACGAGGAAGGGACACGTCATGAAACTCTTCGCGCCTCTCGCAATCGGGGCGGTCCTCGCGCTGCCCCAGTTCGCGGTCGCACCGGCCGCGACCGCCCAGAACCAGGGACCCGACGTCCCCGCGATCTGGCTGACCACCTATCGGCAGTCCATCGTGTGCGGCGACGGCGTCTGTGCCCCGGTGGGTGACGGCGTCGCCCGGGTGAGGATCAACGGCGACCATTTCACCGTGAAGAGCCCGGTCGACCTCGCCGTCCGGCGGTCCGACGGCACGGCCTCCACGTTCACCACGACGACCCGGACCCTGCCCGGATTCGTCGCCGGCGCATTCAGCTACGAGTCCTCGGTGCTCGACGACTGCGACGGAAACACCGACGCCTACGTCCGGGCCCGCGACATCGCGTCCAACCGCTGGTCCGCCGAGGTTCCCGTCAGCGACGCCTGCGCCATCTCGTGATCGCTCGGCTCGTCACGTTCCTCGGCACGAATCCGAGCCACACCGCACCTCGCCCGCTGCGCCCGCCGAGTGCTCGAGGGCGGGCGACGAGCGCTTCCACAGCCCTTCTCGCAGCTCCAATCACCTACGCGGGCACCGTTGCAGGTGTGCTCATCCACGCAGCTTGCGCCGCAACAGCTTCCCCGTCGCCGACCGGGGCAGGGCTCCGACCAGCTCCACTTCGCGCGGGTACTTGTAGGCCGCCAACCGCTCCCGGCAATAGTCGACGAGGTCGCCCTCGGTGACCGTGCTCCCGGGGCGCGTCACGACGAAGGCCTTGGCCGACTCGCCCCGGTAGTCGTCGGGGATACCGACGACCGCGGCCTCCGCAACGTCGGGATGCCCCGCGAGCACCAACTCGACCTCGTGCGGCCAGATCTTGTATCCGGCGGCGTTGATGACGTCCTTGCTGCGGTCGACGACGTAGAACCAGCCGTCGGCGTCCATGAACCCGATGTCGCCGGTACGCAACTCGCCACCGGTCAGCGCCGCCGCGGTCGCCTCCGGGTCGTCCCAGTACGAACCGATCACCTGCGGACCGCTCGTGACCAGCTCGCCGATCTCACCGACGGGGAGATCGCGACCGTCGTCGTCGACAACCCGGACCATGGTGTTCGACACCGGCACCCCGACCGACAGCACCCCGGTCTCCGGATCGACGGGTGCACGCGACTCGGGCGGCACGATGTGCGTCGGCGACGTCGTCTCGGTCTGTCCGTACACGTTGCGGATGTAGCCACCGAGCGCGGCCTCGAGCCGGTCCGCGACGACGGGATCGACCGGCGCGCCGCCCGAATAGCGCAGCCGGAGTGACGTCATCTCGGCCGCGGTGATGTCGGATTCGTCGGCGAGCGCGATGTAGGCGGTGATCGCCGCGACCGCGAACACGGGGCGATGTTCCCGGATCGCGTCGGCGATCACCCCCGGATGAATGCGATGGGTCAGCACGACAGGCGATCTCAGCAGCATCGCGAGCGTGACGGCACCGACGAGGCCGGTCACGTGGAACACCGGTGCCAGCGCCAGGATCGGTTCCCCCGGACCCACTCCCGTCCAGGCGCGGTACAGCTGGGTGCTGAACGTCAGGTTCGCGTGGCTGATCCGCGCGCCCTTCGGGAACCCCGTCGTTCCCGAAGTGCCCAGCAACACGGCCACATCGCCGGGTCCGACCGGACGCCGCTGCACGACCGCGCCGTCGTGCCCGGCGATCAGCGCGGCGAGGTCGATCGTGTCGGGTGGCCGGAGCCGCTCGACGCCCGCGAACACTCGCGGGTCGGTGCGGGACTGGCCGTCCAGCCCGGACACCGTGACCACGACGGGGACCGCGAGGTCGGGATCGGTTGCCAGGACCGGGCGGACCACCTCGACGTACAGGTCGTCGAGCGCCAGCAATGCCGTGGGCCGGTAACGGCGCAGGAACCACTCGAGTTCGCCGGCCTTGCTCATCGGGCTGATTGCGACCGGAACACCCCCGACCTTCCAGGCGGCGACCAATCCGATCACGAACGCCGGGTCGTTCTGCACGTACAGCGCACACCGGTCCCCGGGCCGGAACCCGCGCGCCGCGAGCAGCGCGGCGAGCGCATCCGACGCCCGATCCAGTTCAGCCCATGAGATCGTGCCGTCGAAGTACAGCACGGCCGGATCGTCCGAGGCCGCCGCGACCGCCGCGTCGAACATGTCCATCGCGGTACCGAATTCGACGCGCAGATGCGACGGCCGATCACCGTAGTGTGCGAGCCACGGCCGGTCGTCGTATGCGCTCACCCGACCCCCAACTCCGTCACTCGTCCGTCCGGCCGCCGGTCCCCGGCGCGATCGGACCCACGCTACCGTGTTCAGCATGGCCGAACAGAACTCGACCGGGCCCGCCGTGCGTCGGGCCCGACAGCAGTCCGGCATGACCCTGCGCGCCCTCGCCTCGGCGGTCGGCGTGAGCGTCGGGACCATGAGCGCGATCGAGAACGGGAAGGTGGCGCTGACGATCGACCGCCTGCACGAGATCGCCAGACACCTCGGCGTCCCCTCCGCCCGCCTACTCAGCCCACCCCCGGACCGGCCACCGATCGGAGGACCGGCGACTCCCAGCGACACGGACTGGCGACGCTTCTCCGCACTCGACCTCGACCCGGCGCTCCGGGCGGCCGTCGAGGTGTTCACGGACCTCGGCTACCACGGCGCCACGATGCGCCTGGTGGCGACCGCCGCAGACAGCAGCGTGGCCGGCATCTACCACTATCACCGCAGCAAGCAGCACCTTCTTGCGACGTTGGTGACGCGGACGATGGAGGACATCGAGTGGCGTGTCGCGGCCGCCGATGCCGAGGGGCGGGCCCCGGCCGAGAAGTTCGCCCTCATGGTCGAAGCGCTCGCCCTGTGCCATGCGGTCCGCCGGGACCTGGCCTTCATCACCGCCACCGAGATGCGGAGCCTCGAGGAGCCCGTCCGCGGCACCGTCGCGGACGCGCGCCGACGCCTGCAGGCACGGCTCGACGCCGCGGCGGTCGCCGCCACCGCCGACGGGACCTTCACGACACCCGACCCGCGCGGCACGGCCCGGGCCGTGACGACCCTGTGCATGGCACTGACCTACTGGTACTCCCCCACCGGACCGATGACCCCGACCGAGGTCGCCCGCGACTACGCCGGTCACGCGCTGGCGATGATGCAGGTTCAGCCTCACTGAACATCGAGATCCGCTGACCGCCAATCATTTTCGCGTTCCGCCACCCCCTTGACGGCGGCTCGATTCGGTGTGATCCTGATCTCACTGAACCGTTCGAACGATCGATCGGATAGTTCAGTTCCGCAGGATCGACTCACTGAAGAGGTGCCGATGTCCACCACGCCCGATCTCACCGAACTTCTCGCCGACTCCCCGTCCAACTGGGGCAAATGGGGCGCCGACGACGAGGTCGGCAGCCTGAACTACCTGACCGCCGAACAGGTTCTGAGCGGCGTCGGCCTCATCCGGAAGGGCGCCCTGTTCACCCTCCAGCGCCTCATCGGGGATCCCAACGGCGACCCGGTGTGGCCCGGCCGCAGCCCGGCGACCCGGGAGATGATCCTCGACGAGTCCGACTGGGACGAGGGCGGCGAGGGCCCCGAGTTCCCCGGCGGGTTGCACTACGCCGACGACAAGATCAACGCATTCCTGCAGGGCAGCACACAGTACGACGCACTCGGTCACGTCTGGTACGACGGCCGGATCTACAACGGGTACGACGCCCGCACCACCGTCGGCGGCCTGGACAAGGCCAGCGTCGAGCCGATCGCCCAGCGCGGTGTCGCCGGCCGTGCGGTACTGCTGGACATGGCCCGCTTCCGGGGTGTGGAGCATCTGGGCGCGGGGGAGACATTCGACCACACCGACCTCGAAAAATGTGCCGCCGCACAGGGAATCGAGATCAAGCCGCGCGACATCATACTGATCCGCACCAATCACCTCGAGCTGTTCTTCCAGGATGCGGATGCCTTCTACGGCGATTTCTGCGAGCCCGGCCTGGTCTACTCCCCCGAGCTGGTGCAGTGGTTCCAGGACAAGGAGATCCCGAACCTCGTCACCGACACGATCGCCAACGAAATCACCACCGACCCGCACAACGGCGTCGCCCTCGTGCTGCACAACGCACTCATGCGCAACCTGGGAATCGCGTTCACCGAGATCTGCGACCTGGAGAAGCTCGCCGAGGACTGCGCCGCTGACGGTGTCTACGAGTTCTTCTACGTCGCAGCACCGTTGAAGATCCACCGCGCCAGCGGTGCCCCGGTGAACCCGGTGGTGATCAAGTGACCTACACCGACCGGCCGTGGCTGGCCCGGTATCCGGAGGGCATCCCCTCCGACATCGAGGCCGAGCACGCCACCGCGCTCGAGGTCTTCGACGCGGCGGTGGCGTCGGACCCCGATCGGCCCTTCCTGCACTACTTCGACGCGACGCTGACCTTCGCCGACGTCGACCGGGCCGCGAACGCGCTCGCCGCAGCACTGGTCGCGGACGGGTTCGCCGCGGGGGAGCGACTCGCGGTGTACGTGCAGAACAACCCCTCCTATGCGATCGGCCTCGTCGCGGCCTGGAAGGCGGGCGGCGTCGCGGTCGCGATCAACCCGATGAACCGCCAGCGGGAACTGACGTACATGCTGATCGATTCCGGGGCAACGGCTCTCCTCACCCTCGACGACCTGTACCGCGACGTCGCCGCAACGGTGCTCGAGACCGGGAAGACTTCGGTGCGGACGGTGTACACGACGTCCGCGCTCGACTTCCAGACACGGAACGATCCGCGCCTGTTCGATTCGGCCGAACGGCATCGCAGCGAGGGCACCGGCGACCTCGTCGAGACCGTCGCGTCGTACGACGGCACCCCACCGCCCGCACCAGCACTGACGTCCGACGACGTCGCCGTGCTCACCTACACCTCGGGGACGACCGGAGAACCCAAGGGCGCCATGAACACCCACGGAAACCTGGCGTTCAACGCGCAGACCTACCGGGACTGGACCGGGCTCGCCCCCGGCGAGGGGGTACTCGGCATCGCCCCGCTGTTCCACATCACCGGGCTCGTCGGGCACATCATGGTCGCGATGTCGGCGCGGGCACCGCTGACGCTCACGCACCGGTTCACCCCGGAGGTGGCACTCGACGCGATCCGCGAATGGAAGCCGGCGTTCTCCGTCGCGGCGATCACCGCGTACAACGCACTGTCCACCGCCCCCGGTGTCACACCCGCGGACTTCCAGAGTCTGCGCGTGCTCTACTCGGGCGGCGCCCCGATCGCGCCCGCCATGGCGGACCGGCTCGAGAAGGCGTTCGGCGCCTACATCCACAACATCTACGGCCTCACCGAGACATCGTCGCCCTCCCACGGCGTCCCGCTCGGTGTCCGCGCCCCCGTCGACCCGACCTCGGGCGCCCTGTCGGTCGGCGTCCCCGTGTTCAACACGGTCGTGCGGGTCGTCGGTGAGGACGGCGAGGACGTCCCGGTCGGCGAGGTCGGCGAGTTCGTCACCTCCGGACCCCAGGTGGTGAAGGGGTACTGGAACAAGCCCGACAAGACCGCCGAGTCGATCCCGAACGGCGAACTGAAGACCGGCGACGTCGGATTCATGGACGCCGACGGGTGGTTCTACGTCGTCGATCGCAAGAAGGACATGATCAACGCCTCGGGGTACAAGGTGTGGCCGCGGGAGGTCGAGGACGTGCTCTACGCACATCCCGCTGTCCGGGAGGCCGCCGTCGTCGGTGTGCCGGACGACTACCGCGGCGAAACGGTCAAGGCCTACGTCTCCCTCCAGCCCGGCGCGTCGGTGGAACCGGACGAGATCATCGCGTACTGCAAGGAACAGATGGCCGCCTACAAGTATCCGCGCCAGGTGGAGTTCGTCGGCGAACTGCCGAAGACGGTCACCGGCAAGATCCTGCGACGGGAACTGCGGGACGTGCGCTGATCCCGCTGCCGGGTGTGGGGTTGGCCGGCGGAGGGCGCACCCCACACCCGCGCGGTGTCAGCGCAGCAGCGCCGCCGAGTGGGTGCGGCGCAGCTTTCCGGACGAGGTCTTCGGGATGCTGCCGGGGCCGAGGACCGCGACCGTGCGCGGCCGCACCCCGACCTCTGTGAACACCGCGTGCGCCACGGCGTGTTCGATGCGGTGCACCTCGACCGGGTCGTCGATCGCGTTGGTCTCGACAGCGACAGCGAACGACTCTCGTTTCTGCCCGGCCTCGAGCCGGACCGCGACCGCGTTGCCGGGCCGGACGCCCCGGACCGTGAGCGCGGCCCGTTCGATGTCGGTCGGGTAGATGTTGCGGCCGCCCATGATGATAACGTCCTTGACCCTGCCGCACACCACCACGAGCCCGTCCTCGGTGAAGTAACCGACGTCGCCGGTGTCGAGCCAGCCGTCCTCGTCCTGCGCGGGACGAGGTCCGTCGACGGTGAGGTAGCCGGGCGTGACGGGCTTGCCGCGGACCTCGATGACCCCGACGTTGCGGGCGCTGAGTTCCCGGCGTTCCTCGTCGACCACGCGTCCCTCGAGGTCGGGCACCATCTTGCCGAGGGTGACCATCTTGCGCGCATTGTGCTTGGTGGACGGCACGGCATGCTGCATCGCCTCGAGCAGGTCCGGATCGACCAGATCGAGAACCAGCCCCCGGCCGGGTGAGGGCAACGACACCGCAAGCGTCACCTCCGCCATCCCGTAGGTCGGCGCGAGGGCCGCCTGGTCGAGGCCGAACCGCTTTCCCGCCGCCGCGAGTGCGAGCATCGTGTCGGCGTCGATGGGTTCGGCACCGTTGATCAGGCACCGCATCGTCGACAGGTCGTATGCCCCGTCCGGCGCCTGCTCGAGCCGACGGGCCAGCAGCGAGTACGCGAAATTCGGTGCGGCGGTGACAGTTCCGCGATACTTGTCCATCAACTCTGCCCACAGCAGCGGGTTGTGCAGGAAGTCGAGTGGAGTGACGCAGACGATCTCGGCGCCCATCTGCATGGGCAGCGTCAGGAACCCGACCATCCCCATGTCGTGGAACAGCGGTAGCCAACTGATCATCACGTCGGTGGTGACATCGATCTTGAGCCGGTTGAGCATCGCGTTGGCGTTGGAGTAGAAATTCGCGTGCGTGATCCGCACGGCCTTCGGCGACCCGGTGGAGCCGGAAGTCAACTGCTGCAAGGCAATATCGGATTCGATGGCGTCCAGCGGATCCACCGCGGAGCCACCTCGCAACTCGTCGACCGTCACGACGGTGATGCCACGCGCCGCGAGCAGAGGAGCAGCGGCTCCGAACGGCTCCCCGAGCACCACGGCGTGCGCGCCGATCATCGCCACCACGACCTCGGTGTCGCGGGCCCACGCCTCGAAGTCGGTCCGCGGGGTCGGCTGGTGCAGCATCGTCAGCGCGGCACGGCGCATCCAGACGGCCTGGCACGTCGGCGCGACGTCGACGGGCAACCCCGCCAGCACTCCGACCGAGTCACCGGGACCGACCCCGACGGCGGCGAGTCCGCCCGCGATGCGGCGGGCGATGTCGTGGATCTGGTCCCAGGTCTGCCGCAGCGGCACCCCAGGTTCGCCGGTGACCACCCCTCGAATGCTGGTCGCGGACGCCTCGTACATCTCGTCGGTGAATCTGCTCATCGCGTTCTCCTCACCGGGCCGCTATACGTAATATCCCTCGATTGCCGCCGTTGTGTTACGCGCCACACCTGTCGTGGTGTTACACGCAAAGCATGCGCCCGCGGTTCGGAGGAGCGTGTCGAATCGGGCGATCCCGCGGCGGGTAATCTGGACTACCGGCGTATCGCCACTGCTCCCACGCCTGGTGAGCAGACCGAAGTCCGTCAGCAAAGGAAACTCCCCGGTGACCACCGATCCCGCATCGACGACCGCCGCCACCGACCCCGAAGTCGGCACCGCCGACGTCCCCGAGGTCGGCACCGCCGACAAGTCGGTCCGGGCACTCGCCGGGGAGGCCGGGAGACGGCGCACCTTCGCCGTCATCTCCCACCCCGACGCGGGCAAGTCGACGCTCACCGAGGCGCTCGCGCTGCACGCGAAGATGATCGCGGAGGCCGGCGCCGTGCACGGCAAGGCCGGCCGCAAGTCGACGGTGTCCGACTGGATGGAGATGGAGAAGGCCCGTGGCATCTCCGTCAGCTCCACCGCGCTGCAGTTCAACTACAAGTCCCCGGAGACCGATCCGGACGAGGAACCGAACGTCGTAAACCTCGTCGACACCCCCGGTCACTCCGACTTCTCCGAGGACACCTACCGGGTCCTCACCGCCGTCGACGCCGCGGTCATGCTGATCGACGCGGCGAAGGGCCTCGAGCCGCAGACCCTGAAGCTGTTCCAGGTGTGCCGCCACCGCGGCATCCCGGTGGTGACGGTCATCAACAAGTGGGACCGGCCCGGCCAGTCGCCGCTGGAACTGCTCGACGAGATCCAGGAGCGGATCGGCCTGACCCCGACGCCGCTGTACTGGCCGGTGGGCATCGCCGGTGACTTCCGTGGCCTGCTGCGCCGCGGCGAGGACGGCGCCCCCCGCGAATACGTCCGCTTCACCCGTACGGCCGGCGGCGCGAAGATCGCGCCCGAGGAGATCCTCGACGCCGACGGGGCCGCAGAACGAGACGGGGACGCCTGGGAGACGGCGGTCGAGGAGAGCGAACTGCTCTCGGCGTCCGGCCAGGACCACGACCAGGAGATGTTCCTCGCCGGACAGACGTCTCCGGTGATCTTCGCGTCCGCGATGCTGAACTTCGGCGTCCGGCAGATCCTCGACACCCTGGTCGCGCTCGCGCCGCCGCCGGGTGCGCGCGACGACGTGGCAGGCGCCGCGCGCGCGGTGACCGACCCGTTCAGCGCGGTCGTGTTCAAGGTGCAGGCCGGAATGGACACCGCACACCGCGACCGGCTGGCGTTCATGCGCGTCGTCTCCGGGGTCTTCGAACGCGGCATGGTCGTCACGCACGCACAGACCGGGAAGCCGTTCGCGACGAAGTACGCGCAGACCGTGTTCGGCCGGGAACGCTCGACCGTGGACAGCGCCTACCCCGGTGACGTCGTCGGCCTCGTCAACGCGACCGCCCTGGCGCCCGGCCACACCCTGTTCTCCGACAAGAAGGTCGAGTTCCCGCCGATCCCGTCGTTCGCACCCGAACACTTCTCGGTGCTGCGCGCGGAGAGCGCGAGCAAGTACAAGCAGTTCCGGCGCGCGGTCGAACAGCTCGACTCCGAGGGCGTCGTGCAGATCCTGCGCAACGACATCCGCGGCGATGCGTCGCCGGTGATGGCGGCGGTCGGCCCGATGCAGTTCGAGGTCGTCGCGGCCCGGATGAAGGCCGAGTTCAACGTCGAGGCGCGGATGGAGGGCCTGCCGTACCAGCTCGCGCGGCGCACCGACTCCGAGTCCGCCACCGAGCTCGGCCGCCAGCGCGGCGTCGAGGTCTTCACCCGCTCCGACGGTGTGATGCTGGCCCTCGTCAGCGACAAGTGGCGACTGCAGTACATCCAGAAGGAGCACCCGGAGCTGACCCTGGAACCGCTCGTCGCGACCGCCGACTGACCCCCGGGATCCGGGAGAGCTGCACGTATGAGCCCGCTGCAGGCCCTGTTCGACGCCGAACTGCACATCGGGGACGCCACCATCCTGTGGCGCGAGATCATCGGCAACGGGTTCGGGATCGCGTCCGCGATCGGCGGCATGAAGCGCGTGGTGTGGGCGTGGCCCGTCGGCATCGCGGGAAATGCACTGCTGTTCACGGTGTTCATGGGTGCGCTGTTCCACACCCCGCAGGAGCTGAACCTGTACGGACAGGCCGGACGGCAGCTGATGTTCATCTCCGTCAGCGTGTACGGCTGGACCCAGTGGTTGCGGTCCCGGCATGCGTCCGGCGAGGCGGTGCTGCCGCACTGGGCGCCGCGCCGCGACCGGTTTCTTCTGGTCGCGGCGATGATCTGCGGCACCGTCGTCTTCGCGCAGATCTTCGAACGCATCGGGTCCTACGGGCCTTGGCCGGAGGCGTGGATCTTCACCGGGTCGCTGCTCGCCACCTACGGCATGGCGCGCGGGTGGACCGAGTTCTGGCTGATCTGGATCGCCGTCGACGCCGTCGGGGTGCCGCAGCTGTTCGTGGCCGGGTACTACCCGTCCGCGCTCCTCTACCTCGTGTACGGCGCCTTCGTGCTGTGGGGGTTCGCGGTGTGGCTGCGGGTCCAGCGCCGCGCGGGGGTCGCCCGGTCCGCGCCCTGACCGACGCTCAGATCCCGGCGCGGCGGACGAGGGAGTCCGCGAACGTGGGCGACACCGCACCGAGGTGGCGCAGCAGTTCGGCGTAGCCGGGCAGCAGTTCCACCGGGCGGGTCCGGACCGCCTCGACCAGCCAGCCGGCCGCCCGTTCAGGGGTCAGGGCAGGCATCGCGTCGTAGTCCCTGGTCGGGGTGATCATCGGGGTGCGGATCAGCGGGAAGTGCACCGTGGTGACCGCAACACCGCGCCCGGCGATCTCGGCGCCCAGATCGCGGCCGAACGCCCCGATGGCCGCCTTCGACGCGTGGTAGGCGGCGAACTTCGGCATCACCCCGCCGGGCACACCCCACGTCGCGACATTGACGATGTGCCCGCACCCGCGGTCGAGCATTCCGGGTAGCACCGCCAGCGTCAGCCGCACCGGGCCGAAGTAGTTGAGCGCCATCGTCCGCTCGTAGTCGTGGAATCGGTCCACGGTGTCGACGACGGGGCGGCGGATGGAGCGTCCGGCGTTGTTGATCAGCACGTCGAGCGGTCCGTGGTCGGCGGCGACGGTCGCCACCAGTGCCGCGACGGCGTCCGGGTCGGTGAGGTCACACGCGATGCTGTGTGCGACCCCGCCGTCGGCCCGGATCCGGTCGCGAACCACGGCGAGGTCGCCGGCGCCGCGGGCCACCAGGATCACCTCGGCCCCCAGCGCGGCGAACGCCGTCGCGGCCGCCTCCCCGACCCCGGAGGACGCGCCGGTGATCAGGACCGTGCGGCCGCTGACACGGTCCGGCCCCGGCCGGACGCGGGCGCGGACGGACCGCAACGACGGCAGCGGGTTGAGGGCGGCGCGGGCAACCAACTCACGGATCATGGCGTCGAGTGTGCACCCACCGGCGCGTCGACCGGGTGGGGATGGAGGCAGGTGGGCAGTCGGCGGATCAGGCGGACGACTCGGCCTCGGGTTGTGGGGTGATCGCCATCGCCCACCGGTTCGAGATCAACTGCAGGCTCGGCAGGTCGGACAAGGACACCACGATCTCGTACGTCCGCTCGTACCCGGTGTGCGCGATCCGCCACTGGCCGCCGTCGTCGCGTGCGTATCGGTCGTGGTAGAAAGCCGCACCACGCAACAGCATTCCGTCCTCGGGGAAGATGACCGTGTCCGCGAGAACCCACGTCCCGGTCGCACTGTCCCCGGTGATGTCGATTTCCGGTTGGCCGCAGAGGTGTTCGGACAGTACGTGCGGGCCGAGCGTGATCTCCATGAACGAGCACAACGCGTCCCGGTCCTCGAATCGGAGGTGCTCGCCGTACGTGGCGGTCGCGTCGGGCAGCAGGGTCTCGCGGAACAGTGCCCAATCCTTGGTGTCCAGCGCGCGCGTGTAGCGATGTTTGAGCTTCGTTATCTCAGCGAGAGCCTCGAGATCCATCGCGCGAGCCTTCCATGACAGGGACCATGAAACGACAAGACCGATCTTTCAGGCAGCCTAGTCGCCTTCCCGCCCCGCCGGGCGGTGAACACGTCACGGTGTCAGGCACGCGAGACCGATCACTCGAGGTCGGCGGCCAGCTCCATCCAGCGCTCCTCCGCGGTCTCCTTCTCCGCCACCACCGTCCGCAGTTCCGCGTCGAGCTTCTGCAGCTCCTGCGGATCGGTGGCCGCGGCGGCGAGCGCCTCGTGCAGGACGGCCTCCCGATCGGACAGCTTGGCGACCTGCCGTTCGATGCGGCTCAGCTCCTTGCGGGCGGCCCGGTCCGCGGCACCGTCGCGGACGGCGACGGGCTCGCCGACACTCGCGGCCGCAGGCCCGCTCACCGGGGCGGGGCCGGGCGTGGCCGCAGCGGCGACCGCCTCGCGACGCCTCAGGTATTCCTCGATCCCACCCGGCAGGTTCGTCAGCTTGCCGTCCCCGAACAGCGCCCAGGTGCTGTCGCAGATCCGCTCGACCAGGTAGCGGTCGTGGCTGATCACCACCAGCGTTCCCGCCCAGCCGTCGAGGATGTCCTCGAGCTGCTGCAGCGTGTCGATGTCGAGGTCGTTGGTCGGCTCGTCGAGCAGCAGCACGTTCGGCTCGCTCATCAGCACCCGGGTCAGCTGCAGCCGACGCCGCTCACCGCCGGAAAGATCGCCGACCGGGGTGCGCTGGCGGGCCGGGGTGAAGCCGAGTCGCTCGGCGAGCTGACCGGCGGACATCTCCTTGTCCCCCAGCATGATTCGCTCCGCGACGTCCTTGACCGCCTCGAGCACCCGCATGTCCGTCGGCAGGTCGTCGAGTTCCTGGCGCAGCCACCCGATCTTGACGGTCTGCCCCTGGATGCGCCGACCCGTGGCGGGTTCGAGCTCGCCGGCGAGGGTACGCAGCAGCGTCGTCTTGCCCGAACCGTTCACACCGACCAGACCCACCCGCTCGCCCGGCGCGAGCCGCCAGGTCAGGTCGTGGACGAGTTCCCGGCCGTCGGGCGTTTCGAGGCGGACGTCCTCGAGTTCGATGACGACGCGGCCGAGCCGCCGCTTGGCGAACGACGCCAGCGCGACGGAGTCCCGCGGCGGTGGGACGTTCGCGATCAGGGCCTCCGCCGCCTCGACCCGGTAGCGGGGCTTCGAGGTGCGGGCCTGAGGGCCGCGACGCAGCCACGCGAGCTCCTTGCGGGCCAGGTTCTGCCTGCGTTCCTCGGCGGCGTCGGCCTGCCGGGCCCGCTCGGCGCGCGCGAAGATCCAGTCGTTGTAGCCGCCGTCGTAGCTCTCGACCTTGCCGCCGACGACCTCCCAGGTGCGGGTGGCGACGGTGTCGAGGAACCAGCGGTCGTGGGTGACGACCACCAGCGCGCTGCGCCGGCCCAGCAGGTGTTCGGCCAGCCACTGCACGCCCTCGACGTCAAGGTGGTTGGTGGGCTCGTCGAGGACCAGCAGGTCCAGGTCCTGCACCAGCGCCGCCGCCAGGGCGACGCGCCGCCGCTCCCCGCCGGAGAGGCCCTCGACGCCGCGGTCGAGGCCGACGGAGTCGATGCCGATACCGGCGAGGATGGAACGGATCCGCGCATCACCCGCCCACTCGTGCTCGGCCAGCCCGAGCGGGGCGAGCACCACGTCGGAGACAGTGGCACCGGCCGGGAGGACACCCCGCTGGGTGACCACGGCCATGCGCAGGCCACCGACCCGGCTGACCCGGCCGGAGTCGGGTTCCTCGAGGCCGGCGAGCACCTCGAGCATCGTGGTCTTGCCGCCGCCGTTGAGGCCGACGACACCGATCCGTTCGCCCTCCTGCACGCCGAGGGACACGGAGTCGAGCAGCGGCTTGATGCCGAACGACTTCGACACCTGCTCCAGGTTGATCAGATTGGCCATCAGCGTTCCGTTCCCCGGTGATCGTTCTCGACGTCGACAATGTGCGCACCCGGCACCGGGCCGTGGGCCACCCGCACGGTGCGGCACACGCCCGCCCCGGCCAGTTCCGCCCCGACGGCGACCGCCGAGTCGGAGTCGGCGCACAGGAATGCACAGGTCGGTCCGGACCCCGAGACGATGCCGGCCAACGCCCCTGCCGTGGTCCCCGCACGCAGGGTGCGCCGCAGTTCCGGTTTGAGGGAGAGCGCGGCGGGCTGCAGGTCGTTGCCGAGCAGCGGTGCGAGCTGATTGGCGTCACCCGAGGCGAGCGCCTGGATCAGGCCCTCCGCGCCGCCGATCCGCGGCGGGCTGCCCGCGGCGCGGAGACGGTCGAGTTCACGGAACACCGCCGGAGTGCTCAGTCCACCCTTTGCGAGCGCGAGAACCCAGTGAAAGCTGTTGCGGGACAGGACCGGAAGCAACTTCTCCCCACGTCCGGTCCCGAGCGCGGTCATACCGTGCAGAGTGAACGGGACGTCGCTGCCGAGCTCCGCGCCGAGCGTGAACAGCTCGTCGCGGCCGAGGCCGAGCCGCCACAGCTCGTTGAGTCCGACGAGGGTGGCCGCCGCGTCGGCACTGCCGCCCGCCATGCCGCCGGCCACCGGCACACCCTTGACGATGGTGATCGCGACGTCCGCGGCCCGGCCCGCACGCTCGGCGAGCAGTTCCGCCGCCCGCCACACGAGGTTCGTCCGATCGGTCGGCACCGACGCGGCGTCCTCGCCCCGCACCTGCACCGACAGCCCGTCGGCGTCGGCGAGCACGACGTCGTCACTGAGCGACAGCGCCTGGAACACCGAGGTCAGCTCGTGATAGCCGTCCTCGCGCAGGTCACCGACTCCCAGGTGGAGGTTCACCTTCGACGGCGCCCGGACGGTCACCGGGCGCGGAACTACGGACAGCACGGGGAATCAGCCTAGTGGAGGCGCCACGGGTGGCGAACTCCCGGACGCGCACCCGGCGGCCTCTACCGGCGCGGGCGGTCCTCGAACATCGCCTCGATCCTGGCCTTGATCTCGGCGGTGCTCATGGCCGAGCGGTGCGCGAGAGGTGTCGCCGCCCGCATCCCCGGGCCCGCCACTCGCTCGTCGGCCGCGCCGACCTCGGATGAATTCATCTGTGCAGCAATCCCTTTCTGATTCACAGACCCACCACTCGCTCGAGCGAGGCGAGCTCGTCGTCGAGATGGCCGAGCATCGGCGCCAACTCCGGCAGGCTGCGCCGGCAGCTGGTGAGACCGAACGCGATCTCCTCGTCCGTACTCGTGCAGGTGATGTTCAGCGCCTGGCCGTCCACCGGGATGGACAGCGGAAAGAGCGCGGTCATCCGCGCCCCGTTCCAGTACAGCGGCGCACGCGGGCCCGGCACGTTGGAGATCATCACGTTCGCCGACCGGATCGGAAGGCCCCGCCCGAGCACGATCCCCATCGCCAGCGGTGCAACCCCCAGCGCACTCATCGCACGGATCTGGGTGGCGCTCCGGGCCCGCATCGTCTCCTTGCCCTCGCGCATCGAGGTGCGCACGGCGTCGAGCCGGTCGCCGGCGTCGGACAGGTTCGTGCCGAGATTGCAGGTCAGCAGGCCGATTTCGTTCCCCTCGCCGCCGGTCCGCCGCTCATCGCGCAGCGAGACCGGGACCATCGCCAGCAGCGGCTCGAGGGGCAGGGCATCCACCCCCGCGAGGAACGTGCGCAGCGCACCCGAGCACATGGCGAGCACCACGTCGTTGATCGTCGCGTCGGCGCACTTGGCCACCAGCCGGAGGCGTTCGAGCTGCCACGAGCCCGCCGCGAAGCGGCGCGCACCCCCGATCGGCACGTTGAGCAGCGACGACGGCGCGGCCAACGACAACGCGCCACCGCGACCGTGCAGCGCGCGGTCGACCGTGTCGGCCAATGCAGGCACCAGTCCTGCCACTTCCCCGACCGCGTCCCGCGCCGCCCGGACCGCGGCACCGGCGATGTCCGACACGCCGCCGGTCGACGCGGGTTCTGCCGATCCGAGGCGCGGCGCACCCGGCTCCCACGGCGCGGACATCTCCCGAGCCTCGGGATCCTCGCTGAGCGCCCGTCGCAGCATGCGCATCGCGGACACACCGTCGGCCAGGGCGTGGTGGATCTTCATGTACACGGCGAACCTGCCGTCGGCGAGCCCCTCGATCAGGTGCATCTCCCACAGCGGACGACTGCGGTCCAGCAGGCCGGCATGCAGGCGAGACACCAGATCCATCAGCTCCCGCATGCCACCCGGACGCGGCAGCGCGTCGTGTTGCACGTGGTGCGCGAGGTCGAGGTCGTCGTCGGTCTCCCACCCCCACTGCCCGAGAGTGGTCACCGAGCGCCGGGGGCGGCGCCGCAGCCGCGGGGCGACCAGGTTGCGTTCGAGGGCGGCGTCGAGCATCGCGCGCACGTCCCCGGCATCACCGCCCTCGGGAGGCTCGAGGAGCACGAGCCCCCCGACGTGCATCGGGTGTTCGCGGGATTCGGCTAGCAGGAACATCGAGTCGGTGGGCGACATCGGAAGCAGCATGTTCTGACCTATCAAGTCTCGGGGCACCGGATCGCGGGATCGAGCAAGGGTGATGTGCGTCACCTTTGGTCACAAACGGATGTGAGAATGGTCACGACCGAATCGGGATGTAGATGTTCTACCCCATCGAGAGTTGCGTCACCACCTGGGCAAACGTCCAGGCATCGATCGTCACGCGGGCCGATGCCCCGAATGTCCGGACCGGCCATTCCGCCTCGCCGGCCGGTCGCGTCGCTCACCTGCACGGACGCGACGCGTTCGCCACACCTCGCTACGCGCGGTCACAGCAAGTCCACGGAGCGGGATCCGATCGGCCGGCAAATGCCTACTGACCAGTACGCGTAAAGCTACTCGAAAGTAGCCTGCCGACACGATACAAAGGATCGATTCCTACACGAATCGCGTTGCGGCAAAACGACGTTGGGCGACTCTGTAACGACATGACAGAGCCGCCGAAATAATGGATGCTGGCATACCGGTAGCGCCGATCAACGCACCGGAGGAAGACCGGAATTCTCCGGTCGACAGTCGCCTCGCGACGACCCTCCGACCGCTCGGTGTTCCGGTGATCAAGCGGCCGTCCGTCCTGTCACGGACAGTCGAGCGGCCCGCGCTCAGCCCCGAGTGGCTCGACGCGCCACGGCCTGTCCGTACCGGGTGCCCGCGCACACGTGTGGACGACAACTGTGAACAACGAGGTACGAGGAACGGTGGCCAACCAGATGTTCAGACGAATTGCAGTCGTCAACCGGGGCGAGGCGGCGGTCCGCCTGATCCGCGCCGTCCGGGAACTCAACGCCGAACGCGACCAGCCCCTCACCGTCATCGCCCTGCACACCGAGGCCGAGCGCCGCGCCATGTTCGTCAGGCAGGCCGACGAGGGCGTCACACTGCGCCCCTCGACCACCGCGGCCACGCCCTACCTCGACCACGCCGAACTCGAGCGCGCCCTGATCGAGGCGCGCGCCGACGCCGTCTGGGTCGGCTGGGGCTTCGTCGCCGAGGACCCGGCCTTCGCCGACGTCTGCGCCCGCCTCGGCATCACCTTCATCGGCCCCTCCGCCGAGGCGATGCGGCTGCTCGGCGACAAGGTCGAGGCGAAACTGCTCGCCGAGAAGGTCGGTGTCCCCGTCGCCCCGTGGTCCGGCGGACCCGTCGAGACCCGCGCCGACGCCCGCAGGCACGCCCAGGCCATCGGCTACCCGCTCATCATCAAGGCGCGCTCCGGCGGCGGCGGCCGAGGCATCCGCAAGGTCTACTCCGAGGACGAGCTCGAACTCGCCCTCGAGCGCACCCAGGGCGAGGCCGAGCGCTCCTTCGGCGACCCCGTCGTGTTCATCGAGCGCCTCGTCACCGAGGCCCGCCACGTCGAGGTCCAGGTCATCGCCGACGCGCACGGCAACGTGTGGGCGCCCGGCGTGCGCGACTGCTCGATCCAGCGCAAGAACCAGAAGGTCATCGAGGAGTCCGCTTCCCCGCTGCTGACGGCCGAGCAGTCCGCGCAGCTGCGGAAGGTGTCCGCGGAACTGGTCAAGGCCGCCGGGTACTGCGGCGCCGCCACCGTCGAGTACCTCTACCAGCCGTCGCAGCAGGTGTTCACCTTCCTCGAGGTCAACACCCGCCTGCAGGTCGAGCACCCGATCACCGAGTTCACCACCGGACTCGACCTGGTCAAGCTGCAGATCCACGTCGCGAGCGGCGAGCCGCTGGTCGGCGAGTGCCCGACCGAGTTCGGTCACGCCGTCGAGGCCCGCCTCAACGCCGAGGACGCCGACAACGGGTTCGCGCCCGCCCCCGGCACCGTCCAGCTGCTGAAGTTCCCGCTCGGCTCCGGCCTGCGCGTCGACACCGGCATCGCCCAGGGCGACGTCATCCCGCCCGACTACGACTCTATGGTCGCGAAGGTCATCGCCTGGGGCCGGGACCGCTCCGAGGCCCTCGCCCGGCTGCGCACCGCGCTGCGGGAGACCACCGTCGTCCTCGACGGCGGCACCACCACCAAGTCGTTCCTGCTCGACCTGCTCGACCGCGAGGAGGTCATCACCGCCTCCGCCGACACCGGATGGCTCGACCGGACCGGCGCCGGGACCGCGAACGGCCCCACCCCCGCCGCGGCCGTCGCCCTGCTCGCCACCGCGATCGAGGTCTACGAGACCGAGGAGGCGCACGAGCGCAGCGCGTTCCTCGCCGCCGCCCGCGGCGGACGGCCCCGCACCAAGAACACCGTCGGGCGCGGCGTCGAGCTGAGCTACCAGGGGCAGGCGTACCAGTTCGAGGTCGGCCAGATCGGCCCGCACCGCTACCGCATCGACGGCGACAGCGGCGAGGTCGAAGTCGACGTGGACCGGCTCAGCGAGTACGAGCGCCGGATCGTCGTCGGCGGACGGCGCCACCATGTCGTCTCCGTCACCGGCCCCGCCCACCACCTCGTCGAGGTCGACGGGGTCAGCCACCAGATCAGCCAGGACGAGGCCGGCGTCGTCCGCGCACCCTCCCCCGCCGTCGTCGTGGCGCTGCCCGTCGCGGTCGGCGACGAGGTCGAGGCCGGCGACACCCTCGTGGTGCTCGAGGCGATGAAGATGGAGACCGCGATCCGCGCGCAGAACGCGGGCACCGTCCGGGAAGTCCTCGCCATCGTCAATGCGCAAGTCGACGCCGGCGCCGCACTGCTGCGGGTGGACCCGGTGGCCGAGGAGACCGTCACCACCCAGGCCCCGCGGGTCGAGTTCACGGCCCCCGAGACCAGCGACCGCGACGACCTGACCGAGGCACTCGCCCGGCTCGACGCGCTGACCGCGATGATCACCGGATTCGACGTCGACGACACCCGCGCCACCGCACTGCGCACCGAGTACACGACCCTGCGCGACCGGCTGCCCGAATCCGACCCCACCCTGGCTCGCGCGGAACTGGCGCTGCTGACCACGTTCGCCGACCTGTGCGAGCTGTCGCGCAACCGGCCCGCCGGCGGCGACGACAACGACGAGCGGGTGCACTCCCCCCGCGAGCACTTCCATTCCTTCCTGCGTTCGCTCGACGTCGAGCTGGAGGGCCTGCCGGAGTCGTTCCGCGCCAAGCTGTCCCGCTCGCTGCGCCACTACGACGTGACCGAGCTGGATCGCACCCCGGAGCTCGAGGAGGCCGTGCACCGGCTGTTCGTCGCCCTGCAGCGGCTCGAGGCGCAGGTCCCGACCGTCGCAGGCCTGCTCGCGCACTGGCAGCGGGAGTGCCCGATCGGCGAGGAGCTCGCCGGCGAGTTCGAGGAGGTCCTCAACCGGCTGATCGTCGCCACCCAGCTGCGCTACCCGCTGATCGGCGACATGGCCCGCGGCCTGCACTTCCGCATCTTCGACGAGCCGGTGGTCCGCAAGTCGCGCGAGCAGATCTACGACGGCGTCCGCGGCAGCCTGCAGTACCTGGCGGAGCAGCCCGGCGCCACCGATCGCGCCGCCCGCATCGACGCGATGGTCGACACCCCGGAGCCGCTCGTCGGCCTTCTCGCCGAGCCGTGGTCCGCTCCCGCCGACCTGCTCGAGGTGGTCACCCGGCAGTACTACAAGATCCGCGGACTCTCCGACGTCAAGGCCATCGACGGCCACGGACTGCCCTGCGTCACCGGCACTTTCGAACTCTCCGGTGAGCAGCTGCGCCTGGTGTCGGTCGCCGCGGACCAGGGGCAGCTGACCGAGGCGCTCCGCGTCGTGGACGCGGTCGCCGGCCCGTCGCCCGTGAACCTGGTCGCCGACCTGTACGTCACGTGGCCGGACGCGCCCGCCGACGACGACGCACTCGCCGAGTCGCTGCGGTCGGAGCTGTTGTCGCACAACACGTCCGTGCCGTGGCGACGCGTCACCGTGACCGTCACCGTGCCCGGCGCGATGACGACTCAGCGTCAGGCCACCTTCCGTCCCGCCGAGTCCGGCGGGCTGGACGAGGACCGCATCATCCGCGGTATGCACCCGTTGACCGCGCAGCGCCTGGACATGTGGCGCCTGAAGAACTTCAACGGCACACGCCTGCCCGCCCCGGCCGACACCTACGTGTATCACCTTGCGGCCAAGGACAACCCGGCCGACCAGCGCCTGATCGCGATGGCTCAGGTGCGCGACCTCACGCTGCAGTTCGACGAGGCCGGCGAGATCGAGGCCGCCCCGGCGATCGAGCGGGCCCTCGCGTCCTGCCTCGCCGGCATCCGCAGCGCCCAGGCCGAGCGCGGTCGCAAGCGTCTCGACAACAACCGCGTCGTGCTCTACGTGTGGCCGCGGCTCGACGTCGCCGCCGACCGGTTGTCCGCGATCGCCAGCCACGTCGCACCGCTCACCGTCGGCGCGGGCATCGAGCAGATCACCCTGATCTGCCGCATGCAGGAATCGCCGACGGCGAAGCCGCGCCAGGTCGCCATCCGGTTCTCGTACCGCTCCGGCGCAGGCCTGCAGGTCGCGGTCACCGAACCGCCGACCCAGCCGCTCAAGCCGCTCGACGAGTACACCCAGAAGGTGCAGCGGTCGCGGGCACGCGGCACCGTCTACCCGTACGAGCTGATCCCCGCGCTGAGCGCGGGCGGCAGCTTCGTCGAGTACGACCTCGACGACACCGGCGCGCTGGTGCCCGTCGACCGCCCCTACGGCCGCAACAAGGCCGGTGTCATCGTCGGCCTGGTCACCACGCCCACCGAGCGCTACCCCGAGGGCATGACCCGGGTCGCATTGTTCGGCGACCCGACGAAGGCTCTCGGCACCGTCGCCGAGGCGGAGTGCTCGCGCATCGTCGCGGCCATCGACCTCGCGGAGTCGCTCGGCGCCCCGGTGGAATGGTTCGCGCTCTCCTCCGGCGCCACCATCTCCATGGAGTCCGGCACCGAGAACATGGACTGGGTCTCGCGCGGCCTGCGCCGGATCATCACGTTCACCCAGAACGGCGGCGAGATCAACGTCATCGTCGCGGGCATCAACGTCGGCGCCCAGCCGTACTGGAACGCCGAGGCCACGATGCTGATGCACACCAAGGGCATCCTGGTGATGACCCCGGAGTCGGCGATGGTGCTCACCGGCAAGCAGTCCCTGGACTACTCCGGTGGCGTCTCGGCGGAGGACAACTTCGGTATCGGCGGCTACGACCGAGTGATGGGCCCGAACGGCCAGGCGCAGTACTGGGCACCGGACCTGACCGCCGCGATCGGCGTCCTGTTCGCGCACTATGAGCACGCGTACCTCGCTGTCGGGGAACGTTTCCCGCGCAAGGCGGAGTCGTCGGACCCGATCGACCGTGACGTGCGCTCGTTCCCGCACGTGCACCCGTCGAGCGAGTTCACCACGGTCGGTGAGATCTTCTCCGCCGAGACGAACCCGGACCGCAAGAAGCCGTTCGACATCCGCACGGTGATGCACGCCGTGGTCGACCAGGACCACGCCGTGCTCGAACGCTGGGCCGACATGGCCGACGCCGACACGTCGGTGGTGTTCGACGCGCACCTCGGCGGCAACGCCGTCACCGTCGTCGGCATCGAGTCCCGGGCCATCGCCCGCAAGGGCTGGTTCCCGACCGACGGCCCGGACCAGTGGACCTCGGGCACGCTGTTCCCGCGTTCGTCGAAGAAGACGGCTCGCGCGATCAACGCGGCGTCCGGAAACCGTCCGGTCGTGGTGCTGGCGAACCTGTCCGGATTCGACGGCTCCCCGGAGTCGCTGAGGAACCTGCAGCTCGAATACGGCGCCGAGATCGGCCGCGCGATCGTCAACTTCGACGGCCCGATCGTGTTCGTCGTGATCTCGCGCTACCACGGCGGCGCGTTCGTGGTGTTCTCCGGCGCCCTGAACGAGAACATGGAGGTGCTCGCGGTCGAGGGCTCGTTCGCCTCGGTGCTCGGTGGCGCCCCTGCCGCGGCCGTCGTGTTCACCCGCGAGGTCAACGCCCGCACCGACGCCGACCCGGCGGTGCGCGACCTCGAGGCCCGGCTCGCCGCCAGCGACGACGACGCCGAGCGCGCCACGCTGCGCGTCGAGCTCGCCGCCGAGCGGGTCGCCGTCCGCAACGCCAAGCTCGGCGAGGTGGCCGCGGAGTTCGAGGGCATCCACAACATCGAACGCGCCCGCGAGGTCGGCTCCGTGCACGACATCGTGGCCGCCGCGGACCTGCGGCCGCGTCTGGTCTCCGCTGTCGAGCGCGGCATGGGCAAGGTTCTCGCCGCCCAGTAAGCACGATCAGCCAACGCAGTGGGCGCCGCCGGAGGGATTCCGGCGGCGCCCACTGATTTCACCACCGAACGGCGCCATCGGAGCGAACTCCGTTGGCGCCGTCCGCTATTGGGACACGTCCCGCAGCTCCCGCGGACGTGGACGGATCCAGGCGTGCAGCGCCGCGAGCAGACATCCGCCCGCGCACCGCAACACCGCCCGCAGCCGCGGATCGTCGAGCACCTCGACGGGCCTCATCGGACCGGCACCGTCTCGGCGGCCCGGGCCGGGCGGAGCGTCACGGCCGCCAGTGCCGCGCCGACGAGAGCGATCACCGCGGCCGTGAGGAACGCGGCCGAGAACCCGTCGGTCAGGGCCGCGTGATCACCCACCCGCCCCGCTCCTGCGACCGCCGCGACCGCGGTGGCGGCGGCGAGGCCCAGCGCCGAACCCAACTGGTAGCTGGTGTTGACGATGCCCGAGGCGAGACCACCCTCCTCGGGGCGGGCACTGGAGATGGCGGTGCCGAGCGACGGGATGAAGGCGAGGGCCATCCCCAGCGCGGAGATCAGCGAGGCGGGCAGGACGTCCACCCAGAAGCTGCCGTCCGGACGCACCAGTGAGAGCCAGCCCAGGCCCGCCGCGAGCAGCAGCAGCCCGGCCACCACCGCAGGCTTCGGCCCGAACCGTGCGATCAGACGTGGCGCGAGCACGATCATCCCGACCATGATCAGTGCCGTCATCGGGATCAGCGCGGCACCGCTCGGGAACGCCGAGAGGCCGAGCACCTGCTGCAGGTACAGGTTCAGGAAGAACCACATCGGGATCCACGCGGCGCCGAGCAGGAACTGGGCGAGGTTCGCGGCACCCAGGTTGGGGGTGCGGAAGATCGCCAACCGGACGAGCGGCTCGCGCCGCATCGCCTGGATCACCAGGAATCCCGCGAGCAACGCGGCCGCGGCGAGCAGGACACCCCAGGTCTGCACGGACAGCCAGCCCACCTCGGGCGCCCGGACGATCGCGTAGACCGCCGTACCGATGCCGAGCGTCACGGTGACCGCGCCGAGCAGGTCGACGCCACCCGTTCCGGTGCCGCGCCCGCCCGGCAGCAGCGCCGGCGCCGCGACCAGGGCGAGGACCGCGACCGGGATGTTGACGAAGAACACCCATGGCCACGAGGCGTACTCGGTGAGCAGCCCGCCGAGGAACACGCCCGCGGTCCCACCGGCCGGCGCCGCGGCGCCGTACACGGCGAGCGCCCTGGTCAGGTCGCGCGGGTTCGACCCGAACAGCATCATCAGCAGTGTCAGCGCGGCCGGCGCGATGAGGGCCGCGCCGACCCCCTGGACGGCGCGGCCGACGAGTTCGGCGGGGACGTTCGCGGCCAGCCCGGCCACCAGGGAGCCGACCAGCAGGATCAGCCACCCCAGGCCGAACATGCGACGAGCGCCGAACAGGTCGGACAGCCTGCCGCCGAGCAGAAGTAGCCCGCCGAACACCACCACGTAGGCGTTGAAAACCCAGGTGAGGTTCTCCTGTGTGAAGCCGAGATCCTCGCCCATCTGTGGCAGCGCGACGCCGATGATCGACGTGTCCATGATGACCATGAACTGCGCGAGCGCAATCAATCCGAGCGCCAACCACTTTCGCGATTGCACCCGGCCCGTTTCCTGATTCATCTCGATCCCTCCCTGCATCGGTGAGCGATGACCGTGGTTCGACCGTCGCCGTTCGGTTTATACCCCCCATGGGTATCTGACACAATCCCCACCAGAGGGTTGCGTCACATGCCCTCGGGGGGTATGTTTCGACTCGTTGGCCATATACCCCCAGTGGGTATGCGAAGCAGACGAAGGAGAACGTCATGGAGATCGCGAACTACACCGTCACCGGGATGACCTGCGGGCATTGCGCGGGCTCGGTCCGCGAGGAGGTCGCCAAGCTCGACGGGGTCACCGAGATCACCGTCGACGTCCCCACCGGGCTGCTGACCGTCACCTCGATCGACCCCGTCGACCCCGCCGCGGTTCGCGCCGCGGTGGAAGAGGCCGGCTACACCGCACAGTCATGAACACCGCCACCAAGCTGGCCGCCTACACCGGGGGCCTCGCCGTGATCTTCGCGGCGGCCCTCGGTGTCGGGGCGGCCGTGGGGAGCCCGACCGACATGTCCACCACCACGCACGACACCCACACCGAGGAACCCACCGCCACAACGGAGACCGGGATTCCAGCCGGCCTGCAGGTCAGCGAACAGGGATACACGCTCTCGGAGATCTCGGCGCCGGGTACGGCCCGCACCCCGGGCGCACTGACCTTCCGGATCACCGGGCCGTCCGGCGACCCCGTCACCGCGTTCACCGACCAGCACGAGAAGCAGCTGCACCTGATCGTCGTCCGCGCCGACACCAGCGAGTTCCGGCACGTGCACCCGACCCTGGCCGCCGACGGCACCTGGTCGATCGACTGGACCTGGCCGACCGGTGGCACCTACCGCGTGTTCGCGGACTTCCAGCCCGTCGACGGGCCCGCACTGACGCTGGGCCGCAACGTCGACGTCGCCGGCGACCTGACCCCGGTCCCGCTGCCTGCACCTTCGCGGACCGCGGAGGTCGACGGATACCGGGTCGAACTGTCCGGCGATCTGACCACCGCCGGTGGCGCGCTCACCCTGGCGGTCACCCGCGACGGCGGCCCGGTCACCGACCTGCAGCCCTACCTCGGCGCCTACGGACATCTGGTCGCGCTGCGCACCGGCGACCTCGCCTACCTGCACGTGCACCCGCAGGGCGCGCCCGGCGACGGCGTCACCGCGCCCGGACCCGACGTGGTGTTCCACGCGCAGGCTCCGAGCCCCGGCACCTATCGACTGTTCCTCGACTTCCAGCACGAGAACACCGTCCGCACAGCCGAATTCACCGTCGAAGCCGACGCAGACACCGCACCCGCCGCGCCTGCCGCACCGGCCGGCCACGGGCACTGACACACCACCCGGAGAGGAGTCACGATGAACCCCGTCGCACCCGCGCCGACCGAGGGACAGGTCGAACTGCTGATCGGTGGCATGACCTGCGCGTCCTGCGCGAACCGCATCGAGCGCAAGCTCAACAAGCTCGACGGGGTGACCGCCACCGTCAACTACGCCACCGAGAAGGCCCGCGTCGACTTCACCGGCGACATCACCCCCGACGACCTCGTCGCCGCCGTCGAGTCCGCCGGGTACACCGCCGCACTCCCGGCACCGCCGTCGACCGCCGACGACACCGATGCCGCCACCGCCGAGGACGATCCGACGGCCGGGCTCCGCCGACGACTGCTGATCTCGCTGGCACTGAGCGTGCCGGTGATCGCGATGGCGATGATCCCGGCACTGCAGTTCAGCAACTGGCAGTGGCTCTCGCTCACCCTCGCCGCCCCGGTCGTGGTGTGGGGCGCCTGGCCGTTTCACCAGGCCGCGTGGACCAACCTGAAGCACGGCACCGCCACGATGGACACCCTGGTGTCGATGGGCACACTCGCCGCGCTCGGCTGGTCGCTGTACGCGCTGTTCTGGGGCACCGCCGGGGTCGCCGGCATGACACACCCGTTCGAGTTCACCATCGCGCGCACCGACGGCACCGGAAACATCTACCTCGAGGCCGCCGCCGGCGTGACGACGTTCATCCTGGCCGGCCGCTATTTCGAGGCCCGCGCCAAGCGTCGCTCCGGGGCCGCCCTGCGCGCGCTGCTCGAGATGGGCGCCAAGGAGGTGTCGGTGCTTCGCGGCGGCGTCGAGCAGCGGATCGGCGTCGACCAGCTCGCGGTCGGTGACGAGTTCGTGGTCCGGCCCGGCGAGAAGATCGCCACCGACGGCGAGGTGATCGAGGGGGCATCGGCCGTCGACGCGTCGATGCTGACCGGCGAGTCGGTACCGGTCGAGGTCGGCCCGGGCGATGCGGTCGTCGGCGCCACCGTCAACGTCGGCGGACGGATCGTGGTGCGCGCCGCCCGAATCGGATCCGACACCCAGCTCGCGCAGATGGCGAAGCTGGTCGAGGACGCGCAGACGGGGAAGGCGCAGGCCCAGCGGCTCGCCGACCGCATCTCCGGCATCTTCGTGCCCGTCGTCATCGCACTGGCCGTCGCGACACTCGGATTCTGGCTCGGCACCGGAGGTTCCGTCGCCGCGGCCTTCACCGCCGCGGTCGCGGTGCTCATCATCGCCTGCCCCTGCGCCCTGGGTCTGGCCACCCCGACCGCGCTCATGGTCGGCACCGGCCGGGGTGCCCAACTGGGAATCCTGATCAAGGGACCCGAGGTGCTCGAGTCGACCCGCCGCGTCGACACGGTCGTGCTGGACAAGACCGGCACCGTCACCACCGGAACCATGACGCTGCTCGAGGTGCACGCGGCGGAAGGCGAATCCACCGACGACGTGCTGCGTCTGGCCGGTGCACTCGAGCACTCCTCCGAGCACCCGATCGCGCGGGCGATCTCGACTGCGGCCGCCGGTGCCGGGGCACTGCCGACCGTCGCGGAGTTCGCGAACGTGGAGGGTCTCGGCGTGCAGGGCGTCGTCGACGGGCACGCGGTGATCGTCGGCCGGCCACGGCTGCTGGAGGACTGGGCACAGGCCCTCACACCCGACCTCGAAGCGGCGCTGCAGACGGCCCAATCCGCGGGTCGGACCGCGGTCGCGGTCGGCTGGGACGGCAGGGCCCGCGGCGTACTCGTGGTCGCGGATGCCGTCAAACCGACGTCGGCGGAGGCGATCTCGCAGCTGAAGGCGCTCGGCCTGACCCCGATCATGCTGACCGGCGACAACGCCGCCGCCGCCCGCGCGGTCGCCGACCAGGTCGGCATCGACGAGGTGATCGCCGAGGTGCTGCCGCAGGACAAGGTCGAGGCCGTCAAACGCCTGCAGGCGGAGGGCAAGGTGGTCGCGATGGTCGGTGACGGCGTCAACGACGCCGCCGCGCTGGCCCAGGCCGATCTCGGTCTGTCGATGGGCACCGGCACCGACGTCGCGATCGAGGCCAGCGACCTGACCCTGGTGCGCGGTGATCTGAGGGCCGCGGCGGACGCGATCCGCCTGTCCCGCAAGACCTTGCGCACCATCAAGGGCAACCTGTTCTGGGCGTTCGCCTACAACGTCGCCGCCCTGCCGCTGGCCGCCGCCGGCCTGCTCAACCCGATGCTCGCGGGCGCCGCAATGGCGTTCTCCAGTGTCTTCGTGGTCAGCAACAGCCTGCGGCTGCGACGCTTCAGGTAGGCGGCCGCGCCACCTGTGCGCGAGTTCGGTAGCTGGACTACCGAACTCGCGCACAGGCGGCTATTCGCCGCCGGGCATGTCCCAGCTTCCGAAGTTGGCGCCCGCGATGACTCCGCCCGTCAGGATCACCATGATCGTCTTGGCCGGGTTGGCAATCGCGAGCTCGGCGAGATCACTGCCCACGTCCGCCGAGCCGACCGGCGCGTAGAGGATGTTCCGGATCACCGCGCTCCCGGTGTCCAGCGGGCTCTCCGCCGATGCGGTGCCTGCACCAGCCGCGAGCCCACCGGTCAGCAGGGCCGCTGCGGTGACGGTCGATGCGATACGCCGCCTCGTCGAACGAGACATACCAACTCCAATCACTGTGGGACCGACGCCAAGGAAAGCGCCGGCCGCCGGGACGCGCCGACCCGACGCCCCGCCGGACCCTACCGACAATTGACCGCACGCGAGGCGGATCACCGGATCAGTGTTCTCGCCGTCCTGTTGTGAAAAGAGCCGCGGCCTTGGGCGAGAGACACGCCTCGCCATTGCGACGGAAGAGCTCGGCCGGCCTGCCCGCGCCGGTGGACACCAGTTCCTCCGTCGGCTCCAGCGCCGCGATCACGTGCCGCCGGAAGGAGTCCTTCTGGAGCTTGTCGAGCCCGAACACGACCCGGTAGAGCTCGTTGAGCGCGAGCATCGTGAACTTCTCCCCCAACAGGCCGTCCGGGTCGACCCGCTGTGCGTAGCGGCCCCGGAGGTCGTCGACCGCCAGCCGCACCATGTCGGCGTGGTCGAACAGCAGGTCCTCCGAGGTCTCCCCGTCGGCCACCGCAACGAGGACGGCGTCGGCGGGCAGCGTCTTCGCCGGCAGGACTGCGGTGTGGGCCATCGAGATCACCCACCCGCGGTCGTCGCGCCGCGGATCGTCGAACATCGCCAGTTGTCGGAAGGCAGCACCGGCCAGCCCGGCCTTGTCGCGCAGTGCCCGCTCCGCGGCGTCGGCGAGCCGCTCCCCCGAATGCAGGAACGTCCCCGGAAGCGCCCGGCCCCCGAGTTTCTCGTGCTCGACCACCAGAACCCGGAGCACACCGTCACGGTAGGTCAGGACGGCGACATCCACCGCAACCGACGGGCGGTCGTAGTCGGAGAACGCCTTGCTGCGTGATTTCGGGCGGTCAGGCACCCCGGCATGATAACTCACTACTGATCTATTGTTGCCCCGGCCGCGCCACTCGCCGTGCCCTGCACTACGACAGAACGGAGAAGCAGGTCACCGCCCCATGCCCGGCACCACAGATATGGCCGTCGCGCTCGGATCGCTCATCGGCGTGAAGTCCTGCACTAGGACTCGACCGACCCACCGGTAGTGCACGCCATCTCATGTCCCGGCGCTTCGCCACAACGGGAGACGATTCCCCACGCATATCCGACCTCACTGAGAAGCCGCAGCGCGTCATTGAACGGATCCCCACCGTAGTCCGGCATGTCGGGATCCGGAACCGCCGATCCGGTGAGGTAGAGGATTTCGACAAATCCGTCGGATGACCCCTCGGCGGCCCCGGCGGTGCCGGCACCGGCCGCGACGCCACCGGCCACGACGGCCGCTGCCACAACAGCGGACGCGATACGACGTCCTGCGAAACGAGACATGCTGTACCCCTCAGCAACGGTGCGCGAGCCCCTGCGCACGCTGGCGGCGTCGGGTCCGACGCCGCCGTCACCGTACCGGAGCGAGTCACACCACACGGACAGATTCAATCACCAAGCAGCACTTTCCAATTCGTTCAACACAAACGAGTCACGCGGGCTGGACGTTCACCAGCCGCACGCACGCGGCCGCGTCCAGGACCTCGCACCCGTGCGGAGGGTTCGATGCCCACCGCGACCAGACTTTGCTCCGCCTCCGCGGGCGATCCCGCCCACGTCGCCAGGGCTGGAACTACCAGTTGTCGTTCGCTCCGTATCCGCAGGGGTTCCCCTCATCGATCAGGCTCCCGCAGATGACCGCGCTTCCAGCCATGAAGAAGACACCGGGAACCAAAGACGCCGCAGCGAGGAAGAGACTCACGGGATCTTCCGTAGACCCCAGAGACTCGTCGGTCAACGATCCAGCGGCCGAAGCACTTCCCACACCCGCAGCGAGACCCCCGGCCAACACAGCCACCGTGACAACGACGGACGCGATACGACGTCCCACAGAACGAGACATTACGAACCCCCTTGGACAGCGGTGTGCGCTCCACCTGCGCACGCTGGCGGCGCCGGATCAGACGCCGCCGACACCGTACCGGAGCGAGACATACCACGGGGACAGTTCAAATCACCAAGCAGCACTTGTTAATTCGTTCAACACAAACGAATCAGGCAGACGGCTCGACGTTCGCCAGGCGCACGAAGGCTGCCGCGTCGAGAACCTCGCCGCGTGCGGAGGGTTCGATGCCCGCCGCGACCAGGCGTCGCTCCGCCTCGGCGGGCGATCCTGCCCACGTCGCCAGGGCTGCACGCAGCGTCTTGCGACGCTGCGCGAATGCGGCATCGACGACAGCGAACACACGCTTGCGATGTTCCTCGTCCATCGACCACGGCGCGTCCTCGTACCGGTCGATGCGGACCAGCCCGGACTCGATCTTCGGTTCCGGCCAGAAGACCTGTCGCCCAACGGAGCCCGCGCGCCGTACCTGCCCGAAGAAGCACGCCTTCACGCTCGGCACGCCGTAGATCTTGTTGCCGGGTCGCGCGGCGAGCCGATCGGCGACCTCCGCCTGCACCATGACCAACGCGGTCCGGAGCGACGGGAACTCGGCGAACAGGTGCAGCAGCACCGGCACCGCGACGTTGTACGGCAGGTTCGCGACGAGGGCGGTCGGCTCGGCCGGGACCTGCGACGGCATCACCCGCATGGCGTCCTCGAGCACCACGTCCAGCCGGTTCGACAGCTCCGGGGCACGTTCGGCGACGGTCGTGGGCAGCCGGGCCGCCAGCTTCGGATCGATCTCGACGGCGACGACCTTCTCCACCACGTCGAGAAGCGCCAGGGTCAGCGAGCCGAGACCGGGTCCCACCTCGAGGACCACGTCGTCACGGGCGACACCGGAGACCGCGACGATCTTGCGGACGGTGTTGCCGTCGTGCACGAAGTTCTGCCCGAGCTGCTTGGTCGGGCGGATGTCGAACTCCGCCGCGAGCGCACGCACCTCGGCGGGGCCGAGCAGGGCGGCTTGGCCGCGGGGCTGTGAATCCGACACGGATCGAACTTAGCGGGCAGGTGTCACGGCGGCGAAATTCACCGTACGCCGAGCCGGGACGAGCAGGACGGCCACGCGCCCCACCCCTGCGTCTGCTGCGTCTTCATGGCGATCGCGATCTGCTCCTCGCGGGTGGCGAGGTCGGCGCGGGGCGCGTACTTCAGGCCGCCCTGCCGCTCCCAGGTGTTCTGGTCGAACTGCACGCCGCCGTAGAAGCCGTTGCCGCTGTTGATGTGCCAGTTGCCCGTCGCCTCGCACTGCGCGAGCGCGTCCCAGGTTGCGCCGTTGCTCACCGGCGGCACCTCCGTGCCCGGCTTGGCACCGACCCGCACCACCTTCGGCTGCGCCGGTGTCGTCACGTTCTCGGAGAACTCCTCACGACCGGTCTCGACACCGTTGACGGTGGTCACCGCGAACGTCACGTCCCGAACGCCGGGGGCGCCCGCGGATTCCTGGACGGTGCGGCTCATGTTCATCGTCGGGTCCTCGATCCGCTGCTCCGGCGGAGCCACCGGCTGGGTTTCGGTCCGACTCTCGGTGCGGATGCGGGTGACCTTCACCTCGAGACCCTCGGTGACCGGGGCGTCGGCGGCGGGCTCGACGGTGTCCTGCTGTTCGAGCGGCGCACCCTGCGCGGTGAGCAGGTCACCGACGGTCGGGGCGGCCAGTCGGATGTCGGCGGCCGCGGCGGCGCCGTCGAGCAGGCGCACCACCTTGGGGCTGATGACCTCGAGGTCCGTGCCGTCGAGGGGCAACCTCTCCGAGCGCGACGCCGACACGTGCACGTCGCCGGCGAGGCGTTCCTGTGCGAGCGCCTCGTCGACGGTCAGCGCGGTGGTCCACAGGGTGCGGGGCTCGCCGTCGACGGTCAGGGTCACCTCGCGGGCACGGCGCAACACGACGGTGTCACCGTCGGAAACCGAGGCGCCCTTCGACGGCGCCACGGCGTCCTTGTCCCCGATCGCGTAGCCGGCATCGGCGAGGACCGAGTCGACGTCGGTGGACATCGTGCTGAGCGAGATGGTCTCGCCGTCGACGTCGACGAGCACGGTCTTGTGTCGGCTGACCGCCAGCGCACCGCCGGCGATGAGGGTGAGGAGAAGTGCCCCGACGACGAGACGCAGCAGCGGCGAATTGGCCTTGTTGATCCGAGTGAGAGGTGACACGAAGAAGTCCTGTGCTGTCGGTTACCGGGATGTGATCCCGGCCTTAAGCGATCACAGTACGGTAACGAAAGGGCGGAGCTCCGGCAACCGCTGCCGTTCGTGAGCAGTAAAAAAGGGGTGAAGCTCACTAGGGTCGAGACCCAGGCACAACCAATGCACGGCGACCACGAAAGCTGGTTTGGATGAGCAGTTGGATGAACCTTCGGCAGTCCTCACGGGATCGACTCGGCCGCCGTCGGCGCCTGGTCACCGCCGCGGTCGTCGCCCTGGTCGGCCTGCTCGGCATGTTGCTCGGACAGGGCTCCGCCGCCGCGCAGTCGGGGTCCGGCAAGACCTATGTGATCGCCACCGACGTCACGTTCGCGCCGTTCGAGTTCCAGAACGAGCAGGGCAACTTCGTCGGCATCGACATGGATCTGTTATCCGCCATCGCGGCAGACCAGGGTTTCAGCTACGAGATCAAACCCCTCGGCTTCAACGCGGCCGTGCAGGCGCTGCAGTCGCGACAGGTGGACGGCGTCATCGCGGGCATGTCCATCACCGACGAACGCAAGATGGTCTTCGACTTCTCCGACCCCTACTTCGACTCCGGCGTCCAGATGGCCGTCGCGAAGAACGACGACTCGATCAAGTCCTACGAGGATCTGAGGGGCAAGCGGGTCGCGGTCAAGACCGGCACCGAGGGAGCCGCGTTCGCCGAGTCGATCCGCGACAAGTACGGCTTCACGATCGTCACCTTCGACGACTCGGCCAGCATGTACGACGACGTCAAGACCGGGAACTCCGTCGCGGTCTTCGACGACTACCCGGTACTGCTCTACGGCATCGCACAGGGCAACGGTCTCAAGACCGTCACGGGCAAGGAGGCGGGCAACTCGTACGGCTTCGCGGTCTCGAAGGGCCAGAACGCGGAACTGCTGTCGAAGTTCAACGCCGGCCTCGCCAACCTGCGGGCCAGTGGCGAGTACGACGAGATCCTGAACCGCTACCTCGGCGAACAGCCCGAGGTGCAGGGCGGCAACACCTTCTTCTCGCTGCTGAAGGACAACTTCTCGCTGCTGATGAAGGGTCTGTGGCTGACGCTCGTGCTCACTGTCGTCTCGCTGGCGATCGCGCTGGTGCTCGGCCTGATCTTCGGCTTCTTCCGGGTTTCGACCAGCAGGATCCTGCGCGGCATCGGCGTCACCTACGTCGACATCTTCCGCGGCACCCCACTGCTGGTGCAGGCGTTCTTCATCTACTTCGGCATCCCCGCCGCACTGGACTTCCAGATGCCCGCGATGACGGCGGGCATCATCACCCTGAGCCTGAACGCCGGTGCCTACATCACCGAGATCATCCGCGGCGGCATCCAGGCCGTCGACAAGGGACAGATGGAGGCCGCCCGCAGCCTCGGCATGAGTTACCTGCCCGCGATGCGCAAGGTGGTGCTGCCGCAAGCGGTGCGGACGATGATGCCGTCGTTCGTGAACCAGGCCGTCATCACGCTCAAGGACACCTCGATCCTGTCGGTGATCGGCATCGCCGAACTGACCCAGACCGGCAAGATCATCATCGCCAGGAATTTCGAGTCGTTCAACATGTGGCTGATCGTCGGCATCTTCTACTTCGTCATCATCATGGCCCTGACCAAGCTGTCCGCCCGGCTCGAGAAGAGGATCAACGCGTGAGCGAGTCCGTCACCACCGAAAGCAAGATCCGGGTCACCGGGCTGAAGAAGTCCTACGGCGACAACGAGGTCCTCAAGGGCATCGACGTCGACATCGCCGCAGGCGAGGTGGTGTGTGTGATCGGGCCGTCGGGCTCCGGCAAGAGCACCTTCCTGCGCTGCCTGAACCGGCTCGAGGACATCACCGAGGGCAGCGTCGTCGTCGACGGCGTCGACCTGACCGCCAAGAAGGTCGACATCGACAAGGTGCGCCAGCACATCGGGATGGTCTTCCAGCACTTCAACCTCTTCCCCCACATGACCGCCCTCGAGAACGTCATGCTCGCGCCGGTGCAGACGAAGAAGGCCACCAAGGACGAGGCCCGCGACATCGGGATCCGGCTCCTCGGGCAGGTCGGGCTCTCCGACAAGAAGGACGCCAAGCCCGCCAACCTCTCCGGCGGACAGAAGCAGCGCGTCGCGATCGCCCGGGCGCTGGCGATGAACCCCGACGTGATGCTCTTCGACGAGGCCACCAGCGCCCTGGACCCCGAGATGGTCGGCGAGGTGCTGCAGGTCCTGCGCGACCTCGCCGCCGAGGGCATGACCATGGTCGTCGTCACCCACGAGATGGGTTTCGCCCGCGAGGTCTCGGACCGGGTCATCTTCATGGCCGACGGCTACATCGTCGAGGAGGGCACACCCGAGGAGGTCTTCGGCAACCCACAGCAACCGCGCACCCAGGACTTCCTGCGGAAGGTGCTCTAGCGACGTCAGAGGCGGTAAACGCGCTCCGCGTTGGCGGTTGCGGCGGCGGCGAGCTCGAACGGGTCCTGACCGCGGGTCGCGGCCAGCGACCGGACCGTGTACGGCAGGCAGTACGGCTCGTTGGGGGCGCCGCGGAACGGGTGCGGGGTCAGGAACGGCGCGTCGGTCTCGACCAGCAGCTGGTCGTCCGGCACCAGTTTCGCCGCCTCGTGCAGCTCGCGGGCATTGCGGAAGCTGACCGTGCCGGAGAAGCTGAGCACGTATCCCGCCTCGACGCAGGCCAGCGCCATCGTCGCGTCCGACGAGAAGCAGTGGAAGATCACCGTCTCGGGCGCGCCCTCGTCGAGCAGCACGGTCAGCAGGTCGTGGTCGGCCTCACGGTTGTGGATCATCAGCGGCTTGCCCAGACGTTTGGCGAGGTCGATGTGCCAGCGGAATCCCTCGACCTGATCCTCGATTGCGGCGCAGCCGTCGAGCTTGCCGGGCCAGTAGTAGTCGAGCCCGGTCTCCCCGACCGCGACCGTGCGCGGGTGCGCGGCGAGCCGCTCGATCTCGGCCTTGGTCGCGTCGTCGAGGACGTTCGCGCGGGTGGGGTGGATGGCGACCGCGGCGTACACCCGCGGATCCCAGGTGGCGGCGTCGACCGCGAACCGCGCGGCGGCCAGGTCGTCGGCGACGGTGACCACCCGGCCGACGCCGACCTTCTCGGCGCGGTCGACGATCTCGCCGACCGACGCGGCGTCGTTCGCCCCGCACGCATCAAGGTGGGTGTGGGCGTCGATCAGCGGCGCTAGAGGCTCGGGCAGGTCCGGAGCCGGACGATCCTTGGGCACGCAGATAGAGTAAGGCCACCATGACTGCAGCGACCCGGCCCCCGTTCTTCATCACCACTGCGATCGCGTACCCCAACGGCGCCCCGCACATCGGGCACGCCTACGAGTACATCGCCTCGGACGCGCTCGCCCGCTTCAAGCGGCTCGACGGGTTCGACGTTTTCTTCATGACGGGCACGGACGAGCACGGACTGAAGATGCAGCAGACCGCGGCGAAGGAGGGCGTCGACGTCCGCGACCTCGCCACCCGCAACTCCGACGTGTTCCAGGCCATGGACAAGGTGCTGAACATCTCGTACGACCGGTTCATCCGCACCACCGACAGCGACCACACCACGGCCAGTCAGGCCATCTGGGAGCGGATGGTCGCGGCCGGCGACATCTACCTCGACACCTACGCCGGTTGGTACTCGGTGCGCGACGAGGCGTACTACACCGAGGCCGAGACGACGCTGCAGGAGGACGGCAGCCGGATCTCCACCGACACCGGCACACCGGTGGTGTGGACCGAGGAGTCGACCTACTTCTTCAAGCTGTCCGCCTACCAGGACCGATTGCTCGCCCTGTACGAGTCGCACCCCGAGTTCATCGCTCCCGCGACCCGCCGCAACGAGATCGTCAGCTTCGTCTCCGGCGGACTCAAGGACCTCTCGGTGTCCCGGACCACGTTCGACTGGGGTGTGCCGGTTCCGGGCGATCCCGACCACGTGATGTACGTGTGGGTGGACGCGCTGACCAACTACCTGACGGGTGTCGGCTTCCCGGACGTCGACTCCGAGTCGTTCGGGAAGTACTGGCCGGCGAACCTGCACATCATCGGCAAGGACATCAGCCGCTTCCACACCGTGTACTGGCCTGCGTTCCTGATGTCGGCCGGCATCGAACTGCCCGAGCGCGTGTTCGTACACGGGTTCCTCTACAACAAGGGCGAGAAGATGTCGAAGTCGGTCGGCAACGTCGTCGACCCGCTCGAGATGGTCGAGGAGTACGGGCTCGACGCCGTCCGCTACTTCCTGCTGCGGGAGATCTCGTTCGGCCAGGACGGCAGCTACAGCCACGAGGCGATCGTCACCCGGATGAACGCCGACCTGTCGAACGAACTGGGCAACCTCGCGCAGCGGTCGCTGTCGATGGTCGCGAAGAACTGCGACGGACAGGTACCGACTCCCGGCGAGTTCACCGACGCCGACACCGCGCTCCTCGTGCAGGCCGACGCGCTCCTGGAGAAGGTGCGGGCCGAGTTCGACGTGCAGGCCATCCATCTCGGCCTCGAGGCGATCTGGCACGTGCTCGCCGAGACCAACCGGTACTTCAGCGCCCAGGAGCCCTGGGTCCTGCGCAAGACCGACCCCGCGCGGATGGCGACCGTGCTGTACACGACGCTCGAGGTGGTGCGCATCGTCGGTATCCTGGTGCAGCCGGTGATGCCCGACGCCGCCGACAAGATCCTGGCGGTGCTCGGCCAGGCGTCGGAGAACCGTCAGTTCGCCGATCTCGGCACGCGGATCGTCGCCGGCACCCCCCTGCCCGCACCGGCCCCGGTCTTCCCCCGCTACGTCGAGCCCGAAGACGCCTGAAAATCACGCCGTGACCTGCGGCGAGAGAACTTGTCGTACCCCCGGGGCAGACTGCCCCCATGGGGACCAATCGAACAGGTATTCGAGACCGTGGGGATGCTGCCGAGGCCGGGACGCGTGACTGCCTCGGCGCCGAGGAGGCGCTGCGCCGCGCCTACGAGAACGGCTGGCAGCCGGGCGACGTCGTACACGTCGCCCGGCGGGGCCTGGCCTCCGTCGAGGTCGCGCCGGTCGCGCTGCTAATCCTGCGGGAGGCCAACCGCAGCGGGGCGTGGGCGCGTGCCCCACTGCACTGGGCGGACCAACTCAAGGTCCTCGCCCACACCTATCCGCGGCGGACCGACGAGCCACCACTGACCGTGTCCGCACTGCGCCTGTTGCGGCACCTGCAGCCACTGCGGCGACTGTGCCCACCGCCGTCCCTGTGGCCCGAAGTCCGGGCACCGCAACCCGGCGACGGAACGGACGCCGAGATCGCGGATGCCAAGGTGCTGAATCGGATTCGCGGCCTGCTGGCCAAGGCGGAGAGCACCGAGTTCACCGAGGAAGCCGAAACCCTCACGGCCAAGGCGCAGGAACTGATGACCCGCCACTCCGTGACGGCCACGCTGCTCGAGGCCGCGTCCGAACGGGGCATCACCGGTCGGGACATCACGGTGCATGCCCGGCGCATTCACCTGGACCGGCCCTACAGCAAACAGAAGGGCCTGCTCCTGACCACGGTCGGCGAGGCCAACCACATCCGCACCCTCTACAACGCCGTCGATGACATCGCGACGGTGCTGGGCACCCCGTCCGACCTCGAGAAGGTGGACCTGCTGTTCACCTCGCTGCTGGTGCAGGCGACGCGGGCGATGCACGCCGAACAGGCGCGCGGCGCGACATCGGCGGCCTTCCGGCGGGCATTCCTGTACGGCTTCGCCATCCGGATCGGGCAACGACTGACCGAAGCCGAGAAGGCGGCGACCGCGCAGGCGGTCGTCGACGCCCGCGCAGAGTTCGGCGACCTGCTGCCAATCCTCGCCCGGCGCTCCGACGCGGTGCAGGTCGAGGTGGACCGCCTGTTCGGCCCGAAACTGCGGTCGTGGGGCTTCACCGTCAGCGATCTCGGCGGGGTCGCGGCCGGCCGGTCGGCAGCGGACGCCGCACGTCTGGCCCCCGACCGGCGGGCGGTCGCCGGATGACGGGGACCGCGCGCACCTGCCGGTTTGCCTGACCCGGGTGCGCTCGTGACACCCTTTCCGAATGCGGATCGAACGGTTGGGCACGGGTGGCACCCCGGCAGCGGTGTTGCGAGCACTCGCGCACCTCGCCGCCGTCGGTGGCACCCCGACTCCGGCCGCACTGATCGGCGACTGGTTCGGGGCCAGGGCGATCCTCGCCCCCAGCGTGGCCACCCGTCCGGTGGCTCCCCGGGAGGCATTCGACGTGACGGGGCGCCCGGCCCCCGGGCACCCCACCGACGGTGGAGTCGCCGGGCCACTGCTCGGCGGTGGATGGATCGGTTACCGCGGCTACCCCGACCTCCCCGACAGCGGCCGGATGCCGGGGCTGCCGGAATCCGCGGGCGGCTGGACCGACAGCATCCTGCGCCTCGACTCGGACGACTGCTGGTGGTACGAGTCACTCACCGAGACCCCCTGTCCCCCAGACTGGTTCGCGGCGGTCACCCGGCCGGAGGTGACGCCGCGATCCTGGCGACTCGAGTGGACGCCACCCGACCGCTCTGCGCATCAGTCCGGTGTGCGGCAGTGCCTCGACGCGATCGCTGCCGGCGAGGTGTACCAGGCATGCGTGTGCGCCCGATACACCGGAAGGATCGACGGCGCCCCCCTCGACTTCTTCGCCGACGCGGTGGAGGCGACCCGCCCGGCTCGAGCCGTCTTCCTGCAGGGACGGTGGGGTGCGGTGGCGTCACTGTCGCCGGAGCTGTACCTCTCGCGCCACGGCGACCGCGTGACATCGAGCCCGATCAAGGGCACGCTGCCGATCGGCGCCGACCCGGACCTGCTGCGCGCCTCGGTGAAGGATGTCGCCGAGAACGTGATGATCGTCGACCTGGTCCGCAACGACCTGGGCCACCTGGCGATCCCGGGCACGGTGACCGTCACCGACCTGCTTGGCGTCCACCCGGCACCGGGCGTGTGGCACCTGGTGTCCACGGTCGCGGCGACCGTACCGCCCGAAACCTCCGCCGCCGATCTGTTCGACGCCAGCTTCCCGCCCGCCTCGGTGACCGGGTGCCCGAAACACCGTGCCCGGCAACTGCTCTCCGCGTGGGAGCCGTATCCGCGCGGGGTGTACTGCGGCACCGTCGGGTTCGCCTCCCCGCTGGCGGGCACCGAACTGAACGTGGCCATCCGGACGGTCGAATTCGACCCGCACGGTCAGGCAGCGCTCGGCGTCGGCGGCGGCATCACCATCGACTCGGACCCCGACGCGGAGTGGCAGGAGTGTCTGGACAAGGCGTCGAGCATCGTGACGCTGCGCTCGGCGCACAACGGGTTCCCCACGAGGAGCCGGTCCTCCTAACACTCCCCTCGCGCGGATCCGGTCAGTTCGAAGTCGGTCTCCTGCGGACCGGTCAGCGGGGACGACGCCACGCAGATCCGTTCGATGATCGAGTCCACGTCCAGCCGCCAGGCCCGCAGCACGCCGTCACCGTCGGCGGCGACCACGGTGTCCGAGCCCGGCAGGAACGCCACCTGCCAGCGTCCCGACCCGTCGGTGGCGATCGGACCGCCCACCTCCCGCATCTGCGCCTGATCGGACACGTCCCACAGGCGTACCGTGCCGTCGTCGCTGCCGGACACGACATGGCGACCGTCCGAGTCGAACGACACCGAGTACACGGTGCCGCTGTGCCCGCGCAGTTCCGGCTCCCGCACCGTCATCGACCCGTCCGCGGCACGGTCCCACAGCACCAGCGTCTGGTCGTCGGTCCCGGTCGCCATCACCGTGCCCTCCGGGTTGAACGACACCCCGTTGATCCCGGCACCGCCACCGCCGTCCTCGACGTCGCGTTGCTCCGGCCGGGCCGGATCCGTGACCGTCCACGCGAACACGCCGCCGTCGGCATCGACGGCCACCAGCGACGCACCGTCGGGGCTGAACACGACGGTCCGCACCAGGTTGCTCGGACCGTCGAGACGCTCCCCCCACGGCACCGGGTTCGCCGGATCGGCGAGGTTCCACAACCTCACGCTGGTGTCGTCGTCGCCCGTGGCCAGCGTCCGGTTGTCCGGACTGAACGCCAGCTCCCAGGTGTATCGGGTTTGCGTCGCGATCGGCTCGCCCAACGGTTGCGGCCGCGCCGGGTCGCGGACATCCCAGATCTGCACCTGTCCACCGGTCGTGGCGGCAGTCGCCATCAGTGTTCCGTCCGGCGACAAGGCCACCATGTGCGCCCCGCCGAACGGCCGGGGCAGGGGCACCGACCCCACCATGCGGGCGCGCCCGTCCCTGCCGACACCCCACAGCCTGATCACCGAGTCATAGCCGCCGGTGGCCATCAGCGATCCGTCGTGGCTGATCGACGGCAACGTCAGCGCCGACTCCGACACCGACAGCGCGGACCTCGGCAACGTCCACACCCGCAGGTTCGAGTCCTGACCGCCGGTGACGACGGTCGCGCCGTCCGGCGACAACGCCAACGCCGGGACCCCGCCACCGTTGCCGGTCATCGCCGGCTTCAACTCACGCATTGTGCCGCGGCCCGCGGCGACCGACCATCGCTTGACAGTGCCATCCCAGGACGCGCTGACCAGCGTGGCGCCATCCTCCGCGAAAGCGATCGTCCAGATGGCGCCGGTGTGCGCCTGGACCGGCGTGCCGATCTCCCGGACCGCGCGGACATCCGTGGTGTCGAAGAGCCGGATCACGCCGTCGTCACTGCTGGCAGCGAGGGTCCGTCCGTCCGGCGCAAAGGACACCGAGTGCACCACGTCCCCGAAGTCGGCGTGCACCGGCGGCAGTTGCACCGGCGCCGCCCGGTTTGCCATGTCCCACAACCGGATGCTGCGGTCGTCGCTGGAGGTCGCCATCACGGCGGAGTCCGCGCGGAACGCGATGGTCCGCACCCCCGCCGGGTGCGCCGGCAGCGTCGTCACCGGAAACGGACCCGGCGCCGGCGGTGACGCCAACGCGGCCGAGGTGTCGAACAGGCTCACGGTGCCGTCGTCGTTCGGCACGGCGAGGGTACGGCCGTCCGGGCTGAAGCGGATGTTGTGGACGGACTTCGTTCCCGCCCGCACACCATCGAGCAGCACGCGCGGCGCAGCCGGGTCGGACACGTCCCACAGGAACACCGTGCCATCTCCGGTACCGGCGGCCAGAACCTTTCCGGTCGGAGCGAACGACACCGAGGCCATGTACTTCGCCGACCCGGTCAGCGGCGCCCCGACAGGGCTGGGTCCGGCGGGGTCCTTCAGGTCCCACAACCGGACCGTGCGGTCGTCACTGGCCGAGGCCATCATCGCGCCGTCGGCGGAGATCGCGACCCCGTAGACCGGCCCGGCATGACCGTCGAGAGTCTGCCCGATCGGCGTCGCCTCGGTCGCGATCAGCCGCGAGTAGGCGGCGTCGCTGCCGGGACGCATCTGCCACGCTGCCAGCGACAATCGCGCCGCTGTCGTCGGGTCGGTGGCGCGCAGCGAATCGGCCAGCGCCACGACCTGGCGGAACTGGGCGGCGCTGCGCTCCGATTCGGCGCGGTTCTTCGCCGACACCGCCATCGACACCGCAACCAACGCGACGACGGTGGACAACACCAGCGCGGCCATCACAGTTCGCGCGACCCACGTGTTGCGACGCACGTGCCTCGTCGAGGTCGACAGGAACTCGGTCGCCGACGGGGTCAGCGTCGCCGCCACCCGGCCCGGGTCACGCGTGGCACCCGGATACCCCTGGGCGGCGATCCGCGGCGCGTCGTACTCGCGCACGACGTCGAGGCGTCCGCGCTGGTACAGCAGGCTGCTGTCGCGGTTCGACTCCTCCCAGCGGACCGCATCCTCCTCGATCTGCTGCCGGACCGCCGAATACGACCCGTCCTCCTGGATCCAGGTCTTCAGCCGCGGCCACGCCTCGATCACCGCATCGTGGATCAGCTCGACGCTGTCGGCGTCCGCGACCAGCACACGCGCCGCGATGAACTGGTCGACCACCTTGCGGGCCGCGTCCGCATCGTCCCCGGCGAACGCCAGCAACTGCGGCAGAGTGCGGCGGATCTTTACGTCGGTTCCCGTCTGCGTCACGTACACCAGATGCACCATGATCGCGCGGGCCAGCACCCGTCCCCGTTCGTCGAGGTCCTCCCAAGTGCGCTCCGCGGTCGCGGCGACGGACCCGCGGACGCCGCCGGTCGCGCGGTAAGCGGACACCGTCAGCTGGCCCCCGCGACGGCGTTCCCACATCGAGTCGAGGAGATGCGAGAGGAGCGGCAGCACGGTGCTGCCGCCGTCGTCGGAGGTCAGTACACCGAGGTCGTGCAGGATCAGGTCGACCAGACCCGACTCCAGCTTCAGACCGATCAGCTGCGCCGGCCGGGTGATGACCTCGACCATGTCGGCGCGGGACAGCGGTGACACCGCACGGCTGCGCCGTTCGAGAGCATCGGCGAGGACTGGATGGGCGATCGCCTGCGCATAGAAATCCGACCGCATCGTCGCGATCACCATCGGCGCCGCGTCGGAGGTCTCGTCGGCGTCGAGAGTGGTGGCGGCCTGGTCGAGGATCGTCAGGAAGCGGTGTCGCGCGCGGGCGTCGTCGCACTGGGTGAACAGTTCCTCGATCTGGTCGACGATGATCACCAGTTGCGAGGTACCGAGCCGGTTCGCGGCGGCCCGCACAGCCTGCCGGACGGCCGTTCGATCCGCATCGGCGGACAGCTCCCCGAGTTCGGGAACGGCCGCGGCGAGTGCTGCGAGGGGGGACGGTCCCGGGGTGAGGACGATCGCGGCCCCGGTCGAGGTTCCCGTGTCGGACCGGAGCGATCCGCCGCGGAGGAGTTCCGGTACGAGACCGGCCTGGACGATGGAGGACTTCCCGACCCCGGACGCACCGGTGACGATCGTCATGCCCCGTCCCCGCGCTGCGGTCACGACGTCGATCAACCGCTGCAGGCTCGCGGTCCGGCCGAAGAACAGGCGGGCGTCCTCCGCACGGTACGGCTCGAGTCCGCGGTACGGCCGCACGCCTGCCAGCGGCGGGGACGCCTCCGCCCGCTCCGACTCGGTTCTGGCCCGCGTCGCGGTGCCGCCGTCGCGGGCGGCCTGCCACCACGCGTGCCATTGCTTGAGCGAGTACAGACCGGGCGAGGGTGGCTGGTTGCCGTGCAGGGACTGTGCGGTGCGAATGAGGACGACGAGGACCGGCCGGAGTGCGTCGAAACTCGCCGGCACCCGCTTGCCGGACCGCCAGTCACTCAGCCGCTGGATCGACACCAGTTTGTCCGCGCCGATGGCTCGGCCGAGGGCACTCGCCTCCGATACGACGGTCTTCAGGGGCGGCCCACCGGCGGTCGCGAACAGCAGCCGCAAATGGTCGGCAAAGTGCAGCCTGGCGCTGGGTTCATCCGCCATCCGGTCCGTCCACTCCTCGTTCCCACGTGCGGAAAATCCGCTGCGGAATAGTTCCTCACGCGTTGTGAACAGGGAGAATACCGGGTTCCGGCTTCACACCGATTGGTCGGGTCCGGCTGGACCGGCACAGTTGTCGGCGGTGCAGGTGGGGTCCTGCGCCACACGCGGCGCCGGCGGGGACTGACGATTTTCGAGGGGTAGTTCCCGCCGGGCGCGCACATTCGTTCAGGCGAATGCGACCGGGAACCCGAGGAGCCGACCATGAGCCGAATCGCCGTCAAGATCGTCGCCATGATTCCGCCGACCCTGGCCGCCGCGCTTGTCATCGCGGCCTCGGTCGCCTTGATCGTCGTTCTGGCAGGCATGCCGAACTGACCGCCGGGCCCCGGCCCGCGGCGCCACTGTCCGCGGCCGCGGCGTCATTCCTTACGCGCGGCCAGGACCGCTTCGTACACCTCGCGCTTGGACACGCCGGCGGTTGCCACCGTCGCGCACGCGTCCTTGAGCCGTGCCCCGTCGGAGACGAGCCGCTCCACCTCACCCACGAGGTCCTCGGGCCGCGCCGCCACCGGAGTGGCGCCCTCCAGAACCACGGTGATCTCGCCGCGGGCGCCGTCGCGCGCCCACTGTGCGAGTTCGGCCAGGGTTCCCCGCCGGACCTCCTCGTAGGTCTTCGTCAGCTCCCGGCACACCGCGGCGCGGCGCTCGCCGCCCAGTACGTCGACCGCGTCGGCGAGGCAGTCCGCGAGACGGTGCGGAGCCTCGAAGAAGACGCACGCCCGCGCCTCGGCCTTCAACGTCTCCAGCCAGGCCCGTCGCGGCCCCTGCTTCCGCGGCGGGAAGCCGTCGAAGCAGAATCTCTCGACCGGCAGCCCCGACAGCGCCAACGCCGTCGTCACCGCGGAGGGTCCAGGCAGGCAGGTGACCGGCAGGTCCCGCGCGACGCAGGCGGCGACCAGCCGATACCCGGGGTCGCTCACCGACGGCATGCCGGCGTCCGTGACCAGCAGGACCGTGCGCCCCTCGGCGACGTCCTCGACGAGGGCGGGCAGCCGCGTGGTCTCGACCTGGTCGTAGAAGCTGACCACCTTCCCGGTGATGGTGACCCCGAGCGCCGACGCCAGGTGCCGGGTGCGCCGGGTGTCCTCCGCGGCAACGACGTCGGCGGTCGCGAGGGCCTCCCGCAATCGCTCCGAGGCGTCGCGCACCTCTCCCATCGGTGTCGCAGCGAGGACCAGGCAACCGTTCATGCCCGACAGCCTACGATCGTGCGGTGACCCAGTTGACCGACGAGCGCGCGACGCCCCGCGTCGACCGCCGCGTCCTGGTGAGCCCCGGTCCCGCCGCACCGCTGTCGGACCCCGGCCCGACCGACCGGCTGCGCGGCTGGGTGGTCACCCTGTTCCTTACCTTCGTCGCCGCCGTCACCCGGTTCACGATGCTCGGCTACCCGACCGATGCGGGCACCCCCGTGTTCGACGAGAAGCACTACGCGCCGCAGGGCTGGCAGGTGCTGACCGGAGGCGGGCTCGAGGACAACCCCGGCTACGGCCTGGTGGTTCATCCGCCGGTCGGCAAGCAGATGATCGCGCTCGGTGAGGCGATCTTCGGATACAACGGGTGGGGCTGGCGGTTCGCGGCCGCGGTCGCGGGCACGGTGATGGTGCTGCTGGTGATCCGGATCGTCCGCCGGATGACCCGGTCCACCCTGGTCGGCGCTATCGCGGGAATCCTGCTGATCGCCGACGGCGTGACCTTCGTCTCCTCCCGGATCGGGATGCTCGACATCTTCATGGCGCTGTTCGTGGTGGCCGCGTTCGGCTGCCTGATCGTCGACCGCGATCAGGTGCGGGCCCGGATGGCGACCGTGTTCGCCGAGGGCCGGATCGCGGACTCGGTGTACGGGCCGCGGCTCGGTGTGCGGTGGTGGCGGTTCGGTGCGGGCATCCTGCTCGGCCTGGCCTGCGGGACCAAGTGGTCGGGCGTGTACTTCATCGCGTTCTTCGGTCTGATGTGCGTGGCCTTCGACGTCGCCGCCCGGCGGTACCACGGGGTGCGGCGCCCCTGGGTCGGCACCGCTCTCCGTGACATCGGACCGTCGCTGTACGCGCTGGTGCTGGTGCCGATCGGGGTGTATCTGGCGTCGTACTGGGCGTGGTTCGCATCGGAGACCGGAGTGAATCGGCACGCGGTCGGCGACCAGATCGGGTTCGGCGGATCCTTCTCGTTCGTGCCGGGCGCGCTGCGCTCGCTCTGGTACTACAGCGCCAACGTGCTCGAGTTTCACGGGAACCTGACGAACTCCGCGGGCAATCACCATCCGTGGGAGTCGAAGCCGTGGACGTGGCCCATGGGGCTGCGACCGATGCTCTACTACTTCGCCGAGGGCGATCACGTGTCCGGTTGCGGCGCTGCGAGCTGCGTCAAGGCGGTGATGCTGATCGGCACGCCTGCGATGTGGTGGCTGGCGCTGCCGATGCTGGGGTGGGCGCTGTGGCGCACCGTGGCCGGACGGGACTGGCGGTATGCGGCTGTTCTCGTCGGCTACGCCGCCGGCTGGCTGCCGTGGTTCGTGACGATGGATCGTCAGATGTACTACTTCTACGCGGTCGCGCTGGCGCCGTTCCTGGTGATGGGCCTGGCGCTGGTGTGCGGCGAGGTGATCGGCGCGGCCCGGGCCGCAGCCGAACGTCGCGGCACCGGCCTGCTCGCCGTCGCGCTGTATCTGGGCCTGGTGGTGGCGAACTTCGTGTGGCTGTGGCCGATCCTGACGGCCGTGCCGATCACCCCGGAGATGTGGCAGCAGCAGCTCTGGCTGCCGAGCTGGCGCTGATCCCGGTCACGCGCGGGCGGGTTCGGCCGGGGCCGGAACCGCCCGCGCGGGTGAGTGCGTGCTAGACCTTCACCTTCGCCTGCCGTGCGCCGCCGATCAGGGCGTCGACGCTGAACCGACCGGCACCGATCGCCGCGATCAGCAGCGAGGAGACGCCGAGGGCGAGGACCAGCTCGTAGCCTCCTTCGGAGACGAAGATGCCGTTGCCGGCATGCGTGATGAAGAACGCGCCGAGCATGTCGAGAAACAGCAGGACGCCGACGATCGGTGTGGCGATGCCCGCAATGAGTGCGAAGCCGCCCACCAGCTCGATCGTCGCCGCGAGGACCGCGGACAGGTTGTGCAGGGGCGCACCCATCTGCTCGAACGACGCCTGGACACCGCTGATGCCGTAGGTGAAGAACTTCTGCCAGCCGTGCGCGACGAAGATCACACCGATCCCGAGTCGGGCAACGAGAAGGGCGAGGTCGCGGAGTGCGCTGGATTTCATGTCGTGGTCCTTTGCGAGGTACGGCGCGGGTTCCCACGGTGGGAACGGAACGCACCAACTGTGGCACGACTAAGTTGAAGCGTCAACTATCGCCGAGCGCGCGTTCCGACGTCGCCCGTGGCGCGGGTATCCGGCCCACGAGAGCGCCACCACCGCGACGACCAGGAGCCGCACCAGGTTCACCGCGTCGGCCGGATAGAGCACACCGGTGATGTAGTGCGCGATGAAACCCGACGAGGGCAGCGGCGGTCGGCCGTCGGCGATCCGCGCCCAGTTCTCGACCGCCGTCAGCGGACACTCGTAGCCGACCAGCACCGAGCCCGCTCCCCACACGACCGCGACGACGTGCAGCACGATCGTCCGCGGCCACAGCCAGGCCAGGAAGCCACCGAACACCAGGTACCCGATGAATGCAAAGTGCACGACGACGCTGAGCACCTCGATCGCGCGGTAGAACATCACCACCTCCGCGGGCACACCCCCACGGTTCGAGAGTAGGCCCCTCAGGCCCCGCGAATCGCGGCTTCGACCAGTGCCCGAACCACGTCGTCGGACAGTCCGAGACCGCGCACCGTCGCGACGTACTCGGTCGCCGCGCGTTCGGCCAGTCCGGTCGACGCGTCGCCCATCGACGCGACGAACGACCCGAGCCTGCCCCTCGTCTCGATCGCCCCCATCGACTCGAGTTCCCGGTACGCCTTGGCGACCGTGTTGGCGGCCAGCCCCAACTGCTCGGCCAGGGCCCGCACGGTCGGCAACTTCGTGCCTGCGATAAGCCGGCCGTCACGCACCTGTTCGAGAATCTGCAGCCTGAGCTGTTCGAACGGGGCCGTCGCCGCAGTCGGATCGATGTCGATGCGCATGTCGCGAGGCTAACCCGCCGAGAGCCTGCACGTGCGCAAAGAAACTCACTGCGCGAACGCGTCCTCGGCCCGGTCGAACCAGGCCCCGTCCTCTACGAGCCGGACACTCCGCCAGCCGTTCGGGGTTCGGACCAACTCGTGGTGGTACCAGCCCCCGCAGAAGAACTGCTTTCCGGGCGTCACGATCATCGGGTTGTAGAACATCGCACTGACCTCCGCGGTCCCGGTGACGGCGTCGAAACGTCGGATGTCGACGTTCGTGACGTAGTGCTGGGTGCGGGTGAAGAGCGCGAGCATCGGCTCCAGCTGGGTGATGACCGTCTCGCGGTCCCCCGTCGGCCCACCGGACGTGCTGTAGTCGATGTGTGCGTCCGCGGCGAACACGGTGCGGTAGAGATCCCAGTCCCGGCTGTCGACGGCACGGGCGTACCGGGTCAACAGATCATGGGCCTCGATCCAGAAATGCAGGTACGCGGTATCCATCGGGCCATGAAACCGCACCGAGGCCGCCTCCGTCCGGCGTTCCGGCCGAGCGGGCACAATGTGGTTCATGGCAACGACTTCCGCAACCAGTTCTCCGGCAAGCAGGGCGACGATCTACCACAACCAGCGCTGCAGCACCTCCCGCAAGGTGCTGGCACTGATCGAGGAGGCGGGCATCGTCCCGACCGTCGTCAAGTACCTCGAGACCCCGCCGTCGCGGGACGGCCTGCGCAAGCTCCTCGACGACGCCGGCCTGCACCCGAGCGAGGCCATCCGCAAGAAGGAGGCAGTCTTCAAGGAACTCGGGCTCGCCGACGCGAGTGAGGACGAACTGCTCGACGCGATGGTGGAGAACCCGATCCTGATCGAACGCCCCCTCGTCGTCACCGACCGCGGGACGGTCCTCGCCCGCCCCGTCGAGAAGGTCACCACGATCCTCTAGGGCGTGTCTCCTGATCCCTCTCGGATGAGCCGGAATGGGGATTGGGTGACCTGCGCTAGGACGCGCCCGGGTCCCGGAGGATCGGGCAGGACATGCAGCGGGGTCCACCGCGACCGGAACCGAGTTCGGAACCGGCAATACGCAGGACCTCGATGCCGGACGCCTCGAGCCGGGCGTTGGTCTCGACGTTGCGTTCGTACGCGACCACGACGCCCGGTGCGAGCGCAAGGGTGTTGTTCCCGTCGTCCCACTGCTCGCGTTCGGCGGTGACGTGGTCGAGGCCGGTGTCGATGACGCGGAGCTTGTCGATTCCCATCGCCGCGGCCGCCGCGTCGATGAACGGCTCGGCACCGCGGATCGACACACCGCCATCCTCGTGGCGCAGCGTGAACGCGGACAGGGTGTGCGCGGCGGCCGGGTACATCACCACGGCGTCGACATCGACCATCGTGCACACGGTGTCCAGGTGCATCGACGCGCGCCGCTGCTCGATCGGCACGACGAGCACGGTGTGTGCGAGACCGTCTTCGAAGACGCTGCGCGCCAACGCCTCCGCACCGGCGGGGGTGGTCCGCTCCCCCACCCCGACGGCGATCACCCCGGGCGCGAGCAGCAGCACGTCGCCGCCCTCCACCGGCGCGGTGTGCGACTCGTACGCACGGCGCACCCCGCGGAACCGGGGATGGTGGGCGTAGATCAGGTCGGTCAGCGACGCCTCGCGCACCCGCGCGGGCAGCGCCAGCGAGGTGATCGCCACCCGGTCCCCGATCCAGAACGACGAGTCGCGGGTGAACAGCAGGTTGGGCAGCGGTTCGATGACGAAGTCCCCACCGTGGTGCATCCGGCGCACCAGCGAGGGGCCGCCCGGCCCGATGGGCAACTCGTCGAATGTCATCCCGGCGGTCAGGACGGTCGCGAGCGCGGCCGGGTCGACGGTGCGCAGGTAGGCCGAAAGCTCCTGGGCGAGGGTGTGTCCGAGCCGACGCGGATCGACAGCGGCCGCGATGCCCTGGATGCGGGCCGCGCCGCTGACCGTGAGCGCCTCGGTCAGCACCTGTGAGAGCAGCAGCACCTCCACCCCGCGCGAGCGCAGCAGGTCGGCGAACGCATCGTGTTCGTCCTGGGCGCGATCGACCCATGGCAGCCCGTCGAAGAGCAGTTGGTCGTTGTTGCGCGGAGTCAGCCGCTTGAGCTCGTCGCCGGGCCTGTGCAGCAGCACGGTACGCAGCCGTCCCACCTCGGAATCGACCCTCGGAGACTCGTGCTCGCTCATGGTTAGACGGTAGTCCCCACCCTGGCGGGCCGCGAATCACCACCGCGGCGAGCCGCGAAACACGACCGCGGCGGGCCCGCGTTGACCCTCAGCCGATCAGGCCGCGTTCGCGTGCCACCGCCACCGCAGCGGTGCGGCTGTCCACGCCCAGCTTCGAGAACACGTGCACGAGGTGTGATTTCACGGTCGCCTCGGTGACGAACAGTTCTTTGGCGATGGCGCGGTTGGACAGACCCCGGGCGACGAGTCCGACGATCTCCGTCTCGCGCGCACTCAACTCCACTCGGGGAGAGCTGATCCGGCGGTAGAGACGTTGTGCGACAGCCGGGTTGAGGACCGTCTCACCTCGCGCCGCCGCGCGCACCGCGTCGACCAGCACCTGCGGGTCGCTGTCCTTGAGCAGGTACCCCGACGCCCCCGCCTCCACCGCGCGGAGGATGTCGGCGTCGGTGTCGTAGGTGGTGAGCACGACCACCCGGGGCGGGTCGGGGTCCGCGAGGAGCGCCTCGGTGACCTGCGCGCCGTCTGCGCCTTCCCCGAGACGCAGGTCCATGAGCACCACGTCGGGCCGCCGGGCCCGGACCACCGCCAGCGCTTCCTCGCCGGAGGCCGCCTCACCGACCACCTCGAGTCCGTCCTGGGAGGCCAGCAGTGCACGCAGTCCGGCCCGGACGACGGGATGATCGTCCACCAACACGACCGTCAGTGTCATGACGCGGCCCACCGCGGTGTCATGACGCGGCCCACCGCGGTGTCATGACGCGACCCACCGCGGGCGTCATGACGCGACCCACCGCGGGCATCATGACGGCACCGGAAGCGTTGCGGCCAAGGCCGTCCCGTCACCGATGGCGGACTCGACCACCAACGACCCACCGAGTGAGTCGAGACGGTCCCGCATCGCCTGCAGGCCGAACGTGCCGGGAGCGGGCCCGGCGGCCGGGTCGAACCCGACGCCGTCGTCGACGACGTCGAGACGCACCTCGTCGGGGGTGTACGTCAGCGTTAACCGCACGTGCCGCGCCCGCGCATGCAGTCGCACGTTCGACAGCGCGCTCTGTGCGACGCGCAGCAGTGCGACGTCGTACTCCATCGGCAGCACCGTCGGTTCGCCGTCGACGACGAACTCACCGTCGATGCCGGTGTGCTCACGCAGTTGTCCGACCAGACGACCGAGCGCGGACGCGAGCGAGGCGTCCTCCAACGCGGACGGCGTCAGTGCCCCGACCACCCGTCGCGCCTCGACCAGGTTGTCCTGCGCGGTGCCCGCGATCTGCTCGAGTGCCGCGACCGGGTCCGGCCCACGCTGACCCGCGCGGGCGAGCAGGACTATCGACGAAAACCCCTGTGCGAGAGTGTCGTGGATGTCGCGGGCGAGTCGCGCCCGCTCGGCGACCGCGCCGGCCTCACGCTGAACGGATGCGAGTTCGTCCTGGGCGCTGAGCAATTCGTTGTGCGAGCGGGTGAGTTCGTCGTACAGCCGGTGTCGCTGCTGGGCATCGCGGACCAACTGCTTGTACACGAGCGCCATGCCTGCGGCCGCGCCGGCACCGAAGATCGGCCCCAGGATCGATGCGACCGTGTTGGCGGTGCCGTGCCACAGGATCGTCGCGATCGCCATCGCGGTGATCACCACCGTCGCCGTCAGTGCCGCGACCGTCGACAACAGGTGAAAGCACAGGAAGAACAGCGGGAACGCCACCCACGCGAAGTCCGGGTTCAGCACGGCCAGCCCCAGCCATCCTGCAACGAGGATCGCGAGCCACACTGCCCCGTACCCGCCCCGGCCGGTGGCCGCGGACCTGCGGGCGAACCAGACACCCGTCACATACCAAAGGAGCACCAGGACGGCGAGGGCAACTGCCGGAACGGGATTCGGGTCGTCGACGACAGCGCGCGCGACCCCGACGGCCAGCAGCAGCACGAACAGTGCGTGCGCGCCGAGCGCCATGACGCGCAGCACCGATGCCGGGCCGCGCTCGTGGAGCACCGAGGCCGAGCCCCGATCACGAGGCACAGGGAGTTGCATTTCGTCCACGCTAACACCGCCCCGGGCCGCTGGGCGGCCGGAGCCGCCGGATTCCAACTTTCGATTGAGCACGAAACTCAACCGTTGCGCGATGCCGGCACCCGCCCTCGGCGACGACGCTGGAAGCCATGTTCCTCAGTATTCGTGACCTCAGGTTCGCCAAGGGCCGCTTCGCCTTGATGAGCGCGGTTCTGTTCCTCATCTCGCTGATGGTGGTGATGCTGTCGGGACTGACCGCGGGCCTGGGCAACCAGTCCATCGCCGCGGTGCAGAACATGGGCGCGGACCACTTCGCGTTCGGGGAGCCCGCCGAGGGGCAGCCACTGTCGTTCTCCGATTCCCGGGTGACCGCGGCCGAGCGCGACGCCGCAGCCGCACGTCCCGGCGTCGACGACGCCGCGCTCGTCGGCATCGCCCCGACCCGCATGACGGTCGACGGCCGCGACGTCAGCGCCAGCGCGTTCGGCGTCGACGGGTCCTCGTTCGCCGCGCCCGTTCCGCTCACCGCGGGCACGATCGCGGTCGACCGGGCGTTCGCCGACGACAACGGCTGGTCGGTCGGGCAGCGCGTCGAGGCGGGCGGGCGCCCCTTCACCGTCACGGCACTGGTCGACGACTCCTACTACAGCCACCAGCCCGTGGCCTGGTTCGACCGCGACGACTGGCTGGCGCTGCCGACCGCCGGTGGCAGCGAGGGCACCGTCCTCGCGCTGCGGACCTCCGGCGGGTTCGACGCCGCGGCCACCGCAGCGGCCACCGGAACCGTGATCACCGACGTGGACGGTGCGTTCGACGCGATCGGCGGCTACAGCTCGGAGCACGGGTCGCTGCTGTTGATGCAGACCATGCTGCTGGCCGTCAGCGCCCTCGTTGTCGGTGCCTTCTTCACGATCTGGACCATCCAGCGCGCTCAGGACATCGCGGTTCTCAAGGCCGTCGGCGCCTCGACCGGTTACCTCCTGCGCGACGCGCTGGGGCAGGGCCTGGTGGTGCTGGTCCTCGGCGCCGGCCTCGGTACCGCCGCCGCCGTCGGATTGGGAACCCTTGCCGCCCAGGCAGTCCCGTTCACGCTGACGGTCACCGGTACCCTGCTGCCATTCCTCGCCCTGATCGCTCTGGGCACCCTCGGCGCCACCGCCGCCCTGGTCCGCATCGTCTCGGTCGACCCCCTCACCGCGCTCGGCGCGGCCCGCTGACACCCTCGAAGGAAGGAACCCTCGATGAGCATCTCGCTCAGCAACACCGTCCTGACCTACCCCGACGGGGAGACCAGACTGCGCGCCCTCGACGACGTCTCCTTCGCGGTCGACCGCGGACAACTGGTCGCAGTGACCGGCCCGTCGGGGTCCGGCAAGTCGAGCCTGCTCGCAGTTGCCGGGCTGTTGATCACCCCCGACTCGGGCACCGTCAGCATCGACGGCGTCGACGTCACCGGGCTCGGCCGGTCCGAACGCACGACGGTGCGCCGCGAACGACTCGGGTTCGTGTTCCAGCAGTCCAATCTGCTCGCCTCGCTGTCCGCGACGGAGCAGCTGCTGATGATGACCCACCTGAGCGGAGGCCGGGTCCGGCGTGAGCGGGACCATGCCCGGGACCTGCTGACCACCCTCGGGCTCGGCGGGCACCTCGACAAGCGGCCGCACCAGCTCTCGGGCGGCCAGCGGCAGCGAGTGGCGATCGCCCGCAGTCTGATGAACGACCCGTCCGTACTGCTCGTCGACGAGCCGACCTCCGCGTTGGACGAGGCCAGGAGCCGGGAGATCGTCGGACTGCTGGCGTCCCTTGCCCGCGAGCGGGGCGTCGCGGTCGTGATGGTCACCCACGACCTCGGACAGCTGGACCTGGTCGACGATGTGTACGAGATGCACAGCGGGGCGCTGACACTCGGCACCCGTCCCACGACCGCAGCCGCCTGAACGCACTCCCGCCCCGCCTCGGAGGTTCCGGGGCGGGGCGGGAGTGTGCGGTCGATGATGCGCTACGAAGCGAAGAGACTGTTCAGGTCCAGGCTGCCGCCGCCGGTGCCGGGCACCGGCTCGTCGGTGACGGTGATCGTCGTCGTGCTCTCGGAACTGAGGTAGCCGGGGGCACCGCTGTAGACGGCTCGGATGTCGTACGTCCCGCTCTGGCTGAACATGTAGCTCTGCTGCGCTTGCCCGTCGGACAGGTTCGCCGGGTTGCCGAGCGGCTCGGTACCGCTGAAGTACTGCACGGTCCCCGCGGTGGGCTTCGGCGTGACGCTCGAGCGCAGGAAGAGGTAGTGGCCCTTCTGCGCCTGCGCCGGGATGTTCAGGGTGAGAGTGGTCGCGACATCGGTGGCGCCGGGGGCGGTGACGGTGATGGTCTGCGCCGCCGAGGTCGAACCGGTGAATCCGGGGGCGCCGGAGAACACCGCGACGATGGACTTGGCACCGGTGACGTTGAAGTTCTGCACGATGCCGGCAGTGCCGTCGGCACCGACGTCGGCGGTGCCGAGCACCGTCATGCCGTTCTTGAACGTGACCGTGCCCGCGCCCGGGAAGGGCGAGACCTGCGCCTGGAGTGCCACATCGGTGTTGATCAGCGACGTGGTCGGGATGATCAACGTGGTCTGGGTGCTCTGGTCGCCCGCCTCGATGGCGATGGACTGCGCCGGCGAGACCGACTCGAGCGCGTAGCCGGTGGCCAGGAACTTCGCGGTGATGTCGAAAGTGCCCGCGTCGGTGTTGGACGGCGTCCAGTCGAAGGTTGCGACGCCGCCGTTGAGCGTGCCGGTCCCGACCTCGTCGGTGCCCTTGTAGAACTTGACCAGGTCGCCGTTGCGGCCGCCGAGAACGTTCGCGGTCAGCGTCGACTTCACGCCGCCCTTCAGTGCGCCGACCGGCTTCAGTTCGGTGGTGGTGACGTTCTTCGTGACCGTGTATGCCGGGCCCTGGTTGCGGTATTCGCCGGATGCCGTGGTGCCGCCGTAGGCGACGCCGGTGTTCTGGGCGACCTCGCGGGTGCAGTTCTCGCCGACGGTGTACTGGAACTCGAAGGTCTGCGCGGTGGTGGCGTCCCACGAGCCGGAGACCCTGACGGTGCCGGCGCCGAGGCTCGACACCGCCACCGGAAGTCCGTTCACCTTGGCCGAGTCGTTCTTGTAGTTCAGGCAGGTCGGCCGGACGTCCTCGACCCAGCTGACGGTGTTCCCGGCGCCGGTGATCGTCGTGGTCGCGGTGACCACCTCGCCCTCACCCGGCGTCGCGTTGCTCACGGTGCGACTGAAGCTCAGCGCGCCATCCGACCACGTCACGGTGGCGGGGTCGGCTCCCGCCGCTCCCGCTCCCATCGTCACCGCGAATCCGGCGGCCACGGCCAGCGCGCTCGCTGTCGCGATCGCACGGCGTCCAGACATCCCCGACATGTCATTCCTTCCGAACCGGTGGGCGACCCAGATGAGCCCCCGACTGTGGCAAACGGAGCCCGACGTCCACCGCGTGAATGGACGAAATGCTCCGAAATCGGGGAGCAGTAGATCACGGTTCGATCACCGGCGACGGCGGTTTCGACGAAGTTGGTCGGACGTCCATCCAGACCGATCGCGACCAAGCAGACTTTTCGGTCTGCTCAAGATTGCCGCAGGCTAACGCAGGAATTTGCCGAACTGGTCGTTGGCGAACTGCATGACGAACTCGTACGGCGGGGCGAACTTGCGTGCCCACCAGTAGCCGAAGCGGACGTCCGCCGACGTGTACACCAGGAAACGGTTCTTCTCGATCCCCCGCACGATGCACCGGGCGACCTTCTCCGGCGACGCCGCCCGCTTCTCGAACCGGTGCACCGCCTTGCGCACCCGCGGGTCGTCCCGGTCCACACCCGCGATCTCGACGGTCCCGACCAACGGTGTCTGCACCGCTCCGGGGACGACCAGGGACACCCCGATCCCGTGCCGCTTCAGGTCGAAACGCAGCACCTCCGACACCCCGCGCAGACCGAACTTGCTGGCGCTGTAGGCGGCGTGCCACGGCAGCGCAAGCAGCCCCGCCGCCGAGGAGACGTTGACGAGGTGACCGCCGCGACCGGCTCGGACCATCGGGGGGACGAAGTTCTCGATGACGTGGATCGGCCCCATCAGGTTCACGTCGACCATCGACTTCCAGTGCCGGTGTTCGAGATTCTCCACGGTGCCCCAGGCGGAGATGCCCGCAACATTCATCACGACATCCAGGGCACCGTGCTCGGCGTCGACCTGCTTCGCCCACTCGGTGACGGCCTCGTAGTCGGACACGTCGAGCGCACGCGAGTCGGCCACCACGCCGCCTCGGTCGGTGACCAGCGCAACCGTCTCGGACAATCCGGACTCATTGATGTCGGTGAGGAACAGATGGGCGCCTTCGGCTGCACAGGCCAGCGCCGTCGCACGACCGATGCCGCTGCCCGCCCCGGTGATGAGGCACTTCTTGCCGCCGAGATCCTTCACGCTGCCCCCTGCCGTCCGGACGATCCGAGTGGGGCGGATTCTACGTGGACGGCGCTACGAGCAGCACGATATGAGCGGCCGAGGCCGCCGCTCGCCGCAGCGCTCTCAAGACCGGGTCGCCATCTCCTCCTGGTAGCCGCGGATCGTCCGTTCGAGTTCCTCGGCCGTGGCCGGGTCGTCGTGACCGCGGGCGTAGTCGGCGCGATCCCGCAACATCCGGATCGCCCTGCGCAGTTCGTCGTCCGACATCCTGTGATCCATGTCACCCAGTGTGCCCCGTTTCCCAGCACCGGCCAACAACCCGGAACAGCAGACCGCGCAGCGTTATCCTGAGAGGTGACGTGGGTCACAAGTCTGTCCGGGTTCGCCGGCGCGCGATCTAAGGAGGATCCACCATGAGCCTCGACACCCTCTGCGCGGCGTTCCAGGACACGGCCGCCCGCCACCCCGACAAGGTGGCACTGCGCACGCCCGACGACGAGGTGGCGATCACCTGGCACCAGTACTCCGAGAGAGTCCGCGCCATCGCCGCCGGCCTCGCGAAGCTGGGTGTCCGCCACGGCGACACGGTTGGCCTGATGATGACCAACCGACCCGAGTTCCACCTGGTCGACACCGCCACTCTGCACGCGGGCGGCACCCCCTTCTCGGTCTACAACACCCTCGCCGCCGAGCAGCTGACCTACGTGCTCACCAACGCGGGCAACCGGGTCATGGTGTGCGAAAGACAGTTCCTGCCGGTGCTCCGCGAGGCCGTGCCGGGAACCGCGGTCGAGCACATCGTCTGCGTCGACGACGCCCCCGACGGCACTGTCGGACTCTCGGAGCTCGAGGCGAACCCCGACCCGGACTTCGACTTCGAGGCCAGCTGGCGCGCGGTCCGCCCCGACGACCTGATCACCATCATCTACACCTCCGGCACCACCGGGCCACCGAAGGGCGTGGAGCTCACCCACGCGAACGCCGTCGCGCTCCGCGACGCGATCGCCGATGTGGCCTATGTGACCTCGGACGACCGGGTGCTGTCCTACCTGCCCGACGCCCACATCGGCAATCGCGGAGCGGCCCACTACCTCCCGATCTTCTTCGCGGAGGAGGTGACCACCCTTGCCGATCCGAAACAGATCGTGACGACGCTGCCGAAGGTGCGCCCCACGATCTTCTTCGGGGTCCCGCAGGTCTGGTACAAGGTCAAGGCCGGAGTCGAGGCCGCGCTCGACGCCGAGCCCAGCTCGGCCAGGCGGCGACTGGCAACGTGGGCGTTGGACGTCGGCAGGCGCACCGCTCGCATGCGGTCCGCAGGCACCCCGATCCCCCACCGATTGGAGCTGCAGCACGCGGCCGCAGATCGGCTGGTACTCGCCCCGATCCGGCGAAGGCTCGGCATGGACGAGGCGCGATTCGCCGTCTCCGGGGCCGCGCCGATCTCGCCCGATGTCCTGACATTCATTCTCGGACTCGGCATTCCGTGCTACGAGCTGTGGGGGATGTCGGAAACCACGGCGATGGGGGCCGCGAACCGGCCCGGCTCGATCAGGATCGGGACCGTGGGCGAGGCGGTGACGGGCGTGACCCTGAAACTGGCCGACGACGGCGAGCTCCTGGTCTCCGGGCCGACCGTGATGCGCGGGTACCGCGGCGAACCGGAGAAGACCGCCGAGGCCCTCGATGCCGACGGCTGGCTGCACACCGGCGACATCGCGACCATCGACGCCGACGGTTACGTCACGATCGTCGACCGCAAGAAGGAGCTGCTCGTCACGACCGGAGGGAAGAACGTGTCACCCGCGGCGATCGAGGACGCACTGCACGCGGCGAGCCCTCTGATCGCCGGAGCAGTCGCCATCGGCAACGAACGGCCGTATGTGACCGCGCTGCTCACCCTCGACCCCGAGATGGCGGCGGCGTTCGCGATCCGCACCGGGGGCACCGACGACTCGCCGAGCGCGCTCGCCGAGGACCCGGAGGTGCGCGCCGAGATCGCGCGCGCCGTCGAGGCCGCCAACACCCATCTGTCGCACGTCGAACAGGTCAAGAAATGGGCCCTGCTGCCCGACGTCTGGGAGCCGGGGGGCGATGAGTTGACTCCCACGATGAAGTTGCGGCGCAAGCCGATCGACGCGAAGTACGCCCGGCAGATCGAGGACCTGTACACGGCGCACTGACCCTCCCCGGACAGCACGGATCCCCGCCTCCGCGGACGGTGACGGGGATCCGAGTTTTCGGCGGACTAGCTGGAACCGAACAGCGAGCCCAGGCTGCCGGAGCCGCCGTCACCGCCGTCGCCACCACCGTTGCCGGCCGCGACCTGCACGGACTCCGAGTCGGCGGAGGCGTTCACGTTGCCCGCCCCCGAGTATTCGGCCTTGATCACGCGCTGGCCGGCGGTCGCCGGGGTCCACGACAGGCTGGCGGCGCCATTTGCGTCGACCTGCGCGGTCCCGATCACGGTGTCGCCGTCCTTGAAGGTGACGGTGCCGCCCGCATTGCCCGGGGTGACCTGCGCGGAGAGCATGTTCGCCACGCCGACCTGCGGGTTCGCACCGACCGCGAGGGCGGTGCTGGACGAGACGTTGCCCGCCGGCGCCTGCGCGACGTCGACGGTCGCGTTCGCGGCCGACCCGGTCACGCCGGTTCGGCCCGAGAAGGTCGCACTGATCGCGTGGCTGCCCGCGGTCGACGGCACCCAGGTGTAGGCGGCCTCGCCGTTCGCGGCGACCGGGACCTCGGCGAGGGTGGCACCGCCGTCCTTGAACACCACGGTGCCACCCGCTGCGGCCGGGGTGACCGTCGCCTTCAGCACACTCGGGCTGCCCACCTGTGCGCCGGTGACCGCGGCCAGAGCCGTCGACGACGCGACGTCGGAGTCGGAGACCTGCACGCTCTGCGCGGCCGACTCCGACGCGTCCGCCTTCGCGGTGGCCGGGAACTTCGCGACGAGGGAGTGCGAGCCCCGGTTGCCCGGGGTCCAGTTGTAGGTCGCGACACCGTTGTTCAACGTGCCGGTACCAACCTTGGTACCGCCGTCGTAGAACTCGACGGTGTCACCGTTCGCCCCACCGGTCACCGACGCCGACAGGCTCACCGCCTGACCGACCTGCGCCCCCGACACCGCCGCCAACGTGGTCGTGGAAACATTCTTACGGACCGTGATCGCCGGCCCCTTGTCCTGGTAGACACCCTCACCAAGGCTGCCCGCATAGTGCATCGTCGTCATCAACGGCACGCCGCGCGCGCAGTCCGGCCCGACCTTGTACGAGAACTCGAACGTGTGCGACTTCGGATCGATGTTCGGGTACACCGTCCAGCTACCGGCAACCTTCGCGAAGTCCGCGGCCTGACTGTCCAGCGCACGCGGCGAACCATCGACCTTCGCCGAACCCTCGACATAGGTCAGGCACGTCGGGTGCACGTCCTTCACCTGATAGAGGATCTCGAGCACGGTCAACGCCTTGCGCTCGAACTTCGTCGACGACGTGATCACGTCGCCCTCAGCCGGATTCGCATCACTGATCGTCCGCGTGAAATGACTGCTGCCATCCCACCAGTCGACAGTCGCGGGCGCCGCACCCGCGGCGCCGGCACCGGCCGTCACGGCGAAGCCGGCAGCCACCGCAAACGCGCTGACCCCACCGACGACGCGGCGAATGTTCTTGTCGGACATGCTGTTCCTCTCAAGGATGAGCCGGGACGGCCCGTCTGCTCTGGACTGTGTCGGAACCGGCTCAGGAGCCGAAGATGTTGTCGAGCGATCCGGTGCCCGGATCGGTGCCGGGATCGGTGCCCGGATCGGACACCGTCACCGTGGCCGCCGCGGAGGTGGAGCCCAGGTGGCCCTGCGCACCGCTGTAGACCGCGACGATCTCGCGGCCCCCGGTGAGCGCGAACGCGTGCGACAGGGTCGCCTTGCCATCGGTCACCACGACCGGGCCGCCGATCGGTGCGGTCCCGTCGAAGAACTGGACGGTGCCTCCGGCCGGGCTCGGGGTGACGGTCGCAACGAGGTCCACCGCGGCGCCCTTGACGGCGGTCGCGGGGACGGTCAGCGCCGTGCTGGTCGCGACGTCGGACGGATCCGGATCACTGACCGTGATGGACGCGTCCGCCGCCGTCGACGCCGTGAAGCCGGTGCCGCCGGTGAACCGCGCCTTGACGCTCTTGACGCCCGGCGTGGCGAAGGTGTGGGTGACATCGGCGACGCCGGCGACGACGTTCACGGGCGCGAGCACCTGGCCGTCGACGGTGAGCTCCACGGTGCCGACGGATCCGATCGGGGCACTGTCCGGGCCCGCGACCGTCGCGTAGAGGTGAACGGCCTGCCCGGTCTTCGCGCTACCGGGGACGTTCAGCGTCGTGGTGGTGGCCTTGTCCGTCGGGACGACGGCCGACACGGTCAAGGTACGAGCCTCGGACACCGAGGCGATGAACCCGGGCGCACCCGAGTACACAGCGGTCAGCTGATGGGCACCCAGAGACAGTGCCCGGCTGATCGACGCGGTGCCGTCGGATCCGACGGGCTCGGCCGCACCGATGTTGGTGTCACCGTCCTTGAACTGGACCGTGCCGCCGGCCGGGGTCGGCGCGACCTGGGCGGTCAGCGTGACGGCCTGACCCTCGGTGGCCGTTGCCGGCGCGGTCAGGGTGGTGGTCGTGGCCTCGTCCGGGACCGACACCGTCACGGTGAACGGTGCGGACGTCGAACCGGTGAACCCGGTCGCTCCGGTGTAGACCGCGGTGATCTGGTGGGCTCCAGCGCTCAGCGACGGCACGGTGACAGACGCCTTGCCGTCCGCACCGACCGCGACCGCGGCCCCGAGCTCGGTGGCACCGTCCTTGAACTGGACCGTGCCCCCCGTCGGGGTCGGCGCAACCTGGGCGGTCAGCGTGACGGACTGCCCGTCGACAACGGTCGCGGGACCGGAGACGGTGGTCGTGGTGGACGCGTCGGGCACGGTGGCGGTGACGTTCTGCGCGGCCGAGGTCGAGCCGTCGGTGCGCGCGTTGCCGAGGAACTTCGCAGTCAGCGAGTGCGCACCGCCCGCGGTCGGGGTCCAGTTGTAGGTCGCGACACCGTTGTTCAACGTGCCGGTACCAACCTTGGTACCGCCGTCGTAGAACTCGACGGTGTCACCGTTCGCCCCACCGGTCACCGACGCCGACAGGCTCACCGCCTGACCGACCTGCGCCCCCGACACCGCCGCCAACGTGGTCGTGGAAACATTCTTACGGACCGTGATCGCCGGCCCCTTGTCCTGGTAGACACCCTCACCAAGGCTGCCCGCATAGTGCATCGTCGTCATCAACGGCACGCCGCGCGCGCAGTCCGGCCCGACCTTGTACGAGAACTCGAACGTGTGCGACTTCGGATCGATGTTCGGGTACACCGTCCAGCTACCGGCAACCTTCGCGAAGTCCGCGGCCTGACTGTCCAGCGCACGCGGCGAACCATCGACCTTCGCCGAACCCTCGACATAGGTCAGGCACGTCGGGTGCACGTCCTTCACCTGATAGAGGATCTCGAGCACGGTCAACGCCTTGCGCTCGAACTTCGTCGACGACGTGATCACGTCGCCCTCAGCCGGATTCGCATCACTGATCGTCCGCGTGAAATGACTGCTGCCATCCCACCAGTCGACAGTCGCGGGCGCCGCACCCGCGGCGCCGGCACCGGCCGTCACGGCGAAGCCGGCAGCCACCGCAAACGCGCTGACCCCACCGACGAAACGGCGAATGTTCACATCTGACATGCGTTTCCTCCACGGCGGACCGCGACCGGAGGGTCGTCGGGCCCGTCGTACTCCTGTCTCGGTGCGCCAGTTACCTCGGCATGTGGCCTCGCGGGCACAAAGTCGGAGAGGAGTAGATCACACTGTTCGTCAGTTCAGAGGCGTTTCGGAGGAGAACATGGACGAACGTCCGACACACGAAAAACGGGGAGCGACCGATGTTTCACCAAACGAGCTATCTGGCAGCAATTACCACACGGGCCGGATGCACGAAAGGCGTCACCCGCGGTGCGGGTGACGCCTTTCGTGTCCAACTGGTGGAGCTGAGGGGAATCGAACCCCTGACCTCTTCGATGCGAACGAAGCGCGCTACCAACTGCGCCACAGCCCCAATCCTTGCCCTCCGAAGGAGTGCCCGGCAACTCTAACAGGCCCATCCGCCAACCATGAAATCGGCTGGTCGGCGCCGTTTCCGGCGGACCCTGCGCGGCTACTGACCGACCACCCGGCGCACGTCCTGCGGGCCCTCGTCCTCTTCGAAGTGCGGATCGTGATGGTCGAGGTGATCGAAGACCGGGTCCTCGTCGTCGACCTCGAGCACCACCGCACCGGGACGGCGCAGGCGGGACGGCACCAGCCGCAGTTCCTCGTCGTCGTGCGATTCCACGCCGAGCCGGGAACGAGTCAGCCGAGCCATCCGGCGGAGCCGGATCTCCTGCTCGATCTGGACCTGGCGACGCAGGTACGCGAGATACCCGCCCAGACCGAGGACCGCGGCCACACAGGCCCACCACAGGGCCGGGGAGATGATCAGGGCCAGTGCCGCCGCCATGATCGCGGCGAGCACCAACCCGAGAACCGCCCGCTGCCGGAAGGCGTAGCGGGTCGCGCGGGCGATGGCATCGGCCTCGGGATCGAAGCCGCCGCGTCCCCGGCGGTACGGAACCGAGCCACCGTCGTCGTACCGCGGCACCTCCCGGTCGTCCTCGTCGGCGTACTCGGCGTCTCCCAGGTCGGGGTCGTCGTAGTCGAGGTTGTGGTGGTCCACGTCTGCTCGAGCGTGCGCTTCCATCCAGTCCTCCGCGTGCATCGGGCGATTGGGGTCTGGGCGCCAGTTCGGATCGCTCCGGTGCCCGCTCGCCGGGCCGCGCCGGTTCTGACGGGCGTGTTGTTCGCGATCGAGTACGCGAGTGGCGAGTGCCGCGTCTGTGGTTTGCCGGATCCGGGGACGGCGCTTGGCCTGCATCGGAAGCAGCACGAACAGCCACATCGCCACCAGCGCGACGACGACCAGCGAGTTCGGCATGTCGGGCGACCTCCCTCCCTGTCGGCTGCCAGCACAGCTGTCACCTGCGTATTCGACCCGGTTGGTCCACTCAGGCTAGTTGCGTCGGCGCGCTGTTCCCCGCAGACGCGCCGACTCAGCTTTCTCATATGCCACATTAGTCACTGCTGCCGCATTGGCGCACCCCGGGTAACGGATATGTAGCCAGGGCTACTTTCAGCCCCACGACGCCCGGCCCGCCCGGACCAGTCGATCCGCGACGGTCGCCTCGACCTCCTCGACGGTCATCCCCACCAGGAGGTGGTCACGCCACTGACCGTCCACGTCCAGATACCGCTCCAGCAGGCCTTCCTCCCGGAAGCCGACATTGCGGAGCACCGCCCGGCTGGGCAGGTTCTCCGGACGGACGGTCGCCTCGATGCGATGCAGTCCGACGGGACCGAAGCCGTGGTCGAGCCCGAGGGCGAGTGCCGCGGTCGCCACACCGCGACCACCGTCCTCCTTCGACACCCAGTAGCCGATCCACGCCGACCGCAATGCGCCTCGCACGATGTTGCCGATCGTCAGTTGGCCGCAGAACCGCCCGTCGAGCTCGATGACCATCGGCAGCATCCGGCCCTTCCGGGCCTCCGCCCGCAGCGACGAACACAGGCCGGGCCAGTTCCCGATGTGGTGCCGGGCGTCCCACGGCCCCTCACCGGTCGGCTCCCAGGGCCGCAGGTGGTCCTCGTCCCGGATCCGCAGCCGGCTCCACGTCGCCGCGTCCCGCAACCGGATGGGTCGGAGGGTGACCTGTCCCGCGGGCACCACGAGCGGGCCGAGTCGGGCCGGCCACCCGGGATGAACGGTGTACCGGCGCAGGGCCGTCGACACCGGGTCAGCCCCGCTGAGCGAGGAAGGCGACGTCCACGCGGTCGCCGGTACGGATGTCGGTCACTTCCGGATCGACCAGCACCAGGCAGTTCGCCTCCGCGAGGGTCGCCAGCAGGTGCGAGGACGAGCCGGGGGCCCCGCCGAGCGCCTGGACCAGATATTCGCCGCTCGTCTCGTCGCGCATCAACTGCCCCCGCAGGAATCCCTTGCGGTCCTCGATCGACGTGATCGGTGCGACGGTCCGGGCGGTGACCACCCGGCGCATCGGCTGCCTGCGTCCGAGCGCGATGCGGATCAGCGGCCGCACCATCACCTCGAACACCACCAGTGCGCTCACCGGGTTGGACGGCAACAGGAAGGTCGGGACCTCGTCGCGCCCGAGCTGACCGAAGCCCTGCACGGATCCCGGATGCATCGCGACCCGCTCGACCTCGAGGTCGCCGAGTTCACGCAGCGCCTCCCGGACCTGGTCGGAGGCACCGCCACCCACCGCACCCGCGATGACCACGATCTCCGAGCGAATCAACTGGCCCTCGACGACCTCCCGCAGCCGCCGCAGGTCGGTGCCGGCGATACCGACCCGGTTCACGTCCGCTCCCGCGTCGCGGGCGGCGGCCGCCAGCGCGTACGAGTTCACGTCGTACACCTGACCGGGACCCGGCGTGCGGTCGACGTCGACGAGTTCGCCGCCGACGCTGATCACCGACAGCCGGGGCCGCGGATGCACGAGCACCTTGTCGCGACCGACCGCGGCGAGCAGGCCGACCTGCGCGGCACCGATGATGGTGCCCGCTCGGACCGCGACGTCACCGGGCTGCACGTCGTCGCCGACGCGGCGCACGTAGTCGCCGGATCGCACCGGCCGCAGCACCCGCACCCGGTTCTGGTTTCCGTCCGTGCGATCGAGCGGAAGCACGGCGTCCGCGAGGGTCGGCATCGGCGCGCCGGTGTCCACGCGGACCGCCTGCCGCGGCTGCAGCCGAGTGGGCTGGCGCGACCCCGCACTCACCTCGCCGACGACGGGCAGCACGACCTCGATCGGTTCACCGTCGTCACCGACGTGCCCGCCACCGGCCGCGGACACGTCCACACTGCGGACCGCGTAGCCGTCGATCGCGGCCTGGTCGAAACCGGGAAGGGGGCGCTCGGCAACCACTTCCTCCGCGCACAGCAACCCCTGTGCCTCGGAGATGGCGACCCGCACGGGACGGGGTGCGACTGCGGCGGCGGTCACCCTGGCCTGCTGCTCCTCAACCGAGCGCATGTAGACGCTGCCTCCCGACCCCACTACCGCTCCGTCTGCTGCAGTCTCTCGACGAGCCACTCACGCAGCGACGGACCGTATTCTTCGCTGTCGAGCGCAAAGTCAACCGCAGCGCGCAGGTAGCCGCCGGGATTTCCGAGGTCGTGTCTCCCACCCCGGTGCACCACCACGTGCACGGGATGCCCCTCCGCGATCAGCAACGCGATCGCGTCGGTCAGCTGCAGCTCCCCACCCTGGCCCGGTGTGATCCGCCGCAGCGCGTCGAAGACGGCACGGTCGAGCAGGTAGCGGCCGGCTGCGGCGAAGGTCGACGGGGCGTCCTCCGGCTTCGGCTTCTCGACCATGCCGGTCACCTTGAGCACATCCGGGTTGACCGCGTCCGGGAGCTCCTCGACCTCGAACACCCCGTAGGCGCCGACCTGGTCCTTCGGGACGTCGATCGCGCACAGGACACTGCCCCCACGCTTGGCCCGGACCCGGGCCATGGTCTCGAGCACGCCACGCGGCATCACCAGATCGTCCGGCAGCAGCACCGCGATGGCGTCCTCGTCGTCGTCGAGGACGGACTCCGCACACGCCACCGCGTGGCCGAGCCCGAGCGGCTCGTCCTGCACGACCGACTCCACCTTCAGCAGGCCCTGCGCCTTGCGCACCTTCTCGAGCAGGTGTGACTTGCCGCTGGCCTCGAGCTTGCTCTCCAGCACCAGGTCCTCGACGAAATGCGCGACGACCCCGTCCTTGCCCTCGGAGGTGACGATGACCAGTCGGCTGGCGCCCGAATCGGCCGCCTCGCCGGCGACGAGTTCGATTCCGGGAGTGTCGACGACCGGCAGCAGTTCCTTCGGCACCGTCTTCGTCGCGGGCAGGAATCGGGTACCGAGTCCCGCCGCTGGGACCACCGCGGTGCGGAAGGCCCTGTTCGTGTTGGTGCCGGTGTCTGTCATGGGCACACCCTATCCGTGCCGACTCTCGGCCCGGGCTCTTAGGGTTACCGGTATGAGAAGTCGGACAGTCGGCCCGTGCCGGTGACGAAGACGCAGTGGCGCACGGAGATCCTGGCCCGTCGTCGTGACGTGGCTCCCGGGGTGAAGGCCGGCGAGGACAACGCGATCGCCGCCGCTGTCGCCGGTCTCGGTGCACAGCTCGGGCCGGACGCGACGGTCTGCGCATACGTGCCTGTGGGGCGCGAGCCGGGTTCGACGGCGATGCTCGACGCCCTGGCCGCCCTCGTCGGCCGGGTTCTCCTGCCGGTCGCACACGAGCCGGGCCCCCTGCGGTGGGCCACCTACCTCGGCGTGGACGCCCTGGTCCCGGCTCCCTTCGGGCTGAGGGAACCCGCGCCGCCGTACCTGCCGCCCGAGACCGTCGCCGAGGCCGCGCTGCTGCTTGTCCCCGCCCTGGCGGTGGACCGCCGCGGGGTGCGGCTCGGGCGCGGCGCGGGGTTCTACGACCGCACGCTGTCGCTCGCGGCCGCCGGAGACGGGACGGGCACCCGGCTCGTCGCCGTCGTTCGCGATGACGAACTGGTGGACGAACTGCCGGAGGATCCGCACGACATCCGGATGCAGGCGGTGTTGACGCCGGCCGGCGGGCTGCGCCTGCTCGGGGCGGCGGAATAGGCAGCGGATTACCGGCGTTGGCACTCAGGACTGTAAAGTGCCAGTGCCTGCGGTATCACTTGCCCAGGCTTCGAGTACCCGCGCGGAGGAACCTGCAGTGCCCACCTACTCCTATGCCTGCACCGAATGCGACAACCGCTTCGACATCGTGCAGTCGTTCACCGACGACACCCTGACCGTCTGCAACGAGTGCAACGGGAAGCTGCGCAAGCTGTTCAACTCGGTGGGCATCGTGTTCAAGGGCAGCGGCTTCTACCGCACCGACAGCCGCGGCGGCGGCAGCACCGCCAGCGAGCCGGCCAAGTCGAGCACGTCGACGTCCGATTCCTCGTCGTCGTCCTCGTCGTCCTCGTCGAGCACCCCGGCCCCCGCCGCCAGCGCCACCACCAGCTAGTTCTCGTTTCTCCACAGCCCCCGGATCCCTCCACAGGACGGGTCCGGGAGCAGCCCTGCGCGGTCGTGCCCACCCTAGCGTGAGCACATGACCCGCGACTTCGAGCGGCTCCGCGACGTCCTGTCCCCCACGCCGGTCGACAGGTTCGCGCGGCTCATCCGCCCCGACTGGACCCGCACCGCGCTCGCCCGCCGGGTGCTCGCCGGCGCACTGACCGTGCTGGCCCTGCTGCTGGCGGTGCGCGATCATCCCGGCGACGACCGCGTCGAGGTCGTGACGGCGGCCCACGACCTGAGCCCGGGTGCCGTCCTTCACGAATCCGATCTGCGACTGGCCGCCCTGCCCGCCGCCGCCGTCCCGGGCGGCGCGCTCCGGGGCCTCGACGACGCCCTCGGGCACACCCTGGCCGGCCCCGCCCGGTCCGGGGAGGCGCTGACCGACGTCCGCCTGCTCGGCTCCCGCCTGGCCGAGGGCACCGCCGGACCCGATGCCCGGATCGTGCCCCTGCGGATCGACGACTCCGAGGTCGCCGGACTGTTGCGGGCCGGAGACCGCGTCGACATCCTCGCCGTCGACCCCGAGGGCGGTGCCGCACCGCGCGTGCTCGCCTCCGCCGCGACGGTGGTCCTGGTGGGACAGCGGGACGGTGGACGGTCGGCGCCCGCGCCGGTGGTTCTCGCGGCACTTCCCGAGGCCACCGCGACCGCGGTGGCAGCGGCATCCCTCACCGGTGCGCTGACCGTCACACTGCGGTGACCGTCACAGCGCGCCTGCCGGTCCGTGTTCGTGCGGTTGCCGCCCTTCCCGGACAGTCCCTAGCATCTTGGGTGTCCGATTCCCTTGTCAGATCGAATCGAATCGAAACGAGGACTGGCCATGCTCAAGGGCTTCAAGGATTTCCTGCTCAAAGGCAACGTGCTCGACCTCGCGGTCGCGGTCGTCGTCGGCACCGCGTTCACCGCCATCGTGACCGCTTTCACCGCCAACCTCATCGAGCCTCTCATCGCCGCACTCGGCGGCAGTCAGGAAATGGGCTTCGGATTCCAGATCACCGACAGCCCAGAGACTTTCGTCAACATCGGCGCCGTGATCAGCGCCGCCATCAACTTCGTGATCATCGCCGCGGTCGTCTACTTCGTCCTCATCGTGCCGTACAACCACGCCAAGGAACGGTTCATGACCAAGGAGGAGAAGACCGCGACGGACATCGAACTGCTCACCGAGATCCGCGATCTCCTCGCCGATCGCCGCATCGAACGGGCCTGACCGCACCGCCGCCGACGGAGCACCGGCCGCGTCGGATTCGGCTCGGCCCCTGCTCGGCATCCGGGATCCCAGCGACTCCCACACACGGGTCTCACACCGGAAATTACCGCGTGTCCGTTTTGCCAGTGGGTAACGGTTGTCCTTAGCATTTGAAAGATCCGAGCCCCCGTACCCAATCGAAGCGAGGACCAGGCATGCTCAAAGGCTTCAAGGATTTCCTGCTCAAAGGCAACGTGCTCGACCTCGCGGTCGCGGTCGTCGTCGGCGCGGCCTTCACGGCCATCGTGACCTCTTTCACGGACAACATCGTCAACCCGCTCGTCGCGTCCGTCGGCAGCGCAGACATGGGCTTCGGATTCCAGATCACCGACAGCCCGGAGACCTTCGTCAACATCGGCGCCGTGATCAGCGCCGCCATCAACTTCGTGATCATCGCCGCGGTCGTCTACTTCATCCTCATCGTGCCGTACAACCACGCCAAGGAACGGTTCATGACCAAGGAGGAGAAGACCGCGACGGACATCGAACTCCTCACCGAGATCCGCGACCTGCTCTCCGAGCGCCCGGTCGAGCGCTCCGTCGACTGACGGTCCGCACACCGAATCGGAAAGAGTTGGGGCCGTGACGCTTTCGTCACGGCCCCAACTCTTTTCAGTCGTGTCGGGGGAAGCGGTTCCGGCTCACCCGATGCTGAACGGCTGTCCCCACGGGGTGACACTGCCCGAGACCGTATCCGTGTCCACCGTTACCTGGACGAACGAACGAGACTGGGCGTGGCCGGCCGATCAGCGACCGCCTGGCAACGCGGGCGCGCCGCCAGTCGACGAAGGAGGCGTCAACCGTGATGTGGAGGGACCTGGCGACGCAGCCACTCGTCCGTGGACGCCTCGGCTCCGGCCCCGTCGGAATCGGACCGCTCGTCGCGGGTGGTCTCGGGCAGCACTTCTCCGAAGATGCGCGCCAGCCGGGCCCGAACTTTCGGGTCCCGGCTGGGGTGCGCGCCTCGTGCGTCGTCGGTGTTCGTCATTCCTCGATTCGGGACAGCTCGCCGATCACGGCACTGGCGAGCGGCGTCAGGGTCGCCATCCCGTCGCGAACGGCAGCGCGGGACGACGCCAGGTTCGCCACCAGGGTACTGCCCGACACCCCGACGACTCCGCGCGAGAGGCCGGCGTCGAGCGCACCGGCGGCCAGACCGGAGGACCGCAGCGCCTCGCTGATCCCGGGAATCTCCCGGTCCAGCACCGCAACGGTGGCGTCGGGGGTGACATCGCGGGGTGACACCCCGGTGCCGCCGACGGAGATGACCAGGTCCACGCCGCCGATGACCGCCGTGTTGAGTGCGTTGCGGATCTCGACCTCGTCCGCGGCGACCGCGACCACCGCGTCGACGAAGAATCCGGCCTCGGTGAGCAGCTCGGTGACCAGTGGTCCCGTCGAATCCACTCCGTCACCGTGAGCGGTTCGGTCGTCGACGATCACCACGAGTGCGCGGCCGGCCAGCGGGGCTTCGATGTCCATGACTCCTACGGTAGTGGTACGGGCGCGCACCGGCTCCGGGTGCCGGTCAAACCACGCCGGTCGGGTCGGCATCAACGGCCACCCTGGGTGGGTGCGGCAGCGAGGGTGACCTCGACGGTCTTCGCGTTGCCCCCATTGGGATCGGTGTAGGTGATCTGGACCTTGTCGCCGGGCGCGTGCGAGCGAATGGCCGCGATCAGGGCGTCTCCGCTGTTGACGACACGGTCGTCGACCCGGGTGATCACCACGCCGCGCGGGATGCCCGCCTGCTCGGCGGGACCGCCTGCCGTGACGTCCTGCACCGCGGCACCGTTGGTGACGTCCCGCGAGGACACCGACACCCCGATGATCGCCTGGGTCGCCTTGCCGGTCTTGACCAGTTCGTCGGCGACCCGCCGGGCCTGGTCCACCGGGATCGCGAAGCCGAGGCCGATCGACCCGCCCTGCTGGCCGGCCGCCGCGTCCCCGCCGAGGGTGGCGATCGCGGTGTTGACGCCGACCAGCTTGCCCTCCATGTTCACCAGCGCACCGCCCGAGTTGCCGGGGTTGATCGCCGCGTCGGTCTGGATGGCGTCGATCACCGTGTTCTGGTTGCCGGACTCACCGCTCGTCGACACCGGGCGGTTGAGCGCGGACACGATTCCGCTGGTGACCGTTCCCGCCAGGCCGAGCGGGGAACCGATCGCCACGACCGGCTGCCCGACCTGCACGTCCGCGGATGTGCCGAGCTCGATCGGGGTCAGGTCGGTGCGGCCCTCCACCTTGACCACCGCGATGTCCGACATCGGGTCGGCCCCGACGAGCTTCGCGGTCGCGGTCGTACCGTCCGAGAACGCGACGGTGAGCTTGCCGTCGGCACCGGCACCGGTCGCGACGTGGTTGTTGGTCAGGATCAGGCCGTCGGAGGAGAGCACGATGCCCGATCCCTCACCCTCGGCGCGGGCGCCCGCGACCTGGATCTGAACCACGCTCGGCAGCACCTTCTGGGCGACCGCCTGGACCGTGCCGGCCGGGGCGTTCGCGGTCTGGGTGGCGTTCGTGCGCGGGGCGTCGAGCGAGTTCGTCACCGTCCCGGAGCTGTTCCCGCTCTGGGTCCAGGCACCTACGGCACCGCCGACGCCACCACTGACCAGCGCCAACGCGATCGCGCCCGCCGCCAGCGCGGCGCGACCCGACTTCGGCTTGGTGGCGGCCGGGAACTGCCCGGCGGCCTGCGAGTCGGTGGCCTGCGTCGCGCCCTGCGGCTGGTAGGAGCCGTACGGGGCCTGTCCGTAGCCGGGCCGCTGGTAGTGCTGCGCCGCGGTCGGGTACTGGGCGGTCGGGTGGTCGCCGGTCGGGTACTGCGACGTCGGGTGGTCGCCGCTGGGGTACTGCGACGTCGGGTGGTCGCCGCTGGGGTACTGCGACGTCGGGTTGCCACCCACCGGGTACTGGGCGGTCGGCTGCTCCCCCGCCGGGTACCGCGAGGTCGGGTTCTCGCCAGCCGGGTACTGGGACGTCGGCTGCTCGCTGCTTGGCGGCTGGTTCGGGGTGGCGGGCTGGTTCTGAGCCCAGGGCGAGTTCTCCTGTCCGGAGTCGCTCCGGCCGCTGCGATCCTCGGTCATCGTTGTGTGGTCCGTTCTCCCCTGCGCACCTGTGGGTGCGACTGCGATGCGATCTCGTTGACTCCAGCCTGTCGGGTCGGGCTTAGAGGGACCTGAGACTGCGCTTTCAGTTTGCCGAGACCTTGCTGCCCACACGGTCGACGCGCTCGGCCGGCGCCTCGCCGGGCAGGACGATGGTGATCAGCGCACCACCGCGATCGGATGCGCCGGCCTCGACGGTGCCGCCGTGCTTGACGACGACCTGGCGAACGATCGCCAACCCGAGCCCCGAGCCGGGCATCGACCGGGCCTCGGTGGACCGGTAGAACCGCTCGAACACCAGCTGCCGGTCCTCCTCGGGAATTCCGGGCCCGGCGTCGTCGACGGTCAACGCGAGATGCCCGTCGTCCAGCACCCGCATCCGCACCCGCACCTCGGCACCCGGAGGGCTCCACTTGGCCGCGTTGTCGAGCACGTTGAGGACCGCCCGGGCCAGCCCGGCACCGTCGCCGTGGACGAACCACGGCACGACCTCTGCCTCGAAGTCCACCTCGTTGCGGCGGCGACGTACCCGCTCCAGCGAGCGTTCGACGGTGTCCGCCAGATCGATTCGCTCGTGCACCGTCTCGGGTGCGTCCTCGCGGGCCAGGTCGACGAGGTCACCCACCAGCGTGGACAGCTCCTCGATCTGCGCCATCACGTCGGCACGCAGATCGGCCATGTCCTGGTCCGGGATCTGCGGGGCGCCCGGTCGACCGGCCGCGATCAGCAGCTCCATGTTGGTGCGCAGCGACGTCAGCGGGGTGCGCAGCTCGTGGCCGGCGTCGGCGACCAGCCGGCTCTGCCGGTCGCGGGACTCCGCCAGGGCCCGGAGCATCGTGTTGAACGAGACGGTGAGCCGGGCGAGCTCGTCGTTACCGGTAACCGGGATCGGCGTCAGCTCGTCGGTACGGGCGATCTGTTCGGTCGCCGCGGTCAGCCGCGCGACGGGTCGCAACCCGGTGCGCCCCACGGCCATTCCCGCTAGGGCAGCCAGGCCGACACCGCACCCGCCAACGACGAACAGCACCCACGCGAGCCGCTCGAGCACCTCTCCGGTCGGCGCGAGCCGCTGCGCGATCACCAGGGTCGACCCGAGATTGGTCCGCTGGGCGAACACCCGCTGACCGGCGAACGTGCGCAGCGTCGAGTCGTGTTCACCTCGGGCAACGGACATCTCGGCCTCACCGATGGGCGCGTTCGAGCCCGGCGGCATGTACACCTTCAGGTCCGGGAAGATGAGCGCGACACTGATGTCGTTGGAGTACACCGTCGCCAGCGAGATGGTCCGAACGTCGAGGGCGTCGAAGTTGTTGGCGATCAGCGTCGTCGACCGGCTGCGCAGCTGCGAGTCGACGTCGTTGTACAGCGCGCGGGAGACGACGGCGTACGCCGCGATCGCCATCACGGCGACCGCGATCGCGACCACCGACGCGGCGAGCAGCGTCACCCGCCACCGCAGCGAGACGGACCGAGTCAGCGGCATCGGCGGCCGCATCTCGGGAATCTCGTGCGGTACGGACGAATTCGTGGCCGAGCGGCCGAACGGGGCAGCCATCACGGCGGCGTCTCCCGCAGCACGTAACCGACACCGCGGACCGTGTGGATCAGCCGCGGCTCGCCGTCCGCCTCCGTCTTGCGACGCAGGTAGCCGACGTACACCTCCAGGGCGTTGCCGGAGGTCGGGAAGTCGTATCCCCACACCTCCTCGAGGATCCGGCTGCGCGAGAGCACCCGGCGCGGATTCGCCATCAGCATCTCCAGCAGCGAGAACTCGGTGCGGGTCAGGCTGATCGAGCGACCGCCCCGGTCGACCTCGCGGGTGACCGGATCGAGGGTCAGGTCCTCGAACGTGAGCGCCTCCGAATCCTCGCCGACGTCCGGCACCGCCCTCCGCAGCAGCGCCCGCAGCCGCGCGAGAAGTTCCTCGAGCGCGAACGGCTTCGGCAGGTAGTCGTCGGCGCCCGCGTCGAGTCCGGCAACCCGCTCGGACACCGAATCCCGGGCTGTGAGCACCAGGATCGGCAGGTCGTCACCGGCGCTGCGCAGGCGCCGGCACACCTCCAGTCCGTCGAGACGCGGCATCATCACGTCGAGCACCACGGCGTCGGGTCGCGCCGCGGCGACCTGCTCCAGCGCGTTCAACCCGTCCACCGCGAGGTCGACGGTGTACCCGTTGAAGGTCAGGGATCGGCGGAGGGAGTCCCGCACGGCTCGGTCGTCGTCGACCACCAGGATGCGCATGACCATAGTTTCTACCCGGCAACTGAGATCGCGCTGAGAGGCGGCTGAGCCGTGTCGCTCAAGTCGGTGTCCCTCAGTCGTCCACGTGCCGCGGCCCGGGCAGGTTCCATTTGCGCCACAGCGCGAGCAATCGCAGCACCGACGCCGACACCGTGCCGATCACCAGGCCCGCGTTGGCCGTCAGCCCCAGCGCCGCGCACGCGACCACCACGGTCGAACCGATCAGCGCCGGGATCGCGTACAGGTCACGGTGCAGCAGCAGCGGCATCTCGTTGACCAGGATGTCGCGCAGCACACCGCCCCCGATCGCGGTGGTGGCGCCGATCAGCATCGCGGCCTGACTGCTCGCGCCGACGTCGAGGGCGATCGTCGCCCCGCTACTTGCGAACAGTCCCATCCCGACCGCGTCGAGCACGAGGATTTCGCGGCGCAGCCGGCGCACGGCGGCGTGCGCGAAGAACACCACCACCGAGGTGACCAGCGCGGTGGTGAAGTACTTCCAGGTGTTCAGCGAGGTCGGCGGGGTGATGCCGAGCAGGACGTCGCGCAGCACACCGCCACCGATCGCGGTGAACACGCCGATCAGGCACACCCCGAAGAAGTCGAGGCGTTTGGTGACCGCGACCAGCGCACCGGAGGCCGCGAACGCGATCACCCCGACCAGCTCGAGCACCTTCAGCAGCACGCGTCACCCTCCCGTCGGTCTCATCTTGCCCAGCCGCGGCGGGGGAACGCGTCAGCGTCCGTGCGTGTCGGTATCGATCGGCGCGACCCTCGTGGCCTCGAACGCCGCGGCCCTCGCCGTCTGCACCGGCCGGCGCCGCAGCACCGCCCACACGAGGCCGAGCACCGCGAACCAGACCGGGGTCACGAGCAGTGCCTGCAGGGTGTCGGACTTCTGGGTGAACGCCCACACCAGGAACGCAAAGAACGCGAGCACCACGTAGCACATCGCGACGCCGCCCGGCATCTTGAAGGTGGATCGCTCGTGCAGCTCGGGCCGGCGCCGACGGTAGACGATGTAGCTGATCAGGATCATCGACCACACGAACATGAAGCACAGCGACGAGATGGTGGTCACGATGGTGAATGCGCCGATGATCGAGTCGCCGACCGCGACCATCACCACGCCGGACAGCAGGAACACACCCGACAGGTACAGCGCGTTGGCGGGCACCCTCCGTTTGGTCAGCCGCGCGAACGCCGACGGCGCGTCGCCGTTGCGGGCGAGGCCGTAGACCATCCGGGACGTCGAGTAGATGCCGGAGTTCGCCGACGAGGTGGCCGAGGTGAGCACCACGAAGTTGACGACGGACGCGGCGATGCCGAGGCCGGCGAGGCCGAACATCGCGACGAAGGGGCTGCGGTCGGCGCTGATCTCCCGCCACGGGGTGACCGAGATGATCACCGCGAGCGCGACGACGTAGAACAGCATCACGCGGATCGGGATCGAGTTGATCGCCTTCGGCAGGTTCTTCTCCGGGTCCTTGGTCTCGGCGGCGGCGGTGCCGACCAGTTCGATCCCGACGAACGCGAAGGTCGCGATCTGGAATCCGGCGACGAAGCCCATCGGCCCGGTCGGGAAGAAGCCGCCGTCGTTCCACATGTTCGCGAAGGACGACTCGGCCCCGTTCGGCGCGATGAAGTGGGTGAGCACCATCGCCAGGCCGACCACGATCAGGGCGACGATCGCGACGATCTTGATCAGCGCGAACCAGAACTCGGTCTCGCCGAACGCCTTGACGGTCGGCAGGTTCAGCCCGATCAGCAGCGCGACGGAGACCAGTGCGGGAATCCACAACGGCAGCGAGCCCCACCAGTAGGAGACGTAGCCTGCGATCGCGATGACGTCGGCGATGCCGGTGACGATCCAGCAGAACCAGTAGGTCCAGCCGGTGAAGAACCCGGCCCACGGCCCGAGCAGGTCGCCGGCGAAGTCGGCGAACGAGCGGTAGCCGGTGTTCGACAGCAGCAGCTCACCCATCGCCCGCATGACGAAGAACAGCATCGTGCCGATGATCATGTAGACGAACAGCACCGACGGTCCGGCCAGCGAGATGGTCTTGCCCGAGCCCATGAACAGGCCGGTCCCGATCGCGCCGCCGATCGCCATCAGCTGGATGTGCCGGTTGGTCAGCTGCCGGGACAGGCCCGGCTGCTGCTCTGTCGCACGGGTGATCTGGGTGTCTTCGGACACGGATGCTCCTCGCCACGGCGGCGCCGTGAATGAATGCGTTGGACGTCGGCGGACGTCGGGCCCGAGCGCGTTGGACGACGTCAGGCGGTAGTTATCGTAGCGAACGACCGGTCGGCGCCCGGGCACCGACCGGTCGGGTATCACCTCCGCGCGGGGTCGTACAGGCCGAGCCGCACCGCCCGGACCAGCCGTCTCGGCACCCGGTGCGTGACGCCGCCGACGGTCACGTCGACCAGGTCCGGGGCCTGCGCCTTCCACCGGGCGCGCCGGCTGCGGGTGTTCGACCGCGACATGCGTCGCTTCGGTGCTGCCATGGTTGTGCCTCCTCGTTGTGGGTGGTCAGCGCTCCTGCGGGCGGCGCGATCCGTAGCGGCGTTCGAACTTCTCCACCTGCCCGGCACTGTCGACGACGCGGGCCGAACCGGTCCAGAACGGGTGTGACGCGCTGGTGACGTCGACGACGATCAGCGGATAGGTGTTGCCGTCCTCCCACACCGTGGTCCGCTCAGCGGAGGCGGTGGACCGGGTCAGGAACCTCGTGCCGGTGCTGCCGTCCTGGAAGACGACGGGGCGGTAGTCGGGGTGCGTCGATGTCTTCATGCCTTGTCCTCTCGGTGTGCCTGCTGGAAACGGGTGTCGGATCGGCCCTCGTCGCAGGGCTCGGCGTGCCAGTCGCCGAATGGGTCCGGCCAGGTGGGCCAGGCGTGCTCGCGCCCGAACTCGGCATCGGTGAGCACCGCGTGACGCAGCGCCCGGTCGACGGCGCGCGGATCGGTGTCGTGGACCAGCACCACGAGGGAGGTGTGACGGTCGCCGTGCCGGGTGTCCCAGCGCAGCGCGGCCAGTGCACGGCGCGTCGCGTCCGCACCGGACTGCTCATCGGTGCTCATCGCGGCGAGCCAGCGTCCGGCCCGGCCGACGCGGAGGCCGCCACCGGCGGATTCGAGCCACAGCACGTGCTCGGGCTGGGTCGCCAGCCACATGCGGCCGCGCGCGGTGACGACACCGTCGAGCAGTACGTCGACCGCCTCGTGCAGGCGTTCCGGGTGAAACGGCCGGTCCGCGGTGAACTCGACGAGGGTGACGCCGCAGTCGGTGGCCAGCGGCGGCTGGCCACGCAGCAACGGCTCGTGCGCGCCCCCGACGGCTCCGCGCCGGGCATCGGAGGGCACCCGCGCGAGCACGCGGTCGCCGTCCGGCGCGAGGTCGTCGCCGATCCAGTCGATCGGCGCGGTCGGGGCCAGTCGGGTCAGGACGGCGTGCAGCCGGGCCTGGCTCCACCCGTCCGCACCGCGTCCGGCGACAACCAGGGCGTCGGCGCAGGCGACCTGCCCGACCACGACCTGCGCGACGGTGCGGTCGTCGTCGGCGGTGGTGGCGAGACCGCGGTCCGCGAGGTCGTCGTCACCAGTCGCGTCGTCGAGCCAGGTCGCCGCGTCCACGCAGGTCAGCACCGCCTCGATGCGGACGTCGCGGGATGCCGGACCGTCGAGTTGCCCGATCACCCCGCCCACGTGGACGTGCTCGATCGCCTCGCACACCGCCTCCGGTTCGAGTGTGCGATCGAGCTGCAGCACGATCCGGCGCACCGAGCCGCGCGCGTGCAGTCGCCGCAGCAGGGGCACGAGGTCCTCCCGCAGGGTGCAGCTGACGCAGCCGTGGGCGAGTTCGAGCAGCGTGGTGTCGACCACCCCGTCCGAGCCGGTGACGGTGCGCCGGACCACACCCTCCCGCAGGTGGTCGAGGTCGTGGTGGACGAGGACGGTTTCGGCGGTCAGCAGGCTCGCCGCAGTGGCCTCGGTGTCGGCCCAGCCGGCGACGAGGACGACCGGGGTTCGGCGGTCGGTCACTATCACTCCTTTCGACAACGATTGTCATTTCAGTGAAGGAACGGTACCGTCCCAGGCGGCATTTGTCGAAAACCATTTTCAACACTGGGTGAAAGGAGGCAGCATGTCGGCGCATTGCCAGGTGACCGGGCGCAAACCCGGATTCGGCAGGTCGGTATCGCACTCACACACACGGACGAGTCGGCGGTGGGATCCGAACATCCAGCGCAAGACCTACTTCCTGCCGAGCGAGGGCCGCCGGATCACGCTCACCGTCTCCGCAAAGGGGATCCGGACCATCGACCGCGACGGCATCGAGGCCGTCGTCGCGCGCATCCGCGCCGAGGGGGTGCGGATCTGATGGCCCGCAGCACCGAGGTCCGCCCGATCGTGAAGCTGAAGTCCACCGCGGGCACGGGCCACACCTACGTCACCAGGAAGAACCGTCGCAACGATCCCGACCGGCTGGTCCTGCGCAAGTACGACCCCGTCGTCCGCCGCCATGTCGACTTCCGAGAGGAGAAGTGATGGCGAGGAGGTCGAAGATCGTGAGAAACGAGCAGCGAGCGCTGGTCGTCGCGCGCTACGCGACCCGGCGCGCGGAACTGAAGGAGATCGTGCGCCGGCCGTCCAGCTCCCTCGAGGAGAGGTCCCGGGCCCAGGCGGCACTGCAGCGTCTTCCCCGCGATGCCAGTCCGGTACGATTGCGTAATCGTGACGCTGCGGACGGTCGTCCGCGCGGTCACCTGCGAAAGTTCGGGCTCTCTCGCGTGCGCGTGCGCGAATTGGCTCATCGTGGGGAACTGCCCGGCGTACGCAAGTCCAGCTGGTAACACTCGAGAGGGAAGCAATGGCAGTCAAGAGGGGCCCGTCCAAGAAGTCCCGCGGCGCGGACACCGGCCGCAAGCCCAAGAAGAACCCGCTGTTCGCGGCCAAGATCGAGCACGTCGACTACAAGGACGTGAACCTGCTCCGCACGTTCATCTCCGACCGCGGCAAGATCCGCAGCCGTCGCGTCACCGGCCTGACCCCGCAGCAGCAGCGTCAGGTTGCCGTCGCGGTGAAGAACGCCCGCGAGATGGCACTGCTGCCGTTCACCAGCCGGTAGCAAGAGTTTCCCGAAAGGCCGCACGGTCCCCGACCGTGCGGCCTTTCGCGTACCCGGCGGATGCACGCTCGGCGGCGGCCGGATTCGTTAGAAAGGCTGACGACTAGACTCCTCGGGGTTTGTTCGTCGAGGAGGTCACGGTGTCCGGAGTGCTCTCGGGATTCGCCGTCATCTTCGTCGTCATCGCCATCGGCTACGTGCTCGGCCGCTCCCGGGTTCTCGGCGAGCAGGGCGAGTTCGTCCTCAGCCGGCTGGTGTTCTTCGTCGCGACGCCCGCGCTGCTGTTCGACTCGCTCGCGAACGCCGACCTGTCGGTGATCTTCTCCCCCACCCTCGCCGTCGCTGCGGCCACCGCGTTCGCGCTCGGCATCACCTACTTCGCGATCACCCGCACCGTCATGCGCCGGCCGGTCCCGGAGTCGACGATCGGCGCGTTGGCGGCGTCGTACGTGAACTCGGCGAACCTCGGCATCCCCATCGCGGTGTTCGTGCTCGGCGACGCCTCGTTCGTCGCGCCGCTGCTGCTGTTCCAGATCGTCGTCTACTCCCCGATCGCTCTGACCATGCTCGATCTGACCACCGGACGAAAGAGCAGTTCCTGGGTCGAGACGGTGACGACGCCGTTCAAGAACCCGATCGTGCTGGCCGGCCTCGCCGGGCTTGCGGTCTCGATCACCGGGTGGACGCCCCCGGCCGCGATCACCGAACCGTTCCGCATCGTCGGCGGTGCATCGGTGCCGGGCGCGCTGCTGGCGTTCGGCATCTCGCTGTACGGCGTACGGGTGCTGCAACGCGGTGTCGCGCCACGCCGCGAGATCGCGCTCGCCTCGGTGCTGAAAATCGTCGTGCAGCCGGTCCTCGCGTACCTGATGGGACGGTTCGCCCTCGGCCTGGACGGTCACGAGCTGTTCGCGGTGGTCGTGGTGGCGGCCCTGCCGACCGCGCAGAACGTCTTCGTCTACGCCAGCCGGTACCAGCGCGGCATGGTCCTGGCCCGCGACACCGCCCTGGTCACCACCCTCGCCTCGATCCCCGCCATCGGACTGGTCGCCGCACTGCTGGCGTGACGCGACCGCGCCGCCCGTGCGTGAAGTGCCCGCTCACCGGGGTGAAAATCACTCACAGGCGGCGGAGCCGCACGAAGTCGCTGACCACCGCGGCTCCCAGACCGTCGAGATCGGGCGCCACGACCCGCCCGCCGACACGCTGCGCCATCCTGTCCACCACCCGGGCCAGGCCGGGATCGTCACCGAGCCGGAAGATCGTCACCTGCGCGCCCAGCTTGGCGAGGTTGTCGAGTTCCCGGACCGTCAGGCCCAGAGTCTTGGGGTGCGGCGGATAGTCGAAGAACGCCCGGCCGTCAGGCTCCAGATGTGCCGTCGGCTCACCGTCGGTGACGATCAGGACCACCGGTTGGGCGTTCGGGTTCCGGCGCAGGTGCCTGCCCGCCAACAGCAGGGCGTGATGCAGGTTGGTGCCCTGGTCCCACGCGCCGTCCAGGCCCGCCAATTCCTCCGGGGTGACGGTGCGGGCCTGCCTGCCGAACGCGATCAACTGCAGGTCGTCGCCGCGGAATCGGGTGCGCACCAGATGGTTCAGCGCCAGCGCCGTCCGCTTCATCGGCACCCAGCGCCCGTCCATCACCATCGAGAACGAGGTGTCCACCAGCAGCGCCACCGCGGCCCGGGTGCGCTGCTCCGTCTCGGCGATCTCGACGTCGGAGACCCGCAACCGAACCGGAACCGACACCTGCCCGGAACCCGCCTCGCGGAGAACGGCATTGGTGACCGTCCGCGTGACGTCCCACGGTTCGGTGTCGCCGAACTCCCACGGACGGCTGGATCCGGTGGGCTCCCCCATCGCCCCCGCCCGGCGGGTGTCGCGGGCACCGTCGCGCCCGGACAACCGCTGCGCGACATCACGCAACGCCGACTGGCCCAGCTTGCGCATCGCCCTCGGCGACAGTCGCCACTGGCCGTCCGCACCGCGGTCGAGGAAGCCCTGCTGGTGCAGCGCCCGCTCGAGGTCGGCGAGGGTGCGAGCGTCGGCGGCCGCCTCCGGTCCGAGCTGCCGCAGCAACGCCTCCGGGTCGATGTCGTCGAGTTGCGCGCCCGCGTACTCCTGCGACAGCTGCTCACCGAGCTGTTCGAGTTCGGCGATGTCCGCCAGCGCGGACGTGCCGTCACCGAGGCCCATGCCGTCGTCGCCGCGGAACCGGCGACTGCCGTCCCAGTCCTCGCCCGGCCGCGCCGCCCGCAGGTTCGCGTCCAGCCGGTCCAACTGCTGCATCAGGCCGGGGCTGCCGAACGCCTGCTGCGCCAACGCATCCAGTTCGGCGCGCTGCTCGGGGGTCAGCGAGTTCCGCAGGCGCTGTGCAGCGGCCGCGCGGCGGGCGAGCGCGTCGAGCAGCTCCTCCACGTCCCGCGGGTTCTCGGGGAAGAACTCGCCGTGATCGGCCATGAACTGCTCGAAATCCTCCGGGGTGTCCTCACCCCGAGAGTGCTTGTCCAGCAGGTCGTTCAGGTCCGACAGCATCTCGTCGACGCGCCGGCGGTCCTCGTCGGTGGCGTTCTCGAGCGCCTGCTTCATGCCGTCGAACCGCTGGTCGAGCAGTTCCCGGCCGAGCAGGTCCCGGATCTTCTCGTAGTCGGCGCGGGCCTGCGGATCGCGCCAGTCGTAGTCGGACAGGTCCCGCACCGCCTGCGCGGTGGACGGCGGCAGCTCCGCGAGCTGCATCTCCGCGAAGCGGGCGTCGTCGTCGAGCGACCGTGCCAACTCCTTGCGTTCGGCGAGCACGGCACGGTCGAGCAGCTCGCGAACCTCGTCGAGGGTGCCGCCGAGGTTGTGCTCGCCCAGAAGCTCGCGGCGACGCCGGTTGGCCTGCGCGGCAAGCCGGTCCAGCCCGCGCATCGTCGAGGTGCCGCGCCGGAGCAGCTCGCGGAGCGCCTGCCGCGGCGACGAGCCCTCGAGGACGTCGTTGCCGATCGCCTCGAGCGCCTCGCGCAGGTCCACCGGGGGTGCCAGTGGATCCGGTCCCCCGTGGTAGCGGCCGTAACGCTGGTACATCAGCTGTACACCAGCTGCCCGTCGTCGTCGGGGTCCTTCGCGATCCGACGTGCCAGATACAGCCCTTCGAGGGCCAGTTCCACAGCCGATGCGCGGGCGCCGACCGTCCGGGCACCGAGCCGCTCGGCCACCTGGTCGACCACCGCCAGGTCCGGCAGTTCACCGAGCAGGTCCTTCGCGGTGACCCGGTCGCCGGTCACGACGGGCGATCCCTCCTCGACCGCCGCCACCAGCTGCCCGAGATCGATGCCGCCGAGCCGTTCACGGACGGTCTCCGCGGTGGCCCGCCGCAGCAGGTGCTCGAGGATCTCGCTCTCTCGGCCCTCCTCGCCGGACTCGAACTCGAGCTTTCCGCGCAGGACGTCGATCACCGTCCCGAGATCGACGGGGCGCGCGGTCGGGTCGGACTCGCCGAGGATCGCACCACGGTGCACCGCCGCCGCGCCGACCGTCTCCGCCGCCGCGACCGCGAACCGGGCCGAGACGCCGGAGCGCTGGTCGATCGACGGGGACTCGCGCAGCAGCCGGGTGAACCGGGCGAGGATCTCGAGCAGGTGCAGGGGCACCTCGGCGCGCAGCTGCGCCTCCTGCTCGATGACGGCGACCTCGTCGTCGACCTCGAGCGGGTAGTGGGTGCGGATCTCGGCACCGAACCGGTCCTTGATCGGGGTGATGATGCGTCCGCGGTTCGTGTAGTCCTCCGGGTTCGCGCTGGCCACCAGCAACACGTCGAGCGGCAGCCGCAGCGTGTAGCCGCGGACCTGGATGTCACGCTCCTCCATCACGTTCAGCAGTGACACCTGGATCCGCTCGGCGAGGTCGGGCAGCTCGTTGACCGCGACGATGCCGCGATGCGCCCGTGGCACCAGTCCGAAGTGGATGGTCTCGGGGTCGCCGAGACTGCGCCCCTCCGCGACCTTGACCGGGTCGACGTCGCCGACCAGGTCCGCGACCGACGTGTCCGGGGTCGCGAGCTTCTCCGAGTACCGTTCGTCGCGTCCGCGCCAGGCGATCGGCAGGTCGTCGCCGAGTTCGGCGGCCCGCCGGATGGAGGCGGGGGTGATCGGTTCGTACGGGTGCTCACCGAGCTCCGAACCGGCGATCACCGGCGTCCACTCGTCCAGCAGCAGCGGCAGCGTGCGCAGCAGCCGGGTCTTGCCCTGCCCGCGCTCGCCGAGCAGCACGATGTCGTGGCCGGCGATCAGGGCGCGTTCGAGCTGCGGCAGGACGGTGTCCTCGAAGCCGACGATCCCCGGCCAGGGGTCGCGGCCGTCTCGCAGGGCGGCGAGCAGGTTGTCGCGGATCTCGTCCTTGACCGGACGCTGGACGTGGCCGGACGCGCGCAACTCGCCCACCGTGGCGGCGGTGGGGCGCGGCGACCGGAACTCGGGGCTGGGCGCAGTCACCACTCCACGCTACGAGGCTTCCGCCGAATCGGCACCCCTGTCGCCGATTCGAGATTCGGATCCGCCGACGCCGGCCGCCCGGTCGGAGTAGTTTTCCGCGCGGGCGGGGCGAGTTCGGACCCGACCAGCGAGGGCGCCGAGCTGTGCCATCGACACCTACCCGTTGGGGACGGAGACCGCCGTGACCGAGCCGGACGAGACCACCACACCACCCGCGAACAGGGCACTGCTCGCCCTGGCCGCGGTGCTCCTGCTGATCCCGATCGTCGCGATCCTGTGGGTGCCGTTCTACGCCCGCGAGGAACCGAGGTGGGGCGGCTTCCCGTTCTTCTTCTGGTATCAGTTCGTGTGGGTGTTCCTCTGCGCCGGAGCCACTTTCGCGGCGTACCGGATCGTGCTCCGGGCCCGCCCGCACCGCCCGATGCGGGGCGCCGACGAGGACGGCGACCGGTGACCGCCGAGGTGCTGGCGGCCGGCCCCGGCGACGGGGTCGATGGGGTCGCGCTTGCGGTGCTGGTCGCACTGTTCGCCCTGGTCACGGTGCTCGGATTCCTCGCGTCCCGGTGGCGGCGGGCGGCGAACCTGGCCAGCCTCGACGAGTGGGGACTCGGCGGCCGCAGTTTCGGCACCTGGGTGACGTGGTTCCTGATCGGCGGCGACATCTACACCGCGTACACGTTCATCGCGGTGCCCGCCGCGATGTTCGCCCTCGGCGCGGTGAGTGGGTTCTTCGCCATCCCCTACGCGATCGTCGTGTACCCGATCATCTTCGTGTTCATGTCCCGGCTGTGGTCGGTCAGCCACCGTCACGGCTACGTGACCACCGCGGACTTCGTGCGCGGGCGGTACGGGTCGCGCTGGCTGTCGCTCGCGATGGCGCTGACCGGGATCCTCGCGACGATGCCGTATGTCGCGCTGCAACTGGTCGGCATCCAGGCGGTCCTCGAGGTGATCGGCATCGGCGGCGCGGACAACGTGATCGCGAGGGACCTGCCGTTGTTCATCGCGTTCGCGGTCCTCGCGGCGTACACGTACTCGTCGGGGCTGCGGGCGCCCGCGATCATCGCGTTCGTCAAGGACACGCTGATCTACCTGGTGATCATCGTCGCGGTGATCTACCTGCCGTCGAAGTTCGGCGGCTGGGCGCACATCTTCGACGCCGCGCAGACCAAGATGGAGACCCCCAACCCGGCCACCGGCAAACCCACCGGGACGTTCATTCCGAGCAGCCAGCAGTTCTGGGCGTACGCCACCCTGTCGTTGGGGTCCGCGCTGGCACTGTTCATGTACCCGCACTCGGTGACGGCGACGCTGTCGGCGAAGTCCCGCAACACGATCCGGCGCAACGCCTCGATCCTGCCCGCCTACACGTTCCTGCTCGGCCTGCTCGCCCTGCTCGGCTGGGTGGCGATCGCCGCGGGTACCAAACCGATCGGGCTCGACGGCAAGCCCAACGCCCAGTTGGTGGTGCCACAACTGTTCGAGGACGCATTCCCGTCCTGGTTCGCGGGTGTCGCGTTCTCCGCTATCGCGATCGGTGCCCTCGTGCCCGCCGCGATCATGTCCATCGCCGCGGCGAACCTGTTCACCCGCAACGTGTATCGCGAATGGTTCCGGCCGTCCGCGACGCCCGCGCAGGAGGCGAAGGTCGGCAAGATCGTCTCCCTGGTGGTCAAGTTCGTGGCGCTGATCTTCGTGCTCACCCTCGACAAGCAGAACGCGATCAACTTCCAGCTGCTCGGCGGGATCTGGATCCTGCAGACCTTCCCGGCAATCGTGTTCGGGCTCTACACCCGCTGGTTCCACCGCTGGGCGCTGCTCGCGGGCTGGGCGGTGGGCATGGTCTACGGCACCGTCGTCGCCTACAACACCTCGTCCCCGACCACGGAGCACTTCGCCGGGTCGCTCGCCTCGATCCCCGGGATCGCGCAGATGGGATACGTCGCGCTGACCGCGTTCGTGATCAACGTCGTCGTCGCGGCCGTGCTCACCCTGGCACTGCGGGCACTGAACGCACCCGACGGCATCGACGCGACCGTCACCGGCGACTACTTCGCGGACACCGGCGACCCCCGCGTGAAACCGCTACCCACCACCCCGACGGAGGCCACGCCGAGTCCCTGAGGCGGCTGCGCCGCTCGTGTGCGCTTCGGTGAGTCCAGGAACTCACGAGACACGCGCGAGCGCCGGAGGCGCCCTCGGTGGTCCCCGATTCGTACACTGCGCCCATGGACACCTGGGTGCTCCCCGCTCTCCTCGGTCTCGGCCTCGCCGCCGCGACCGGGCTGCGGACCTTCCTGCCGCTGCTGATGCTCAGCACCGCCGCATATTTCGGACTGTTCGGCATCTCGCTGGGCGAGTCCTTCGCCTGGGTGGGATCGGCAGGTGCACTGGTGGCGCTCACGATCGCGACCGCCGTCGAACTCCTCGCGGACCTGATCCCGTTCGTGGACAACGCACTCGGCGTGTTCGGCACCGTCAGCCGCCCGATCGCGGCCGCGATCGCCGCCGGGGCCGTGTTCACCGATCTCGAACCGTCGACAGCGGTGATCGCGGGCATCATCGTCGGCGCACCGACCGCACTCGCGTTCAGCACCGCCCAGACCGGTGCCCGGGCGGTCAGCACCGCGTCGACGGCGGGAGTGGCGAATCCTGTGCTCTCCGTCGCCGAGGACGGCGCCGCCTTCACCCTGGTCCTGGTGGCTTTCCTGCTGCCGCTGCTGATCCCGGCTGTGCTCGCGTTCGCGCTGTGGTTCGCGTGGAAGGGTGTTCGCCGGCTCCGGCGCCCGGTGAACGGCTGACGCGGGTCGCACCCGGGCCCGCCCCGCCGACCTGAGAGACTGGCCCACATGGCCGACACCGAGATCACGTTCACCAGCGGCGACGTCACCGTCCACGGCAGCCTCCTCGTCCCCGACGGCGTCGACGGCCCGGCACCCGCCGCGCTGCTACTCGCGGGCAGCGGCCCCACCGACCGCAACGGCGACAGCGCGGTGATGCCCGGCTCGATCGGCACCCTGCGCTTCCTCGCCGACACCCTCGCCGAGGCGGGTATCGCGAGCCTGCGGTACGACAAGCTCGGCAGCGGCGTGACCGGGCTCGGTCCCTACTCGGTCGACGACGTCGCCGACCTCGGGTTCTCCGTCTTCGTCGACGCCGCGGCCGACGCGCTGCGCAACCTCGCCGCGCAGCCCGACATCGATTCGCGCCGGCTGCTGGTGATCGGCCACAGCGAGGGCGCGCTGGTCGCGATGGCCGTCGCCGTCCGCGACGACACCCCCGACCTGATCGGGCTGGGCTTGCTCGAGCCCCTCGCGGTGCGGTTGCTGGATCTGCTGACCCGGCAGATCACCGGGCAGGTCGACGCGGCCGTCGCGGGCGGCCAGCTGCCCGTCGAGCTCGCCGACCAGCTGCGCACCGGCCTCGCCGACGCGGTCGAGTCGCTCCGCACCGACGGCACCGTCTCCGACGACCTGCCGGAACCGCTCCGGCTCGCCGGCCTGGTCTCCGTCAACGCCAAGGCCCTCGCCGAGGAGGATGCGCTCGACCCTCGCGCACTGGCCGCACAGCTGCCCGCCGGCCTGCCCGTGCTGACGAGCTGCTCGGACCGCGACATCCAGGTCTCCCTCGAGGACGTCGATGCCCTCGACGCCGCCCTGACCGGCGCGAAGGTCACCCCGGTCCGGATGACGACGGCGAACCACGTGCTCAAGGAGATCGGCGAGCGCCCCTCCACCGGCGCCGACTACGTCGAGGACCTGCCGTACTCGCCGGAGTTCCGGACCGCGTTCGTGAACTGGCTGGGCGCTCTCCCCCGCTGACGCCGAGTGTGCACCGCCCTCGCGCGCAGTCGGTGCCCGCGGCGGGGGTGCACACTCGCAGGCTGTGGACGACGGCGCAGGTTGTCCACAGCCCGCGTCGCGGCACCACCGGGGCGCGCGACAAGATCTGCATCGTCGGCTCGAGCCACCGAGAAGTACCGTGGCACAAGGGAAATCGTTGGTCTCCGCCAGGTTCTCGATCTGATCGACGGCGGCGCCGAGTCGCCGCCCGAGACTCGAACCCGGCCGACGCTCGTCGACAGCGAACCGCCGCGGCCGACGGTCGCAACATCGGGTGAACACCCGGCGGGACACGCCGGAATCGAATACCGGGATGCGTGGACCCCACCCGGTGATGTACCGTTCTCGGCTAACAACCAGCTGCGAGAAGAAGGGAACCCGGCCATGTCGAAGTTTGCGCACGTATCGGCAGCACACGTGGCCATGTGGCGTTCCTGCATTTTTGCCAAGCGTGTGCGCCGAGAACCATTCTGACGACAAGCGGATCGAGTTCTCGGCACCCAGGGCACACAGCCCGGGTGCCTTTTCTTTTGTCCCGAGTTTTTCCCGAACCGTCGCCCCGACGAAACCTTCCGAACACACGCCGCCGACACACTCGAAGGCGCGAGACCGAGCTAAGGAGCTCCGACATGAAACTTCGCTTCAACCAACTGTCCCCGACGCAACCGCTGGCGGACCTGCCTGCGGACCTCACCGGCCACGCCGTCACGCTGGACCTGTCGCACACCGACGCCGGGCAGCGCGCCGCGGCCACCGATCTGGCCCGCGAACTGCTCGACCGCGGCGCCGCCCGGATCGTCATCTCGGGTAACGCCGCCTGAAACGCACGAGAGGTGCACACCCGGCAGGGTGCACACCTCTCGTGTGTCGTGTCGATCAGTGCGCGAAGTGACGCGCCCCGGTCAGGTACATGGTGATGCCGGCTTCACGCGCGGCCTCGATGACCTCGTTGTCCCGGACGGATCCACCCGGCTGCACGACCGCCTTCACGCCGGCGTTCGCCAGCACCTGCAGGCCGTCGGGGAACGGGAAGAAGGCGTCGGATGCGGCGACCGACCCGGTCACCCGGTCACCACCGCGGTTCACCGCGAGGTGCGCGGAGTCGACCCGGTTGACCTGCCCCATGCCGACACCGATCGACGCCCCGCCGGACGCCAGCAGGATCGCGTTGGACTTCACCGAACGGCAAGCCCGCCAAGCGAATTCGAGATCCTTGAGGGTCTGCTCGTCGGCCGCCTCGCCGACCGCGAGGGTCCAGTTCTTCGGGTCGTCGCCCTCGGCGTCGAGGACGTCCCGCTGCTGCAGCAGCGCGCCACCGGAGATCGGCCGCAGCTCGACGCCCGTCTCGGTCGGCGCGACCGCCTCGAGCACGCGCACGTTCTTCTTGCGCGCCAGCACCTCGACGGCACCGGGCGCATAGGACGGGGCGATGATGACCTCGGTGAAGATCTCCGCGACCTGCTCCGCCATCTCGACGGTGATCTCGCGGTTCGCGGCGATGACGCCACCGAACGCGCTGACCGGGTCGCAGGCGTGTGCCTTGCGGTGCGCCTCGGCGATGTCCGCTCCGACCGCGATACCGCACGGGTTGGCGTGCTTGATGATCGCGACCGCGGGAGCGTCGAAGTCGTGGGCGGCGCGCCACGCGGCGTCACCGTCGGTGTAGTTGTTGTACGACATCTCCTTGCCGTGCAACTGCGTCGCCTGCGCGAGGCCGGCGGGCGCGGCCGGGTTCACGTACAGCGCGGCGGCCTGGTGCGGGTTCTCGCCGTAACGCAGCACCGCGGTGCGGTCCCAGCTGGCGCCGGTCCACTCCGGGAACTGCGAGTCCGACTCGACCAGCGTCGACGTCATCCAGGACGCGACCGCGACGTCGTAGGCGGCGGTGTGCTGGAACGCCTGCGCGGCGAGCGCGGTGCGCTCGGCGAGAGTGAACCCGCCGGCGGCGACGGCGGCCAGCACGTCGGAGTACTTGGCGGGGTCGACGACGACCGCGACCGAGGGGTGGTTCTTCGCCGCGGCGCGCACCATCGACGGGCCGCCGATGTCGATCTGCTCGACGCACTCGTCCGGAGTGGCACCCGAGGCGACGGTCTGCGTGAACGGGTACAGGTTCACCACGACCAGCTGGAACGCCTCGATGCCGAGCTCCTCGAGCTGCGCGAGGTGGTCGGGCTTGCGGGTGTCGGCGAGGATGCCCGCGTGCACGCGCGGGTGCAGCGTCTTCACGCGACCCTCGAGGCATTCGGGGAACCCGGTCAGCGACTCGACCGGCGTGACCGGGATGCCGGCCTCTGCGATCTTCGCGGCGGTCGATCCGGTCGAGACCAGCTCGACGCCGGCCTCGTGCAGGCCGGTGGCGAGCTCCACCAGACCGCTCTTGTCGTACACGCTCACCAGTGCGCGGCGCAGTGCCTTACGTTCGGTCACTTCGGGATCACGGCCTTTCGTCCATCGGAAACAACTCCTCGGGTAGCGACGGCGGCGATGACCTCGACCAGCAGTCGCCGTTCCACGGTCTTGATGCGTTCGTGCAGCGTCGACTCGTCATCGTCGTCGAGCACGATCACCGCCTCCTGGGCCAGCACGGGCCCGGTGTCGACACCCGAATCCACAAGGTGCACGGTCGATCCCGTCACCTTGACGCCGTAGGCGAGGGCGTCGGGGACGGCGTGCGCGCCGGGGAAGGACGGCAGCAGCGCGGGATGCGTGTTGATGATCCGGCCGCCGAACCGCGACATGAACTCCGGGCCGAGGATCTTCATGAACCCGGCGGAGACGATCAGGTCGGGGGTGTGCGCGGCGACGGCCTCGGTCAGCGCCAGGTCCCAGGCGGCACGATCGGGGTGCTGCCCCAACGCGACCTTGAAGGCGGGGATTCCGGCGGCCTCGGCGTGCTTGGTGGCGGCGCACTCCCGGTCCACGCCGACCGCGACGATCCGTGCCGGGTAGTCGTCGGTGGCGGCCGCGATCAGCGACTGCAGCAGGCTTCCCGTGCCGGAAGCGAGGACCACGACCCGGACCGGCGTACCGGTGTCATCGGGCCGGAACACATGCGGGGCAGTCAGCGCTCTACTCCTCGGGGCATCGGCCGGGGCCCGGCCGTGAATACCGTCGGCTGCCGCCGACACCCGGTAAGACTAGTCGCTGCTGGTCCGGGTGCCCTCGGGCAGGTCCTCCTCCGACTTCGGCTCCGTGACCTGCACCACCCCGGCCTCGGTCGCCCCGGTGTCGCCGGGTTCGTCGACCACCTCGGCGTCGACCACCGACCCCGGTTCGATGTCGACGACGGGTGGGGCGGTCTCGGCGTCCTCGAGCAGTTCGGCCTCGATCACCGCGGTCCGCGGAGCCGCGCCGTCCGGCGCGTCCGTCCCGTCGCCGGGCCCGGGAGCCTCGGACGGCGGTGGGACCTCGCCCCCGCCTGCCTCGGACTCCGCAGCCGCGGTGTCGTCGGCGATGCGTCCACCGGGCAGTGCCGGGGTTTCCGGAACGACGTTCGGCCGCGGCGGCCGCGGCGCACGCTCGGGTGCCGGTTCCGGTTCCGGCCGGGCCCGCCATCGCGTCACCGCCGCCGCGGCAGCGCCGCACAGGGCGAGCCAACCGAAGGTGGCGCCGGCGAACGTGGCCACGGTGACGCCGACCGAACCGAACGACCCGAGCGCACCCCCGGCGACGAACCCGAGCACCGCGAACACCACGGCGACGGCGAACGCCCCGACGAGCGCGGTCTTCGCGGCCAGCAGCGGGGAACCGGACCGGCGGGCGCACTCGCGGCCGAACAGCACGCCGATCGCGGCGGGGATCACCAGTGCCGCCAGCCAGCCGTCACCCCAGGACTGCTCCGGCAACGCGCCGAGCACCGGCAGGGCGGGAACCGGCCCACCGACCACGTCGAACAGGCTCACCGACGCGGATCCCACGTGGACGGCCGACCCGACCAGCACCGCGGTGGCCCCGACGACGACGTTCGGCAGGTACAGGATCGACAGCAGGGTCAGCCCGAGCCCACCGGTGAAACCGTCCCCGGCCTCGACGAGCATCCCGACCGTCGACCAGGATGCGAGCAGCGAGGCGACCGTGATCGCCGCGCCGGTGGCCAACAGCGCCATCGCAGCCCGCATCGCCGGACGCGCGGCGGCGAGCACCCAGTCCGGCACGCCGAGGAAGGTCACGGCCGGCCGCCACAGTCGCATTCCGATCCCGATCCCGGCGCCGGTCAGGTGCACCGCAGCCACCCACGCGAACGCGGACAGCGGGTTCGGCGTCGACAGGGCGATCACCGATGCGGCGTCGGCGACCACGGCCAGGGCGATCGCGGTGACCACCAGCGGACCCGCGACCGCGGCGCCGAGCACCCACCAGCACTCGTGCCGCGGGGTGGACGCGTGGACGACGCGGGAGCAACCCCGGGCCACCGCCGCGACCATCACCAGCGTCGGCAGCAGTGGCAACACCCCGAGCGACGCGCCGCCGATGGTCAGCGGCACCTGGTGGACGGCGAGCCACCCGGCCGCGATCGCACCGCTCGTCCCGGTCAGGTCGCTGTTCGCCGCGACGAGGGTGACGAGCATGCACGTGGCGATGACGACGAGGGCGAGCAGCGCAGGCCGCAGACCGAGCCCGAGCAGGGCCCGCACCTGCTCCGGGGTCGGGCTGGGGCGGGTGCCGGTCGCGGGTTTGCGGATCGGGGGGCGCGGGGTGCGCCGCTGACCGTCGGGACGGGTGGCGGCGCGGCTGAGCGCGGAATTCATCGGGCCGACTGCGTCAGTCGTCGGTACGTTCGGGCTGGTCGACGCCGAAGGCACGAGTCTGCGCCGCGGAGTCCTCGCCTGCCGCGGCCTCATCCGGCGAGGCCGGTGCGCTGCCGGCCGGCGGCTGACCGTACGGCTGCTGCGGCGGCGGCCCGTAGGGCTGCGGCGGGGTCTGCTGGGTCGGCGCGCCGTGGCCGGGCGCGGGCGGCGGGGACGCGGGCTGCGGCGGCGCGTACGGGTTGGGCACCTGGCCGTAGCCGGGCTGCGGCTGACCGTAACCGGCGGGCTGGCCGTAGCCGACCGGCTGCCCCGGCGCGGGCGGCTGCCCCGGACCGTAGCCGGGAGGGAAGCCGGGCGGCGGACCGTAGCCGGGCGCGGGAGGGCCGTACGGCTGCGCCGGGTACGCGACCGGGCGCGGCGCCGGCATCCGGACCAGGCCCAGGGTGAGGGCGAGCGCGGCGATCGCGACCGCCGCCTGCACGAACCCCAGGATCAGGTTGAGGATGCCGCCCCACGCCAGGCTCACCCCATCCGAGAGGGTGAACAGGAAGAACAGCGAGACCAGGAAGCCCACCAGGGAGGTCACCGCAACGATCGGGTACTGGTCCTGCCCGGGCAGCAGCGACAGCCCGGCCAGCAGTCCGCCGACCAACAGCAGCGCCAGGGCGATCACCGGGTAGCCGCCTTCGAAGGAACTCTGCGTCAGCGGGGTCTCGCTGAAGGTGGTGACCTTCGCGAAGGGCGCGAACCCGACCAGGAAGTTCACCACGCCGAGGGCGAGCACCGCGATGCACAGCAGGTGCGGCAGCGGCTTGGCGGCGAGACCGCCCGCCGGCTGCGCCGGCGGGACCGGCGGCAGGCCCGGACCCGCGGGGCCCGCGGACGGATAGCCGGGTCCTGTGGGCGGATACGTCATCGTCGGCTCCTCGTCGATACGCGGCACTGGGCTCTCGGGCAGGTCGGTGAACCAACGCTAGCGCACCTCGTCGCGGTGGGCCGATGGCGCGCTGCACGGGTGGACCACGGCGTCGGCCGGGCCTACCGGACACGGACACGAAAACGCCGACGGGCACCTGCGCGATGCAGGTGCCCGTCGGCGTGAACGAGAGGGTGTTACGCGCCCACGGTCAGGGTCTCGAGGATCTCGCGCGCGAGAGCGGCGGTCTCGGACGGCGTCTTGCCGACCTTGACGCCGGCCGCCTCGAGGGCGTCCTTCTTGGCCTGGGCGGTGCCCGAGGAGCCGGAGACGATGGCGCCGGCGTGGCCCATGGTCTTGCCCTCGGGGGCGGTGAAGCCCGCGACGTAGCCGACGACCGGCTTGGTGACGTTGGCCTTGATGTAGTCGGCCGCACGCTCCTCGGCGTCGCCGCCGATCTCGCCGATCATGACGATGAGCTTGGTCTCCGGGTCCTTCTCGAACGCCTCGATGGCGTCGATGTGGGTGGTGCCGATGACCGGGTCGCCGCCGATGCCGATGGCGGTGGAGAAGCCGTACTCACGCAGCTCGAACATCATCTGGTAGGTGAGGGTGCCGGACTTCGACACCAGGCCGACCGGGCCCTTGCCCGCGATGTTGGCCGGCGTGATGCCGACCAGCGCCTCGCCCGGGGTGATGATGCCGGGGCAGTTGGGGCCGATGATCCGGGTCTTGTTGCCCTTCTCGACGTTGTAGGCCCACGCGTACGCGGAGTCCTGCACCGGGATGCCCTCGGTGATGACCACGAGCAGCGGGATCTCCGCGTCGATGGCCTCGACGATGGCGTCCTTCGAGAACGCCGGCGGGACGAACGCGATGGAGACGTCCGCGCCGGTCTCCTTCATGGCCTCGGCGACGGACGCGAAGACCGGGAGCTCGACGGCGTTGCCGTCCTTGTCGGTGTGCGAGACCGTGGTGCCGGCCTTGCGGGCGTTGACGCCGCCGACGACCTGGGTGCCTGCCTTGAGCATCAGGGCGGTGTGCTTGGTGCCCTCGCCGCCGGTGATGCCCTGGACGATGACCTTGGAGTCCTTGGTGAGGAAGATTGCCATTGTTCTAGTCCCTTACTTCGCGGCGAACGCGAGTTCGGCGGCCTTGTCGGCGGCCTCGTCCATGGTGGCGACAACCGTGACCAGCGGGTGGTTGGCCTCGGCCAGGATGCGGCGGCCCTCTTCGACGTTGTTGCCGTCGAGACGGACGACGAGCGGCTTGTTGGCCTCGTCACCGAGGGTCTGCAGGGCACCGACGATGCCGTTGGCGACCGCGTCACAGGCGGTGATGCCGCCGAAGACGTTGACGAAGACGCTCTTGACCTGGGCGTCGTTCAGGATGACGTCGAGGCCGGCGGCCATGACCGCAGCCGAGGCGCCGCCACCGATGTCGAGGAAGTTGGCGGGCTTGACGCCACCGTGCTTCTCACCGGCGTACGCGACGACGTCCAGGGTCGACATGACCAGGCCGGCGCCGTTGCCGATGATGCCGACCTCGCCGTCGAGCTTGACGTAGTTGAGGTCGTTCTCCTTGGCCTTGAGCTCGAGCGGGTCGGTGGCGTCCCGGTCCTCGAACTCGGCGTGGCCGGCCTGACGGAAGTCGGCGTTGGCGTCCAGGGTGACCTTGCCGTCGAGGGCGAGGATCTGATCGTCAGGGGTGCGGACGAGCGGGTTGACCTCGACGAGGAGAGCGTCTTCCTTGATGAAGACCTCCCACAGCTTCTGGATCGTGTTGGCCGCGGCGTCGAGGACCTCGGCAGGCAGCTTGCCCGCCTCGGCGATGCTGCGCGCGAACGCGAGGTCGACACCCTTGACGGCGTCCACGGGGATCTTCGCGAGGGCGTCGGGGTTCTCCTCGGCGGTGACCTCGATCTCGACGCCACCCTCGACCGAGCACATCGCCAGGTAGGTGCGGTTGGTGCGGTCGAGCAGGAAGGAGATGTAGTACTCCTCCGCGATCTCACTCGCCTCGGCGACGAGCAGCTTCTTGACGACGTGGCCCTTGATGTCGAGGCCCAGGATGGCCTCGGCGTTCGCCTGCGCTGCATCCGCGTCTGCCGAGTACTTGACGCCGCCGGCCTTGCCGCGGCCGCCGACCTTCACCTGCGCCTTGACCATCACGGGCTTGCCGATTTCCTCGGCGATCTCGCGGGCACCGGCGACAGTGTCGGTAACACGGCCGGCCGACGTCGGCACGTCGTGCTTGGCGAAGAGTTCCTTCGCCTGGTATTCGAAGAGATCCATCTGCTCACCGTCTCGTCTGCGTTGACGCCCGCTCGAGGGGTAGGAGCGGGTCCGTTCGGGACAATATCTAGTTGATTCCGCGACACAGCCCTCGCGTCGATGCTATGTGGCATATGTCACGGCCTGGGGTGCGTGCGCCGCAGGTCACGGCCGCCGGACACAAGGGCCTTGGCGGCTGACTCGTGGAATAGCGCCGCACCGGCGATCGCGAGCCGGTCCGTCGGCGCGATCTCCGACTCGGCGACCCGACCATTGGTCAAGGGCCACCCGATCAGGTATACGCCATCGCGATCGCCACGCCCACCGCAGCCTCCCGTTGCGCCATGGCCCACGCGACGAAACCTCTCAGGGAGTGCCGTCCGCCGCCCCACACAGCGGAGCAGCGCCCCAGCTCGTCCGTGATCAATTTGTGATGGATATCACAATGGCTCGGCGGGTCCCCTCCAAAGGTTGCGGGTGTTGCGACCGTTTCGTTACCGTCGCTGAGTCCAAGTCACAGGCAGGTCACGAACGGAAGGACGGCAGGTTCTTGTCCAGGCACCGCGCGCCCTCCACGACCAGCCAATTCGGCACCGTCCCAGTACCGGACACCGCATACGCCGAAGAATTCGCAGCTCAGACCGTCGCAGCCCATCCGGGAACGGCACCTGCCCCCAGTAAACCGAGGGACTGGTTCGCCGCCGACGACGCGAGCAATCAGTCATATCCGCAGTACTCGGCACAGCGTTACACCGGGTCATCACGTTTCGAGACCCACGGCTCCATGAATTACCGCACCACTGATTACCGCAGCACGGATTACCCCGGCACCGATTACCCCGGCACCGATTACCCCGGCACCGATTACCCCGGCACCGATTACCGCAGCACCCCCCTCCAGCAGATCGACTCGTTCGACGACGACCCGACCGCGGTCGTCACGGCGCTTCCCCACGCGAAGCCCACCACGGACCCCACCGGGTCCGACCTCGCGAATGTCGCAGCTCCCGCTCGCCGCGGTGGAGCGCACCGCATCCCCACTCCCCCCACCGCCCTCAAGGGCCGCGCCGCGGTCGTGGCCGTCGCCGCCGGCGCCGTGGTCGCCGCGGGACAGGCCGCGAACAGCGGCCCGGAGCAGGCCCCCGAAGTCGCGCTCGCCGCCGACGACGCCTCGACGATCGCGTCCACCGCCGAGCCGCAGGCCGCCCAGTTCGCCGCGACCACCTCGAGCACCGCGCCGTCCCAGGCCCCGCAGGTCCTCAACGTCGCCGACCCCGCGGACCTGACCCAGTTCTCGAACCTGCTCGCCAAGGGCCAGCGGTTCAGCGAGGAGCGTGCCGCCCGCGAGGCCGCGGCGCGGCGTCCGCTGTTCGTGCTCCCGGCGCTCGGCACCTACACCTCCGGGTACGGCTCCCGCTGGGGCACCCTGCACGCCGGCGTGGACATCGCCAATGCGATCGGTACCCCGATCTACGCGGTCGCCGACGGCGTCGTCATCGACTCCGGGCCCGCATCCGGATTCGGCATGTGGGTGCGTCTGCAGCACGCCGACGGCACCATCACGGTGTACGGACACATCGATTCCTCGCTCGTCTCCGTCGGCCAGCAGGTCATGGCCGGAGACCAGATCGCCCGCATGGGCAACCGCGGCTTCTCGACCGGCCCGCACCTGCACTTCGAGGTGCACCTGGCCGGCGACAACAAGATCGACCCCATCCCGTGGCTGGCCACCCGTGGCATCAGCCTGGGCGTCGAGCGCGACTGAGGCTCTACCCCGACACCGCCGCCGTGGTGCGGCCGGTCAGGTAGGCGTCCGCCATCCGCTGTTCCCCTCGTTGTTCCCGGCGCAGTGCCGCGGACACCGCGGCCCCGGCGTCGAGCACCGCGCGCAGCGCGGGTTGCTCGTCCGCCAGACGCAGCCAGGCGTCCCGGGGTGCCGTGCCGTCCTCAACCGCCTGGTCGAGCAGTGCCGCGAGGTGACCGCTCCACCGATGCTGCAAGGCGAGCAGGATCTCGTCGGGCGACCTGAAATACGCTCGGGCGCCGGGTATCTCGCCGAGCCGATGCACCACGCCCGGATCCGTCGCGGCTCGGTCCAGCACATCCTCGAGCACTCGTCGTCGTTCTCGGAATTCGGTCCAGGACATCTCGCCACCTCCATGGAACGTCGTTTCACCCACGCTACGAACTCGGCGCAGGTCTCGTCGCCGTGCCGGAGTCGGGACTTGCTCTCCTACCCAGGGCGGAGGCCGACTCCACCCCCGAACGGATGCGCGGGCCCCCGACCGGCGTTTACGCTGCCCCTGTGCAGGTCACGGAGTTCTTCCGTCAACGGCTGGCGGAGAGCGGGTACGACTACCCGATGGCCGTCCCGCTGTTCGAACACGCCGCCACGGCGGTGATCGCGGTGATCGCGGTCGCGCAGCGCGATGCCCTCGTGCCTCCGGGCTGGCCGCTCCTGGTCGGGGCGATCGTCACGATCACCCCGATGATCGGCGACATGGTCAGACCCGGGATGCTGATGCCACGGCCGGCACTCGCCGCCCTCGTCATCACCGCGACGACGCTGCTGATGCTCGACCCTCCTGCCACACAGTTCGACTTCGCGCCGCTACTGCTGGCGATGACGGCCGGCGAGGTGGCGGCCACGTCGAGACCGGCGGTGAGCCTGGTTGCCGCGGCCGCGGCCGCGGCGGTCCCGATCGCCTTCGCGGCCGGCGGCCGACTCGACGGGACCGCGACCTGGTACGTCCTGACCATCGGACTGGGCTGGATCATCGGGCGGCTCATGCAGATCCAGCTCCGGTTGCTGCAGCAGGAACGTGAGGCGCGCGCCATCCAGGCCGAACAGTCGGCCGCGGCGGAGCGGCATCGCATCGCACGCGAAGTGCACGACGTGATCGCGCACTCGCTCAGCGTGACCCTGCTGCACCTGACCGCGGCGCGCCGCGCACTCGAACAGGACCGCGACGTGGACGAAGCGGTCGACGCGCTGACCGATGCGGAGCGGCTCGGCAGGCAGGCCATGGCCGACATCCGCCGCACGGTGGGCCTGCTCGGTACGGGGCCGTCCGGCGCGCATCCGGAACCGGGTATCGGCGACGTCCCCGATCTGGTCGACGACTTCCGGCGCGCTGGACTTCCGGTCCGGTTCGAGTTGCACGGAGATCCGTCCGCGGTCACCGCCGCGACCGGGCTCGGAATCTATCGCGTCTCCCAGGAATCCCTCGCCAACGTGGTCAAACACGCCCCCGGCACCGACGCCGACGTTCGGGTCGCGATCGGGACCGACGCGGTGACCGTCGACGTTCGCAATCGGCTTCGGGTGCCGGCTGCGCCGAGGTCGACGGGCAGCGGGCTGCGCGGCATGCGTGAGCGGGTCACGTTGCTCGGCGGGGACCTGCGCGCCGGACCGGACGGGGACGGCTGGCGGGTGCATGCGCGGATGCCGCTGCCCGGCGGCCCCTGCCCGACCGGGATCCTGCGCCGGATTCCAGGGCTGTCGTGACAGCTCCGGAGGTGCGGGTGCTGCTGGTCGACGATCAGGAGCTGGTCCGGTCGGGGCTCCGTCGGATCCTGCGCCGCAAGGACGGTTTCGTGATCGCCGGCGAGTGTTCGGACGGGTCGCAGGTCCCGGCGGCGGTGCGCGAGCACGCCCCGGACGTGGTGCTGATGGACCTGCGGATGAAGAACGTCGACGGCATCACCGCGACCCGCGAGCTCCGGGCCCGGAACGAGCATCCACCGGTGCTGGTGCTGACCACCTTCGACGACGACGAACTGCTGTCGGGTGCGCTGCGGGCCGGGGCGGCCGGGTTCATCCTCAAGGACTCCCCCGCCGAGGAGCTGATCCGCGGGGTGCGCACGGTCGCGGCCGGTGGGTCGTGCCTCGATCCGTCGGTGACCGGACGGGTGCTGCACACCTACCGTTCGGCGGCTCCCGTCACGGACGGACGCGGCGCCTCGGACCTGACGGCGCGCGAGACCGAGGTGCTGGCGCTGATCGGACGCGGCCGGTCCAACACCGAGATCGCCCGGGCCCTCGGCATTTCGGAGGTCACGGTGAAGAGCCACGTCGGCCACATATTCGTCAAGCTCGGCCTCCGTGACCGAGCGGCGGCGATCGTGTACGCCTTCGACCACGGGATCGTCACCCCGGGCGCGCCTCCCCTCGGCTCCTCACCCCCCGGCTGAAGCGCGAGGGTAACGACGAACGGTGGAGGGATCAGAGCTTGACCATCGGCACGCCGCCGATGAGCATCAGCCGGACCTTGCCGGAGGAGCCGAAGTCGACGGTGACCGTGGCGGTGGTGCCCGCCCCCTTGGTCTCGATGACGGTGCCGAGCCCGTACTTGTCGTGGCTGACCCGATCCCCGACCGCGAGCACGAGGTGGTTGTTACGGGGCCGGGCGGCACCGAAGCTGGGTGTCGGCTCGGCCTTCTCCCGTCCGCCGAAGCCGCCACCGTAGCCGCCGCCACCAAAGCCACCACTGCCGTAGCCGCCGCCGTACCCCTGGCCGCCACGGAACCGGCCGCCACCGATCGCGCCGCCGAGCCCCGGCCCGGGATCCTCCCGCCGCCAGTCGATGAGATCCTGCGGAATCTCCTGCAGGAACCTCGATTCCGGGTTGGTGATGGGCTGACCCCACGCCGACCGCATCACGGCGCGGGTCACGTACAGCCGTTGCCGGGCGCGGGTGATACCGACATAGGCGAGGCGCCGCTCCTCGGACAGTTCCGCGGGGTCCCCGAGGGCGCGCATGTGCGGGAACTGACCGTCCTCCCAGCCGGTGACGAACACGACCGGGAACTCGAGGCCCTTCGCGGTGTGCAGCGTCATCAGCGTCACCACGCCGTCACCGTTGTCCGGCAACTGATCCGAGTCCGCCACCAGGGACACCCGTTCGAGGAACGCAGCCAGCGACCCCGGATCGGGTTCGCCGTCGGTGAGCGCCGGGTCGTCCTCGCCTGCCGCGGCCAGCGCGCCCTCGAGAGCCTCGTCGATCTCGGTGTCGAGCCCGGCGGCGTTGCGCGCATCGGAGCTGAATTCACGTGCGACGCTGACGAGTTCGTTGAGGTTGTCCAGCCGGGCGCCATCCTGCGGGTCGCTGCTGGCCTCCAGTTCGGCGCGGTAGCGGGTCTTGTCGAGGACGGACTCGACGATCTCGCCGATGTCGATCAGGCCGGTGTCGTCGGGCTGCATCGACTCGCGGATCTCGTCCATCATGTCGATGAACGCGGCGATCGCCTTCTGGGATCGGGTGTTCAGCAGCGGGACGGTACCCGCCGCGGCGTCGCGCAGTGCGGCGGCGAACCCGATGCCGCGCTGCTCCGAGTGCACCGCGACGCATGCCTCGGCGCGGTCGCCGATCCCGCGACGCGGGGTGTTGAGGATGCGGCGCAGGCTGACGGTGTCGTCGGGGTTCTCCAGCACCCGCAGGTACGCGACGACGTCGCGCACCTCCTTGCGCTCGTAGAACCGGACGCCGCCGACCACCTTGTAGGGCAGGCCGAGGCGGATGAACACCTCCTCCAGCGCGCGGGAGGAGTTGTTGGTGCGGTAGAACACCGCGACGTCACCGAACCTCGTGTCGCCGCCGTCGACGAGCCGGTCGATCTCCGACGCCACGAACGACGCCTCGTCGTGTTCGTTGTCGGCGACGTAGCCGGTGATCAGCTCACCCTCGCCGGAGTCGGTCCACAACTTCTTGTCCCGCCTGCCGGTGTTGCGGGCGATCACCGCATTGGCGGCGGTCAGGATGTTCTGCGTGGAGCGGTAGTTCTGTTCGAGCAGGATCGTGCGGGCCTGTGGATAGTCCCGTTCGAACTCCTCGATGTTGCGGATGGTGGCGCCGCGGAACGCGTAGATGGACTGGTCGGCGTCGCCGACCACGCACAACTCGGACGCAGGTACCGGCGCAGGGCCAGAAGGCGGCACCGCCGCCGTGCCGTCCTCCCCGACCAGCGTGCGCACCAGCACGTACTGGGCGTGGTTGGTGTCCTGGTACTCGTCGACCAGGACGTGCCGGAAGCGGCGCCGGTAGTACTCGGCGACCTGCGGATGGTTCTGCAAGAGCGCGACCGTCTCGCCGATCAGGTCGTCGAAGTCGAGCGCGTTCGCCGCACGGAGCCGAGCCTGATAGTGCCCGTACACCCGCGCGACCAGCCGGACCACCTCGTTGGTGTCGCGGTCTGCGTCGGCGGTGGCCTGCTCCGGCCCGATCAGCTCGTTCTTCAGGTTCGAGATGTGGGTGGCCAGCAGCCGCGCCGAGTACTTCTTCTGGTCGATCTCGAGGTCCTTCGAGATCATCGTCAGCAGCCGGCGCGAGTCGTCGGCGTCGTAGATGGTGAAGTTCGAGTTGAGTCCAGGCAGCAGCGCGGCCTGCATCCGCAGGATCCGCACGCAGGTGGAGTGGAACGTCGCCACCCACATGCTGTTCGCGCGGGGCCCGACGAGCTGGGCCACCCGTTCGCGCATCTCCGCGGCGGCCTTGTTGGTGAACGTGATGGCCAGGATCTGTCCCGGGGTGACATCGCGTTCGGCGAGCAGGTACGCGATGCGGCGGGTCAGGACCGCGGTCTTGCCCGACCCGGCCCCAGCCACGATCAGCAGCGGCGATCCGGTGTGCACGACCGCGTCCCGCTGCGGCGGATTCAGTCCCGCGAGGAGATCAGCGGTCGAGGTGCGGGGGCCGGCCTGGGCTGCAGCGGAGAATGTGTTCATCGCCCGTCCACGCTACCGCCGCGCACCGACAATCGGCGCCGCGCGGCACCCACACGTGGGTGCACCTCGTCACGCATGGCAAAATGGGGTCATGCTCAGCGCCGATGATCGCCACCCCTGGCGATTTTTCTACGGGTACCGGACTCCGGTGCCCGTGGCCTGATCAACCCCACGAGCCCCGCGGTCCGACTACGGATCCGGGGCTTTTTCGTGAGACGGCCTGGATCGGGTAACGACCCGCGGGACCGACGACGATCCAGTGAGTGACACGAGGAGTACAAATGGGCGCCCCCATCCCATCGAACGACGACGCGACGAAGAACACCGACACCGACGACACCACCGGCCTGCCGACCACCGAGGCCGAGATCGACGAACTCCGCAAGGAGATCGACCGGCTCGATGCCGAGATCCTCGCGGCGATCAAGCGTCGCAGCGAGGTCTCCCGGATCATCGGCCGCACCCGGATGGCATCCGGCGGCCCCCGTCTCGTGCACAGCCGCGAGATGAAGGTGCTCGAGCGGTTCAGCGAGCTCGGCCAGGAGGGCCACACCCTCGCGATGCTGCTGCTGCGCCTCGGCCGCGGTCGCCTGGGTCGCTGACGCACCTGCGCTTCGCACCTGTGCAGAGCGGCGGCTCCGCTGCGCTTCGCGCCTGTGCAGAGCGGCGGCTCCGCCGCGCTCGGTGCCTGTGCGTGATCCTCACCCAGCCGGTGAGGATCACGCAGGAATGACGGAGCGGCTGCCCGGACAAATCGGGCAGCGACCCGCGGTATACGGTGGCCTCGGCCGCCCCGCGGCCCCGATCGGCGAGGGAACCCGGTGAGAATCCGGGACTGACGCGCAACGGTGACGGCACGAGTGGCCGAAGTCCGAATGCTCTCCGGATCGGGTCAGGTTGACTCAGGCCCCGCGACCGGGCCCCGCACCAGGAAGTTCCGCTCCCATGCGCCTTCGTTCCGCATCCGCCGCCGTCTCCGCCGCCGCGGTTCTCGCACTCACCGGATGCTCCGGTTCCGGCTCCCCCACTCCCCACTCGGCTGCCTCCGAGAACGCCACCACCGGTGTCCCCCCGATGACGACCCCGAACTGCGGCCGCACCGTCACCGTCGACGCGCCACCGGAGCGGGTGGTCTCGCTGAACCAGGCGTCGACCGAGATCCTGCTCTCCCTCGGTCTGGCGGACCGGATGGTCGGCACCGCCACCTGGACCGACCCGGTCCGGGAGAACCTCGCCGAGGCCAATGCCACCGTGCCGCGGCTCGCCGACAAGAAGCCGTCCCTCGAGGTCGTCCTGGACGCCGACCCGGACTTCGTCACCGCGTCCTTCGCGTCGTCGATCGGCGACGGCGGCAGTGCGGGCCGCGACCAGTACGAATCGCTCGGCGTGCCGACCTACCTGTCCCCCACCGACAACGGCTGCAGCGGCACCGCGAACGCGGCATCGAACGCCGATGGCGCCCGCACCGAACCGCTGACGCTCGACAGCGTCTATCGGGAGATCCGGGAACTCGCAGCGATCTTCGACGTCCGTGAGCGCGGCGAGGCGTTCGTCACCGAGCTGCAGCAGCGGTACACGCGGGCCGCCGAGTCGGTCGACGCTTCGGGCGTGTCTCTGGCGTTCTGGTTCGCCGACACCAAGACCCCGTACATGGCGGGCTGCTGCGGGTCCTCCGGGATCATCGCGAACTCGGTCGGCGCGACCAATGTCTTCGGCGACACCACCGACGAATGGCCGCAGGTCAACTGGGAAACGGTCGCGGACCGCAACCCAACCGCGCTTGTCCTCGCCGACCTGAGCCGGCGCAGCATCGACGGCGACGCGCTGGACAGCAAGATCGCCTTCCTCGAATCGAACCCGGTGACCTCGCAGATGCCCGCGGTGCGGGACAGGCGGTACGTCATCGTCAACGGCGCCGACCTGAACCCGACCATCCGCACCGTCGACGGTGTGGAGAAGGTCGCTGCCGCACTGCAGCGGTGGAACCTGGCAGCGCCCCAGCAGTGAACGCCCCGGCTGTGAAACCCGCGGCGACCACCCCGGCCGGCGGCACCCGGCGTGCCGACGTACCCGGTTCGTCGGCAGGGTCACCTCGCACCGAGTCGCGACCGTTCCTCACCGCGGTGCTCGGCGGCGGCCTGATCCTGCTCGTCGCCTCGATCGCGGTCACGATCACGATCGGACCGGCGAACCTGTCGGTGCGGGACGTGTACGCGGTGGTGCTCGAGCATCTGGGTGTCGGCTCGTCGGGCCTGAGCCGACTGCAGGACGGCATCGTCTGGGATCTGCGACTCCCGCGGACACTTCTGGCAGCGGTGTGCGGGGCCGGGCTGGCCCTGTGCGGCGCGATCATGCAGTCGCTCCTGCGCAATCCACTCGCCGATCCGTTCGTCCTCGGCATCTCCTCCGGCGCGTCCACGGGTGCGGTGCTGGTGGCAGTGCTCGGCATCGGTGGCGGCGCCATCTCGCTGTCGATGGGTGCCTTCGCGGGCGCTGTGGTGGCGTTCGCCGCGGTGATCGCGCTCGCCGCGGGGGCCGGTGGTGGCACGGCGCGAGTGATCCTCGCCGGTGTCGCCGGTACCCAGCTCTTCTCCGCGCTGACCTCGTTCATCGTGATGTCCTCGGCGGACGCCGAGCAGACGCGCGGGGTGCTGTTCTGGCTGTTGGGTTCGCTCAGTGGGGCGGACTGGACCGATGTGCTGCTGTGTGGCGGTGTGACGGTGCTCGGCATCGTGATCTGCCTGGCGGTGGCCTCGTCACTGGATGCGCTGACCTTCGGCAACTCCGCGGCGATGTCGCTGGGCGTGTCGGTGCGCAAGATCCGGTTCCTCCTGCTCACGGTCACCGCGCTGATCACCGCGGCGCTCGTCAGTGCGGCCGGTGCGATCGGTTTCGTCGGTCTGGTGCTGCCGCACGCCGCGCGGTTCCTCGTCGGCCCGCGCCACAGCCGCCTGCTCCCGGCGACCGCGCTGATCGGCGCGATCTTCATGGTGTGGGTGGACGCGGTCGCCCGCACCCTGTTCGCACCGCAGGAGATCCCGGTCGGTGTCGTCACCGCGCTGATCGGTGTCCCCGCGTTCGCGGTCATCCTGTTCCGGATGCGAAAAACCTCATGACACGCGAAGGACGGTGCCGCTGATGCCCCTGCACGCCAAGCACATCGGGTGGAGTCGGGGCGGAAATCTGGTCCTCGACGGGGTGACCGTCGAACCCGTCCCGGGCGAGACCATCGGGCTGCTCGGGCCGAACGGGTCCGGGAAGTCCTCGCTCCTCGGCGTTCTCGCCGGCGTCCACCGACCCGACTCCGGCCGGGTCCTTCTGGACGGCAGCGACATCCGGTCGATGCGGCGGCGCCAGATCGCCCGCCGGGTCGCCACCGTCGAGCAGCACGCCGACACCGAGGTCGACATCACCGTCGCCGATGTCGTTCGTCTCGGCCGGATCCCGCACCGTGGCGCGTTCGGCGGCGACGAGGCCGCGGACTCGACCGCGATCGAGTGGGCGTTGGCCCACACCGGTATGACCGAGCACGCGCATCGACGGTGGCACACCCTCTCCGGCGGCGAACGCCAGCGCATGCAGATCGCCCGCGCGCTCGCGCAGGAACCGGACGAGATCCTGCTCGACGAGCCGACGAATCACCTCGACATCGCGCACCAGCTCGACATCCTCGCGCTGGTCTCGGAGCTCCCGATGACCAGTTACATTGCGCTGCACGACCTGAACCTGGCCGCGATGTTCTGCGACCGGGTGGTGGTGCTGGCCCACGGGTCCGTCGTCGCTGCGGGCACACCCGCCGAGGTGGTCACCGAGGAACTCGTCGAGCACGTGTACCGGGTCCGGGCCACCGTCGCCCTCGACGACGGGGTTCCGTCGGTCAGCTACCGGCGCGCCACCCGGACTCCCGTCCCGGCCGCACCGTGACGGGAGTCCGGGTCGGTCACTGCCGTGTCGAATGCAACCCCGCAGCAAGTTTCTCCACCGCGTCGACCTCGCGGATTCCGGGGTCCAGTTCGGAGCCGGTGAGCACGACGTAGCGTCGTTCGCGCACGGCAGACAGCTCCTTCGTCACCGGATTCGATTCCAGGAAGGTGATCTTCGTATCCAATGAGTCGCCGTCGACCCGCTTGCGGCTGAGGTCGCCGAGCACCAGAACATCCGGGTCCCGGTCGGCGAGGGTCTCCCAATTCACCTCGGGCCAGTCGTCGCGAGCATCGGCGAACACGTTGACCGCTCCGGTCTCTTCAGCGAGAAGTCCCGGTGAGGAGCAGCATCCGGCCATGTAGGGCGCCTCGAGACCCGAGAACCAGAACGCGACGGTCGGCCCCGTGCCGTCCCGTGTCGCTTCACCGGCGACCGCGCGCGCGGCAGCCATACGCTCCTCGAGTTGCGCCACCAGCGCCGCTCCGCGATCGCGGACGTCGAAGATGGCGGCCAGCTCGCGGATCTCCCGGTAGAGCGTGTCGATCGCCAGCGGCGCGTCTCTGGTGACGGTCTCGCCACTGACCGTGGAATCGACACACACGGACGGCGACTGGTAGGTCGGCACTCCGAGCTGGGCGAAACGGGCACGATCGGCGACGACCGCCGATGTGAAAGTGTGCGCGCTGGCCGAGGTCACCAGATCTGGCTCGGTGGCCAGCACCGTCTCGAGCGACGGATCGTTGTCGGCCAGCCGGGGCACCCGCTGGTTGTCGGCCTCGAGACCGGGCAGAACCGGGTCGAACCAGGTCGACGTGCCGACCATCCGATCCGCGAGACCAAGGGAGAGAAGGATTTCCGTCGAACTCTGATACAGCGACACCGCTCGCTTCGGGGGCGCCTCGAACACGACCTGCTCCCCGCAGTTGTCGATCGTCAACGGGTACGCGGTTGCGCCCACGGCGTCGATCGGCCGGACGGAGTCGGTTTCACCATCGGATGGGCTGCTGCAGCCCGCGAGGAGGGCTGCGGAACATGCTGTGACCGCAAGGCGGCGAGCAAGATGGAGCACCATTGGGGCTTCCTTTTCGTTGAGGGCCCTTTCGCGGGGCCCGCCGAGACAATCCGGCATCGTCGGATGCCGCGCCGGCGAGCATTCGGACTCGGGATTTCTCCCTCACCGCTGCGCGTCAGTCCCGGATTCACACCGGATTCCCTCGCCAGGCCGCTCGACTCTAGCAAGCTGGATTGCCAACCGGACTCCGGTCAGAACATCGCGGCGAGGTTCACAGGTCAGGTCTTCGGCCTCGCATGCACCGGTGTCGTGGGCGCTATGCCCGGGAAGCGACCGCCAGTAGGTCCGTGTCGGTCCGCCACCTGTCGGCCAAGTCCTGCGCGGCGAAACCGGCCACGAGGCGCGGTCGGGTTGCGACAGACCCCTCGTCCGGTCGTCAGCCCCGAGCGGTGAGGAGCGCGAAGATGCGCCGCAGCTCGTCCACCGTCGGCTCGGGCAGGTGGTCGCGCGCGTGCAGGAATCCGACACCCGCGTAGACCAGCACCCCACTGCGCAGCCGGGCCTCCTCCGCGTCGAATCCCAGGTCGAGGAGAGCACTCTGGACGACGGCGAACACCTGGTTGTCCAGTCGGGCAACGGAATCGGCGACCTGTGCGTCGCTGCGCGCCCAGTCCCGGACCGCGACTTCGACCGCCCAGCCGCGCTGCGAGGTCAATTGCGCGGCCATCGCCTCGAGTCGTTGGTCGCCCGGGATCGACGTCGTCTCCTTGAGCGCCTGCAGTGTCTCGTTCTGGATCTCGCACCACCGGTCGGCCACCGCCTTCATCAGGTGGTCGATGTCGGTGAAGTGCCAGTAGAAGCTGCCCTTGGTGACGCCGAGCTCCTCGCACAGCCGGGTGATCTTCACCCCGGTGACACCTTCCCGGACCAGTAGGTCGAGGGCTGCCTCGATCCAGTCGTCGACGGACAGCCTGGCCTTGCCACCGGCGGCGCGGGCCGGCTTCTTCGCACCCGCCACGCCCTGTTTCGCCACCATCTCGCCTCTCTTCGAATGCCGTACTGCCATTCCAAGCTACGGCGCCCGCGGCCCGTTCACGAACCGTTCGGTGGGCAATCCCGGCACACCGCGCACGTGTGCGGCGAATCTCCACACAAACCCCGGCCCATACCATACAGTGCGGTATGGTCCTCGGTCCGAGGGAGCCGAGAGTCTCGACAAGGGGTGTCACCGTGCAGGGACGGGCAATTGGACGCCGAAGTGTGTTGCGCGCACTCGGAGTCGGCGGGGTCGCGTTCGGGCTGGGCGTGGCACGTCCGGTCGCGCAGGGGACGGCCCAGACCGACGGGTTCAAGAGCCCCCTGCTATTCCATTCACCGCCGACGACCCCGTTCCGTGCCGGCCTCGAACCATTGCCGACGGTGTCCGGTTCGAGGCTCCGAGTCGCCGCGGTCAACGCCTCCCATCGGTTCCACCCCGACCACGGCCCGGCCTCGACACTCGCCTACCGGGTCGACGACACCGCCGTCTCGTACCTGGGCCCGACGATCGAGGCGCACGTCGACCAACCCGTCGTGATGGAGGTGACCAACGAGATTCAGGGCCATCCGCTCGCCGCGGACCTCGACCTCAGCCTGCACGGCGTCTCGCACAGCTACCGGTCGTCCCCGCCGATCGTGCTGCACCTGCACGGCGGCGAGACGCCACCCGACAGCGACGGCCACGCCGAGCAACTGATCCATCCGGGCACCACGCTGACGCACCGGTTTCCGAATCACCAAGAGGCCGCGCACCTCTGGTATCACGATCACGCCATGGGCATCACCCGCGCCAACGTATACGCCGGTCTCGCCGGCACCTATTTCCTGCGCGACCGCTTCGACACCGGAACCGCCGACAATCCCCTGGGCCTACCCGCCGGCGAGTTCGAGATGCCGCTGATCCTGCAGGAGCGGATTCTCCGTGCCGACGGCGGCCTGAGCCTGCGGTCGACGCCCGTCGTCCCCTCCGGTTCGTGGGAAGGCGGTGCCGTCGGAGATCTCGGCCTGGTGAACGGGGCGGTGTGGCCGGACATTCCGGTGGCGCGCGGGCTGTACCGGTTTCGGGCGATCAACGGCTCGTCGTACAGCGTGTGGAACCTGCACTTCGACAACCACATGCGGTTCTGGGTGATCGGCAACGACGGCGGTCTGCTCGACGCACCGGTCCCCACGACGTCGATCCGCATGTCGCCGGGCGAGCGCTACGACCTGCTGGTCGACTTCTCCGATTTCGACGCGGGCGGTTCGGTGCACCTCTGCAACGACGAAGCACCCCCATTCCAGGCGGCGATGCTCGGCGAGGTCGCGATGCCGCTGTTCTGCCGCTTCACCGTCGGTTCGGAGCGCGGGTTCCGCGGACCCGTCCCGGCCACGCTGCGGGCGGGCGGACGCACACCCGATCCGCTGCCACCGCTGCCGACACCGTCCGTGATCCGGAACGTCTCGGTCAGCCAGCCGTACGCCTTGCGGATTCCTCCGGCGTACATGGCATTGAACAACCTTCGCTACACAGATCCCGACATCGAGATGCCCCGCGCAGGCACGGTTGAGCAGTGGAACATCGTCAACGTCACCGACGACCCCCACCCGATCCACCTGCACCTGGTGATGTTCCGCATCCTCGGCCGCGCGCCGCTGCGCACCGTGGAACTGCAGGCGACGAATCTCCAGCCGCCGTTGGGAATCCGCTGGACACCCGACCCGGAGCCGTACCTCGCGGGACCGATGCTGCCACCCGCGCCGTGGGAGGCGGGATGGAAGGACACGGTGCGGGTCGACCGCGGGACCGTCACCCGGATCCTGGTGCGTTTCCCGACGGCCGACGAGCTGGGCTTCGACCCGGACGCCTCCTTCCCGGCACCGTCGGCGCCTGCGCCGACGATGCAGGGGTCCTGGACGCCGATCCACAACGGGATCGATCACGGAACCGGGCACGGCGATCCCGTGGCCGACACCGAGAACGCCACCACCGAGCACGCGGACCACGCCTCCCACCCCGCGGGCGGTGATCTGCAGGGCTACATGTGGCACTGCCACATCCTCGATCACGAGGACCACGAAATGATGCTGCGGTACCGGGTGGTCACATGAGGTGCGCGTGACCACCCGCCCCGGAGCGGCCGCTGTCTCCGCGCTCGGCGAGTTCTACGCGCTGACCCTGGACACGGCGGCGGCCCTGTGGCGCACACCGTTCCAGTGGCGCGAATTCCTCGACCAGTGCTGGGCCGTGATCCGGGTGGCGCTGCTGCCGACGATCGTGATGTCGATCCCGTTCACGGTGCTGGTGGTGTTCACCCTGAACTCGTTGCTCACCGAGATCGGGGCGAGCGACCTGTCCGGCGCCGGCGCCGGGCTCGGCACGATCACCCAGATCGGTCCGCTGGTCACGGTTCTCGTGGTTGCGGGTGCCGCCGCGACGGCGATCACCGCCGACCTGGGATCGCGGGCGATCCGCGAGGAGATCGACGCGATGGAGGTGCTCGGCATCGACCCCGTGCACCGGCTGGTGCTTCCCCGGGTGCTCGCCGCGACGGTGATCGCCACCCTGCTCAACGGCGCGGTGTGCGCGATCGGTCTGGTCGGCGGATTCGTCTTCTCCGTGTACCTGCAGGACGTGAACCCCGGCGCCTACGTGCAGGGATTGACCCTGCTCGTGGGACTGCCGGAACTGCTGCTGTCGGAGGCGAAGGCCGCCGTGTTCGGTGCGGTCGCGGGCTTGATCGCCTGCTACCGCGGGCTCGCCGTCACCGGCGGGCCGAAGAGTGTCGGACAGGCCGTCAACGAGACGGTGGTGTTCGCGTTCGTGGCGCTGTTCCTGGTGAACATGCTGCTGACATCGATCGGGCTGGCTTTGACCGGGGCGTGACAAGGCACAACCGACAGGGGGGTTCGTGGCGAGCATTCTGACGACCACTGCGACACATCGCATCACGCGCGGGGCGCGGTCGGCGCTCCGGGCGGTCGACGACTTCGGCCGGCGTGCCCTCTTCTTCGCGGCGGCGGTGTGGTCGACCGGCAAGGCGTTGCGCCGGTACCGATCCGAGACCCTGAGGGCGATCGCCGAGGTGGGGCTCGGCACCGGACTGCTCGCCGCGGTCGGCGGCAGCGTCGTCATCATCGGCTTCATCACCCTGTTCGCCGGTGCGACCGTCGCGGTGCAGGGTTACCACTCGCTCGACAACATCGGCATCGACGCCCTCACGGGGTTCCTCGCCGCGTACGTGAACGTGCGGGTCGTGTGTCCGGTCACCGCCGGGATCGGACTGGCGGCGACGATCGGTGCCGGCACCACCGCCCAGCTCGGTGCGATGCGGATCAGCGAGGAGATCGACGCCCTCGAGGTGATGGCGATCCGATCGGTCCCCTACCTCGTCGGCACCCGGCTGCTCGCGGGCCTGGCCACCGTCGTTCCGCTGTACGCCGTCGCACTGGTCACCTCGTTCGTGTCGAGCCGGATCACCACCGTCCTGCTGCTCGGCCAGTCCGGTGGCGTGTACGACCACTACTTCTCGACGTTCCTCGTCCCCTCGGACGTGCTGTGGTCGTTCGTTCAGGTGATCGTGATGGCGTTCGCGGTGATGCTGATCCACACGTACTACGGCTATCACGCGAGTGGCGGCCCCGCCGGGGTGGGCACGGCGACGGGCCGTGCGGTGCGCCTGTCGCTGATCGCGGTGGTGACCGTGACCCTGGCCGTCGCGCTGGCGCTGTACGGCAGCGCCCGCGCGGTGCACCTGGCGGCGTGATGGCAACCAGATTCGCGGCAATCGTGTTGGCGGCCTTGCTCGTCGGGCTCGCCGTCCTGACCTGTGCGGCGTACACCGGAATCCTGGCCGCCGATCCGGTGCGGGTGTGGCTCGAGGTGCGGCGCGCCGGCCTGCTGCTCCAGAACGGGTCCCTGGTCAAGTACCACGGTGTCGAGGTCGGACGGGTGGTCGAGGTGTCCCGGGAGGAGCAGGGCGCGGTGGTCCGGGTCGAACTGGCCCCCGACGCCGCGACCGACGTCCCGGCCGGGGTCGGCGCCGACATCACCGCGACCACCGTGTTCGGTGCCAAGCAGGTCGTGCTCACCGATCCTGCCGTCGCGGCCACGGGCCCGATCGCCGACGGCGCGGTGATCCGCGCGGATTCGGTCACCGCCGAAACGAATTCGATCCTCGACCGGCTCACCGCCGTCCTCGACGTCGTCGAGCCGCAGCAGTTGCAGGCCACCCTGAGCGCCGCCGCGACCGCACTGCGGGGCAGGGGAACGGACCTCGGCCTGGCGCTGGACGACATCGACGCGGTGCTGGCCACGCTCGACCCGGCACTCGGAGCCCTGTCCACCGACATCTCCGCGGGCGCAGAGGTGTCCGGAACACTGGGCGACGTCGCCCCGAACCTGGTGGCATCGGCGCGGTCCGCGACCGTCACGGCCGACAGCGTGGTCTCGCACCGACAGTCCCTCGACGCTCTGCTGCTCGGCGTGATCGGTGTCGCCGACACCGGGACACCGGTGCTGGCCGACAACACGCGAGCCCTCACCGATGCCGCGGCACTGTCCCGGCCGACGACTGCGCTGTTCGCGGAGTACTCGTCCGGGTTGACCTGCTTCATCCAGGGCGCCGACGTGGCACGGGTCGGGGCCGAGAAGGTGTCCGGGGGCAACGGCCGGTCGATGCTGCTCAACAGCACCATCCTGTTCGGCGTCGACGCATACCGCTACCCGACCGACCTGCCGGAGGTGCGGGCGACCGGCGGACCCCGGTGCGGGGCGCTTCCGGAACTGACGGCCGCGGACGTTCCCGCGCCGTACGTCGCCGCGGACACGGGGGCGAACGTGTTCGGCCACGGGCGCACCGGCCCCACCGTCGACCCGAACTCGCTGCTGACAGTGCTGGTCCCCGGGCTGCCCGGCGGTGCACGATGACGGGCCGGGCGGTGGGGGTGGCGGTGTTCACCGTCGTGACGCTGGCGATCACCGCCGCACTGGTGCTGGTGTTCGGCCAGTTCCGCTTCCAGCCGACCACCGGGTACCGGGCGCTGTTCGTCGACGCATCCGGTTTGCATGCGGGCGATTTCGTCCGCATCTCCGGTGTCGAGTCCGGGCGGGTCCGCGACGTCACGATCACCCCGGACGGCGCTGCGCTCGTCGCATTCACCGTCGACCGGGCGGTCACCCTCACCGGCGACGCGTCCGCCGCGGTGCGCTACCAGAACCTCGTCGGCGACCGGTACCTGGAGGTCCGCCCCGGCACCGGCGCGGGCACCCTGCCCGGCGGGGCGACCCTGCCTCCGGAGCGCACCGAGCCGGCTCTCGACCTCGACGCACTGCTCGGCGGGTTCAAGCCCCTGTTCGGGGTGCTCGCGCCCGATCAGGTGAACGCGCTGTCCGGCGAGCTGATCGCGGTACTGCAGGGTCAGGGCGGGACCGTGGAATCGGTTCTGGCGCACACGGCTTCGTTGACGACGACCCTCGCCGACCGGGAGGAGGTGATCGGGCGGGTCATCGACAACCTCGACAGCACCGTCGAGACCTTGGCCGGCCGCCGCGACACCCTCGCCACCGCAATCGATCGGGCCGCGCAGCTGAGCAGCGGACTGGCCCGCGAGCGGCAGTCCTGGGGCGTGGCGCTCGAGCGCATCGACACCGCCGCCGGGGAGGTCGCCGGCCTGCTCGACACGTCTCGCCCTCCGCTGCAGGGCACCGTCGGCGAGTTGGGCCGCACGACAGCGCAACTCGACAGCGGACGCGACACCCTCGACAGCGTGCTGACGCGACTCCCGGACACCTACGCGGCGCTGAGCCGGCTCGGCGTCTACGGGAACTTCTTCAACTACTACCTGTGCGCGTTGCGAATCAAGTACACCGGGCCCGACGGCACCGATGCCACCACCCCGCTGTTCGGCCAGCCGACCGGGAGGTGTGGTCCCCGATGAACGAAAGGTACCGGCAACGGAACACCCTGCGGCTGGGCATCATCGGCACTGTCCTCGTCCTCGCCGCGGTCCTGGCGGGGCTACAGGTCCGGTCCCTGCCGTTCGTTGCGTCCGGCGCCGGCTACCGGGCGCTGTTCCTCGACACCGGCGGACTGCGGGTCGGCGACGCGGTCCGCGTCGCCGGTGTCGACGCCGGTCGGGTCACCGCCATCGAGATCGAGGGCGCCGCGGTCGCCGTGGCGTTCCGCCTCGACGCCCCCGTCCGGCTCGGCGACCGGACCCGGGTGGACATCGCGACCGCAACCGTACTGGGCGCCAAGAACCTTCGGGTCACGCCGGGCGGCGAGAATCCACTGCGACCGGGCGCGACGATCGGCACCGAGTCCACCACCTCGCCCTACCAGCTGACCGAGGCGCTCGGGGACCTCACCGATCGGGCGGAGCGGATCGACACCGACCGGCTCGCGGAGTCGATGCGCGTCCTGACCTCGACCCTGCGCCGCGTTCCGGACGACGTGCGGGCCGCGGTCGACGGAGTGGGACGGTTGTCGGCGACGGTGGCCGACCGCGACGAGTCGCTCCGCGGCCTGCTCGCATCTGCCGAGAGCGTCACCGGCGTCCTGGCCGAGCGCAGCGGGCAGATCGACACGCTGCTGACCGATGCAACTGCGGTGCTCGGCGAGCTGCGGGACCGCCGCGCCGTGATCGACACGCTGTTCGACAACGTCTCCGCGCTGTCCCGGCAACTGGACGGGCTGGTCGCGGACAACGAGGCGGCGATCGGACCGACGCTGGCGTCGCTGCAGTCGGTGCTCGCGGTGCTGCAGACGAACCGGGCGTCCGTCGCGGCCGCGATCGAGCGGCTCGGTCCGTACATCACCGAGCTCGGCGAGGCGGTGTCGAGCGGGCCGTTCTTCAACTCGTACATCCAGAACCTGATCCCGGGGCAGGTGATCGCCCCGTTCGTGCGGGCCGCCCTCGGGCTGGGACCGGCGCCGGGCGAGAACAGCACCGTCAATCCCCTGTCCGCTCTGGACGGGGCACCACGATGAGCGACGCCGAGGAGAAGGGAGCGGCCGTGGAGCCGGTCCGCAGGATCCGCCGCACCTGGGTGGTGCTCGGTGCCGTGGTCGCGGTCCTCGTCGCGGCCTCGTACCTGGTGGTGCCTCGGGTGACGACGATGGTCGTGGAGGCCGAGTTCACGAGCACCACCGGCCTGTATCCTGGGGACGACGTCCGCGTCATGGGAGTGTCCGTCGGCCGGATCGAGTCGATCCGGCCCGGACCCACGGCCGCCCGGGTTCGGATGCGGATCCAGCGGTCCCAGCCGATCCCGGTGGACGCCGACGCGATCATCGTCAACCAGAGTCTCGTCGCGGCGCGGTTCGTCCAGCTGACCCCCGCCTGGACCGGGGGCGAGCGGCTCCGGGACGGGGACACGATCGGCCTGTCGCACACCGCGGTTCCGGTCGAGTGGGACGCGATGACCGCGCAGCTCGACCGGCTGGCCACCGCCCTCGGCCCGCCGGATCCCACGCACCCCGAGACGGGCCCTGCCGGCGACCTGGTCGACGCGCTCGACGCGACCCTCGACGGCGAGGGCGAGAATCTGCACACCACCCTCACCCGGCTCTCCGACGCGATGCGGATCCTCTCCGACGGCCGCACCGACCTGTTCGCGACGGTGCGCAACCTGCAGGTGTTCGTCGCCGCACTGGCCGACAGCGATCGGCAGATCGTCGAGTTCAACGACCGAATGGCCACGGTCACCGAGGTTCTCGGCTCCGACACCGACACCATCGGCGCCGCGATCACCACCCTGGACACGGCGGTCGGGAACGTCACCCGGTTCGTCCGGGACAACCGGGACGCGGTCGGCGCGTCGGCCGACCAGCTGTCCGACGTGCTCGCGACCCTCGCCGCGCAACGCGACGGTATCGCGCAGATCCTGCACGTCGCACCGACCGCGCTGGCGAACATGAGCAACATCTACCAGCCCGCCCACAACGCGGTGGTCTCCGCGTTGGCGCCCGACAACTTCGCCAATCCGGTCGACTTCATCTGTTCGGCGCTCGCGGCGGCGGAGCAGGTCGGTGCCGAGCGCGGCGCGGAACTGTGCGTCCAGTACCTCGGGCCGGTCCTGAAGACCCTCGCGATCGACTCCCTTCCGCTGCAGTCGAATCCGACCCGAGGGGTGACCGCCCTGCCGGGCCAGGTCGTGCAGAGCGGAGACGGCGAATGACCAGGCTGGCCGGCGTCGCGCTCACCGTGGCCGTCCTGTGCACCGGGTGCGGGTGGCGCGGGGTGGAGTCGCTGCCGCTGCCCGCGACCGAGGGCCGCGGCGCGGGCGCGTTCACGGTGCGGATCGAGCTGCCGGACGTCTCGACCATCACGCCCAACTCGCGGGTGCTGGTCGACGACGTGACAGTCGGGTCGGTCACGGACATCGCGCTCGGCGACGGGCACGCCGTGGTGACGGTCGGTCTGCGCGGCGACGTGAACCTGCCCGCCAACACGACCGCCCGGATCGGCCAGACCAGCCTGCTGGGCGCCACCCACGTCGAGCTGGCCGCGCCGACCGGGGAACCGCCGGTGGGACACCTCGGCGACGGCGCGCGGATCGGGATCGACCGCGCCCGACGCCTATCCGACCACCGAGCAGACGCTGTCCTCGCTGTCGCTGGTGCTCAGCGGCGGCGGGCTCGCGCAGGTGCAGGAGATCATGACCGAGGTCGATGACGCGCTGGGCGGCCGCGAGGACACGGTGCGCGACCTGCTCGGCCGGCTGGACACGCTGCTCGCCACCCTCGACGGCCAGAAGTCCGACATCGTGCGCGCGATCGACGGCCTCGACCGCCTGGCCGCCGAGGTCGCGGCGAATCGTGACGACGTGACGCGCGCGATCGACAGTCTCACCCCGGCGCTGGGCACCCTCGCCGACCGGCGCGAGGACCTGGTCCGGGCGCTCGACTCCCTCGGCAGGCTCGGGGACGCCGCGACCGCCCTGGTGACGAGCACCGGCGAGGACCTCACCGCGAATCTGCGCTCGCTGCAACCGGTCCTGCGCTCACTGGCCGATTCCGGTCCGTCCCTGACGGAGTCGCTGCGGTACCTGCTCACCTACCCGTTCCCGATTGACACGTACCGGAACGCGGTGCGCGGCGACTACGCGAACGGGGAGGTCACCCTCGACCTGCGGGCGGCCACCCTGGACAACGCACTGCTGCTCAGAACACCACTGGCGGGCCGGCTCGCCGGACCCGAGGGTGCGGTCGGGGCGCTGGCTCCCGCCACCGCGATCACCCTGCCGGACGTCGGCCGCCTGTTCTCCCCCACCGCACCTCGGCCCGCCGGAGGTACCCCATGACTCGATCGATCCGCCTGCGCCTGCTCGTATTCGGCCTCCTCGGGGTGGTGGCGATCGCGGTCACGGCGGTCCGGTACGCACACCTTCCCGAGCAGGCCGGGCTCGGCCGATACCACGTCACCGTGCTGCTACCGGACGGGGCGGGACTGTATCCGCGGGCGAACGTCACCTATCGCGGCACCACGATCGGCACCGTCGCCGAACTGCGCGCCGATCCGGTCGGGGCGCGGGCCGTCCTCTCCCTCGACTCAGACGTCCCGGTCCCGGCGGACCTCGACGCCGAGGTGCACAGCCTGTCCGCGATCGGCGAGCAGTACGTCGACCTGCTTCCCCGGTCGGCCGACGGGCCACCCCTCGCGGAAGGCGCGGTCGTCGCCCGCGAGCGCACGACGGTTCCACAGCGGATCGGCCCGACCCTCGACCACCTGCACGCGGCCCTCGCGTCGGTGGACCCGGACGCCCTGCGCCGCGTGCTCGACGAATCCTTCACCGCCGTCGACGGAGCCGGGCCGGACCTGGCCGCGCTGCTGGCCTCGACGTCGTCGTTCGCGGCGGACGCCGCGGCCGATCGCGATGCGCTGACCGGACTCGTCACGGACGCCGCCGCCGTTCTCGACCCGCTGGCGGCGAGCAGTGCACCGATCCGCTCGTGGGCGGCGTCCCTCGCGGATGTCAGCGGGACCCTCGCCGGGGTCGATCCGGCCCTCCGATCGGTGCTCGAGCGTGGTGGCCCGGCAACGGTGGAGGCAACCGCACTGCTGGACCGGCTGCGTCCGACTCTTCCTGTGCTGCTGGCGAACCTGACCAGCGTCGCGCAGGTGGCGCAGGTCTACGATCCGGCGATCGAGCAGCTCCTGGTGCTGTACCCGCCGATCATCGCGTCCACCCAGAGCGCGGGACTGGTCAACGCCGACGATCCGGGGCAGAACACCTTCTTCCTCGCGCAACTGAACGACCCCCCGCCCTGCACGACGGGCTTCCTGCCCGCGTCCGAGCGCAGGTCCCCGACCGAGACGGACACGGTTCCGACGCCGCCGGGCCTGTATTGCTCGGTGGCACCGGGTGATCCGACCGCGGTCCGCGGCGCGCGCAATCTGCCGTGCCTGGAGCATCCCGGGTACCGGGCCGCGACCGTCCAATTGTGCCGGGAGGCCGCCGAATCGGACTCTCCACGATGATTCCGAAAACACCTCTCCATACCATCGAGTACGGTATGGTTCGCCTGTCAGCGCGCCGCGCGTCCGTGTTCTACCGTCCGTCCCGGAAGGTGTGACCGAGCAGTGATCGTCGACCATTTCCAACGCATTCCGTACGAACCGGCCCGCGACGGCAGGGTGGAGATGCACTCCGGCCTGTCCCGCCACTATCCGACCCTGCACGCGAATCTCGTGGCCGCGCCGGACCACGACCGTTCCGTCGGTATCGTGATGGCGCACCCGGCCTCGGACTTCCTGTCCCACTTCCTGCTTCGCGGGTTCGCCGACGCCGGGATTCCCGCGCTCGGGGTGAACACCCGCTACAACTCGAACGAGCCGGCGCTCATCATGGAACGCGCCGCACTCGACCTCGGCTCGGCGGTGCGCTGGATGCGGGAACGACTCGGCTTCGAACGGGTGATCCTGCTCGGGTTCAGCGGCGGCGGCTCCCTCGCCGCGTTCTACCAGGACCAGGCGGAGAATCGGACCGTCACCCACACCCCGGCCGGCGACCCGAGCGGGTTCGCCGACGCCGACATGCCCCCGGCCGACGCATTGCTGCTGATCGGCGCGCACACCGGCCGGGCCCACGTCCTCCGGCACTGGATCGACCCGGCGGTCACTGACGACGAGCAACCGGACCGCACCGACCCGGACCTGGATCTGTACGCGCCGGACCGGACCGCACCGCTGGACCGCGACTGGGTCACGAAATATCGTTTGGCGCAACTGGACCGGATGCGCCGAATCGACACGTGGGCACTCGACCGGCTCGCGGAGCTGAACCGCACCGGCGAGTCCGACCACGGCTTCGTCGTTCATCGCACGGTCGCGGATCCACGGTTCGTGGACATCACCCTCGATCCGAGTGACCGCGCCGTCGGCAGCATGTACGGGGACCCGGCCCGGGCGAACACGGCCGCCGGCGGCCTGGCCCGGTTCGTCACCGTCCGCAGCTGGCTGAGCACCTGGAGCGTGGACCACACCAACGCCGACGCACTCCGCAACCTGCCCGGTGTCACCTGCCCGACGCTGGTGATGTCGCTGCTCGGCGACCAGGCGGCGTTCGCCTCGGAGTCGCGGGCCATGCACGCCGCACTCACCGGCGCGCCCGCGACCCTCGTCGAGGTCCCCGACCTGAACCACTACCTGGTGGACCAGCCGCACGGCGTCGCGCACGTCACCGGCGAGGTCCGCACCTGGCTGGCGGGCCACGACCTCGCCGCCTGAATCTTCCACCAGCTCAAAAAAAGACGATTCGCGGGAGCGAGAGATCATGGCCATCCACCCCGAGACGGACAGCATCACGACACCGGTGCCACCGATCCGCGAGCAGCGCTGCCCCAGCGCGTTCACCTACTGGGACCGCAAGACCGGTCCACGCGTCCGGCGCGCCGAGCGGGCGCTGCGCCGCGCCTTCGGCTACGAACTGTTCCCACCGGACGAGCTGGCGCATGCGTTCTGCGAGAGCCTGTTCCACGGCGACCCGCTGGCCGAGCACTTCGTCGATCAGGTGTACGGCACCGACCCCGCGACCGGACGGGCACTGCTCGACCGGGCGCTCGCCGAGGGCCTGGAGTCGGTCCCCGAGGCCCCCGAGAGCATGCGCGAACTGTTCACCGAGTTCGAGACCGTCCCGGACTGGGTCGACCGGGACCTCGTCGAACGTGGCGCCGCGATCTGGCGACGGTGGGGCACCATGCTGTTCACCGTCGCCGGCGGTATCACGCTGGAGATGTACACCGAGGCCGCGGTCGCCACGCCGCTCTCCCTCGCCGGCGGCTACGCCGGTGACAACGCGCTGCGCCGCTACCTCGAGACGTCCCGGTTCTGGATCGACGTCTCCGAGCCGGGCGCACTCCTCACCCCGGGTTCGGCGGGCCGCGCCACCGCGATGCGGGTTCGGGTCATGCATGTCGCGGTCCGGCGGCGGGTCGACGGTCACGCCGAGTGGGACACCGAGAAGTGGGGATACCCGATCAGCCAGGGCTACCAGATGTTGACCCTGCTCGGCGGCAGCACCGTTCCGGCACTGGCGCTCCGGCTCGTCGGCATCCACACCAGCCGCTCGGACATGACGGCGTTGCTGCACTTCCAGAAGTACATGGGGTACCTGCTCGGCGTCGACGTGCGCCTGTTCCCCGAGACCATCGCGGACTCGATGCGACTGAACGCCATGGTCTCCTTCAGCCGCAGCTACGACGCCGGGGTGCACGGCAAGGAGCTCATCGAGTCGTTCCCCGCCGCATTCGCGCCCCGACCGGAGCAGCGCGGACTGCAGCGCCTGCGCGCCCGCTACACCTACGGCATGTACAGCGCCTACACCACCCTGTTCATGAGCCCGGTGACCCGCGCCCGCTACGACATGCCGTCGCCGCTGCCGTGGATCCTGGTGGTCATCGCGCGCTGGCCGCTGCTCACCGCCGCCGAGTACGTCCGCCGCGTCTCGCCCCGGGTCGACCGGCTCTGGGACCGGATCACCTCCCGGCACCGCGAGAGCTGGTACCGCGCGCAGATGGCAGGCCGGGAGGCGGAGTTCCAGGCGCGCAGCGGATTGCGCCGATGACCACACCCATCGCCACCCTGGACTACCTGCACGGCTTCGGCAACGAGCACCACTCCGAAGCCGTGGCCGGCGCTCTGCCGTGGGGCCAGAACGGACCCCAGCACGCCCCGCACGGCCTGTACGCGGAGCAATTGTCGGCCACCGCGTTCACCGAGCCGCGCGGGCGGGGCCGCCGCACGTGGGTGTACCGCATCCTGCCGTCCGCCCGGCACGGGGCGTTCCGGCGCATCGCCGACGGGAACCTTCGTGCGGCACCGCTGTCCGGCGGGGTCCTCGACGTCAACCGGCTGCGCTGGGACCCGATGCCGGACGCCGGTCCGGGCGTCGACTTCCTCGACGGGCTCTACACCCTCGCTGCGAACGGCGACGTCACCTCGCAGACCGGCATCGCGATCCACACCTACGCCTGCACGCGGTCGATGGAGTCGCGATACCTGTTCGACCTCGACGGCGAGCTGCTCCTGGTTCCGCAGTCCGGTCGGCTCCGAGTCCACACGGAGGTGGGCATTCTCGACGTCGCACCGGGAGAGATCGCGGTGATCGGGCGGGCGATCGGCTTCCGCGTGGAACTGCCCGACGGCGGTGCCCGCGGGTACGTGCTGGAGAACTACGGCGCGTATCTCGCACTCCCCGAACTCGGACCGATCGGCGCCAACGGCCTCGCCCACCCGCGCGACTTCCTGTATCCCGTTGCCTCGTACGAGGATCGGCTGGAGACGGTCGAGGTGGTGCGCAAGTTCGGTGGGCACCTGTGGGCCTGCGAACTCGACCACTCGCCCCTCGACGTGGTGGCCTGGCACGGCACCCACGGGGCCTACAAGTACGACACCGCACGGTTTCACGTGATGAGTTCGGTGACCTGGGACCACCCCGATCCCTCGATCTTCACGCTGCTGACCTCCCCGTCGGGGCGCCCCGGCGTCGCCGACGTCGACGTGGTGGTGTTTCCGCCTCGATGGAACGTCATCGAACACTCCTTCCGCCCACCGTATTTCCACCGCAACGTGATGACCGAGTTCATGGGGCTGGTCACCGGCGTGCACGATGCGAAGGCGGAAGGCTTCGTGCCGGGCGGGGCGAGCCTGCACAACATGTGGGCGCCGCACGGCCCCGACGCGACGACCTACGAGGCGGCCGTCGCGGCCGATCTGACACCGCAGAAGCTCGACGGCTCACTGCCGTTCATGTTCGAGACCCGGCGACCGCTGCACGTCACCGACTTCGCCCACGCCGCCGAGCACCGGCAGCCCGACTACGACTCCTCCTGGCGCGATCTGCGGCGCCACTTCCCGGCTTCCTGAATCAGTTTCCCCACAAGCAGTTCATCCCGATCGACCCGACGAGAGGACGAGCAGATGACCACCACCGTGCGCAACATCCCCGACTTCACGATGCCGGATCCGGTGCACCGGATCGGTGGTCGCGCCACCGCCGGTGACGGCGGCGCCACATTCGCCTCCACCGATCCCACCACCGGCGAGCAGGTCGCCGAACTCGCGGCGGGCACCGAGGCCGACGTCGACGCCGCCGTCGCCGCCGCCCGCGCCCAGTTCACCGACGGCGAGTGGTCGAGGTTGCCCGCCGCCGAACGCGGGAAGATCCTCAATCGCGCCGCCGACCTGATCGAGCGGGACGCGCAGACCCTCGCCGCGCTCGAGGCCGTCGAGATGGGCAAGCTGTACCGCGATTCCGTCGCCGGCGACATCCCCGCCGCCGCCGCGGTGTTCCGGCACTTCGCCGGGTGGGCGGACAAGCTGACCGGGCAGTCGGCCGCCCTGTGCGACATCGGGCCGCAGAAGCGGTTCGGCTTCACGATGCGTCAGCCGCTCGGCGTGGTCGCCGCGATCACCCCGTGGAACAACCCGGCCGTCATCGCGGCCTGGAAGCTGGCACCGGCGCTTGCCGCCGGCTGCACCGCCGTCGTCAAACCCGCCGAGGACGCCTCCCTGTCCACCCTGCGTCTGGCGGATCTGCTCACCGAGGCCGGTCTGCCGGACGGCGTGGTCAACGTGGTCACCGGTCTCGGGCCCCAGGCCGGCGCCGCGCTGGCCGGACACCCCGGTGTGGACAAGGTCTCGTTCACCGGCAGCCCGCGGGTCGGCCGCGGCATCCACTCATACGCGGGCACCACCTTCCGGAAAGTGACCCTCGAATTGGGCGGCAAGTCACCACAATTGATCTTCCCGGACGCCAACCTGGAGGAGGCGCTGCCGTGGATCGCGATGGGCAACTTCTACCACCAGGGCCAGGTGTGCGCAGCCGGCACCCGGGTGATCGTGCACGAGTCGATCGCGGGCGAGGTCGTCGACGGCCTGGTCGCCGCCGCCGAGCAGGCCGTCATGGGCGATCCGTTCGCCGAGTCGAGCACGATGGGCACCATCGTCAACGCCAAGCAGATGGACCGGATCGTCGGCTACATCGAGAAGGGCCGCAGCGAGGGCGCCGACCTCGTCACCGGCGGCCGGCGCCTCGACGGGCCCGGGCTGTTCGTCGAGCCCACCGTGTTCCGCGGCCACAACGACCTGACCATCGCCCGTGAGGAGATCTTCGGTCCCGTCGCCACCGTGATGACCTTCCGCACCACCGAGGAAGCGGTCGCGCTGGCGAACGCCACCGAGTTCGGCCTGAACGCGATGATCTACTCCTCCGACATCGGCCGCATCCATTCGGTGATCGACAAGCTGCGCGTCGGCATGGTGTGGGTGAACGGCTGGGGCGTACCGGATCCCGCGCTCCCCTGGGGTGGGCGGGGCGGCAGCGGCATCGGCCGCGAACTCGGGCGGTCCGGCATCGAGGCCGACACCGAGGAGAAGACCGTCCACATCGGCTACACGGGGTTGTGAGCCGATGACCGTCACCGAGAGGAACACTCCCATGTCCCCCAGCGCGGGAACAGATCTGGAAATCACCGAGGCCTGGAACGGTCTCGACGGCGAGGACGACACCCTCACCACCGTCCTGCCGCGGCACAATGCCGCACATCCGGTCCCGCGAAACCTGGCGTTCGAGCACTGGTACTTCGACGCCACCCTCGCCGACGGACGCACCGTCATCGGATTCCTCAACATGCGCCGCCCGGAGGAACCGGCGGCGGTGGCACGACCGAACGTCGAGATCCTCGTGTACGCCCCGGACGGCACGCGACGGCAGGTGCGCAAACGGTATCCGCGGTCGCACGCGAGCGCGTCGATCCGCAAGTGCGACGTGCGGATCGGCGGCAACCACGCGCACGCCGAGTTCCCCGACGGCGGGCTGCCGGTGCACCGGGTGCACCTGTCGGAGGACGGGATCACCCTGGACCTGACGTTCGTCAACGAACTGCCCAGCTGGATGCCCGGCGGCGGCGAGACCCGTTTCGGCAACACCGACGTGTTCGGATGGTGCGTAGGCGCTCCCCGCGCCGCGGTGAGCGGCACCGTCGTCATCGACGGGGTGCGCTCGGACGTCACGGGCCGCGGCTACGCCGACCACAACTGGGGCTTCGGCGACATGACGAAGGTGATCGACCACTGGCACTGGGGCCGGCTGTACGACGACGACTACTCGTTGCTGTTCGCGTCCGTCCTGACGCAGGAGCGACTGGGACGGCACCGCAGCCAGCCGCTGATGCTCGCGTATCAGGGTGAGGTGGTGATGAGCACGGGGAAGACGGTGCTGAGGGAGGGCCCACCCGTGTTCGACGAACGCGCCGGCCGCACCCGCCCGGAGTGGATCGAGCTGGAGGTTCCGGATCGGCTGTCGCTGCGGCTGGACGTCGACGAGGTGGTGCACGCGCACGACCTGCTCGACGACGTGCCGGTGGCGCGCACCAGGCTGGTGCGCCCGCTCGCCCACCGATTCATCGGACACCCCGGGTACTTCCGGTTCCTGTCGTCGTTCGAGCTGACGGTCGAGCGCGACGGCACCACCGATGTCCGCCGCGGCCGGACCCTGCACGAGCTGGTCGCACTCAGCTGACGACGATGCGAAAGACCGGGTACTGCGCGGCGATCCGCTCGAACTCCTCGAGCGGGGCGTCGCGGTCCACCGGAAGGTGCGGCCGGGCTCCAGGGGCGAGGGCGAGGTAGCGGCGCAGGATGGGCGCGCGGGCATCCGGGTCGACCTCGTCGAGACGCACCGCTGCGCTCCGGCCACGCCTGAGCACCGCCCTCCCCTCGGCCGCGCGGACGTTGCGCACCCAGTTCGCGTTGTTGCCGAGCATCGACACCAGGTACCGCTCCCCCTCGTAGTCGGTCACCACCAACGGAAACGAAATGGGACGGCCCGTGCGTCGCCCGCGTACCTCCAGCGTCACCGCACGTTTCGGCGACAGCACGCCGGCCGCGAACTGGAACGCGGAGATCCGGTTGAGAGCTCGGGCCAGGTTCCCGGGCCGTCCGCCGCGGTACATTCGACGCCGCGCCCGATACCGCCAGCCTCGCACCAGGCCTGGTCCCTCACCCATCGCCGAGCCACCTCCCTCGTCCGATTCACACTTCCGCACGTCCTCGTCATCGTTGCGGTCGGACACCAGCAGACCCCAGGACCGATTGCGCGAGGTCGTCGAGGGCGCTGCGTACCCCGCGGGCGAACACCTCCACGTCCGGGCAGCTGTCCTGGTCAGCGGCGGCAGTGAGGTTGAGCTGGCCGGCGTACGACAGGGCGGCGACCACCAGCGTCAGGTTGCCCATGGGCGGCAGCAGGGGGAAGACCTCCAGCAGCGGCGCGCCGGCGAGATACAGCCGCATCGGCGGGCCGGGGACGTTGCTCACGACCAGGTTCACCGACCGCTGCCGCGGAAACAGCCGGTACCAGATACGTTGGCAGGCGACGAATCTGAAGATCCCACTGCCCGCCTCGGGGCGAGCCTTGCCCTTCCGTGCCCCAGTTTCTGCGGCTATCGATGTGAGCCGGCGCACCGGGTCCGGCTCACCGACCGGCAGCGGCACCATCATCCATCCGGGCGTGTTGCCTTGCGCCTCCCCGGGGCGCGCTTCGTGGTGGGAGATGGTCACCATCGCGCGCTGGACGATCCCGTTGACAGCCTCGCCGCGGCTCGCCAGCAGCGCGCGTAGACCGCCGGCCACCGCGGTCAGCACCACATCGTTGACCGAGGCGTGATGGATATGGGCGACCTCTTTGGTGGGGTCGAGGCGAGCGCGGACGACCGCCAATCGACGCTCCGGGCCTACGGGGTGGTTGAGGCTGGTCCGCGGGGCAGGCCTGTCGGTGAGTACCTCCCGCCAGGCCGGCAACGCGCGGCGCGCCAACCGCAGCGTTCTCCTCGGATGGACGAGGCCCGACCACCCGCGCGCCAGTTCCTGTCGGCGGCGTCGCAGGTTGTCGCGGAGCAGCTCACCGGTGGACGGGATGGGTGTCGGCGTCCACGCCGGTGCACCCTCGACGGGCGCGTCGGCGGTCCGGTCGAGCAGCGCCCCGAAGGCGGCCATCGCGGCGGGGCCGTCGGCGAGGACGTGATGCAGCTTCAAGAACGCGCCGACCCGTCGGTCCGGCAGGCCGGGTAGCAGCCACAGCTCCCACAGCGGCCTGGCGGGATCGAACGGTCGCCGGGCCAGCTGCCGGCATGTCTCCAGCAGCTGGTCCTGGCCCCCGGGCGCGGCGAGCGCACGGACATGGACGTGCTCGGCGACGTCGAAGGAGGGCGCGTCGACCCACAGCGGCCAGCCCAGCCCGAGGCGAGGCCGGTACAGCAGCTGTCTGAAGCGAGGCACCAGGTGCATTCTCGGCTCGAGGTGTCGCCGGACCTCGTCGAGCCGGACGCCGCCATCCTCGTCGAGCAGGCTTGTGCCGTCGAGGACGGCGAGCCCACCGATGTCGGTGGACCAGCCGTAGTCGTCCCAGAGCAGCAGGAACAGGTCCGAAGCAGTCACCCGTTCCAGGAGCCGCTTCTCGGCCATGACCTCACGTCCCTTCCCCGTGGCCTAGACGGCCGCCGCGGTTCCGAGGCCTTGGAGGAACGAGTAGACGGCGATTCCTCCGGCGTGTTTGCGTGCGAGGTCCCTGAGCTCCTGGGAGACCTCGCCGAAGGCTGTCATGCGGTGGTCGTACGCGTACTTCTCGAACAGGAGCGCCCGCGCGTCCATGATGTGTGTGTTGTGCTCGATCAGCGCTTCTCCGCTCGGGTACGTCTCGTGGACCTCGCACTCGGTTCCGTCCTCGCTGATGAACCAGTCGTAGCGAAGGGTCTGCGTGTCCTGCTCTCGGGTCAGCCGCATGATCTCGACCGCTTGAGCCTTGAACCCTTCCAGTTGACCTGGACGGATCTTCAGGTGTGCGTGCAGTTCCAGATGTCCCATGACTCCTCCCGTCGTCGACTCCGGGTGTTGTCGTCGTGACCCCCTCTTCTTCACATCCTCGTCGTCCGGACGTCCTCGCGGCAGGGTCGAAGGTCCCCCGCACAGGGCCGACCGGCCTGACTGCCGGGGTCCGATTCGTGGAGAGGTCGCCGCGGTTGCGCCGCCGACGCGCACATGAACGCCGCGGCGTCAGACCGTTGTCCGCACCGGCGCCGTCCGTGCAGGCGCCGAAACCAGCACGACGCCGACGGCCGTCACGGCCGCACTCACCGCGGCCGCGAGACCCGCGGTCACCGCCGAACCGAGTGGCGCCTGTAGCGCGCCGGCGATCATGTAACCGACCGGCATGCACACATTGGCGAGGGTCGCACCCAGTCCCGCGACTCGTCCGAGCATCGATTCGGGCACCCGCGTCGCCACGAGGACATCTGCCCAGACGCTGCCCACCCGAATCGCGGCTCCGACGAACAGTGCAACCACGGCCATGACGGAGAACGGTGGATACAGGCTCAACGCCACGAGGCCGACGCAGATCGCCCCCTGCGCCAGCAGCGCCGACTGCGCTGTGCGAGACGGAATCCGCTTTCCCAGCAGGCTCGTGGCGCCGATGCCACCGAGCGCGAACAGCGCCATGATGTATCCCTGGGCGCCCGCGAACCATCGCTCGCTCGACCCAGCGTTGACGATCAGGAGCCAGGCCGGGACCGGTAGTGCGGTTTGTGCCGCAGACACCAGGATCACCGTGCGCAGCCAACGACATTCGCCGACGTAACGGAGACCCGCACGCGTGTCCTGAACAATCCCTGTGGGCGGGTCCGTTCGCGACGGGCCCGGGGGGACCGCACCCGCGCACGTGGCACCCACGGCCACAGCCGCGACGAGCAGAATTGCCGACACCGCGGGTCCGGTGGCCGAGATCAGCAGTGCCGCTGCAGCGGGCGAAACCACTTGTACGGTCAGGCTCAACGAGTGCCAGATCGCCAGCCGGTCGGCCCGATCGTCTCGTGGCACCGAAAGATAAACCGCAGTCGTCGCGGCCGGCTGCGAGAGCCCACTACACACGCCCAAGGCAATCATGACGGGCAGAACGTGAAGTCCACCCGCAAGTGCAGGCAGTATGGCGATCAGCGCGCCACGACCAGCATAAGTCGACAGGATGATCGCCCGTTTGTCGAGCCGGTCCGCCAACGTGCCGGCGATGACCCCGGCTCCGAGAATTCCGATGCATCGAGCACCGAATGCCAGCGAAAGCAGCGCCGCGTCTCCGCCGGCCGAAACAACCAACCCGGCCGTAATCACCACGATGGCGGAATCTGCGACCGGACCGGCGAGGAGGAAGACGAACCCCAGCCTGGACCGGAGTTTTCCGCGCATCACGTTCCTACCGGGACGTAGAACCTCATCGAAAAGCCCTCGGGGGTGAGAGTTCTGCGCTCGTTCACCTTCAGTTCGGCACCCGACAGCTGAATTCGCATCGTGGAGTTTCGGACGATCTCACCCAGGACGGTTGACAGCTCGCGTTCCGCGAACTTCGCGCCCACACACCATCGCGGCCCACCGCCGAACGGTATGAACTCGCCGCGCTGTGGCGCCGCATCGATCCACCGCTCGGGCCTGAAGTCGCCACCGGTCGGCGCGAAGGTGGGCGATACCCGGTGGGTGACCCAGCTGGATACCATCACCACGCTGCCCTTCTTCATCTCCCAGTCCCCGAATCGGATGTCCTCGGCCGCGTCACGGCCCAGCATCCACGACGGCGGCCACAGGCGGAGCGTCTCGGACACGACGTGTCCGAGTGCGTCGGCACCGTCCTCACCTCGGAGCTGCTCTTGCACGGCGCCACGTCCACCGAGCTCGACCATCCCCCACAGGATCGCCGCCGCCGGAACGCCGTGCGCGGCCAAGAGTGTCGAAATAACCATCTGCACAACGTCTTTGGATGGAAGAGATGCGCGTCGCAGGTCGTCACACAATCCGTCCGAGCCCGGCGCCCGCACCAGCTTCGCCACGACCGATTCGAGATTGCGCAGGGCCCTGCGGACCCGCAGATCGGAAGGCCGCCAGCGCAACCATCGGGGCAGGACGAATGGGCTCGCCGTGATCGGGAAGAGAGCATCGAGAAGTTCTTGTGCGAGAGGGGGTATCTCGTCGAAGTTCCGCGTTCCGAAGCAGTACCGACTGATGGACGCGGACGTGAGCACCTGCAAGGTGTCGATCAGTTCGCGATCGTCGACTGTCCTCCCCAGCCAACCCCGGAGGATCGCGTGTGTGTCGTGCACAAGTTCGACCTGGTGGTCCTCGAGACGATCACGCGAAGCCAATGCCGCGGACGCCGCCTTGCGTGACGTCATCCACCGCTGCACCGATTCGGATCCGAGGTCGCCCGACACCTTGTTCCGGAGGAAATTCTGCGTCGACAAGAACTTGCGATTCGACCCGACGAGTACGTCGTGTACCTCGCGGTGACCCGAGACCAGGAAGGTTCCCGGCCAGAGTTCGACTATCGGCCCGAGTTCTGCGGCGTCGAGCAGAAAGGTCAGCCGCCCGCGATCGTACTTTTCCGCCAGTGCTGCTCGCGACGCCCCGAGGACTGGTGGCCTTGCCATGTGAAACTCCTAACGAGAGTGCGGGCGGCGAAACAAAGTCCACCGCCCGCACGTGTGAGATTCTCAGGACCATTCGTACATGCCCGGCGCTTTTCGCGGCACGAAGCCGACGAGCGCTGCGACGGTGAACTTGATGCGACGCATTTCCTGCACCTCCTTTCTGTGCTCGATGTGACATGAACAAGACTGCGCCGTCGTCGCGGGGTCCAGAAGCCGACCAAGGTGTGGAATCCGCTCACCCCCTGAGGTTTTCTCACCGGGTCGGCGCGTGAACGTGCGGCAGGACCAATCACCGTGTCACGCAGGATCACCGACAGCTGGTTGGTGGCGTGACCGACGGCGGTGCGCCAGGTCGCGCACACCGCGGTGCGCCGGACCTGGCGGGGTCGACGCCGGACTGCGGGCGCGCGGCACCGCGCAGTCCGTACGCGACCACGAGCCCGACCAATGCCGGGATCTGTCGTCACAGATCGCCGTCGGCGCGGAAGACTGCCGAGGCATCCTCGAAGCACGCGATTGCGTGGCGAAGAGCGCCGGCGTACAGCCCCGCAGTCCCGGATCGTGCCGGATTCCTTCACCGCCGCCGTCTCGACGGGGATTCGACTCCGCGCCCGACCTGCGGGCCTCCTCACGGCCGGGTGCGGCGAACCGACCGTGCGTACCAGGACCGCCGGAGCCGGGCCTGGTTCGATTCAGCCGCTCTCGATTGCCGACAGCACCCCAGCGCTCCCGATCCGCGGGCATTAGTGTCGAGTGCATGAGCCTCGACATCACCGCGACCTCGGCCTGGCAGAAGCTGCGCGCGCACCACGAGCTGGTCGCCGACCGGCACCTGCGCGAGCTCTTCGCCGAGGACCCGGAGCGGGGCCGCGAGCTCACCCTCACCGCCGGTGACCTGTACATCGACTACAGCAAGCACCGGGTGGAGCGGGAGACGCTGCAGCTGCTGGTCGAGGTGGCGCGCGCGGCCGGCGTCGAGGAGCGCAGGGACGCGATGTTGCGCGGTGAGCACGTGAACACCTCCGAGGACCGGGCGGCGCTGCACACGGCGTTGCGGCTGCCCCAGGACGCCGAACTGACCGTCGACGGGCAGGACGTGGTCGCGGACGTGCACAACGTGCTGAGCCGGATGGGCGACTTCACGGACCGGCTCCGGTCGGGTGAGTGGCGGGGCGCCACCGGCGAGCGCATCACCACCGTCGTCAACATCGGCATCGGCGGTTCCGACCTGGGCCCGGTGATGGCGTTCCGGGCGCTGCGGCACTACGTCGACGCCGGGGTCACCGCCCGGTTCGTCTCCAACATCGACCCCGCCGACCTGGTCGGCAAGCTCGCCGGCCTGGACCCGGCGACCACCCTGTTCATCGTGGCGTCGAAGACGTTCTCCACCCTGGAGACGCTCACCAACGCGACCGCGGCGCGGCGCTGGCTGGTCGACGCGCTCGGCGAGGACGCGGTGCCGAAGCACTTCGTCGCCGTGTCCACCCACGCCGAGCGGGTCGCCGAGTTCGGCATCGACCCCGTCAACATGTTCGAGTTCTGGGACTGGGTCGGCGGACGGTACTCGGTGGACTCGGCGATCGGGCTGTCGCTGATGTGCGTGATCGGCCGGGAGGCGTTCGGCGAGTTCCTGGCCGGCTTCCACACCCTCGACCGGCACTTCGCCGAGCAGCCGCTGGAATCCAACGCGCCGGTCCTGCTCGGCATGATCGGCCTGTGGTACTCGACCTTCTTCGATTCGGATTCGCGTGCGGTGCTGCCCTATTCGAACGATCTGGGCCGGTTCGCCGCCTACCTGCAGCAGCTGACGATGGAGTCGAACGGCAAGTCGGTGCGCGCGGACGGGTCGCCGGTGTCGACGCCGACCGGGGAGATCTTCTGGGGCGAGCCCGGCACCAACGGCCAGCACGCCTTCTACCAACTGCTGCACCAGGGCACCCGGCTGTCGCCGGCGGACTTCATCGGGTTCGCCGAGCCCACAGACGATCTCGCGACGATCGACGGCGAGGGTTCGATGCACGACGTGCTGATGAGCAACCTGTTCGCGCAGACGAAGGTCCTCGCCTTCGGCAAGACGGCGGAGGAGATCGCGGCCGAGGGCACCGATCCGGAACTGGTGCCGCACAAGGTGATGCCGGGCAACCGCCCGTCGACGACCATCCTCGCGCCGAAGATCACCCCGTCCGTGCTCGGTCAGCTGATCGCGCTGTACGAGCACCAGGTGTTCGTCGAGGGCGTGGTGTTCGGGATCGACTCGTTCGATCAGTGGGGCGTCGAACTGGGCAAGGTCCAGGCCCTCGAACTGGAGCCGGTCCTGACCGACCCGGAAGCACCGGCGCAGCAAGGTGATTCGTCGACCGACATGCTGGTGCGCTGGTACCGCAACCGCCGCGGCCGGCAGGCCTGAGACGGCTCAGGCGACGTGATCGTGCGGGAGTAGGTGCACCCACGCGTCGGTCGTCCGCACACTGCCGTGCCGATAGGTGACCCGCCCGGCGAGGTCGTTCTCGCCGAGCCACCGCAACGCCGCCACGCCTCTCCGCACCGCGGCGAGGGCAGCCGCGTACGCCCACAGACCGTCGTCGGTGATCACCGTGACGCAGTCGAGACCGGTGTCCGGGACGTCGGGGTGCGGCGCCGGCGCCCTCGCGGACGCCATCGCACTACCCGACCGCACCTCGACATGCAGTCCGTGACCCGGCACGACGGTCCCGGTCTCGACCTGCCACCCCCCGATCGGGCAGTGCCCCCAGGTCGCGACGACGTCGTCGACTCGCACCAGCACGCCGCACTCGAGGGTGTCCGCCGCGCGCCGGGCCACCCGGTGCGCGGCCCCGGCCTTGGCGGTACTGGTGACGTCGAGGAACACCCCGAACGGCGCGAACACGGTGTCGCCGTCCATCCGCACGTCGTGGAAGCCGACTTCCGGCAACGACGGCACGGTCCGGTCCGGGTCCATTGCCTCGATCGACACCGGCGTAACGGCGCCGTCGGTCATCCGGGCCGCCCACAGCGCCGCACGAATCAGGCCACCCAGTTCGTCACTGACCCGCACCGGAGTGCCCTGAGCCTGGTTGACGGCGTGAATCTCCGCATCCCCGCATCCCAGGTCGCAGACGGCCCTGACCTGCGACAGGACCGCCTCCACGATGGATGCGGCCTCGGACAGGGCGGCCCACTCGGTGACGCGCACCTCGATCTCGCTCCCCCAGGTGTTCCAGACTGTGCTCGGGGCCATGATCCTGCGCTCCACGACGAACTCGGCTATGAAAACCCTTGGTCAGCAGGGTGTTGAACTCTCAGTATGCGCCCTGTTTCTGTGGACGGACCGAGGGTTTTTGCGGTGCGGTACCGTCGCCGGCATGTCCCCGCCGACGCCGCCGAAGGTCCGCGCGCAACGCCTGTCGGTCGTCGACGAGATGTTCCTGCGCGCCCACCACGGTCTCGGGACCCCGGTGGTGATGCAGGGGCTGTGGCGCGGCGGCGACGTCGACCCCACCGACCTGCTCGGCGTGCACCGGGATTTGGCCCGGGGACCTTTGTCGCGCATCGTGATTCGTGCCGCCGTCCCTGGCGCCCGGCCGCGATGGCGGTCCGGGGCGAGGGTGTGGCCGGTCGACTGGGCGCCCGAACCGATCCCCCGGGACGAGGTGGTGCGCTGGGCGGACGCAGCGGCCGGTCTCCCGGTGGACCCCGAGGCCGGCGCCGGGTGGCGCCTGGCCGCGGCTCGTCTCGCCGGCGGTGGGACGGTGGTGTCGCTGGTGTGTTCGCACGTGCTCGCCGACGCCCGCGGTCTCGCGGCGGTGCTGGCAGCGGCGATGTCCGGGACCGCGGCACCGATGCCGGCCGACCCGGCCCGGCCCCTGCTCGACGATCTCTCCGACGCCGCCCGGATGGTCACCACCGTCGGCGCCCGCACGCTCCGCGCCGTCGCCGGACTGGCGCTGCACCCGTCGCGCCGCGCCGAGTTGCGCTCCGCGCCGGTCCGTGAATTTCGCCCCGACGAGGGTGGAGTGCACGCACGGGTGCCGGAGGCGCTGATCATGGACATCGACGCCGGCGACTGGGACGAGGAGGCGGCCCGCGCCGACGGCACGCCGAACTCGCTGCTGGTCACGCTGGCGGTCGGGATCGCGGCGACCGGGGAAGCGCCGCTGCAGGTCAGCGTGCCGGTGGACCGGCGGCGCGGCGCGGGCCCGGCGGACAATGCCGTCGACATGACCGAGGTCGCGGTGCGCCGCGGCAACTCCCCCGCTCTGGTGCGGTCGCTGCTGCGGCAGGCGTATGCCCGGCCCCCGATGTCGAGTCCCGCCGGGTTCCCACCCGAACTGCTCCAGCTCGTTCCCGAGCGCGTCGCGTACCGGCTAGCCCCGGACCCCGGCGAACGCGACGTGCTGTGCTCGAACATCGGGACGATCCCCACCGCGCTCGGCTCGGTGGGCGGGCAGCGTGCCGACGCGATCGCGACCCGGGCGGTGCACCCGGGCATCACGGCGCGGCAGCTGGCGACGTCCCGCACCCGGTTGTCGGCGTACCTGTGCCGGTTCGGCGACAGATATACCCTCGCCCTGGTCTCGAAGGACCCCGGCCTGCGGGAACGCGCCGAAACCGCGCTGGCCGCCCACGGCCTCCGCGCGCAGCATTGGGACGCACCGGCATAGGGTGGAACCGACAGCGGACGTCCCACCGACCGAGTGGAGTCACCGATGAGTGAACACGAGATCCTGACCCGCATCCGCGAACTCGTCGACACCGAACACGAGTTGCGCGCCAAGATCGAGACCGGCCAACTCGACCCCGACACCGAACAGGCCCGGCTCGCCGCCGTGGAGCAGACCCTCGACCAGTGCTGGGACCTGCTGCGGCAGCGCCGGGCCCGCGCCGACGCCGGCCTGCCACCGGACGAGGTACCGGTCAGCCCGGCCGGCCAGGTCGAGGGCTACCTGCAGTAGGACGGCAGCCCGCCTCTGTGGTGTCACCCAGCGGCTCGCCGCCGTGATGTAACTCAGCGGCTCGCCGCCGGCCGTTCTACGGTGTTGGCATGTCCCCGACACCGGAGAACGAGTTCGACGTCGTCGTGATCGGTGGTGGCCCGGCAGGTGAGATCGCGGCCCAGTACGCCGTCGCCGGTTCCGAACGCACCGCGGTGATCGTCGAACACGAGTTGCTCGGCGGCGAATGCTCCTACTGGGCGTGCATGCCGAGCAAGGCGCTGCTGCGGCCCGGCAACGTCCTCGGTGCGGGGCGGGCGATGCCCGGCGTCCGGGAGCCACTCGGCGCGAGCGCACTCGACGTCCCCGCGGTGTTTCGCCGCCGCGACGCGTTCACCTCCCACCACGACGACTCGGGTCAGGTGCGATGGGCGTCCGGCGTCGGTGTCGACGTGATCCGCGGGTCCGGAAGGCTCGCGGGCGAGCGCACCGTCGAGGTCACCGGACCGGACGGCCCCCGCACGGTGCGGGCCCGCGTCGCCGTCGTCCTGGCCACCGGGTCCACCGCGACGGTGCCCGCCACCCCGGGACTGCGCGAGGCGTTGCCGTGGACGTCGCGGGACGCGACCAACCTGGTGGAGGTTCCGGAGCGGATCGCCATCGTCGGCGGCGGGGTCGTCGCGTGCGAGGCCGCGACCTGGCTGCTCGACCTCGGCGCCCGGGAGGTGACGCTGCTGGTCCGCGGACCGGCGCTGCTCGCGTCGGCGGAACCGTTCGCCGGCGAGGCCGTCGCGACGGCGCTGCGGGCCAGGGGCGCGGCGGTGCGTACCGGCACCTCCGTGACCGCAGTCCACCGCGACGCTCCCCGCGAGACCGGCATCGGCCGGATCCGCGGCGGCCCGGTGACACTGACCCTCGACGACGGCTCCGGCCTCGTCGTCGACGAGATCCTCGTCGCGGCCGGACGCCGACCCGCCACGGCGTCACTCGGCCTGGACACGGTCGGGCTCGACGCGGTCCACACCGACGACCACCTCACCGTCGCGGGTGTGCCGGGCGACTGGTTGTACGCGGTCGGCGACGCCAGCGGCCGCACCCCGTTGACCCACATGGGCAAGTACCACGGCCGGGTCTGCGGTGACGTCATCGCCGCACGCACCGAATCCCGCCCGCTCGACGGTGCCCGCTACCTGGCGAGCGCCGACGGATCCGCGGTCCCGCAGGTGGTGTTCACCGCACCGGAGGTCGCGTCCGTCGGTCGCACCGAACATGCCGCCCGCACAGCGGGATTCGATGTCGAGACGGTGGAGGTCGACATCGCCGTCGCCGGTTCCTCGCTCTCCCGCGACGATTTCACCGGGCACGCGAAGCTGGTGATCGACCGCACCGGCGACACCCTGCTCGGGGTGACGTTCGTGGGCACCGAGGTCGCCGAACTGCTGCACGCGGCGACCGTCGCGGTGGTCGGCGCCGTGCCGCTGAGCGCGATGTGGCACGCGGTCCCCGCATACCCGACCGTCTCCGAGGTGTGGCTGCGCCTGCTCGAGGCGCACCGTGCCTGACCCGCTGGTGATCGCCACCGCCGACGGCCCGGTGCAGGGACGCGAACACCACGGCCTGCGGTCCTGGCGGGGCATCCCGTACGCGGCGCCGCCCGTCGGCGAATTCCGGCTGCGCGCACCACAACCGGTGACGCCGTGGACCGCGGTGCGCGACACACTCGAGTTCGGCAGCGCGCCACCGCAGTCCGGGCGCGTCGGCCGATCCGGCCGGATGGGCGAGGACTGCCTGACCCTCAACGTCCTGGCCCCCTCGTCCCGCAGCATGCAGCCGCGTCCGGTGATGGTGTTCATCCACGGCGGCGCGTACAGCGGCGGCGCGACGTCGACGCCGCTGTACCGGGGCGACGCACTCGTCCGCCGCGGCGACGTCGTCTACGTGTCGATCGGCTACCGGCTCGGTGCCCTCGGCTACCTCGACTTCACCGAATACTCCACAGCCGAAAGAACATTCGACTCGAACCTGGGACTGCGCGACCAGGTCGCGGCACTGCAGTGGGTGCGCCGCAACATCGCCGCATTCGGCGGCGACCCGGACAACGTCACGGTGTTCGGGGAGTCGTCGGGCGCCAACGCCGTCACCACCCTGATGTGCACGCCGTCCGCGGCGGGCCTGTTCCAGCGGGCGATCGCCGAGAGTCCCCCCGCCGCGTCCGCCTACGGACCGGACCGCGCCCGGGTGTGGGCCGCCGAGTTCCTCGGACTCCTCGGCGGCACCGACGACCCCGTCCGCGCCCTCACCGAGGCGACCCCCGACGCGTTGGTCCGGGCCGGGGACGCCCTGGCCGCGCGCGGCGCCGACGAGGCACCAGGCACCCGCGCCTTCGCCCCGGTCGTCGACGGGGAACTGCTGCCCCGACATCCGCTCGACGCGTTCGCCGCGGGCCTCGCCCATCCCGTCCCGCTCATCGTCGGCACCAATGCCCGCGAGGGGACGATGTTTCCGCGGTTCCTCGACATCATCCCGACCGACCCCGTGCGGATCGAGAAGATGTTCGCCGAGACCGAACCCCGGGTGAAGGCCCGCATCCTCGCGGCCTACCCCCGCTATCCCGACCGCCACGCCGCGGTCCAACTCGGCGGCGACGTCACCTTCTGGGAGCCGGCGATCCTCGTCGCGCAGGCACACACCACGACGGCGCCCACCTACGCCTACCGCTACGACTACGCGCCGAACCTGCTGAACTGGACCGGTTTCGGCGCCACTCACGCCACGGAACTGCTCGCCGTGTTCGGCGCCGTCGACCATCCGCTCGGCAAGGCCGCCACCGCGGTCGGCGGCCGAGACGGCCTGCGCGCGGTCACCAACGTCCTGCAGTCGCACTGGTTGCACTTCGCCCGCCACGGCCATCCCCGGGAAACCTGGCCCCGCTACAGCATCGAACGTCGGGAGACCCTGATCGTGGACACCGACACCCACGTCGAGAACGATCCCGACGGCGACAAACGCCGCGCGTGGATCGGGTACCGGCACCGTCGGTGAAGAATCGCCGTCAAGACGGGGGCCGGGCCCGTAAATATCGCGTTGTGCTCATTGCGGCGCCTCGCCGCGGCAACGAAAGCTGTCCGAGGGATTCACGTCCCACGACATTTCCGTGCAACAACATAGGAGAGCACTGATGGGTTCCGCCGAGATCATTCCGTTCCTCGACTTCGCCGCCGATTTCACCGGCGCGGCAAGCGATCTGCTCGGCGCGGTGAGCTTCTTCACCGGTTCCGCCGGGGCGGCCGAGGAGCTGCTCGGGTAGAACCCGGCGTCGCGGCACACGAGTCGAGTGGGGTCACCCCGTGCGCGGGGACCCCACTCGACTCGTCGCTACTTGAGCAGCTTCGACATCCGCCGGTCGGCGAGGACCTTGCCCCCGGTCTGGCAGGTGGGGCAGTACTGGAAGGAGCGGTCCGCGAAGGAGACCTCCCGCACCGTGTCCCCGCACACCGGACAGGGCAGCCCGGCGCGGGCGTGCACCTGCATCCCGGACCGCTTCTCGCCCTTGAGGCGGGCTGCATCCTGACCGACGGAGCGGGTCACCGCGTCGGTGAGCACCGACCGCATCACCGCGTGCAGCGTCGAAACCTGTTCGTCGGTCAGCTTGTTCGCGGTCGCGAACGGCGACAGCTTCGCCTCGTGCAGTATCTCGTCGGAGTAGGCATTGCCGATGCCGGCGAGCACGGACTGGTCGGTGAGCACGGTCTTGATCCGCGCCGCGGACTTCGAGAGCAGCTCGCCGAACGCGGGCGCGGTGACATCGAGGGCGTCGGGTCCGAGCTTCGCGATGCCGGGCACCTCGGCGGGAGTGCGCACCAGCCACACCGCGAGCCGTTTCTGCGTGCCCGCCTCGGTGAGGTCGATGGCGGGGGTGGTGCCGTCCGGCGCAAACAGGTGCAGCCGCAGCGCGAGCGGACCCTTGCCGGGTTTCGGTGGTGTCGCGCTCGGGTTGTCCTGCCAGCGCAGCCAGCCCGCCCGGGACAGGTGGGTGATCAGCCAGAGCCCGTCCTCGGCGCCGCACCGCAGCCCGAGATGCTTGCCGAACCGGGCGGCACCGCTGATGTCGCGGCCCTGCAGATCGGAGATCGGCGGGTCGAACGTCTTGAGCACGCTCAGCGCCGCGACGTCCACCCGTCCGATCACCGCGCCGACCGCGTGGTCGCGCAGGAACTGGGCCAGGGCCTCCACCTCGGGCAGTTCGGGCATGCCCACCACACTAGGCGCCTCCGGCGCTCGTGCGCGGTTTACGGGTCCAGAGGCCCGCAAACCGCGCACGAGCGCGTCAGCGCCTGCGGACCAGGTAGGTGTCCATGATCCAGCCCTTGCGCTCGCGCAGTTCGGCGCGCGTCCGGACGATCTCGTCCGAGACAGAGCGCAGGTCCCCGGCGATCAGCGTCTCGTCGGCGGTCCCGAGGTAGGCGCCCCACCAGATGTCCCAGTCCCCGTCGAGGGTGGTGAAGCTGTTCTCGGCGTCGAGCATCACCACCGCGTCCCGGACGCTGTCCGGCAGGCCCTCACGCAGCCGGCGGCCGGTGGTGGTCAGAACCGGCTCGCCGATCCTGTTGAGCACGATCCGGTGCTGCGCCGCCAGCGACGACACGCTCGTCACGCCCGGGATCACCGAGTACTCGAAGTCCACGACTCCGCGGCGCAGCACGCGCTCGACGATCCGCAGGGTGCTGTCGTACAGCGACGGATCACCCCAGACCAGGATCGCGCCGACGCCGTCGACCGCGGCGAACGCGTCCTCGAACACCTGCGCGCGGCGGTCGTGCCAGTCGTCGACGACGCCCTCGTAGTTGCTCGGGGTCCGGTCCCGGGGTGGGTCGACGATGTCGACGATCCGGTAGTCGCCGCGCATGTGCTCGTCGAGGAGACCGGTCCGCAGGTCGACCAGGTCCTGCTTCTGCTCGCCCTTGCCGATGACGAAGAACACCTCGGCCCGGTTCATCGCCTTGATCGCCTGCACAGTCACCTGGTCGGGGTCACCGGCGCCGACGCCGATCACGAGGAGTTCACGCATGTTCGGCGACGCTACCTGCCGGTGCCCGGCGCTGAGATGCCCGCCCACTAGACTGGCTGCCGTGCACACGCCCTACGAAGATCTATTGCGCCTGGTCATGAATACCGGGACCCCGAAGGCGGACCGCACGGGCACCGGCACGCGCAGCGTGTTCGGGCACCAGATGCGCTTCGACCTGCGCGAGGGCTTCCCGCTGATCACCACCAAGAAGGTGCATCTGAAGTCCGTCGTGTACGAGCTGCTGTGGTTCCTGCGCGGCGACTCCAACGTCACGTGGCTGCGCGAGCACGGCGTCACGATCTGGGACGAGTGGGCGGACGCCGACGGCGAGCTGGGGCCGGTGTACGGCGTGCAGTGGCGGTCGTGGCCGACACCGGGCGGCGAGCACATCGACCAGATCACCAAGGTCATCGAGACCCTGCGCTCCAACCCCGACTCGCGGCGGATGATCGTCTCGGCGTGGAACGTCGCCGACCTGGACGAGATGGCGTTGCAGCCGTGCCATGCGTTCTTCCAGTTCTACGTCGCCGACGGCCGGCTCAGCTGCCAGCTGTACCAGCGCAGCGCCGACCTGTTCCTCGGCGTCCCGTTCAACATCGCCAGCTACGCGCTGCTCACCCACATGGTCGCGCAGCAGGCCGGGCTCGAGGTGGGCGAGTTCGTCTGGACCGGCGGCGACTGCCACATCTACGACAACCACGTCGAGCAGGTCACCGAGCAGCTGTCGCGGGAGCCGTACCCGTACCCGACGCTCACCCTGCACAAGCGGGACTCGATCTTCGACTACACCTTCGAGGACGTCGAGATCACCGGCTACCGGCACCACCCCGGAATCAAGGCGCCGGTGGCCGTCTAGTGATCGGTGTGATCTGGGCACAGGCCCACCGCGGCGTCATCGGCCGCGACAACACGATCCCGTGGCGCATCCCGGAGGACATGGCGCACTTCGTGGACGTCACCACCGGGCACCCGGTCGTCATGGGCCGCCGCACGTGGGATTCGCTGCCGCCACGGTTCCGGCCGCTGACCGACCGCCGCAACATCGTCGTCACCCGCGACCGGAACTGGTCGGCGGACGGCGTCGAGGTCGCGCACTCCGTCGACGACGCCCTCGCCCTGGCCGGCGACACCGAGACCTGGGTGATCGGGGGTGGCGAGATCTACGCGGCCGCCCTGGACCGGGCCGACCGGATCGAGGTCACCGAGGTGGACCTCGACGTCGACGGCGACGCGTACGCACCCTCCCTTGGCGGCGAGTGGGTCGCCGAGAGCACCGGCGACTGGCAGACGTCGAGCCGCGACGGTGTCCGGTTCCGATTCGTGACCTACGCCCGCTGACCCGTTCGGCGAGTGCGGCGCCATACGCCGCTCGGTGGTCCATACTGCATGGGCACGACGACCCCATTCGGTCTTTCCCAGCGAGAGGCAGCCACATGGACAAGAAGTCGCTGACCGCCGTTGCACGGCAACAACTCAAGCTCGCGACCGCGGCCACCAGCGGACGCAGTTCGCAGACGATCTACGGCGGCCACCAGCGCAGCCTGCGGCAGACGGTCGTCGCCCTGACCGCCGGACAGGAACTGGCCGAGCACGACTCCCCGGGCGAGGCGACGCTGCTGGTGCTCAGCGGCACCCTGACGCTGATCGCCGGCGACGACTCGTGGAAGGGTTCGACGGGCGACCTGCTGGTCATCCCCGCCGCCCGGCACCGCGTGGAGGCCGTCGAGGACGTCGCGTTCCTGCTGACCGTCGCCAAGAAATAGGGACCACGACAAAAAGTGTGAATTTTGGTCACACACACCTCTTGACCCGGCGAGCGGGCGGGCCTACCTTTCCAGGTGTCACGGAAGTCTCCGATGCACACGGAGGGTCACCGCATGCCAAGTACCACTCCCACGGACCGTGAGGTCGTGGCCGCCCGACTGCTCGCCGGGTCGATCAAACGCTCCTACAACCCGGTCGTCGATCTCGACTGGGACGCCCCGCTGGCCGAGGACCTGTACTTCCTGCCGCCGACTGTGCTGTCGCTGTACGGCACGCCGATGTGGGAGTCGATGAGCGAGGACCAGCGCATCGAGCTGTCCCGGCAGGAGGCCGCGAACATTCTCAGTGTCGGCGCCTGGTTCGAGAACATCCTGCTGCAGGCACTGCTGCGCGACCTGCTGCACCGCGACCCGACGTCGCTGCACACCCGGTACACGCTCACCGAGATGGGCGACGAGTGCCGGCACATGACGATGTTCGGCCGCGCCATTGCAGCCATGGGCGCCAAGCCGTTCCAGCTGCGACCGCACCAGGCCGTGGTGGCGAATCTGCTCCCGAAGACGTTCCGCGGCACCATGCTGTGGGTGGCCGCGCTGATCGGCGAGGAGATCTTCGACGCCACCCAGCGCCGGGTCATGGACGACCCACAGCTGCAGCCGATGGTGTCGAGGCTGATGCGGATCCACGTCACCGAGGAGGCCCGGCACATCACGTTCGCTCGTGAGGGCGTGCGGCGGCGGGTGACAGGCACCCACCCGATCGAGAAGCGGTGGGTGGGCACGATGCAGGGAGTCGGCGGCCCGCTGCTGCAGCGCCTGTTCACCAATCCCGCGATGTACCAGCGGGCGGGCCTGGACCCCAAGGAGGCGCGGCGACAGGCGTTGGCGAATCCGCACTTCCGCGCGAACCAGCGCCGCGGCTTCGCGAGCCTGGCCGCATTCCTCGAGGAAACGGGACTGATGCGGGCGCCCTCGCGCGCGATGTGGCGACGGGCAGGGTTCCTGTGATCCGGGGGCGCCGGAAGCGGGCCCCGTCCCAGTCCCCCGCGGCGCTCGCCCCCGAGATGCTCGAGCCCGACACCGCCTACGACGGCCCGGCCGTGCTCGCCACCGGCACCGCCGCCCTCGACGTCGTCGTCCACCTCAATGGGCACTTCGAACCGCTCGACGGGCACTTCCACTGGTACGGACGGGTCGACGGCCCGGATCTGGCCGGTCTCTCCGGACGCGACCGGGCGCGGTTGACGCTGACGATCGACGCCGGGGAGCCGCGCCCGGCCGTCCTCGGGGAGCAGGATCCGTGGGGGCACCTGCGGATAAGCGGCACCGGCGCGCCGCCGTACCCGCTCGACGAGGTCGAACTGGACGTGCCGATCCCGTAGTTTCGTGTCTCATGAGCGAGTTGTTCGAGCGCGACGATGTGGTCGGGGACCTGCATCGACCCGACGGCGATCCGGTCGCGGCGCTGCTACTGGCGCACGGCGCCGGCGGCGACCGCAACGCGAAACTGTTGCAGCGCGCGGCATCCGAGTTCGCCGATGCAGGGCTGCTGGTGCTGCGCTACGACCTACCCTTCCGTCAGCGCCGGCCGAAGGGCCCGCCCAGTCCGTCGACCGCGGACAAGGACCGCGACGGCATCTCCGCCGCCGCGGCCGCGATCCGTGAATCGTTCTCGGGCCCACTGATTCTCGGTGGACATTCGTACGGTGGTCGGCAGTCGTCGATGCTCGCGGCGGAACGTCCCGACGTCTGCGACGGCCTGCTGCTCTTCTCATACCCCCTGCACCCGCCGGGCAAGCCGGAGAAGGCTCGCACCGCACACCTTCCGGACCTGCGCTGCCCGTGCGTGTTCGTGCACGGCACCCGCGACCCGTTCGGCACCCCCGACGAGATGCGCGCCGCCATGGACCTGATCACCGCACCGCACACCCTCGTCCTGGTCGAGGGCAAGGGCCACGACCTCGCGCCCGACAAGAGCCAGGCCGTGCCCTCGGCCGTCGACGCCGCCGCCACCGCCTTCGGCCTTCGCTGACGGACCACCGCCCAGCGGGCGCCGTGGCGGCCGGGGCCGCACGCCCGGGGCGAGCGGCGGGAGTGCCCACGACCGAACGCGCGCCCGCCCCCAGTAGGCTCGGGGCATGGTCGACGATCCCGCAGGCAGCCTGAACGGCCTGCTCGACACCGTGCACCGGCGACTCGGCGAGGACGTCAGCTCCCCCGGCACCCTGCGCGATCTGCTCGAGGCGGTACTGGTGGTCGGCGCCGGCCTCGACCTGGACACCACGCTGCAGCGGATCGTGCGCGCGGCAACCGAACTGCTCGGCGCCCGCTACGGCGCGCTCGGTGTCCGCGCCCCCGGCGGCGGGTTGTCGGAATTCGTGTACGAGGGCATCGACCCCGGAACTCGCGCGACGATGGGACATCTGCCCGAGGGGCGCGGCCTGCTCGGCCTGCTGATCAACGAACCCCGCCCGGTGCGGATCCGGGAACTCGCCACCCACGCCGCGTCGGTCGGGTTTCCGCCCAACCATCCGCCGATGCACAGCTTCCTGGGCATGCCGATCATCGTGCGAGGGGAGGCGTTCGGCAGCATCTACCTCACCGAGAAGCGCGGCGCACCGGAGTTCAGCGACGAGGACCAGACGATCCTGACGGTGCTCGCCGAGTCCGCGGCCCTCGCGATCGACAACGCGCGCCTGTTCGAGCAGTCCCGCACCCGGGAACGCTGGCTGAGCGCGATGTCGTCGATCACCTCGCGGCTGCTGATCGGCGGGTCGGTGCCCGAGACCCTTGACCTGCTGGTCCGGCAGGCACGGGAGCTGGGCACGGCCGACGCGGTCACGCTCGTCGACACGGTGGACGACGCGAGCACCGTCCTCGCGACCACCGATTCGCGGCTGACGGTCGGGCAGGACGTCGACTTCGCGGACTTGAGCGCGGGCACGACCCGGTCGGCGACGCTGCCGGTGGCCGGTCCGCAGCACGTCCAGGGCGCCCTGGTGGTCAGCGGCGAAACCGGTGGGCCCGAATGGGATCCGGACGAGCTACAGCGACTCGCGTCGATGGCGGACCTGGCGGCGGTGGCCCTCGAATTCGCGCACCAGCAGCGCCAGCAGCGCCTGCTGGACGTCCTCGCCGACCGCGACCGGATCGCACGGGACCTGCACGACAACGTCATCCAGCGCCTGTTCGCCACCGGCATGAGCCTGCAGTCGGTGTCCGCTGCGACGGAGGGCCGCACCGCCGAGGTGCTCGCCCGGGCGGTGGAGCAGCTCGATCAGACGGTGCGCGAGATCCGCACCACCATCTTCGACCTGCAGTCCGCCGACGCGGCGCCGGCCGCCGGTCTGCGGCGCCGGCTACTCGACGTGATCGGCGAGCTCACCGCCGACGTCACCCCGTCCGTACAGTTCTCCGGCCCGATCGACACCCTGGTTCCGACGTCGGTCGCCCCCCACGCGGAAGCGGTTCTGCGGGAAGGACTCTCGAACGCGCGTCGGCACGCGAACGCCACGACCCTCACGGTGACGGTGTCCGCGGCCGAGGACTTCACGATCGTCGTCGACGACGACGGCATCGGGATGACCGGCACCGAACCCCACAGCGGGCTGGCGAACCTGGACCGGCGTGCGGCCGCCTGCGGCGGCCGCTGCGAGGTCCGCTCAGAGCCCGGCGCGGGAACCAGGCTCACCTGGCGGGTCCCGCTCCACTGACGCGGAGCGGGCGGCCCGACGGCTCAGGCGATCGCGGGAAGCCGGACCACCTGCCCTGCGTAGGCCAGTCCGGCACCGAAACCGAGCAGCAACGCGGTGTCACCGGGCTGCGAGGCCCCGGAGCGGAGCAGCTGCTCCATCGCCATCGGGATCGACGCCGCGCTGGTGTTGCCGGTCTCCACGATGTCCCGGGCGACCGCGACGGTGTCGGGCAGGGCCAGCGTCCGGATCAGCGCGTCGGTGATCCGGCTGTTGGCCTGGTGCGGCACGAACGCGTCCAGGTCGTCGGCCGCGACCCCGGCCTTCTCCAGCGCGTCGCGGCACGCCTTCTCCAGGAAGGTGACCGCCCAGCGGAACACGGCCTGACCGTTCATCCGGATGTACGGGCGCTCCGCCTCGGCGCCGCGCTCGAGAACGTCGGCGAAGAACTCCTTGAAGTCCTTGTCCTGCTTGATCGCCGTGGTCTGGGTACCGTCCGAACCCCACGCGACCGGCCCGATCCCCTCGGCGTCGGAGGGACCCACCACGACCGCGCCCGCGCCGTCGGCGAAGATGAACGCGCATGTCCGGTCCGTCGGATCGAGCAGGTCGGACAGCCTTTCCACGCCGATCACCAACACGTGGCGGGCCTGCCCGGCACGAACGAGGCTCGCGGCGTTGCCGAGCGCGTAGCAGAAGCCCGCGCACCCGGCGGAGATGTCGTAGGCCGCGGTGTCCTGCATTCCGAGTTCGCTGGCCACGATCGCGCCCGCCGACGGGCCAAGCACCATCTGCGATGAGGTCGCCAGCACGACGGCGTCGATCTGCTCGGCCACCAGACCCGAGGCCGCGAGCGCGTCACGGGCGGCCGCGACGCTCATCGAGACGATGGTCTCGTCGGGCTCGGCCCAGCCGCGGGCCGTGATGCCGGACCGGGTCCGGATCCATTCGTCGGAGGAGTCGATGAGGTCGACGATCTCGGCGTTGGGAACGACGCGCCGGGGTCGGTACACACCGAGGCCGAGAAGGGCCGCGTGGGTGACGGGACTGGCGGTGGCGATCTTCGCGGGCATGACATCCTCTCCATGTGAACCGATCGGTTCATCTCCAGGTCTAACATGAACCGATCGGTCCACACAAGCGTTTCGGAAGGAGCTCACATGACGACGGCGCGACCGCGCGCTCGCCTGCTCGCGACCACCATCACGATGGTGCAGGAACTCGGCGTGAATGCGGCCGGATTGACGGAATTGCTCAAACGCAGCAACGCGTCGCGCAACTCGCTCTACCAGCACTTCCCCGAAGGCAAGGGCCAGCTCGTGGAGACCGCCACCCGGATCGTGTCCCGCCTGGTGCAGTCACACCTGACCGTGATGGCGGACAAGTTCGCGACCGCACCGTCGATGGACCGGTGGCTGGACGAGCTGTTCGCGTTCTGGCTCGAACCGCTCGAGTCGAGCGACTACCGGCTCGGTTCGTTCATGATGGCGGCGGCACTGGACGAACCGGATCCGGCGGTCCGGTCCGCGGCAGGCCAGGCGTTCACCGAGTGGACCTCCCGCCTCGCCGGCGGCATGGTCGCGGCGGGCCTCGACGAGGCGACCGCGCGGTCGACGGCGGGACTGCTGCTGTCGGCGATCGAGGGCGCCATCGTGCAGAGCCGCGCGCTCAAGTCGACCCGCCCCTTCGACGACGCCCGCACCCAGCTCGACTTCCTGCTCGGTCGACTCCTCGCCGAGCGGGCGGTGGCGGGCGGGCTGACGTCCTGACCCCCGGCCCGGGTCACCGTCCCCGCTCGGGTCGACCGCGCAGCTCGGTGGCCAGGACCGCGGCCTGGGTGCGACGCTGCATCCCCAGCTTCGACAGCAACCGCGACACGTAGTTCTTCACCGTCTTCTCGGCGAGATGCATGCGGGCGCCGATCTCCCGGTTCGTCAGACCCTCACCGATGAGATCGAGCACCACCTTCTCCTGGTCGGTCAGTTCGTCGACGAGCCCACTCTTGTTGCGCTGGGCCCGAATCCGCGCCAGGACGGCGGACGTGGCCCGGTCGTCGAGCAGCGACCCGCCGGCTCCGACGGTCCGGACCGCGGCGATCAGGTCGGTGCCGAGGATCTGCTTGAGCAGGTAGCCGGACGCTCCGGCGAGCACCGCGTCGAAGAGGGCTTCGTCGTCGGAGTACGAGGTGAGCATCAGGCACCGCAGCTCCGGGTTCGCCGACCTCAGTTCCCGGCAGAGCTCCACCCCGGAGCCGTCCGGCAACCGCACGTCGAGGACCGCGACGTCGACCCCCGACGCCGGAAACGTCGCCAGCGCTTCCGCGACGGAGGAGGCCTCCCCGACCACCGTGAAGTCGGGGGCGCCGCCGAGGAGGTCCACCAGGCCCCGCCGGACGATCTCGTGGTCGTCGACCAGGAAAAGCCGTGTCTGCATTCCTCAATCCCAACACATCGGGACTTTCGGCACTATCGGCCAGGGGTCTCGATCCGCCAGGCTCATCGCTGGACTTCCGGCACTGCGAATGGGGACGAGGACACCGTGGCACGAGAACTGACCCAACTCGAGTTGCTGCACGAACTCGAGCCCGTCGCCGAGGAGAACGTGCACCGGCACCTGTCGATGGCGAAGGACTGGCACCCGCACGACTACGTGCCGTGGGACGACGGCCGCAATTTCGCGGCACTCGGCGGCGTCGACTGGGACCCCGAGCAGTCGCAGCTGACGGACGTCGCGAAGGCCGCGATGATCACGAACCTGCTCACCGAGGACAACCTGCCGTCGTACCACCGGGTCATCGCGGAGAACTTCTCCCGGGACGGAGCCTGGGGTACGTGGGTGGGCCGCTGGACCGCGGAGGAGAACAAGCACTCGGTGGTGATGCGGGACTACCTGGTGGTCACTCGCGGGGTGGATCCGGTGGCGTTGGAGGACGCGCGGATGGCCCACATGACGCACGGGTTCAACCCGAACCTGCAGGAGGGCATCCTCGACGCGGTCACCTACGTGACGTTCCAGGAGCTGGCGACCCGGGTGTCGCACCGCAACACCGGCAAGGCGTGTGGTGACCCGATCGCCGACCGGATGCTGGCCCGGGTCGCAGCCGACGAGAACCTGCACATGATGTTCTACCGCAACATCACCGGTGCGGCGCTGGACGTCGCTCCGACACAAGCGATGCGCGCAATCCTCAAGATCCTCACCAACTTCCAGATGCCGGGCGCGACGATGCCACAGTTCCGCCGTAACGCGGTGCTCATCGCCAAGGGCGGCATCTACGATCTGCGCCAACACCTGGACGACGTGGTGATGCCGGTGCTGCGCACGTGGAAGGTGTTCGACCGCACCGATTTCACCGGGGAGGCGGAGACGCTCCGCGAGGAGCTGGCGGTGTTCCTCGAGAGTCTGCACGCCGACGCAGCCAGGTTCGAGGAGTCCCGCGACCGGGCACTGGCCCGTGCGGCGGCCCGTGGACAGAAGGTGGGTGTGTGATGACGGATCTGACGACCGAACGACCATCGACCGACACCCAGGCGCTGTTCGAAACGGCGCTGGAAATGGCGTCCGCGGCCAAGCGCGGCAACGTCACCCGATGGGCGGAGGCCAAGTCCGCCCGGCACGACCCGGATGCGCTCGCGTTCCTGAACTCGGTGCTGCTCGGCGTGCTGATCGAAAATGACGCCGTCCGGCGTGGTGTGCACCCCACCGATGTGTGGGCGCGGCTGCGGGCGGGCGGGCTCGACGAGTTCGGCTGAACCGACAACGGCCCTGAACCGACATCCGGGGCAGACTCGTCCGCACGAAACGAAGGGTCGGTCCCCTCCCGGGGACCGACCCTTCGTTTCGGGTTCGGTGAACTATCCGGCCAACTGTGCCGGGCGCACGATCAGCACCGGGCAGTCGGCGGTGCTCATCAGTGCCGCGCTGGTGGAGCCGAGGAGCATGCCCTTGAACCCGCCGCGGCCGTGGCTTCCCACCACGAGAAGCTGTGCCTGCTCGGAGAATTCGCTGAGCACCCGCACCGGACGGTCGCGGCGGACCACCCGCTGCACGGGCACGTCCGGATACTGTTCGATCCACCCGGCGAGCCGCTCGGACAGCACCGCCTCCTCGGCGGCCTGGATGGAAGTCCAGTGCGGGTCGTCCTCGGTCGCACCGAGCGACGGCTGTACGGACACGTCACTCCACACGTTCACCGCGATGAGCTGCGCGCCCAGCGCCGACGCCTCCTGGAATGCTGCGGCGAGGGCGTCCTCACTGATCTCCGAACCGTCGACACCGACGACGACCGGGCCCTCGGTCGGCGGCCGGCCTTCGAGCGTGCGACCACGGACCACCGCGACCGGCGCGGTCGAGTGCGAGGTGACGGCACGGGCCACCGAACCGAGGAGTGCGCCGCTGAACTCTCCGAGCCCACGGCTGCCGAGCACGATCATCGACGCCTGCGGCGCGTACTGCAGCAGGATCTCCGCGATCCGCCCCTCGTGCAGCTTGGTGTCGATGTCCAGGTCGCCGACCTCCTCGGCGACCTCCCGGGCGAGCACCGCGGCGCTGTCGAGGTGAGCGCGGCCGGCGTTCTTCAGGTCGTCGCCGTAGCCGCGCACCAGGTAGGGCTCGGTGTAGTAGTAAGCGGGCACGTGCACGACGGAGACCAGCAGCAGGGGAAGCTTGCGGGCCGCGGCGGTACGGGCGGCCCACACAACGGCCGTCGACGCCGACTCCGATCCGTCCACTCCCACCACGACTGGATTGCTTGCGCTCATGCTGCTTCCTCACTGGAGATCCGTCACCGACAGTCGGGGCATCGTGTGCCCCGCACCTATTGTCCGGGTTTTGCACCGGGTTCGCGTGGGTCGAAGGTCCCCGTGTCGCGTCTCGGTCGCGCTCGCGGCGGTGAATTGCGTCTCGGGACGAGCCCCAGACCGGGTCGCGGGGGGCCGGTGCGACCGTGCGACACAGTCCCGTTTGACGCCGGATCGGCCGCCTCCGCGGCTACCATGAGGTATGTGACCTGCGGATTCACCCGTCGGGTCGGCAGCCCGGCACCGGTGGGCGCAGCCAGGCAGGAGTGTGCGATGTCCGATCAGAGAAGCGCGAAGACCTCGCTGATGTCGCGGATGACCCCGGGCAGATGGTTGGCGCTGGCCCTGGTGGTGCTGGCGGTGATCTTCATCTTCCAGAACACCGCGACGACCACGATCCAGTTGGCCTGGTTCAGCTTCGAGGCGGCGCTGTGGGTCTTCCTGCTGGCCGTGTTCGTGATCGGGTGGATCGCCGGCTGGCTGGTCGGCCGGCGGAAGTCCGGCAGCTGACCGGCCCGATTGTCCACATCGGCCGTCCGGCGGACCCGCGACTACGTACGTGGGACGACGCCGTCCGGTCGATCCGCGGCTAGGTTCGAGTCCATGGCAGCCCGTCCGGTCGACGTCGCGGTCGCACTCGTCGTCGGTGCCGTCGCAGCCGCAGGCACGGTGGGTTCGGCGCGCCATCAGAACGCGGCCCACCCACTCGACGTCTACGCGTTCGTCCTGATCGCGGCCGCGTCGGCCGCGTTGGTGTGGCGCAGGGTCGCACCGTTGACGGTGCTGGCGGTGACGCTGGCGGCCGCGCTGGTGTTCCTGCTGCGCGGATACCCGATGGGCCCGATCTTCCTGCCGATCGTCATCGCGTTTCTCACCGCGGCGCCCCGGTACCCGCGCTGGCCGCTGTACGCGGCACCGGCGGTCGGCTACGTGGTGTACGTGTGGGGTGTGCCGTGGGTGACCGGCCGCGAGTACCCGACGCCGGCCGCGGCGATCGGCATCGGGGCGTGGCTGCTGACCCTGCTGGCGATCGCCGAGGTCATCCGGCAACGGCGCGAGGCGATCCGGGCCCGGCGCCAGCGGGCCCGCGAACTGGCCCGGGCCGCCGAGGAGGAGCGACTGAGGCGGGCCAGCGAGGAACGGCTGGACATCGCCCGCGAACTGCACGACGTGCTGGCACACAGTCTGTCGATGATCAACGTGCAGTCCGGGGTCGCGCTCGAGCTGCTCGACAGCCGACCCGAACAGGCCGGGATGGCGCTGGCGTCGATCAAGGAGGCCAGCCGCGACGCCCTCGTCCAGGTCCACGCAATGCTGCAGTCCCTGCGCCGGGGCCCCGAGGCGCCGCCGGTGGCGCCTGCGCCGTCGATCACCGATCTCGACGGTCTCGTCGCGCGGGCACGCGATGCCGGAATCGATGTCACCACAGACATTTCCGGGACCATCCGCCCCGTACCGACGGGGGTGGACCTCGCGGCGGCCCGGATCGTGCAGGAGTCGCTGACCAACGTGGCCCGGCACTCCGGGCAGTCGACCGCCCGGGTGACCCTGCGGTACCTGCCTGGGCTGCTGGAGGTCCAGGTCGACGACGACGGCCACACCGCCGCGGCGAACCCTCCCGGCAACGGCATCACCGGGATGACCGAACGCAGCCGCGCCCTCGGCGGCACGCTGTCTGCGGGGACGCGACCGGACGGCGGATTCCGGGTGCGCGCCACGCTTCCCCTGCCCGCCGACGGGGCCGGCGCGTCATGACGGTCCGGGTGCTCGTCGCCGACGACCAGGCGCTGGTTCGTGCCGGCTTCGTGGCGCTGCTCGACGCACAGAGCGGGATCGAGGTGGTCGGCGAGGCCGAGGACGGCGCGCAGGCGGTGCGACTGGCCGAGGAGCTGAGGCCGGACGTGGTGCTGATGGACATCCGGATGCCGGTGCTCGACGGCCTCGAGGCCACCCGCCGGATCGCGGACCGCCCGGAGCTGGCCGGGGTCCGGGTCGTGGTGCTGACCACCTTCGAGCTCGACGAGTACGTCTTCGAGGCGATCCGCGCCGGTGCCGCCGGGTTCCTGGTCAAACACACCGAACCCGCCGACCTGGTCCGGGCGGTGCGGGTGGTGGCCGACGGGGAGGCGCTGCTCTCCCCCACCGTCACCCGGCGGTTGCTCGCCGAGTTCGCCGCCCGCGCCAAGGCCGCCCCGGACGGCACGTTGCTGGCCACGCTGACCGACCGGGAACGCGAGGTGATGACGCTGGTTGCGGAGGGCCTGAGCAACGCCGAGATCGCCGAGCGGCTGGTGCTGAGCCCGGCCACCGCGCGCACGCACGTCGGCCGGATCCTGCTCAAGCTCGGCGCCCGAGACCGCACCCAGCTCGTGGTCCTGGCCTACGAGTCCGGTCTGGTCCGGCCCGGCTGGCGCTGAGATGCAGTCGCCGTCGCCGGTACCCGCGAATTGCGACGGCAACTGCACACCGGCCGTACGCATCCGGACGTACCGACGATTCCGCACACGGACCGACGCGTCGGCACCCGAACCGGCGCAGGCTCGACGTCATGAACACCGTGAACGCACAGACAACCCTGTTACTGGCCGACCACTGGGACGGCCCCTGGGGACCGGGATGGGGCGTCGGCCCGTGGTTCATCCTGATCCCGATCACTTTCTGGCTGATCGTCATTGCCGCGTTCGTACTCCTCGGGCGGCGGCGCCGCGGCCGCCACGGCGAATCCACGCTGCGCGACGTCTACGCCCGCGGCGAGATCACCGAGGCGGAGTACCGGGCCCGCCTCGCCGTACTGCGGGAGACCCGACGATGAGGTTCGTGGTGGTCGACACCCCTCGCGTCGGCGGCGCCGCCTGGACGGACCGCGTGAAACTGTTCGAGGACATGGGATTTCACGCCGTTCTGGTGCCGGACACCCTGTGGACACCGTCCCCGTTCCCGGTCCTCGCCGCCGCGGCGGCCGTGACCTCACGCCTGCGGTTGCGCACCTGGGTGGCGGCGGCTCCGCTCCGCACCTCGGCCGCGCTGGTTCGGGAAGTCGCTGCTCTGCAATCACTCTCGGACGCGCGGTTCGAACTCGGCATCGGCGCGGGCCGACCGGACGCCGAGGACGAGGCACGGCGGCTGGCAATGCCCTGGGGCGGCGCCACCGAACGGATCGCGCAGGTCGAGGAGTCCGCCGCGGCGGTGCGCGCGGGCGTCGATCCGGCCCCCGAGGTGGTGGCGTCGGCGGCCGGGCCGCGGATGCTGGCGGCGGCCGGACGGGTGGCGGACCGGGTGGCGCTCGCGCTGGGGCCCGCCACCACGCTTCCCGAACTGGCGGACGCCGTCATCCGGGCCCGCGAGTCCTGTGGTCCGGCAATGCCGTTCACCTTGTCCCTCGTCGGGGTCGGCGACCGGATGCCGGCCTGGATCGGCCGCGACGGCCTCACCGCGGATCGGATCCGGGCGACCGGCGGGATCGGACTGCTGGACGCCGACCCGCACCGCGCGGCGCAGGCCCTGTCCGAGCATGAGCGCCGCTTCGGCGTCGACGAGGTGACGGTGCCGGGCGAGCTGGCCGACGTGTTCACCCCGATCCTGACCCGACTGTCCCGCTGACCGACGCCGAGTGCGCACCCGAGTGCACACTCGGCGAACTGTCGGGGCTACGCGTCGATGATCGCGCGCAGCTTCTCGATCTGCGCGACCCGACCGGCGGTGTCGGGGGCCATCGCGTTGACGGTCAGGGTCGTGGCACCCGCCTCCTTGAACGCCGCCACCCGCTCGCGGACGTAGCCCTCGGGGCCGATCAGCGAGATCGAGCGAACCAGCTCGTCCGGGACGGCGGCCGCAGCCTCCTGCTTCTTGCCGTCCAGGTAGAGGTCCTGGATGGTTTTCGCCTCGGCCTCGTAGCCGTAGCGGCAGGCGAGGTCGTTGTAGAAGTTCTTGCCGCGGGCACCCATGCCGCCGATGTAGAGCGCCAGGTGCGGCTTGATCCAGTCGATCATGTGGTCGACGTCGTCGCCGATCGCGAGCGCCGGGCCTGCGAAGATCTCCAGCTCGCCGAGCGACGCGTCACGCTTGGCCTTGCCCTTGGCCACCGACTCACCCCACACGTCCATAGCACGCTCCGGGTGGAAGAAGATCGGCTGCCAGCCCTCCGCGATCTCCGCCGTCAACGCCACGTTCTTCGGGCCGATCGCGGCGATGACGATCGGGATGCGTTCGCGCACAGGATGGTTGATCAGCTTGAGCGGCTTCCCGAGCCCCGTGCCCTTCTCCGGGGGCAGCGGGATCTGGTAGTACTTGCCGTCGTACTGCACCTTCTCGCGGCGCCACACCTGGCGGCAGATGTCGACGAGTTCACGGGTCCGGCCCAGCGGCGCGTCGTACGGCACCCCGTGGAAGCCCTCGATGACCTGCGGGCCCGACGCCCCCAGCCCCAGCACGAACCGCCCGTTCGAGACGAAGTCCAGGCCGGCGGCGGTCATCGCCATCAGCGACGGGGTGCGGGTGTAGATCTGGAAGATGCCCGATGCGAGCTTGAGCGTCGTCGTCTTGGCGGCGAGGTAGCCCAGCTGACTGACGGCGTCGAACGAGTACGCCTCCGCCATGAAGGCGATGTCGAGTCCGGCGCGTTCGAGGTCCGCGACCTCGGCGACCGTTTCGGCGAACCCGCCGCTGTAGGTGATCTGCGTTCCGATGCGCACCGGGACACTCCAATCGGCTGTGAGGGACTGCTCGGGAGGGACATTACGCAGGGTCGCCGCGAAACCGTAGGACCGAGGCGAGCGGGATCGATGACCGCCGGCCGGTGAGGGCGGTCACAGCACACCGCTCCATGTGGGCAACCACACAAAATTGCATAGGTGTGCAAGTTTGCAGGATTGTGCAACTTCCGTACCTTGAATGGGGTGAGCACCCAACCCGGCCTGCGCGACCAGAAGAAGGCCGCCACCCGCCTCGCACTCAGCGAGGCGGCGATCCGGCTGGCCAAGCCCGCCGGCCTCGACGCCGTCACCGCCGAGGCCATCGCCTCCGAGGCCGGGGTCTCCACCCGGACCTTCCACAACTACTTCGCGTCGAAGGAAGAAGCGGTCCTGTACCGGTTCGAAACCGACGTCACCCATTGGGCGCAGCGGCTGCGCGAACGGCCCGCCGACGAACCGATCTGGGATTCGCTCGAGGCGGTCGTCCTGTCGATCGTGCTCGATCCGATCCGCGACCTCGGCGAGATGGCCGCCGAAATGATGCTGATCGAGGAGAGCCCCGCCCTGCTGGCCTGCCACCTGGAACTGCACGGCCGGGTCAGCCGGATCCTCGGCGAGGCGATCGCGGAACGGACCGGCACGAACGTCGCGACCGACCTGTACCCGAATCTCCTGCAGATGGCGATCGGGGCGTCCTGCAAGTGCGCGATCGAGCTGTGGTTGCAGGGCGACACCGGCCACGACACCCCCGAACCCCTCGTGCGCGAGGCGTTCGCGATGCTGCGCGCCGGCATACCCCAACCGACCGTCGAACCACCTGTCCCCTAGCGCGCCCACCGACGACACCGCCCACCCGAGACACCCGTCCCCACGCAACCCGAAGGGTCCTTCATGGCCACCTACCTGTACCGGATCGGCAAATTCGCCTACCGGCGCAAGGGCACCGTCCTGGCGATCTGGCTCGCTCTGCTCGTCCTGATGGGCGTCGGCGCCGGAACGCTGTCGGGTCCGACCAACGATTCGTTCTCGATCCCCGGGACCCCGGCGCAGAAGGCGCAGGACCTGATGGCCGAGCGGTTCCCGTCCTCGGGCAAGGATCCGTTCAACTCCATCTCCGCCCGGTTCGTCTTCGCCGCTCCAGAGGGCCAGACCCTCGACAGCGAGGAGAGCCAGGCCGCGATGGATGCGACCCTGGCCAAGGTCCGCGCCATCGACCTCGTCGATCCGGCCGCGAAGGTCGACCCGGCCACCGCCTCCCCCGAGGCCGCCCAGGGCGCGCTGGTCAATCCGGTCGTCGCCGACGCAGGCCTGACGGAGATGACGAAGGCGCAGGCCGAGCAGACCGGCAAGCCGCTCGACCAGGCGGCCGCAGACGCGCAGGCCCTGTCCCCGCTGAGCCCGGACCGGACCGTCGGTTACGTGGAGGTGCCGTTCAGCGGTGATTTCAAGGACGTCACCACGGAACTGACCGACCAGATCGACGTGGCCGCGCAGGCCGCCCGGGACGCCGGTCTGACCGTCAAGGTCAGTGGCACCGCCGCCGCCACCCAGGAGGCACCCGGCGGATCCGCCGAGCTGATCGGCCTGGCCGTGGCCGCGGTCGTCCTGATGCTGACCTTCGGCTCGCTGGTCGCTGCGGGGCTGCCGCTGATCGCCGCGATCATCGGCGTCGGTATCGGCAGCCTCGGCATCACGATCGCCACCGGATTCACCGAACTGGGTTCAATGACCCCGACGCTGGCGGTGATGATCGGCCTCGCCGTCGCGATCGACTACTCGCTGTTCATCGTCTCGCGCTTCAAGCACGAGGTCAGCGTCACCGGTAACCGGGAGGAGGCCGCCGGCCGGGCGGTCGGCACCGCAGGCTCGGCGGTCGTGTTCGCAGGACTGACGGTGATCATCGCGCTCGTCGCGCTGCGCGTGGTCGGCATCAAGTTCCTCAGCGACATGGGCATGGCCGCGGCGTTCGCGGTGTTCGTCGCGGTGCTCGTCGCGCTGACCTTCCTGCCCGCCTTCCTCGGCCTGCTGGGCCGTAGGGCGTTCGCCGGCAGGATCCCGTTCGTCAAGGCCCCGGACGCCGAGGCCGAGGACGCGGCCCCCGGCCCGGCCACCCGCTACGCCGGCTGGGTCGCGCGCAAGCCCCTGATCCCGCTGATCGCCGGCATCGCCGTTCTCGGTGCGCTGGCGCTGCCCGCAACCGGGCTGAAGCTGGCCCTGCCGTCCGAGAGCACCGGCGATCCCGCCACCAGTTCGCGGCAGGCCTACGACCTGGTCTCCGACGCCTTCGGTCCGGGCCGCAACTCCCCGCTCGTGGTCGTCGTCGACGCCAAGGACGCCACCGTCCCGGCGGCGGAGGCGTTCGGCGAGGTGGTCAAGACCATCTCCGCGCAGGACGACGTCGTCAACGCGCAGATCGTCGCGATGAACCCGGCCGGGGACACCGCGCAGATCCTGGTCACCCCCGGCAGCGCGCCGACCGACCAGAAGACCGTCGACCTGATGCAGTCCATCCGCGACGGCGAGGGCGCGCTGCACGAGCAGATCGGCGTCAACTACGGCGTCACCGGGCAGACCGCGCTCGAGACCGACGTCTCGGACCGGCTGCAGGGCGCACTGGTCCCGTATCTGATCATCGTGGTCGGGCTCGCGTTCATCCTGCTGATGCTGGTGTTCCGGTCGATCCTGGTGCCGCTGACCGCGGCCCTCGGCTTCCTGCTCAGCGTCGCCGCCACGTTCGGTGCCACCGTCGCGATCTTCCAGGAGGGCTGGGGCGGCCTGATCGCCAACCCGCAGCCGCTGGTCAGCTTCATGCCGATCTTCCTGATCGGTGTTGTGTTCGGTCTCGCGATGGACTACCAGGTCTTCCTGGTCACCCGGATGCGGGAGGAGTACGTGCACGGCGCCTCCGCGAAGAAGGCGATGACCATCGGCTTCAGCCACGGCGCCCGCGTGGTGGCCGCCGCCGCACTGATCATGATCTCGGTGTTCGGCGCGTTCATCCTCGAGGACAACGCGTTCATCAAGTCGATCGGCTTCGCGCTCGCCTCGGCGGTCTTCTTCGACGCCTTCATCGTCCGCATGGTGATCATCCCCGCGGTGATGGCCCTGCTCGGCGACAAGGCGTGGTGGCTGCCGAAGTGGCTGGACAAGATCCTGCCGAACGTCGACATCGAGGGCGAGAAGCTGCGCCGCGAACTGCCGGCGGAGCAGGACACCGCGGAGGCTCCGGCCACCGCGTAGACCGCGGCACTCGAGGCACCCCCGGCCCTGTCGGATCACCCGACACGACCGGGGGTGTCGTCGTGTCCGGCCCCGGTTCCCCACCTAGGCTGAAGTCCTGATCAGTGCGGGCGGAGGCCCGCGTCCGGCGGCAGACTAGGAATTCCATGGCACACCAGAAGCATTCGGGCGTCATCTCCGGCCTGAACCGTATCCAGAAGGCCGCCCTGACCACGGGCGCCGACTTCTGGCACACCGCCTCCGTGCCCGATGCCGCGATCCCGTCGATCATGCTGACCGACGGCCCGCACGGTCTGCGCAAGCAGTCCGAGGGCGGTGACGCGCTTGGACTGGGCGACAGCGTCCCCGCCACCTGCTTCCCGCCCGCCGTCGGGCTCGGTTCGAGCTGGAACGTCGACCTGATCCGCACCGTCGGCACCGCGCTGGGTGACGAGGCCCGCGCCGAGGGGGTCTCCGTATTGCTCGGCCCCGGCGTGAACATCCGCCGGTCGCCGCTGTGCGGACGCAATTTCGAGTACTACTCGGAGGATCCGTTCCTCGCCGGTGTCCTCGGCGCGGCATGGGTGCAGGGCGTGCAGTCCCGCGGGGTCGCCGCGTCGCTGAAACATTTCGCCGCCAACAACCAGGAAACCGACCGGATGCGCATCGACGTCCAGGCGGACGAGCGCACCCTCCGCGAGATCTACCTGCCCGCCTTCGAGCGGATCGTCACCACCGCAAGGCCGTGGACCGTGATGTGCTCGTACAACAAGGTCCGCGGCGTGCAGGTCAGCGAGAACCGTTGGCTCCTCACCGAAGTGCTGCGCGACGAGTGGGGATTCGACGGCCTGGTCGTCTCGGACTGGGGCGCGGTCAACGACCGGGTGCGGGCGCTGGCCGCGGGCCTGGACCTGACGATGCCCGCCGCGGCCGGCGACGAGAGGGTGGTCGCGGCGGTCGAGTCGGGCGAACTCGACGAGTCGGCGCTCGACGACTCGGTCGGCCGACTGCTCACCCTGATCGAGCGCACCACGGCCCCCACCGGCGCCGCGCGCGCCTACGATGCCGACGCCCACCACGAGCTCGCCGCGGTCGCGGCCACCGAGTCGGCGGTCCTGCTCAAGAACGAGGGGCTGCTCCCCCTCGACATCGCCGCCCTCGACTCGGTCGCGGTGATCGGCGAGTTCGCCCGCACCCCGCGGTTCCAGGGATCGGGCAGTTCCCAGGTCGTGCCGACCCGCGTCGACTCGGCGCTCGACGCCATCGCCGCCCTCGGCGGGGATGGTGCCTCGGTGCGCTTCGCGCCCGGCTTCCGATTCGACGGCACCGCCGACGCCGACCTGGTCGCCGAGGCCGTGGCCCTCGCCGAGTCCGCGGAGACGGTGCTGCTGTTCCTCGGGCTGCCGACCGAGGTGGAGTCGGAGGGCTTCGACCGCACCGACATCGACATCCCCGCGAACCAGCTGGCCCTGCTCGACGCCGTCGCGGCGGTCAATCCCCGTGTCGCCGTGGTGCTCTCGAACGGTGCAGTCGTCGCGACGGCGGGCTGGCAGGACCGCGCACAGGCGATCCTCGAGGGCTGGCTGCTCGGGCAGGCCGGCGGCCCGGCGCTCGCGGACCTGCTGTTCGGCCTGGCGAACCCGTCGGGGCGGCTGACCGAGACGATCCCGCTGGACCTGGCGGACACCCCCAGCCGGATGAACTTCCCCGGTTCGGACGGTGTCGTCGTCTACGGCGAACGGATCCACGTCGGCTACCGCTGGTTCGACACCCTCGACATGCCGGTGGCGTACCCGTTCGGATTCGGGTTGTCCTACACCACCTTCGAGTACTCCGACCTCACCCTCACCCCCGCCGGGGACGCGCTCGAGGTGACGTTCACCGTCACCAACACCGGCGACCGGGCCGGGGCAGAGGTGCCGCAGTTGTACGTGCGCGACGTGGACGCGAGCGTGGACCGGCCCGTGCACGAACTGAAGGGGTTCACCAAGGTGCACCTGGCTCCCGGCGAGGCCCGGAAGGTGACGATCACCCTCGATTCCCGGGCGTTCGCGTTCTGGTCGTCGCGCGAACACCGCTGGGTGGTCGAGGCCGGCGACTTCGAGATCCGGGTCGGCGCCTCCTCCCGCGACATCCGGCTGACCGCCACCCACGCCTCCCCCGGCGACGGCATTCCGCCGACCCTGACCGGGATGTCGACGCTCGGCGACTGGTTCGCGCATCCGGTCGGCGGACCCCTGTTGATGGAGGCGTTCGCGGCGGCCGGTGGCGACGACGCCCTCGGGATGGGCGAGGTCAGCCCCCTCGTGCTCCAGATGGTGATGGGCGCGCCGCTGGCCAAGCTGTCCTCGTTCAGCCCCGCGATGAGTGCCGCCCTGGTCGACGAACTGGTCGACGAGGTCCGGGCGCGGACCCCACGTTCGTAGACAGCGACAAGAGCGAGAGTGTGAGCGAGTGGCCGTGACCTCCCCCAAGCACGAAGCACCGGAGCCGATCCTTCCGGGGCAGCGGACCGGAAAACTGCGTAGTCCGCTGTTCTGGGCGGCCCCGATCGTGGTCGTGGCACTGCTCATGTCGCTGCTGGCCACGCTGTACCTGGGCAGCATCCTCGATCCGAAGGGAAACCTGCGCGGCTTCCCGATCGCGGTGGTCAACCAGGACGAGGGGGACGTCACCCCGGGTTCGGACACGCGGCAGAACATCGGCGACCAGATCGTGGACGGACTCGTCGCCGGGGTTCCTTCCGACAAGGTGGATCTGAAGCAGGTGGGGATCGGGACCGCGCAGTCGATGCTCGACTCCGCGGAGGTGTACGGCGCGATCGTCATCCCGTCCGATTTCACCAAGCGGCTGATGATCCTGGCCCAGTCCAGCGTTGTCCCCGGCGACGTGGAGAAACCCGTCATCACCGTCTACACCAACCCGCGGGCGGGGACGTTCGGGACCGCGCTCGTCGGTGCGATCGCCGGCCCGGCGTTGACCACGGTGAACGAGAAGGTCGGCACCCAACTGTCCGACCAGGTCGCGGCCGCGGTCGGCGACACGCCGGTCGCCGGTGCGGCCCGGTTGACGCTGGCGCACCCGATCGAGGTGCTGACGGTGCAGCACAAGCCACTGCCGGACGGCACCGGAAACGGGCTGTCCGCCTTCTATTACGCACTGCTGGTCATCCTCGCCGGGTTCACCGGCGCGATGATCGTGAACACCCTCGTCGACGGCATGCTCGGCTTCGCTCCCACCGAGTTCGGCCCCCGTTACGTCCACAACCCGAGGGTGGAGATCTCCCGCCTGCAGACGCTCGCCGTCAAATGGGGGGTCATGGTCGTCGTCGGTCCGCTCGTGTCGGGTCTGTACCTGTGGATCTCGCACCTGCTGTCGATGCCGCTGCCGAATGCGTTGGGGCTGTGGATGTACGGCAGCTTCGCAATCATCGCCGTGGGTGTCACCGCGATGTCGGTCCTCGCCGTCTTCGGCAGTGTGGGCATGATCCTCAACCTGATCCTGTTCATCGTGCTCGGGCTGCCGTCTGCCGGCGGCACCATCCCCATCGAGGCGACGCCGCCGTTCTTCGGTTGGCTGGCGAGTTTCGAGCCGATGCATCAGGTGTTCCTCGGGGTGCGGGCGCTGCTGTACTTCGGTGAGGGCGGTTCACGGGAGATGACGCACGCGGTCGCGATGACGACGATCGGCCTGGTGATCGGACTGGTACTCGGCGCGGTCGTGACGACGCTCTACGACCGCAAGGGATTTCATCGAGGGGTCGCCACCCCCGCACCGGTCGCCGAACCCGATCCTGCCGCCTGATTCGCGCGGGCGAACGCCCGGTTGGCGACGGCGATGTGGCGACGATCGGGCAGCGCGGCGGCAACGAGCCTGCGCCGCAGCGCATACCGGGTGAGCGCACCGGACCCCGAGGACTGCACCCCGTACAGTTCCCGTGCCCGCGGATGCATCATCTGCCGTACCGCGGCGGACGGCACGCGTTTGACCACCCAGTGATCCGGCCGCAGCACCTGGTCGCGGTAGTACTCACCGTCCGGGCCGAGTGCCAGTTCCCGGGCACATGCGTCGGCGAACCACTTCTCGAAGCCGCCCCACGTCTCCGGCATCGCCCGCGCCGAGATCCCGTACCGGCGGTACCACGAGCAGCACTCGCGGTACAGCTGCTCCCGCTCGTCGCCGTGCAGCGGCCGGATGAAGGTGTCCACCATCGTCATCAGGGTGTCGACGTAGGTGGCGTGCTGGAAGAAGAAGACGTCCGGGTTCAGCGCGTGGTAGCGGACTCCGCTCTCCAGGCGCCCCTTGACCTGCTCGTGCCCGAACCGGATCACCGAGGACAGGTCCCGGTCCTCGTAGGCGATCGCGATCAGTTGCGGGACGGTGTGACGGGCGTGCATCCACACGTGCCGCGGGGTGCGCGAGTGCTCACGGATGCCGCGCGCGATCACCGGGTGCAGCATCTGCAGCGACACCGCGCGGGGCAGGGTGAGCAGGAATCGGCGGTCTCCGAGGTAGTCCCAGAGCAGGCTCCCCGGACCCAGTTCGTCGTCGACGCGCGCCATCAGATCAGGTTCGAGCCCTTGCCGATTCGCCGGCGCAGGTCTCGCATCAACAGGTAGCTGCCCCCGTTGCGGATGAAGCCGGGCAGGAACCGGTTGACGAACGAGACGAAGATGAACAGGTGCTCGAACCGTCGGCGGTCGTCCTCGGTCCACTCCAGGTCGAGCTGCTCGCGGAACAGCGGCGACAGGAACCCGATCGTCAGGAACCTGAGCAGGTTCCGGAAGGTCGCCCGCAGCGGCCACGCGATCATCCGCAGGCCCACGAGGTCCTCGAAGAACTCCTTCGTCCGCTCGTCGAAGACCACCCGCTCGCAGGCGGTGTTCCAGTACACGTCGAAGTCGGCGCGGGTGGCCGGCCACATGTCCTCGGTCACCTGCAGGGTCGTGCCGAGTGTGGAGGACCGCTGGTAGAAGTGCTCGAGGTCCTCGGCGGACAGCTTCCCGTGCAGCAGTTGGTGCGAGTCCTCGAAGCCGATGTACAGGCACGCCGCGACCCACAACTGGAGTTCCCGGTTGAAGGCGTTGTACCTGACCGGGCTGGTCTCGTCGGACCGCACCTGCCGGTGCGCGCCGTTGACCGCCTCCCGGTACGCCTCCCGCTCGGCGTCGGTGCCGAGGATCGCGACCGCCAGGTACTGGGTGGTGGTGCGGGCCCGCTTCCACGGATGATGCATCAGCGCGCCGGACGGCACCTTGCTCTCCATCACCCCGTAGGCGACCTCCGGCCAGCCGATCTGCATGGCCACGTTCGCGGCGGCGCCGGCGAACGACCAGAAGTCCAGCGCATCGGTGAGGTCCGGGTTCTTCCGGGTCCACCGCTTGCGGGTGCTGGTGATCGTGATGCGGGTCCGCGCGGTGGTCAGCCGCGGCCGCTCGTCGAGATTGACATAGCTGCGAGGCATACGCCCCTCCTTCGATGGATCCCCCGTGGGCGAAACGGTCGGCACACCAACAGTTCTCGAACCCGATCGTGACCGCCCCTCCACGGTCACGATCGGCACCTATGCGAATTGCGGTTAACATACCACTCGCCTGAGCGGCGTCAAGACCGTTCACCCGGAGCACCCGCCACGGGCGATGGCGTCCCACCCCACCCGTCCCCGCTACACTGCCTACTGCAGCGGGGACGGGCAGCGATGCCCGCACCCCACGCCCTCGTAGCTCAGGGGATAGAGCACGGCTCTCCTAAAGCCGGTGTCGCAGGTTCGAATCCTGCCGAGGGCACAACATCTTCCCAGGTCAACCGGATGTTCGGCCGGTCGATCACAACTTCTCCGGCGCCTGACCGCGCTCGTACAGGTCCGTCCGGTCCACGACGTTCCACAGTTCGACGGTCTGCACGATCCAGAACGTCGCGAACTCCGCGATGAGCAGGACCTCCGCGACGAGGACCAGATGCCCGAAGTCCGGGAACGCCAGATGCACGACGAGGACCGCCACGAGGGTGGCGAACATCCAGCCGGCGATCGCCTGGTACGCGCGGACGTAGGTCCCGGCGTTCGGCGTGTACGAGGCCGAGACGGCGCTGGCCACGGCCACACCGACGATCCCCGCGAACATGAGCGATGCCGCGATCGTGTGGCCGTGTGCCGCGAAGAAGTCCGGAAAGAACAGGAAGCAGGACACCCCGGCCGCCAGCAGCACCCACCCGAAGTTGCGGACCCACCGGGCCACCGGTTTGAGCGACCGGTCGGCGCCCGTCCGCCACGCGATCACCAATGTCACCACCTGGGCGATCACCGCAGCGATCAGGATCGCCCAGACACTGTTGCGCATCGCGTCCGACAGGCCACCCTCGAACGCGATCTCCCGCCAGCCACACGAACCCGGCTCCGGCGGTGCAGTGGGCACCACCGCGACGACGAACGCGAGAAATCCGGACAGGTTCAGCGCGACGTCCTCTGTGTCCGAACTGCCCTTGTAGACGATCAGACAGACGCCGAGCGCACAGAGGACCGCGACGAGGACGTTGTGCGCCGTGCTGTAGTAGTACGCACTGATCGAGTCCCGCCAGCAACCGGACTTCGCCGTCGCGACGAGCACCGAGGCGGCGAGCGTGACGACCAGCACGACCATGGCCAGCCTGAGGTACCGATAGGTGGAGAGAACTGCGCTGCCGCGACCGTCGCCCATCCGCCGACCTCCTGCACGCCCATACGCAGTATCGCTCGCCGCACGGCGCGCCCGCGAGGGTTCCTGACGCCGCCGAGCCGACCCAGGCAATCGACCCACGTAACGCTCATCAGAGTAAACCGACATACCGGTTGGTAGGTTGCAGCCAATCACGGTAGGGGGAATTCATCGATGATCGACATCTCGGTCAAGCGCGTATTCGCGGGGGGCCTGGTCGCGGTCGCGGTCGGCGTTGGGGTGGTGGCGCCGGCGGGTGCCACATCCACGGATTCGTTGGAGTCGATCACCGCATCGGCTTCCAGCCTCGTCAACCCTCCGAGCATGACCCTTCAATCCCTGATCGCCGCCCGGAATGCGGGTTTCCCGATCTACGAGGCGGCCGAAAGGGTCCAATACCAATCCCCGAAGAGGGCGTTCTGGATGATCGAATATCGGCGAGTGTCCAGCGACTACGACCTGAGTTCGCCGACCACGAAGTTCGTGACGTTCGGCGAAGCCGGGCCGGATACCTTCTGGGTGTCCCCTGACTCGATCCCCAGCGTGATCGACATCAATCGGACCTGGCGACACCAAGAGAACGTCGGCTTCCCGATGGTGGAATTCGAGCCCACCGATCAGCGCTTCACCAACAGCCCACCGGTACAACTGCTCGGCGGCGGACCGAGCATCGGAATCGCACTCATCACGTCCGGACCCACGCTGTCCTCGTGACCTGGATTCAATGCCTGCCACCCACCGAAGCCAGGTGCGCCCACGGGCCGCACGGACACCCCGCCGCATGGCGAACCGCCGACTCCGCAGACACCCGTTACCCGGCGTTGCATCATCTGTTGCCGCCGGTCGTCCACGCAGGCACTATGTCCGGGTGCCCCGAATCGGACATCGACCCGCCGCCCTGTTTCCGCTCGCACTGGCCGCGGTCCTCGCAGTGTCCGGCTGCTCGTCGTCGGACGCAGGCACCGCGGCCGCACCCACGTCGACCCCGGTTCCGAACGCGTACACGAAGCTGCCGTCGACCGCGGCGATCGGCGACTGCGGCCCCGATACCGGGGCGACGAGGGCCCCGGGGACCCTCACCGTCGCCACAGACTCCCCCGCATACGCACCGTGGTTCGTCGACGACGACCCGGCCAACGGCAAGGGATTCGAAGGTGCGGTCGCGCGCGCGGTGTCGGAGCGCCTCGGCTACGACCCCGCGCAGGTGACGTTCGTCCGGGTGCCGTGGGCGGAGGCGATCGCGCCCGGGCCGAAGTCCTTCGACTTCGACATCAACCAGGTGACGATCGTCGGCGACCGCCGGGACGCCGTCGACTTCTCGTCCCCGTATTACGCGGTGACGCAGGCGATCGTCGCGATGGCGGGCACCCCCGCCGCCTCGGCCCGCAATCTCAACGACCTCACCGGGTTTCAGCTCGGGGCCCAGGCCGGCTCGACGAGCCTCGCCGCCATCGAGGGAACCATCCGGCCGGGCGACGAGCCGCTCGCGTTCGCCACCACCGACGAGGCGAAGGCCGCACTCGCCGACGGCCGGATCGACGCGCTGGTGGTGGACATTCCGACGGGCTTCCAGATCACCGAGTCGGATCTGCCGGAAAGTGTTCTGGTCGGCCAGTTCCCGCGGCCGAACACCGTGACCGAGTTCTTCGGGCTGGTGCTCGAGAAGAACAGCCCGTTGACCCCGTGCGTCTCCGCAGCGGTCGATTCGCTCTACGCCGACGGCACTCTCGACGAACTCGCGCAGGCGTGGCTGGTCGACTCCGTCTCCACCCCGATCCTGGAATAGCCGCCACCCGATCGGCTCCTGCGGGAGCGTGACCGATCCGACACGGCCGAATTTATACCCCCAGGGGTATACTGGGCCGTGATGTCGAACCCGACCCCGGAGAGTGTCATGCCCCTGCCCCGCCACGACGGCTGGACCGTCGCACGTGTCGTCCCGCTGCTCGCCGGCGTGCTGGTGCTGCTGAGCGCTGCCCTCGCCGCGGTCCTGTCCCCCTGGTGGCTGGTACTCACCGGGTTCGTCGGCGCCAACCTGGTGTTCTACGCCGCGATGGGCTGGTGTCCGGCGAGCCTGGTGATGCAGCGACTCGGCGTGCCCGTCACCTGCGCGGCAACCCGCTCCTGATCGCCCGGTCCACGGGGCGATCGGCCACCGTGATCGAGGACACCGACGAGGCGGGACGTTCGCCCCTAGCCGCCGCGGCCCATCTCGACGAGCATGGGATCTGCGGGGCACCGACGGACCGACCGCCGACCCGCTCCGCGGAGGAGGCGACATGATCATCAATCCCCCGATCGTGGTGGGCGTCGACGGATCGGAGACCTCGAACGCGGCGGCCCTGTGGGGGGCCCACGCCGCGGCGCGACACAAGGCACCGCTACGAGTGGTGTCCGCACTCCCGACGCCGGTCGTGTACGGCGGGGTCCTGGTCACGTCCCAGGAATACTTCGACGACCTCGCCGCCGAAACGCAGCGGATCCTCGCCGCGGCAACGGAGCTCGCCAAGAAGGCCGCACCCGGCGTCGAGGTCGAGACGGCGGTGCTCCGCGGCTCTCCGATTCCCTCCCTGCTGGACCTGTCGGAGTCCGCCCGCATGATCGTGCTCGGCTGCCGAGGGCTCGGCGCCGTCCGGGGCGCACTGCTCGGCTCGGTGACCTCGGCACTGGCCACGCACGCGCGCTGCCCGCTCGTGGTCGTCCCCGGCGCGGAGACCGTGCCCGACGCAGGCCCGGTCGTCGTCGGTGTCGACGGGTCCGCGAACAGCGTGCCCGCCATCGAGGCCGCGTTCACCGAGGCCTCGCTGCGCGGTACGTCCCTCGTGGCGGTGCACGCCTGGAGCGACGTCGACTTCGACACCCTGCCCGCCGCGGTCGAGGACCTGCCGTGGGAGGGCCTGGCCGAGAACGAGGAGGCGGCGCTGGCCGAGAGCCTCGCCGGCTGGCAGGAACGCTTCCCCGACGTCGCCGTGCAGCGTGTCGTGGTCCGGGACCGCGCGGTCGAACAGCTGCTCGACCAGTCGAAGTCGGCTCAGCTCACGGTCGTCGGCAGCCACGGACGCGGTGGTTTCCGCGGCATGCTGCTCGGCTCGACGAGCCGGACCCTGCTGCACCGCGCCGAACGACCGCTGATGATCGTGCGGGAACGCCGCTGACGCCCAGGCACCTGTGTTCCTGACGGCCGGCCGTCAGGAACACAGGATGGCCGGCCGGTCACCCGTAGAGGGCGACGAACGTCTTCAGTGATGATTCGATGTCTCCCTTGAGGGCACGGGCCACTCCGGAGCCGATCGGACCGAACAATGGAGCGCCGCCGAGGTCGATGTTCAATCCGACCTCGGCGCCGTTGTGCTTCGGCGCCACCGACAGCACGAGCCCGATCTTCACGCCGCCCTTGCCGTCCCCCTTGAGGACGAGCTTCTGCGGGGGCGCGTAGTCGGTGATGGTCCAGCGGACGCGGTTGCGCAGTCCCTTGACCGAGACCACCGACTCGGCCGTGATGCCGGTGGCCAGCTCCACCGGGAGCTCGCAGCGCCAGCCGTCGTGGATCGACAGCCACTTCTCGAATTCCGCCAGATCGCTTGCCTTTTCCCACGCGGCGTCGGGAGCGAGCGGCACATCGACCGAGACCTTCAGCTTTGCCATGGGCGAATCGTAGCGGCCCGCTCGTTCCAGGTGACCCCGTCATGCGAACGTCCCGCACCTCGGGCGAGGGCTCCGAGGTGCGGGACGGATCTGGTGGGGCCGAGCCCCGGGGTGCAGCTAGTGCGCGACCGCCTTCTCCACACCGACACCGGTGAGGGATCGGACCTCCATCTCGGCCTGCTTGGCCGGGTCCTCGAGCTTGCGCCGGCCGACGTAGGTGCCGACGATGCCGAGCACGAAGGCCAGCGGGATGGAGACGATGCCCGGGTTGGCCAACGGGAACCAGGAGAAGTCGCTGTTCGGGAACATCGAGCTCTTGGCGCCGGAGACGGCCGGGGAGAAGACGATCAGCACCAGGCAGCTGACCAGGCCGCCGTAGATGCTCCACAGGGCGCCGGTGGTGTTGAAGTTCTTCCAGAACAGCGAGTACAGCAGCGTCGGCAGGTTCGCGGACGCCGCGACGGCGAAGGCGAGTGCCACCAGGAACGCGATGTTCTGCCCCATCGCGAGGATGCCGAGCACGATGGACGCCAGGCCGATCACGACGACGGTGATCCGCGAGACCTTGACCTGCTGCTCCTCGGAGGCGTTGCCGCGCTTGATGACGCTGGCGTAGATGTCGTGGGCGAACGACGCCGACGCGGTGATCGCCAGACCGGCGACGACGGCGAGGATGGTGGCGAACGCGACCGCGGAGATGATCGACAGGAACAGCGTGCCGCCGAGTTCGAACGCGAGCAGCGGGGCGGCGGCGTTCTCCTTGCCGGGGGCGGCGAGGATCTTGTCCGGGCCGACCATCCGGGCCGCACCGTAGCCGAGGACCAGGGTGAACAGGTAGAAGGCGCCGATCAGGCCGATCGCCCAGGTCACCGAGCGGCGGGCCTCCTTCGCGGTGGGCACCGTGTAGAAGCGCATCAGCACGTGCGGCAGGCCGGCGGTGCCGAGCACCAGGGCGATGCCGAGCGAGACGAAGTCCAGTCGCGACATCGAGCTGATGCCGTACTTGGCGCCCGGCGCGAGCACGTCGCGGCCGGCGACGGCCTCGTTGGTCGAGTTCGTGACCATGTCCTGTGCGTCGGCGAGCAGCTGCGAGAAGTTGCCGCGGACGGCGAGCAGGACCAGCACGAACATGATGCCTGCACCGGCGATCAGCAGGACGGCCTTGACCATCTGCACGTAGGTGGTGCCCTTCATGCCGCCGACCAGCACGTACACGATCATCAGGACGCCGACCACCGCGACCACGATGGCCTGACCGGCCTTGTCGTGGATGTCGAGCAGCAGTGCGACGAGGCCACCGGCGCCGGCCATCTGCGCGAGCAGGTAGAACAGCGAGACCACCAGCGTGGACAGCGCGGCGGCCATCCGGACCGGCCGCTGCTTGAGCCGGAAGCTGAGCACGTCGGCCATCGTGAACCGGCCGGTGTTGCGCAGCATCTCGGCGACCAGCAGCAGCGCCACCAGCCAGGCGACCAGGAAGCCGATCGAGTACAGGAAGCCGTCGTAGCCGTAGACGGCGATGGCACCGGCGATGCCGAGGAACGACGCCGCGGACAGGTAGTCACCGGCGATCGCGAAACCGTTCTGCGGGCCGGAGAACTGGCCGCCACCGGTGTAGAAGTCGGAGGCCTTCTTCGTGGTGCGGCTCGCGCGGATCACGATGCCCATCGTGATCACCACGAACGCCACGAAGATGGCGATGTTGAGGGCCGGGTTGCCCACCTGGGAGCCGCCGGCGGCGAGGATGGTCGTCATCGGTCCTATCCCTCCAGCTCGTCACGGATGGCGGCGGCACGCGGGTCCAGCTCGCGGTTCGCGAACTTCACGTACAGCGCGGTGATGACGAACGTCGTCACGAACTGACCCAGACCGAGGACGATGCCCAGGTTGACGTTGCCGATCACCTTGGTCGCCATGAAGTCCGAGGCGTAGGTCGCCAGCAGCACGTAGACGGCGTACCAGGTCAGGAAGAACGCCGTCATCGGGAAGACGAAGCGGCGCAGCCTGCGTCGCAGGTCCTGAAATTCAGGACTCGCCTGCATCTCGATGAAGGCCTGCGCGTCCGGGGTGCGCCGGGACGGCGTCGCCTCCGAACTCAGGTCTGCTGTGGTCACGTCGGACTCCTCGGTCTGTGGGGCCGGCTGTGAGGACCGGCAGGCCACAGACGTTATTGAGACCCAGGTCACAAAAGAAGACCGTGACGGCAGTCACACGCCCAGCTGCCGGATCGCGCGCCGGACGGTCGGTTCGGCGCGACGAACGGCGCAGGCGCCTCCGGCGCCCGTGAGCACTTGTGGCCCGCACCGGGACCACAAACACTCACAGGCAGCGGAGCTGCCTACAGGTCGCGCTCGCGGTCGCGGCCGACGCCGAGCCGTTCCGGGGCGTGCATGCGGGTGAAGGTGCGCCCGACATCGGCGGGCACGCTGCCGCGGGTCGCGCGGCTGACCGCCACCATCGTCACGAACGCCAGCGGCACCGTCACCGCGGCCGGGTACCCGACCAGCACCTGCAGCCAGCCACTCCACGGACCCGCGCCGACACCGCCGAACGCGGTCACCAGCGCCGCCGATCCGGACGCCACTCCACCGACGATCAGCCCGGCCGCGGCGCCCGTGGCGGTCAGGCCGCGCCACCAGATGCCGAGCACCAGCAGCGGGCACAGGGTCGACGCGGCGACCGCGAAGACCATCCCGACGGTCCGCGACAGGTCGATCGAGGACACCCCGATCGCCATCGCGAGCGGCACCACACCCGCGACGACGGCAGCCACCCGGAAGTCGCGGATCCGGCCGCGCAGCACGTCGGTGCTGAGCACGCCCGCGACGCTGACCAGCAGACCGGACGACGTGGCCAGGAACGCGGCGATCGCGCCCGCCGCGACGAGCGCCGCCAGCAGCTGTCCCCCGACCCCGGACACCACCGACGCGGGCAGCAGCAGCACCGCCGCATCGGAGGTCCCGGTGATGAGCAGCTGCGGCACCCACAGCCGGGCGAACACCCCGAGCAGGGTCGGGAACAGGTAGAAGCCGCCGACCAGGCCGATCACGACCAGCGCGGTCCGCCGCCCCGCCCGGCCGTCGGGATTGGTGTAGAACCGCACCAGCACGTGTGGCAATCCCATGGTGCCCAGGAAGATTCCGACGATCAGCGAGTACACCTGGAAGAGCGGGTGGGCGCCGCCGAGGCCCCAGCCCGGCTCGAGCCACTGCTGTCCGGTGGGCGGCGCCCCCGCGACGACGGGCACCGCGGCGCCCGCGTCGAGCACCAGCGCGGTGCCCGCCCCGAGCGTGTGCTCCCCGACCGCCAGCGCGACCGGACCGTCCACCTGCTGCCCGTCGAGGGTGCCGGACATCATGGCGGGCAACGGTTCCGACACCTGCACGACCACGTCGGTGGTGATGTCGACGGTGGTGCGCTCGGCGACCGTCGGCGGCGCGGGTGTGCCGAGGGCACCGCCGGCACCGGCGAGATGGCCCGCGAGGACGAGCGCGGGCACCGCGACGGCGGTCAGTTTGAGCCAGTACTGGAACGCCTGCACGAAGGTGATCGACCGCATGCCGCCGCCGACGACGTTCGCGATCACGATCAGCGCCACCACCACCGCGCCCACCCAGGTGGGCCATCCGAGCAGGATCCCGAGCGCCAGGCCCGCGCCCTGGAACTGCGGCACCATGTACAGGATGCAGATCACCGCGACCACGACCATCGCCAGCAGGCGCAATCGCTTACTGCCGAGCCGGAATTCGGCGAAGTCCGGCACGGTGTACGCGCCCGAGCGGCGCAGCGGGGCCGCCACGAACAACAGCAGCCCGAGGTAACCGGCGGTGAACCCGACCGGGTACCACAGCGCGTCCGCGCCGTACTTGGCGATCAGTCCCGCGACCCCGAGAAACGAGGCGGCGGACAGGTACTCACCGGAGATCGCGGCGGCGTTCCACCGCGGCCCGACGCTGCGGGAGGCGACGAGGAAATCGGAGGTGGTGCGCGCCAGGCGAACGCCGTAGAAGCCGATCGCGACGGTCGCCACGGCCGCGATCGCGAGCGCGACGACGGTCACCAGTGGAATCGGCTGCCCCGACACGCGTCACCTCCGCCGCTCAGTCGTCGGCCAGGTCGACGAATTCCTGTTCGGTGCGCTCGGCGAGGCGGATGTAGAGCCGTCCCGCCCCGTACAGCACCGGATAGGCCGCCACCCCGAGCACCAGCCAGGGCAGCCGCACCCCCGCGACGGTGACGTCCCCGAGAGACGGGAAGGCCGCGAGCAGCAGGGGGATCGCAGCGGCCACCAGCACCACCGCGGCCGCGAACCGCAACGCCAGGCCGAGCTGCGCGCGCACCAGCGCCCGGATCATGGCCTCGCCCACCTCGGTCTGTTCCTGGACCTCGACGCGAGTGCGGACCGTCCGGGCTCCCTGCCGGTGCGCGAGCACCACTCGCTCACGCGCCCGGGGTCGACCGTCCGGGGGTCCGCTCATCGGCTCGTCCAGCTCTGCCGCGGCACCCGGACCAGACGGTCCTTGAGTTCGCGGGTGTGCCTGCGACTGACGGGCAGCTCCACCACCGGGGCGTCCTCACCGACCCGCAGGCACACCACCGTTCCGGTTCCCACGCTGCGGATGCCGGTGACCAGCGGCAGCGCGACGAGGTACGAGCGGTGCACGCGCAGGAACCCGGCGGGCTGCCAACGGGATTCGAGCGACGAGATCGGAATCCGGACCAGGTGCGAGCCGGTGGCGGTGTGCAGGCGCGCGTAGTCTCCGTCCGCTTCCACCCACGCCACGTCGGATCGGTGCACGAGTGTGGTGACGCCGCCGAGCTCGACGGGGATCACCTCGTCCGCCTGGGTCGCGTCCGGTTCCGAGGGCGCCGGCTCGGAGGTTCGGCGGGTGGCACGGATCCGGCGCACCGACTCGGTCAGTCGCTCCTCCCGCAGCGGCTTGAGCAGGTAGTCGACGGCACCGAGGTCGAAGGCGTCGACCGCGCGGTCGTCGTGGGCGGTCACGAACACCACCGCGGGCGGGGTCGCGAACGCCGCGAGCACCCCGGCGAGTTCGAGACCGTCCAGTCCGGGCATGTTGATGTCGAGGAACACCGCGTCGATCGGCGCTGCCGCACCGAGCCGGTCCTTGATCACCCGCAGGGCGGTGGTCGCGTCACCGGCGGTGAGGATCTCGCCGACGTCGTCCTGGGCGCGCAGCAGATACGCCAGTTCGTCGAGCGCGGGGCGCTCGTCGTCCACGGCCAGCACGGTCAGCGGGGTTTCGGAAACCCCTTCGGGAGTCTGTGTCACAACAGGTCAATGGTGCCACGCCGGACCGGGTCGAACGGCTCACACCCACCCCGGTGGAGCCGGGAACCCTCAGACCCGGATCCCGGGTCGGAACTTCGGCACCCGCATGCTCACCCGTGTGCCTGCGCCGGGCGCGGTCTCCACCACCAGGCCGTAGTCGTTGCCGAATGCGGCCCGCAGCCGGTCGTCGACGTTCGCGAGTCCGACGTGCGCGGATTCCTTCGCGGCCGGACCTCCGGTGCCGGAGGCGACGGCGTCGAGCGAGCCGGACCGCAGCAGCTCCGGGTCCATGCCGACCCCGTCGTCCTCGACGCTGATCACGCAGTCGGTGCCCTCGTCGGCGGCGACGATGGTGACGGTGCCGTGGGTCTGCCCGGCGAGGCCGTGGCGTACGGCGTTCTCGACCAGCGGCTGCAGTGCGAGGAACGGGAGCACCACGCCGAGCACCTCCGGTGCCACCTGCAGGCGCACCTCGAGCGCGCTCCCGAACCTGGCCCGTTCCAGGGTCAGGTAGCGGTCGATGTTGCGCAGTTCGTCCGAGAGCAGGGTGTACTCGCCGGCGGAGCGGAACGAGTAGCGCGTGAAGTCGGCGAACTCGAGGATCAGTTCGCGGGCCCGATCCGGGTCGGTCCGCACGAACGACGCGACGGTGTTGAGGGCGTTGTAGATGAAGTGCGGGCTGATCTGGGCGCGCAGGGCGCGGACCTCGGCGCGGTCGAGGCGGGCGCGGGACGCGTCGAGCTCGGCGAGTTCGATCTGGCTGCACGCGTACCGCGCGACCTCGCTGATGGCCCCGAGCATCCCGGGCCCGGGTTCGACTCCGGTGAGCACCCCCATCACGCCGACCACCCCGACGTCGTCGACCACCAGCGGCTGCACGATCAACGCGCGGATCCCCGGGCCCGGGTGCGCGATGAGTTCCCGCCGACCCGTCTCGGCGGCGGCGCGGGCGGCAACCGCGAACGTGTCGGTGAGATGGTCGTTGGGTCCGTTCCACGCGAGGACGGTGCCGTCGCCGTCGGCGAGGGCCAACGAATCGGCGGCGGTGAGCCGGCGCAGGTGCGGCGCCGCCTCGGCGGCGGAGGTGGCGTCCAGGCCGCGCCGCAGTGGCCGCGCCGCGAGTGACGCCGTGTGCAGGGTCGCGTGCACGGCCCGCTCCTCCGGGGTGGTCAGGGTACGGCGGGTGCGCAGGCGCAGCATCGCCGCAGCGAGGGCGACGACCGCCACCGCGACCAGCAACGCAACGAGGGCGGTCCCGGACATCAGCGCTCGCCCGCAGGCGTGTCGAGCCGGGCGAGCAGCGTCTTCGGGGCCACGGTTCGGTACGCGTCCTCGACGATGTCCTCGATGTCCCGCCAATCCTCTTGCCCGGGAATGCCGTTCGCGCCGACGTCGAGATACACCCCGATCCAGCCACGGCCGCCGACATAGGGCGGTACGAAGAAGCGCCCCGGGTCGCGGGCCACCCAATCCTGTTGCGCGCCGGACGGTGCGGCCGCCCAGAACGCGACCCGGTCGTCGTGGTGCCGGTCGGCGTAGGTGGCGAACTGCGGCGCCCGCCGCACGAACCACGCGGGCTCGCCGTGACTGATCCGTTCGGTGGCCTCGGGTAGGCACAGACACAGCTCGCGAAGCCGGTCGAGCGGGCTGGGGACGGTCATGCGCTCACGCTACGGCAGCGCCTCCCGGAGCCCGCAGATTCGTTGTACACGCGAACAAAACCCAAGGTTACGAAATGTCCGTTTAGCGCCCGCCAACCGTCCCACCCGGTTACCGTCTGGCCAACTGGTAACCGATCTGAAAGGTAATCGTTATGAACCGAACCATGAAACGCCTGCCTGTCCTGGTCGCCGCGGCGGGCTCCACACTCCTCCTGACCGGTGGTCTCGCCGGCGCGGCCGAACCCGACCTCGGCCAGACCGAGGGCCCTGTCCGCTTCGTCGCCGTCGACAAGGGCGACTGCAACGTCGAGTTCGCCATCGACAACAACACCAACATCACCAGCTACACGATCGACTTCCGCATCGACGACGAGGATCTGACCGGCCCCGACTACGGGCAGACGCCGGCCGGGCCCACCGGCCGCACCTCCGGCCTGCACGCCGAGGCCGCGTCCCCGTCGTACCCCGAGTACCCGAACACCCCCGAGACCCCAATGGTCAAGGACCGGGAGACGGTCTCGGTCAGCTACCTCCGGAACCTGAAGACGGACCTGAAGGAGACCGATCCGCCGCTGCCCAACGCGGACGCGGACACCCACAAGCTCGACTACCGCATGGTCCTGGGCCCGCCCGGGAACCTCGGAGACGGCGGCCCGGAGTGGATCGGCGACCGGCAGTGGCACAGCGTCACCGTCACCGGATGCAACCCCACGACCGAACCGCCCGCCGGCGGGTCGCTGGACTTCGAGTCTCTCGACCTCGGCTCACTGGGCTCGATCTTCGGTTCCTGATCCCCTGACGTCCGGCACCTCTCGGGCCCGCTCCGGAATCGGAGCGGGCCCGACCGCTGTCGCGCACATCTCAGCGCGATGTCGCCTCCCGGGAATTGATTGCGATGTCGACACGTTAGTTGAGTCAGAATCACTCAACTTTCAGGAGGCTCGTCAATGCCTGCATTCTTCGGCCCCCAGGGCCCCGGCCGCATCGACATCAGCCGACTCATGAGCCGGTCCACCCAGGAGCTCGTGAACGCGGCCGCCCGCTTCGCCGCGGGCCGCGGTGACGCCGAACTCGACGCCCTGCACGTCATCCACGTGATGGCCGGGCAGGACCCGATCCGGACCCTGATGCAGCGCTCCGGCGCCGAGCCGTCGGCCGTGGCCGAGGCCGCCGAGGCACTCCTGCCGCAGGGCCGCGACGGATTCACCGCATCGCCCTCGCTGAGCCCGGCCCTGAAGACCGCGCTGCTCGAGGCGCACCAGCTCGCGCGCGCCCTCGGTTCGACCTACATCGACCCCGAGCACCTGTTCCTCGCGCTCGCCTCCGACCGTGACCACAAGGTCGGCCGGGTGCTCGCCGAGCTGGGCATCACTCTCGAGTCCCTGCAGCGCGCCGTCCAGGCCGGCCCCGAGGCCGCAGCCGAGAACCCCACCGACACCCCGACGCTCGACCAGTACGGCGTCGACCTCACCGCGCGCGCCCGCGCCGGGGAGATCGACCCGGTGATCGGTCGTGCACTGGAGATCGAGCAGACCGTCGAGATCCTGTCCCGGCGCACCAAGAACAACCCGGTGCTGATCGGCGAGGCGGGTGTCGGCAAGACCGCGATCGTGGAGGGTCTGGCGCAGCGGATCGTGGACGGAGACGTCCCCGACCGCCTGCTCGGCAAGCGCATCGTCCAGGTGGAGATGTCGTCGATGGTCTCCGGCACCCGCTACCGCGGCGACTTCGAAGAGCGGCTGACGAAGCTGGTCGACGAGATCACCGCCCACAAGGGCGAACTGATCGTGTTCATCGACGAGATCCACACCATCGCCGGGGCAGGCGCGGGTGCGGACGGCGCGATGGACGCAGGCAACATCCTCAAGCCGAAGCTCGCACGTGGGGATCTACACGTCGTCGGCGCCACCACCCTCGACGAGTACCGCAAGCACATCGAGAAGGACCCCGCCCTCGAGCGCCGGTTCCAGCCGGTGATCGTGGACGAGCCGAGCACGGCGGACGCGATCACGATCCTGTCCGGGTTGAAGGACCGGTACGAGGAGCATCACGGCGTCCGGTACACCGACGACGCGATCGTCGCCGCCGTCGAACTCTCGCACCGGTACATCGGCGACCGTTTCCTGCCGGACAAGGCGATCGACCTGATCGACCAGGCCGGCGCCCGGCTGTCGCTGCGCTCACCGAAGGTCGACACCGACGCCCTGAAGTCCCAGCTCGCACAGCTGGAGAAGGACAAGGAGCAGGCCGTCGCCGACGAGGCGTACGAGAAGGCATCGCAGCTGCGGGACCGGATCGCGCAGGTGCAGAGCCGGATCGACGGCACGGCGACCGCGGCGTCCGCCGACACCCCCGAGGTGACGGCCGAGTCGATCGCGGAGGTCGTGGCGCGTGCGACGGGCATCCCGGCGAGCCGGATGACGCAGGAGGAGAAGGACCGGCTGCGGTCGCTCGAGGACGAGCTGCATCAGCGGGTCGTCGGCCAGGACGACGCCGTGCACGCGGTCGCGCGGGCGGTGCGCCGCTCCCGGGCCGGCATGGGCGACCCGAATCGTCCGGTGGGCAGCTTCCTGTTCCTCGGCCCGACCGGCGTCGGCAAGACCGAACTCGCGAAGGCACTGGCGGCGTCGCTGTTCGGTGACGAGGACAAGATGATCCGTTTCGACATGAGCGAGTTCGGCGAGCGGCACACCGTCTCCCGTCTGGTCGGCGCCCCTCCCGGGTACGTCGGCTACGACGAGGCGGGCCAGCTCACCGAACAGGTGCGGCGCAACCCGTACTCGGTGATCCTGCTCGACGAGATCGAGAAGGCGCACCCGGACCTGTTCAACACCCTGTTGCAGGTGCTCGACGACGGCCGGCTCACCGACGGTCACGGCCGCACGGTCGACTTCACCAACACCGTGGTGATCATGACCAGCAACCTCGGTTCCGACCTGATCTCGAGCAAGGGCGGCGCACTCGGCTTCATCACCGGCGATCAGGCCGCGGCCGAGAAGCCGCTGCGGGACCGGGTGATGGCCCGGCTGCGTGAATCGATGCGGCCGGAGTTCCTGAACCGGATCGACGAGATCGTGGTGTTCCGCAAGCTCGACGCCGACCAGCTGCACCGGATCACCGACCTCATGCTCGACGACAGCCGGAAGCGGCTGGCGGACAAGGGCATCGGGATCACGTTCAGCGACGCGGCCGTCGACTGGATCGCCGAGCACGGGCACCAGCCCGAGTTCGGGGCCCGGCCGCTGCGCCGGTCGATCCAGCGGGTCGTCGACGACCGGGTCGCGGACCTGCTGATCGACGACGTGATCGCCGAGGGCGCCGAGGTCCGGGTCGAGGTCGCCGACGGCGAGCTGGAGCTGCAGGTGGCGTAGGGAGTCCGATGAGTCGGGGGCACGGGCATTGCCCGTGCCCCCGTTCATGTCGTCGATCGGCGTCAGCCGAGCGCGCAGCTCCCGCCCCGCCCGCGCAGCCGGTGGCGGTTCCGCGCGACGAGCCGGTACAGCACGTCCTGTAGCTGGCGGATGACTGGAATCGCATACACGTGCAAGGGAAGTCGGCTGCCGAGGATCCCGGACAGGGCGGCGTTGACGGCGCCGGCTCCGTGATGCCGCTCACCGCGCCAGTCCAGCGCCCAGGCCTGCTCGAGGGCTTGATCGAGGCTGACCCCGAAGTGGTCGACCGCGCCCGGCGCCTGCAGCGGTGTCGCGGTGACCCGACCGCGGCGGTCCAGCCGGCCGAGCCACCCGACGCACCACACACAGAAGCCGCAATCCCGATCGAACATCAGCTCCACGCGGCGGTCCGCGGTGGGTGTGCGGTCGGACATTGCGGCTCCTGTGCGGAATGGCTACTTGCCGTCGACAGCGTCCTTGACCTTGTCAGCGGCGTCCTCGGCGGCGTCCTTGACATTCGCGGCAGCGTCCTGCACCGCGTCCTTGGCGTCCGCGGCGGCGTCCTTGACCTCGTCGACCGGGTCGCTGTCCGGGATGATCTTCTTGGCGGCGTCCTGCACCTTGTCGACGTGCTCGGCGAACTTGCCGCCCGTCTTCTCGTCGATGAAGTCGCCGGCCTTCTCGACCGCGTCCTCGATCTTGTCGGCGTTGTCGGCGACGAGCTGCTTACCCTTGTCGACGAGATCCTTGACCTTGTCCTCGAAGCCCATGCCGTCTCCTCTCAGTGCGCAGAGCACACACCCAGCTGCCGGGGGTCACTCCCCCGCGTTCCCCCATTTTCACAGGTGTGCCATTTGTTTGCCATAACATCGATCCTCCCGGCGTGGCGCAGTCAGTCCGCCGACCGGCTTGGGGTCTCCGGCAGTGAGAACAGCCGCCGATGTTCCCCGTGCAGACGTCCCGAGACCCACCAGCCGATTTCGACCAGAACGATGCCCACCGCACCGCACACGAACGCGGTGGTGGTCGCCGCGACGTTCGACGGGTCGAGCTTGAAGAACTCGCGGGCGAAGGGAATCGAGAACAAGATCACATACCCGGCGGCGGATCCGGCGATGAGCACGATCTTCCACCACACGTACGGGCGGGCCACGATCGCCAGCACCCAGAGCGCGATCATGATCAACGTGATCAGCGCCGTCGTGCCCGCCTGCACCTGCTGCGTCTCGGTCTGCTCGGGGCCGGCGTAGACGAGGGCGTAGGACACGAACGTGGCGATGCCGATGACCAGCCCCGACGGGATCGCGAACCGCATCACCCGGGGGACGAAGCCGGTGCGCGCCCGCTCGTTGTTCGGCGCGAGGGACAGGATGAACGCCGGGATGCCGATCGTGAACCACGCCGCGATGGTCACGTGCCGCGGCAGGAACGGGTAGGGCATCGGATCGAAGGCGAACAGCTGTGCGGCGATCCCGGACAGGCCGACGAGCAGCGCCAGCAACACCGAGTACACCGTCTTGGTCAGGAACAGTTGCGAGACCCGTTCGATGTTGCCGATCACCCGGCGGCCCTCGCCGACGACATGGGGCAACGTGGCGAAGCTGTTGTCCAGCAACACGATCTGCGCGACGGCTCGGGTGGCGGGGCTGCCCGATCCCATCGAGACGCCGATGTCGGCGTCCTTGAGCGCGAGCACGTCGTTGACGCCGTCGCCGGTCATCGCGACGGTGTGCCCGCGCGACTGCAGGGCCCCGACCATCGCCCGCTTCTGGTCCGGGCGCACCCGGCCGAACGTGGTCGAGGAGTCGAGCACGTCGGCGAGCGCCTCAGAATCCTCCGGCAGCTCGCGGGCGTCGACGGCCCGGTCCCCGCCGGGCAGCCCGAGGGACCCGGCGACCGCGCCGACGGAGACCGCGTTGTCGCCGGAGATGACCTTGACCTCGACCTTCTGCTCGGCGAAGTACGCGAGCGTGTCGGCCGCGTCGGGCCGGACCCGCTGCTCGAGCACCACCAGCGCCCGCGGGGTGACCCGGCCGGGCGCCGCCGCGTCGTCCACCGGCAGGTCGCTCTCGCCGAGCAGGAGCACCCGCAGCCCGGTGGCACCGATCGACTCCGCGGTGCGGGCCGCCTCCGACTCGGGGTCGAGCAGCACATCGGGGGCGCCCAGCACCCAGTTCCCGTTGTCGCCGTAAGAGTTTCCGCTCCACTTCTTCGCCGACGAGAACGGCGCGACCGCGGTCTGGGTCCAGCCCGGGTCGTGGTCGAACGCCTCGGCGATCGCCTGCACGCTCGCGTTCGGCCGCGGGTCGTCGGCCGCCTGCGCGGCCAGCGCGTTCTCCAACCGGGCCTGCGCGCCGCCCGGTTCGTCGGCGGTGAGCAGCCGCAGTTCGGACAGCCGCATGCCGTTCTCGGTGAGGGTGCCGGTCTTGTCCGCGCACACCACGTCCACCCGGGCCAGGCCCTCGATGGCAGGCAGTTCCTGCACCAGGCACTGCCTGCGGCCGAGCCGGATGACACCGACCGCGAACGCCAGCGACGTCATCAGCACCAGGCCCTCGGGCACCATCGGGACCAACGCGGCGACCATGCCGCTCAGGGCCTCTCCCAGGTTCTGCTCGCTGACGAACAGCTGGTTGTAGATGATCAGCGCACCCGCCGGGATCATCATGTACGTGATGACCTTGAGGATCTTGTCGACGCCGCTGCGCAGCTCCGAGTGGACCAGGGTGAACTTGCTGGCCTCCTCCGCGAGCTTGGCGGCGTAGGCATCCCGGCCCACCTTGGTCGCCCGGTAGGCGCCGCTGCCGGACGCCACGAAGCTGCCCGAGAGCACCTGATCGCCGGGCCGCTTGTGCACCGGGTCGGCCTCGCCGGTCAGCAACGACTCGTCGATTTCGAGCAGCTCCCCCTCGACGACCGTGCCGTCGACCACCACCTGGTCGCCGGCGCCGAGTTCGATGATGTCGTCGAGGACGACGTCGCTCGGCGCGACCGCCGAGGCGGTGCCGTCGCGGCGGACGACCGGCCGCGACTGGCTGACGATCGCCAGTTTGTCGAGGGTGCGCTTCGCGCGGGTCTCCTGGATGATGCCGATCGCGCTGTTCGCGATGATCAGCAATCCGAACATGCCGTCGATGATCGATCCGGTCGCCAGCACGATCACCAGCAGGACACCGAGGATGGCGTTGATCCGGGTGAACACGTTGGCCCGGACGATCTCCCGGACCGAGCGGCTGGCCCGACCGGGCACATCGTTGGTCCTGCCGTCCGCGCGGCGCTGCGCCACCTCGGCGGCGGTCAGTCCGGTCCGAACGTCCACCTCGGTGGGCGGGAGGGTCCCGACAGCGCGGGTCTCGTCGTTGGCCATGCCAGTCAGGTTATGCCAGCCTGAGCCACCAGTGACGTTGGGTGCTCGGGCGGAGCACGTCGATTCGCTGGCCGGGCATCGGCACCCGCACGGTGGTGCCGAGCGGCTCGGCCGCGGCGAGCAGCCGGGTGATCGGCTCCGCCCACGGGTGGAACGCCAGGTTGAACGTCGCCCAGTGCACCGGCACCAGTACTCCGGCCGCTGCGTCCCCGAGGCCGAGGTCGGCGTGCATGCGCACCGCCTCCTCCGGGTTCATGTGCACGTCCGGCCAGTGCTCGTCGTACGCCCCGACCGGCAGAAGCGTCAGATCGAACGGGCCGTGCCGGTCCCCGATCTCCGCGAACCGCGGCGTGTAACCGGTGTCGCCGCCGAAGAACACGCTGTGACTCGGCCCCCGCACCGCCCACGACGACCACAGGGTGGTGTTGCGCCGCAGGCCGCGCCCGGAGAAGTGCCGCGCCTCGGTGCAGGTGAGGACCAGCTCGCCGACGGTCGTCTGCTCGTCCCAGTCGAGTTCGACGATCCGCTCCTCGGGCACCCGCCAGTGCCGCAGGTGCGCCCCGATTCCCTTGGGCACCACGAAGGGTGCGTCCTGGGTGCGCAGCAGCGCGGTGACCGTGGCCTTGTCGAGATGGTCGTAGTGGTCGTGTGAGATGAGCACAGCGTCCACCCGCGGCAGCGCCGCGACGTCCACCGGCGTCGGGTGCAACCGGGCCGGACCGAACACCGTGGACGGCGAAACCCGTTGGCTCCACACCGGATCGGTCAGCACCCGGTACCCGTCGATCTCGACCAGAGCGCTCGCGTGGCCGTACCAGGTGACGGCGAGTTCCGCGGCCTCGGCGGGGGCCAGGGGCGTCGCGAGCGGGATCGGGCGACGAGGGCGGCCGAGCCCGCGTCGCGTCAGCACCGACGACAGCAGGCTCGACTCGTCGCCTCGGACGATCTGGGTGCCGGGGTCGGTGTTGTGAAATCGGTTGTCCCGGTAGCGCGACGAGCCGGTCGCCCGCGGTGTGATCGCCGCGACCGAGGCGCCGATCTGTCCGGGGACCCCCCACGCCGCGCGCCCGAGCGCCGCGGCACCGACTGCCGCGAGCGTCGCGACGACCGCTCCCCGCGCCCGCACCTCAGCGCCCCCGGAAGGTGGGAGTGCGCTTCTCCTGCCGGGCCCGCGACGCCTCGAGCATGTCCTCGCTCGACCACGCGGCGTGCAGCGCCTCGAGCTGCTCCGGTGTCGGTTCGTCCTGGGTGCCATCGTCATTGAGCACGAGCTTGAGGTGCCGCAGCGACAGCGGCGCCAGCGCGGAGATCCGCTTGGCCCAGTCCTGCGCGACCGTCAGGTCGCCGATCTTGTTCGCCAGACCGAAGTTGTAGGCGTCGTCGGCACCGATCTGTTCCGCGCCGAGCAGGACGGTCCGGGCCGGTCCACCACCGACGAGGGACACCAGGCGCCGGACGGTCCACGAATCCACGGAGATGCCGAGCTTCACGGCCGGCACCGCGAAGAACGCATCCGGCGCGACCACCCGCAGATCGGACGCGAGCGCCAACTGGGTGCCCGCGCCGACGGCGGGACCGTTGATCGCGGCGATCACTGGGATCGGCGCCGAGTCGACGGTGTGCAGCATCTCCAGGAGCGTGTCGGTGAAACCGTCCGCGTACACGTCGCCGGACAGGTCGGCGCCCGCGCAGAACGCGCTGCCCTGGCCGGTCAGCACGATCACCCGCGCGCCGTCGCCGACCGCCTCGTCGACGGCGTCCCGCAGCAGCACGCACAGTTCGGTGTTGAGCGCGTTCCGTCGTTCCTCGCGCTGCAACTCCAGGGTCACCACGTCGCCGTCCCGGCTGGTCCCGATCATGATGGTGACCGTACCGTTTTGACCTGGGAGGTTGCCAGCATGCTCGAGTCCGTGGATGTCGCGGTGATCGGCGCGGGCCAGTCGGGGCTGTCCGCCGGCTACTACCTGCGCAAGCTCGGAGCCGACGCGGGCATCCGGTTCGTGATCCTCGACCATGCCCCCGGGCCGGGTGGCGCCTGGCAGTTCCGCTGGCCGTCACTGACCCTGAGCACCGTCAATCGGGTCCACGACCTGCCCGGCATGCCCTTCTCGGACGTACTCGACGCGTCCGCTCCCGAGCAGGTCGAGGCCGCCGAGGCGGTACCGCGGTACTACGCCGAGTACGAACGCCGGTTCGAGCTGCCGGTGCGCCGGCCCGTCCACACCCGGGTCGTGTGCGATCACGGCGATCACCGCGTCGGAGCCGCGGATGATCGCAGTGGCACGCTGACCGTGGAGACCGACGCCGGGACCCTGACGGCGCGCGGCATCGTCAACGCCACCGGCACCTGGGAGCGGCCCTTCGTGCCGCGGTACCCGGGCGCGGAGAGGTTTCGCGGCCGGATGCTGCACACCCGCGACTACAAGAGCGCCGACGAGTTCGCCGGCAAGCACGTCCTGGTGGTCGGCGGAGGCATCTCCGCGGTGCAGCTGCTCGACGAGATCTCCCGGGTCACCACCACGACCTGGGTGACCCGCCGGGCGCCGGAGTTCCGCGACACCCCGTTCACCGGCGACGAGGGCCGCGCCGCGGTCGCGATCGTGGAGGATCGGGTGCGCCGCGGCCTGCCGCCGGGGTCGGTGGTGTCGGTGACCGGGCTGCCGCTCACTCCCGCGCTGCGGGCGGCCCGCGAGCGCGGGGCACTGGACCGGCTGCCGATGTTCTCCGAGATCACCGCCGACGGGGTGCGGTGGCCCGACGGGACCGAGCAGAAGGCCGACGTGATCCTGTGGTGCACCGGTTTTCGCAGTTCCCTCGACCATCTCGCCCCGCTGCGACTGCGCGGGCCCGGCGGCGGGATCACGATGACCGGGCGGCTCGCCACCCAGGTCGCAGCCGATCCGCGTGTGCACCTGCTCGGGTACGGCCCGTCCGCGAGCACCATCGGCGCAAACCGCGGCGGGCGCGCCGCGGCGGCGGAGCTGATCGACCACCTGACGGCAGGCTGACCCGCCCCGGCAGGACCCCGGTGCACACGGGTTCTGCGGCATGCACACCCCTTCTGCACGCCGAACTCCCCTGTGCACGCACGAAGACCCGTGTGCACACACGTTCTGCAGCCCGGGAACTCAACTCGGGTCGACGCCGAAGATCTCCCGGTACTCCTTGACGAAGGCCCGGTTCCCGAACAGCCGCCAGGCGAGCCGGGCCGACAGCGGCATGTCCGCGAGCAGTCGGGTGCGCTGCTCCGGCGGCGCCCCGAGCATCATGAAGCCGAGGAACACGAGCTGCCGGTTCCGTGGGATCGCGGCGCGGCCACGTTCGCCGAGCTTCTCCCACTCGGCCACCGACATGGTCTGCTCGACGAGCGGCAGGATGTGGGTCTCCTCCTCGGCGAGATGCTCGTCGAGCACTGCGACCAGCGCGGTGAGTGTGGCCGCGAGTGCCTCACCGTCGTCCGCGGCCGCAGTCTGCTCGAACCTGGCCGCGCGGGTCCGGCTGCGCTCGACCAGCTCCCCGATCCGTTCGTGCTGTTCCTCCATCCGCAGCACCAGCGCGTGATCCGTGGGCGCCCGGTCGAGCAGGAGCGGCCACATCAGCTCGTCCTCACCGGTGTGGTGATGGTGCAGTCCGGTGCACATCTCGGCATGGAAGGCGACCAGCCGGCGAGCGCGGACGGTGTCCCCCGCAGGGACGGCACGCACCAGCTCGGGCAGCGAGCCGAACCCGCGTCGGAAGATGTTGTGGGCGAGGAGCATGTCCCCGGTGTCCGGGCGATCGGTGGTGAGGGCGGTGCTCATGGTGTCCTCCTGGGTCGGGTTAGCTGACCTCGTCACGATCACCCGCGCCACTTGCGGCCCTCTTGGCGCCGACTTGTACCGCGCCAGTACCCCGCAACCCTACCCTTGTGCGGTGTACATACGGGTGCTCGGCTCGATGGACGCGGAGACCGGGACCGGGGTCCTCGATCTCGGCGGCCCCCGCCAGCGCGCCGTGCTCACCCTGCTGCTGATCGCCCGCGGCGCGGTCGTGTCGGTGGACCGGCTGATCGACGACCTGTGGCACGGCGAACCCCCGCCGCGGGCACTGGGCGCCCTGCAGGCGTACGTCTCGAACCTGCGTCGCGCACTCGAACCCGACCGCGCGCCCCGCACGCCGGCGGCGGTCCTGGTCAGCCGTGCGCCGGGGTACTGCCTCACGCTGGGGACCGACGACGTGGACGCCTGGCGGTTCGAGTCGCTGCTGCGGGCGGCTGACGGTGCGCCCGCACCGGATCGGCGCCGGCTGCTCGAAGAGGCGGTCGCGCTGTGGCGCGGGACGGCCCACGCCGAGTTCGCGGCCCACGACTGGGCCGCGCCGGAGGTCGCGCGGCTCGAGGAGCTGCGGCTGGTGGCGCACCAACGGCTCGCCGCGGCGATGCTCGACACCGGTGACGCAGCGGCGGCCGCGGCCGAGGCCGGCGCGCTGACCCGTACGCATCCGTTGCGCGAGGAGGGCTGGCGGCTGCTGGCATTGGCGCTGCACGCCGGCGGCAGGCAAGCCGACGCGCTGGCCGCGCTGCGCCGTGCCCGCGGGACCCTCGCCGACGAACTCGGCCTCGACCCCGGGCAGCCGTTGCAGCAACTCGAGGCGGACCTGCTCGCCCAGCGTCTGCCGCTCCCCGGCCCGCGGCGCGAACGGACCGTGGGGGTGACGGAGGAGGCGGCGGCCACGCCCGCCCCGATGCCTACCGCGCCCGGATTCGTCGGCCGCCGAGACGAACTCGACTCCCTGCTCGCCGCGTCGCGTGCGGTCTCGGACCGGGCCCGTGTCGCCCTCGTCTCGGGTGAGGCGGGCGGCGGCAAGACCGAGTTGCTGCTGCGCCTTCGGGCGGCGCTCGACGACAGCCTGGTCCTGGTGGGACGCTGCCCCGAAGCCGAGGGCGCCCCGCCGGCCTGGGCGTGGGTCGAGATCCTGCGTGCCCTCGTACCCGAGGTCGACCCCGGGCCCCTGGCCGCCGCCCTCGCACCGCTGCTCGACGACGCGCGGATGGCCGCCGACGAGGCCGCCTCCTCGGCGCACGGCCGGTTCCTGCTGCACCGCGCCGTCACCGACTACCTCGATCTCGCGCGGCGGGCGCGACCGCTGGCGGTGTTCCTCGACGACCTTCACCGCGCCGACACCGAGACTCTCACCCTGCTGACCCGGGTCGCGGAGTCCGTGCCGCTGCTGCTCGTCGCCGCGTACCGTCCGGACGAGGTGACCCCGGCACTCGAGGAGGCGCTCGCGGTGCTCGCCCCGCTGACGCCGGAACGGATCCGGCTCGGCGGTCTCGGGGCGGTGGACGCCGCGGCCCTGGTACGGGAGGTCGCCGGGGTCGACGCCGACGATGCGACCGTCGCGGCGCTCACCGAACGCACCGGCGGAAATCCCTTCTACCTGCGCGAAAGTGCCCGACTGCTGGGCAGTGAGGGCGGACTCGTCGCAACCTCGGAGGTGCCCGCGGGGGTCCGCGACGTGCTGCGCAGGCGGTTTGCCCGGCTGCCGGAGGTGACGGTCGCGGTGCTGCGGCTGATCGCGGTGATCGGCAGGCAGGCGGACGTCGAGGTGCTGCTGCGGGCCGTGGAACTCGACGAGGAGGCAACCCTCGAAGCCGTCGAGGCGGGTGTGGTCGCAGGACTGCTCGACGAGCCGGACGCGATGACCGTGCGGTTCACCCACGCCCTCGTCCGGGACACCCTGTTCGGCGATCTGGCCCAGGTTCGCCGGGCCCGCTGGCACCTGCGGGTCGCCGAGGCCATCGAGCAGGTGCATCCGCACGACGCGCCGGCGCTGGCCCATCACTTCGGAGCCGCGTTGTCGGCGAGCACCGCGCGCCGGGCCGCGAACCACGCACTCGAGGCCGCCCGTCAGGCAGAGGCGCGCTTCGCCCACGACGCGGCGGCCGCGCACTACGAGCAGGCGCTCGCCGCAATGGACCGCCTGCCGGGCGGAGGGGACGTGGACGAACGCGTCGAGGCGCTGGCCAGGCTCGGCCGCAGCCACCTCGCGGCGGGGGCGGCGCAACCGGCCCGCGACGCCCGCGACCGTGCCCTGACGGCCGCGGAGTCCGCCGCGCGGCCCGACCTCGCGGTCCTTGCCCTCACGGCCTGGGACAGTCCGACACCGTGGATCAACCGCCCCTACGGGCTGGTGGACCTGCGGGTCGTGACGGCGATCGAGCGGGCGTTGGAACTGCCCGCGCTCACGGACGAGCAACGCTGCCGGCTCCTGGTGATCCTCGTCGACGAGGTGTACGGCGAGGACGATGCGCGCACCGAGGTGGCCGGGGTCGAGGCCGAGTCACTGGCCCGCCGTCTCGGCGACCCGCATCTGCTCGGCCTTGCGCTGAACGCACGACTGGCCCTGCGGCACGGCGCGTATCCGGCGGCGATGCGGGCCGCGATCGCCGCGGAACTGATCGCGATCGGCAGCGACGACGATCTCGCGGTCTTCGCGCTGATCGGTCACTACAACACTCTGCAGATGCTCTGTGCCCGTGGCGATCTGGACCCCGCGCGCGAGCATCTGCGGCACAACGAGGCGCTCGCCGACCGGTATCGGTGGCGGCAGGCGCAGGCCACCAACGCGATGGTGCACGGCATGCTCGCGCACGCGACCGGCGACCTCGACGGCGCCGAGTCCCGCTATCTGCGCGCACACCGGGAGTTCCTGGGACACGGCGGATTCGATGCCGACGGCATCCTGCTGATGGCGCTGCTCTCGCTGCGGGTGACGCAGGGCCGGACCGGCGAGTTCGAGGTGCTGCTGGAATCGCTCGACACCGCGGCACCGGACATGCTGATCGACCCGCTGACCCTCGCGCTCGTCGCCAACGGGAAGGCAGGCAGCGCGCCCCCGCTGCGGGTGGGCATGCGGCCGGTGCGGTCCGACTTCTTCCACGGACTGCTGCTCACCCTGCGGGGCGTGGCGGTGGCCGCGCTGGGATCCCGGGACGAGGCCGCCGACCTGTATCCGGCGCTGTCGGCGTATTCCGGCCAGATCGGCGGCGCCGACACCGGTTCGTTCGCGCTCGGACCGGTGGACACCGTGCTCGCCGACCTCGCGCTGCTGCTGGACCGCCCCGAGGCCGCCGGCACCCACCTGACCGCGGCGCTCGAACTCGCCGAGCGGTGCGGGTGCCCGCAGTGGATCGAGGCCGCCCGCAGCAGGCTGCAAGTCGTTCACTAGCGACCGGCGCGACGGTGGTGCCATGAGCACCTTCCTGAGTCGAATCGGATCCGCGGCCGCCGCGCACCCCTGGCGCGTCGTGTCGGCCTGGCTGGCGGTCCTCGCGATCGCCGTGACGCTCGCCGCCACGGTCGGCGATGACCCGCACGACGACTACGACATCGAGGGGCTGGCCTCCACCCCGGGCAGTCACCTGCTCTCCGACCGGTTCCCGGAGATGTCCGGGGCCGACGCCCGGGTGGTCGTGCACTCCCCGGACGGCGCGGTCCCGACCGCCGACCTGTCCGCGCTGGGTGCGCGGCTGTCCGCCCTGCCCGGGGTCGGTGTCGTGGCGCCGCCGCGACTGTCGGCAGGCGGGGACACGGCGATCCTCGACGTGCGGTACACGGTGCCGGTCACCGACTTCGCAGGTGGCGAGGGCACCGGCGCGCTCGAGGCCGCCGCCGGGGACACCCGTGCCGCGGGCCTGCAGGTCGAGTTCGGGGGCCAGGTCCACGAAAATCAGTCGGCGCCGTCCGGGACGGCGGAGTCCATCGGCATCGGGATCGCGCTGCTGATCCTGGTGTTCGCGTTCGGCTCGGTGGTGGCGGCCGGCCTGCCACTGGCGGTGGCACTGATCGGGGTCGGGGTCGGCGGCGCGCTGATCACGGCCCTGGCCGGGTTCACCGACGTGGGCACCACCGCTCCGACGATCGCGACGATGGTCGGGATCGGTGTCGGCATCGACTACGCCCTCCTGCTGGTGACCCGGTTCGCGGACGGCCTGCGGGACGGGTTGACGCCGCGGCGGGCGGCCGGGCACGCGAACGGGACCGCCGGGGTGTCGGTGCTGTTCGCCGGGTCGACGGTGCTGGTGTCGCTGTTCGGTCTCCGGCTGGCCGGGCTTCCGGTGTACTCGTCGTTCGGGTACGCGACGTTCCTCACGGTCGGCGCGGTGATGCTGGCCGCGGTGACGTTGGTCCCGGCCCTGTGCGGGCTGGCCGGACATCGGGTGCTCGGCCGGACGCGAACGCGCCGGGACGACTCGGGCACCGCGACCGCGCGCTGGGCGCACCGGGTGGGAAGCAGGCCGTGGCCGTGGGCCCTCGGCGCGCTGCTGGTGCTCCTGGCGCTGGCGGCGCCGGTCCTGCAGATGCGGACCTGGCCCCAGGACGCGGGCAGCCAACCGCCCACCAGCACCGTCCGGGTCGCCCACGACCTGGTGGCGAGCGAGTTCGGCCCCGGCGCCAACGGCCCGCTGCTGGTGGCGTTGGATCTCGACCGCGGTGCGGACCCGGCCGCCGTGGCCGCCGTGCTGCGGGCGGACCCGGGCGTCGCGCGGGTCGACGGTCCCGTGTCGAACGCCGCGGGCACCGCGGCGGTGCTGCGGGTGGAACCGACCACCGCGCCACCGGACCCCGCGACCGCCGACACGCTGGAGCGGCTACGTGCGCAGCTGCCGGAGGGCACCCACGTCACCGGACTGACCGCCCTGTTCGCGGACATCTCCCAGCGGCTCGCCGAGCGCCTGTGGCTGGTGGTCGCCGTGGTGGTCGCGTTGTCGGTGGTGTTGCTCACGGTGGTGTTCCGGGCACCGGTGGTCGCGGTGAAGGCGGCGGCGATGAACCTGCTCTCGGTGGCCGCCGCCTATGGCGTGATGGTCATGGTGTTCCAGTGGGGTTGGGGTGCAGGCATTCTCGGCCTTCCCGGACCGGTACCGGTGTCGAGTTGGGTACCGATCCTGATGTTCACGATCCTGTTCGGCCTATCGATGGACTACGAGGTGTTCCTGCTCTCACGGGTCCGGGAGTTCTGGCTGCGCACCGGTGACCCCCACGGCTCCGTGGTCCGGGGTCTGGCATCCACCGGCCGGGTCATCACCTGCGCCGCCGCCATCATGATCGCGGTGTTCACCGGGTTCGCACTCGACGGGGACATCACGGTGAAGATGATGGGTGTCGGATTGGCGGTGGCCGTGCTGATCGACGCGACCGTGGTGCGGATGGTGCTGGTGCCTGCCACGATGGCGCTCCTCGGACGGGCCAACTGGTGGCTGCCGCCCTGGCTGCACCGGGCGTTGCCCCGCCTCGACGTCGAGGGTGGCGTCACGGACCCGCCGCGGCCCGCCGACGCACCTCCCGCGGTGTCTCACCGGTGAGGTCGCGCACCGCGCGGCCGAACTGACTCAGGCCGGAAAACCCGCTGCGGCGCGCGATCTGCCCGATCGACAGTCCCGCCAGCGCCGGGTCGGCGAGCAGGTCGACTCCGCACCGCACCCGCCTCCTGCGGATCACTCCGTAGACCGACTGGACCTCCGACTCCATCAGTTTGTGCAGGTAGCGACTGCTGACATTGACGCCGGCGGCGACCCGTTCGACCGTGAGCGTCGGATCGGTGAAGTTCCGCTCGATGAACTCGTACACCCGGGACCGCAGGTCCGTGGCACCGTCATCGGGTCGGGCGTCGGACGGGTGCGCCGCCCTCAGCACCGCCAGAGCGAGGTCCGTGACCGCGTGCGCGATCAGCGAGACCTGCTCCACCCGAGCCCGACTGGTGGTCAACGGTTCCAGCACTCCCGCGAGAGCCGCCACGGTCGGGGAGTCCGTCAGCACCGCTCCGGCGATCCGGTGCCGATCGACGGACCGGGACAACACGACGGACCGCGGGAGGTAGACGAAGGCCAGGTCACTGCCGTCGGCGATGTCGAGGAACAGGGAACACCCGAAGTCGACGCACACCGCATCGCCGGGACCTGCGCGGTGAATCACCTGATTCTGTTCCACCACAACGGAACCCGACCGCACACAGGCGACGGCGACGTAGCCGGACATGACGTCCCCGAGCTGACCGGCCCCCCGGACACCGAGGACGGCGGTCGAGCACATCCGGTTCACCCTGATGGACCCCAGGTCCACCGAGATCATCGAGGCCGCAAAGGAACTGGGATCATCCGAACTGAAGCGACACATCCCCGACAGCATCTCGAGGCCGTCGCGTCCGGCCATGCTGATTCCACCCCGGAAGCGCTCCGTCAGCGCTCCGGTGCCACCACTGTCCAACCGCTCGATCCCCTGCCTGCCCACAGAAGTTTGCTCGACCCTAACTCGGGTCGGGCGCACACCCCGGCAACACGCCAGAGAGCAGGACCGCGACGGCCGTGGGTCAGATCACCGAGACCCCGACGAACCATCCGATGACGGCCAGCACGACCAGTAGCACACCCCCGGCGACAAACGGACCCCACGTGTTCCAGAACGTCCGGTCCCGCTCGGCCTCGGCCGCCGGAGCCGCGACGAACGCCCCGACCTCCGACGCGGCCGCGGCGGGCACCGCGGGCACGACGGCAGCCGCGGCGACCGTCTCGCCGAGCACGTCCACCACCCGCCCCGCCGCGACGTCGTCCGCACCGACCGCACGCACGATCAGTTCCGACAACTCGGCAGGCACGTCGGGGCGAACCGCACTCGGCGAGAGCGGGCGACCGTCACCGGTGTGATGCATGCCGGTGAGCAGCTCGCACAGGACGTTGCCGAGGCCGCGAACGTCGCCGCGCGCGGTCGCGTCGGCCGGTACCCCGGGAAAGGCCAGGTACGCCACGCCGTCGGCGTCGACCCGGACACGTCCGGGGTTGTCGATCGCGACGAGGGCCCCCTCGCCGTTCGCATCCCGCACCAGCCGGGCGAGGGGAACGACGGCCGCCGCCGCATCCGCCGGTCGACCCGCCCGCACGAGCCCGAGCGCATGGCTCTGCTTCCACTGCGCGACGATCACCGCGCGGCCGTCGATCTCGAACATGTCCAGGATCGCGGCCGTCGCGTCGGAACGGATCCGGCACAGCCAGCCGGTGCGGTCGAAGAACGCCGCGGCACCGTCGGCCTCCGGGAATTCGACCACGGTCAGAGCGACGTCCCGGGCCAGGACGGTGTCACGAGCCCGCCAGTAGGCGATGTCGGTGCTTCCCCCGCAACGTTCGAGCAACCGGTAGCGATCGCCCGCGAACTGGGAGCCCGGGACCAGCGCCCAGACCGGCGGACGGGTCGGGGTACGCGTCGCCGAACGGGCGGGCACGAGCGACTTGACCGGCACCCGCGTCGCACCGGCGGCCGGCACCGCACCCGGCGCGTCCCTGACCGGAGTTCCGGCGGGCGCGGCCGCCGAGACCGGGCCGGTCGACGCCGCGGTCTCCCGAGCAGCCGGCCGGGTGGACTGCGGGGTCACCGGTGCGGCCACCGGCCGGGTCACCACCTTCGAGCCGGTTTCCGTCCGCATGCTCATCCCTCCCTCATCACCGAAGCCGTGCGTCGCGCGCAGCGGTCGGCGCACGGCTCATGTCACGACTCGAATCTTCGCAGCACGAAAGACCCGCCGGTCTGTCCAGTTTCTCCGGTTTCGCGGACCGTGCGGATTTCGTGGAATGCCCGTGCGCGGAAAGCCGAATCGTGATCAGAAAATACCTGCTCAACTATCCCATATCGAAAGTCGCGGGATCGCCACCGAGTCGGTTGCCGGCGTCCATGCCCGCGATGTCAGCGAGGTCGTCGCCGTCGAGTTCGAAGTCGAACACCTCGATGTTCTGCCGAATCCGATAGGGGGTCACGGACTTCGGGATCGCGACGTTGCCCAGCTGGAGATGCCACCGCAGTGCCACCTGCGCGGTCGACCGTTGATGCTTCTCGGCGATGCGGGCGAGCGTCGGGTCGTCGAGCAGACCTCGGCCCTGACCGAGCGGCGACCACGCCTCGGTGACGATGCCGAGTTCGGCGTGCACGGCCCGCAGCTCCGGCTGCGCGAAGTCGGGGTGCAGCTCGACCTGATTGATGACCGGCACCACACCGGTGTCGTCGATGATCGTGCGCAACTGCGCCGGCTCGAAGTTGGAGACGCCGATCGACCGCACCCGCCCGTCCGCGCGCAGCTCGGTGAAGGCCCGCCAGATGGCGCGGTAGTCGTCCCGCATCGGCCGGGGCCAGTGGATCAGGTACAGGTCGAGGTAGTCGAGACCGAGCCGGTCCAGGGAGGCGTCGAACTCGAAGAACACCGCATCGCGGGTCCACGGCTGTGCGGAGTTGTTCCACAGCTTGGTGGTGACGAACAGCTCGTCCCGCGGCACCCCGGAGTGCGCGATCGCCCGGCCCGTGCCCACCTCGTTGCCGTACACGGCGGCCGTGTCGATGCTCCGGTAGCCGATGCTCAACGCGCTGGTCACCGCCGTGTAGCTCTCGTCGTCGGGCACCTGCCACACCCCGAACCCGATCTGCGGGATCGTGTTGCCGTCATTGAGGGGGACGTTCGGTACCGAGGCAGCGGTCATGGCTCGACACAACCACGAGAGCGCTCTCGTTGTTCCCCCACCACGCGCATTCACACCCCGTGACGGTGGCCACATCACCGGAAATCGCGGCTCCACCGTGCTCACGGCACCGCCGCCGCACGTCGTGACCGTCGTCACCCTTCGACCCGGCACCGGCCTCCACCCCGTCCGGCGCGACATCGCACCCTGAGAGACTGGCCGGCATGACCGCCACGCTGCACGCCGACGACGTCTCCGCCGCCCGCGGCGAGCGCACCCTGTTCACCGGACTCGATCTCGTGGTGGCGCCGGGAGACGTGATCGGGCTGGTCGGCGCAAACGGGGCGGGAAAGTCGACGCTGCTGTCCATCCTGTCCGGGCGCACCACCGCCGACGTGGAGGGCACCGTCACCCTCAGCCCGCCGGACGCGACGGTCGGGCACCTGGTGCAGGAGCCGGAGCGAATCCCCGGCGAGACCGTCGAGGCGTACCTGGGCCGGCGCACCGGCGTCACCGATTCCGAGACGGAGATGAACGCGGCCGCGGAGACCCTCACGGAGCCGGGAGGCGACGACCGCTACGCCCACGCCCTGGAACGCTGGCTCGGGCTGGGCGGCGCCGATCTGCACGAGCGCGCAGAACAGGTACTCGACGACCTCGGGCTCACCGTCGGACTGCACGCCGAGATGACGTCCCTGTCCGGCGGGCAGGCCGCCCGCGTCGGGCTCGCCGCACTGCTGCTCTCCCGCTACGACGTGCTGCTGCTCGACGAGCCGACCAACGACCTGGACCTCGACGGCCTCGAACGCCTGGAACGGTTCGTCGCCGAGACCCGCACCGGCGTCGTGGTGGTCAGCCACGACCGGGAGTTCCTGGCGCGCACCGTGACCGGGATCGTCGAACTCGATCTCGCGCAGCAGCAGATCGCCGTGTACGACGGCGGCTACGAGTCGTACCTGACCGAACGGGCCGTCGCCCGCAGGCACGCCCGCGAACGCTACGACGAGTACGCGGACACCAAGGCCGGCCTCGAGGCCCGCGCGCAGATGCAGCGCAACTGGCTCGAGCACGGCGTCCGCAACACCCGACGCAAGGCCAAGGGCGCCGACTCGGACAAGATGGGCCGCAAGGCGCGCGCCGAGTCCACCGAGAAGCAGGCCGCGAAAGCCCGTCAGACGCAACGCCGAATCGAACGGTTGGACGTCGTCGAGGAGCCGCGCAAGGAGTGGGAACTGCGGATGGAGATCGCGGACGCACCCCGCAGCGGCGCGGTCGTGGCGACACTGACCGGCGTGGTGGTTCAACGTGAAACCTTCCGGCTCGGCCCGATCCACGCCCAGATCGACTGGGGTGACCGCATTCTCGTCACCGGCCCCAACGGCTCCGGCAAGACGACGCTGCTCCGCGTCCTGCTCGGCCGACTCGCCCCCGACGAGGGCACCGCGGCACTCGGTTCCGGCGTGGCGGTCGGCGAGGTGGACCAGGCCCGCGGACTGTTCGAGGGAGATCAGACCCTCGCGGCCGCGTTTGGCGCGCAGGTCCCGGACTGGCCGGACGCGGACGTGCGCACCCTGCTCGCGAAGTTCGGCCTCAAGGGCCACCACGTCCTGCGGTCGGCGAATTCCCTGTCCCCCGGCGAACGCACCCGCGCCGCGCTCGCCCTCCTCCAGGCACGCGGCGTGAACCTGCTCGTCCTCGACGAGCCGACCAACCACCTCGACCTGCCCGCCATCGAGCAGCTCGAACAGGCGATGGAGTCCTACACCGGAACCCTGCTGCTCGTCACCCACGACCGGCGGATGCTGGACACGATGCGCAGCACCCGCCGGTGGCGGATGGACGGCGGGCGGCTCATCGAGGAGTGAGCGCGGTGGCGGCTTCGGCGTCGTCGCTGCTCGCGCGCAGCGGCACCTGCTTGATGAACACCACGAGGACGAAGCCGACCGCGACCATCGGCAGCAGCATCGTGAACACCGGGGTCAACGCGTCGTTGTAGGCGCCGACAATCAGGTCCTCGAGGGCGTCCGGCAACGCGTTGCCGGCCGCGGGAGTGAGCGAATTCGTGTCGACACCGCTCGCCGCGGTGTCGACAGGCAGCCGCTCGGTGAGCAGGTCGGTGAGCCGGCTGGTGAACAGGGCGCCGACCACCGCGCCGCCCAGGGACGCACCGATCTCGCGGAAGAAATTGTTTGCCGCGGTCGCCGTGCCGACGACCCTGTCCGGAAACGAGTTCTGCACGATCAGGACGAGGATCTGCATGGCGAAGCCGATACCCGCGCCGAGAACGAACAGGTAGGTCAGCAGCAACGCCAGCGGGGTGGACGGGGAGAGCGTCGACAGCAGCAGGAAACCGATGGCGAGGACGATCATGCCGACGATCGGCATCCACTTGTACCTGCCGGTGCGGGAGGCGAGGGCACCGCTGGTCACCGACGTGACCATCAGGCCCACGACCATCGGGAGCAGGAGCAGGCCGGATACCGTGGCACTGACGCCGGTGACCATCTGAAGGTAGGTCGGCATGTAGGAGATCGCGCCGAACATGGCAATGCCGACGAACAGTCCGGCGGTCGTGGCGAGCACGAAGTTCCGGCTCTTGAACAGTGCGAGCGGGATGATCGGCTCGTCCGCCTTGTACTCGGCGAGCACGAACAGTGCCCAGAACACGACCGTGGTGACGATCAGGCCGATGATCAGCGGCGAGTCCCACTCGTGTTCGGTGCCGCCCCACGAGGTGACGAGGATCAGCGACGTGACCGCGACGGCCATCGTGAGGATGCCCCAGACGTCGAGCCTGACCCTCACATCGTGCTTGGGAAGCTTCAGGAAGATCGCAGCGCACGCGATCGCGGCGATACCGAGCGGGATGTTGATCCAGAACGCCCATCGCCACCCGATGCTCTCGGTGAACCAGCCGCCGAGCAGCGGTCCTGCGACGGCGGAGACACCGAACACGGCTCCCATGGCGCCCATGTACTTCGACCGTTCCCGCACCGGAACGACGTCGGCGATGATGGCCTGCGCCAGGATCATCAGTCCGCCGCCGCCGAGGCCCTGCACGGCGCGCCCGACGATCAGCCATGTCAGGTCGGCTGCCAGCCCGCCGATGATCGAGCCGATCAGGAACAGGATCAGCGCGCCGATGAATATGGATTTGCGGCCCACCAGGTCGCCGAGCTTGCCGTAGATCGGCATCATGACGGTCGCGGCGACGAGATATGCGGTGGTGACCCACAGCATGTGATCGACGCCGTTCAGTTCACCGACGATCGTCGGCAGAGCGGTCGCGAAGATCGTCTGGTCGAGCGACGCGAGGAGCATCGCGACGAGCAGCCCGGCGAACACCGCGCCGATGTGCCCCTTGCGTGCGGTGTCCCCGACCGGGCCACCGCTGCTGTGCCCGGCGGTCAGGCTGTCCGTTGTCATGGCCACGAGTCTGCTCGGCGCAGCGTGCCGCGTCGTCCCGCCACCGGGGGATTTTCACGTACCGCGGACGCGGTATCCGCGACGTGGCCGAGTTCCTCCGGGAACGCCGAATCCCGGTTCGAGATAAGTCGATTCGCGGATGGACCGGTCCGCGATCACTGGGCCGCGACGACGAGCTGCGCGCGGTCGTGGGCGTGGAGCCCGGTCACGACGCGCTTCACGTGGGTCTCGGCGGTGGGCGGGGTCCGGCCCGGTGGTCACGGGCGGTCTTCCGGGGTGGCGGGTCGGTCGTCGACGGTGTCCACCGGGTCGACGGGTTCGACGGGCAGCTCCGCGACGAGAATCCAGGTACCGATCCCGTCGAGTCCGTAGGACAGTGTTCCGCGCACCGACTCCACCCGTTCACCCAAGCCGATCAGGCCCTGCCTCGTGCCGGGCGCGGCACGCGCCGCGCCGTCCGGCGCGGTCGGGTTGGTCACGGTGATGCGCAGCGAACGGGGCAGGTACTCGACGAGCACGTCGGCTTCGCGTCCGGTGCCGTGTTTGTGGGCGTTCGTGAGCGCTTCCTGGATCACCCGCAGCGCGGTGACGTCGACGGTCGGGGGCAGCTCGTACCTGTCTCCGTCGATCCGGACCGTGACGTCCACTCCGTGACCGGCGAATTCGCGTACGACGTCGTCGAGTTGGGACAGGCCCGCGGGACCGGCTGCAGCGGCGGCGGGGTCCCTCAGCGTGGCCATCAGGTCGCCGATCTCGGTCAGGGCGGCGCGCGAGGCGCGGCGAATGACGGTCAGTGACCGCTCGGCATCGAGGGGCCGGTCGCGCAGGGCCGACGAGGCGACGCCGGCGTGCAGGTTTATCACCGAGATCTGATGCGCGACAACATCGTGCAGGTCCCGTGCGATCGCCAGACGGGCCTCGGCGACCCGCTGACGGGCGAGTGCTTCGCGCGTGCGCTCGGCGCGTTCCGCTCGCTCGGTGATCGATGTGACGTAGTCGCGTTGGGTGCGGACCGCATCGCCAACGGCGCCTCCGAGCAGGACGGTCAGAACGTTCTGGAAGCCGTTGTACCCGTCGACCGTGACCGCGACGAGCATGACGGCGGCGACGCCGACGGCGATCAGCACGCCCTGGGGACGGGACACCCGTACCGTCGCGGCGTAGACCGCGATTGCCGTGGCCGTGGCGATGCCGGGATTGAACAGGTCGAGCGGAACACTCACGACGACGAGAGCGACCAGGGCGGGCAGCATCACGAACGGGGCGCGATGCCGGGCGAGCAGGATCACAACCACGGCGACGTCCAGGGCCATCACGGGTGGGGACCAGACGAACCCGTCACCGGGGCGGGGCGCAAGCGTGCCCGAAACCAGCACCACGACTGCGACGGCGAGATGCCCGATCCAGTGCATCGTCGAACGACCCGACGGAGTGTGAATGCGCGCCACTGCGTCTCCTCTCGGTTGCCGGATCGTCGACTATCGCCGACGCCGGGTCACCGCGCGTCCCCCGACAGGATGGACTTCCATACCGCAACCGCGGTATCCACGTGCCCACCCGAGCGGAATTCTTCCAGAAGGGAAGACGCGGATGCCCGCGCCGGTGGGTGCCGGGCCTCATGCCCGGCACCCACCGGCCGCGGTTGAAGTGGCGGCTCAGCCGATGCCGAGCAGCGACTGCCCCAGGTACTCCCCCTCCCGGCAGCCGGGCAGGATCGCGAAGACCGCGGACCCGACGGGGGTGGACCAGGTGTTGAACAGGTCCGCGTCCGCCAGCCGTTGCTGCACCGGGACGAACTGGGTGACCGGATCCGCCTGGTACGAGACGAAGATCAGCCCGGAGTCGGACACGTCCTCCCCCGCCGGTGCCTCGTCGTAGTTGTACGAGCGACGGTGCATCCGTTCCGCGGTGTTCGCCGATCGGGCGAGGGCGATGTGCGAGTTCGGTGCGATCACCGTCAGGCCGCCCGGTCCCCGCGCGGTGAAGTCCGGCTCGTCGTGCTCGGCGTCCCCGGTCAGGGGTGCGCCGTCGGACAGCCTGCGTCCCATGACGATCTCGCGTCCCGGACGGTCCAGTTCGTCCCACGCGTCGAGGTCGAGCCGAATCCGGCGGATCACCACCGACGTGCCTCCCGCCAGTGACGACCCGTCGGTGATCCACACCAGGTCGTCGAAGTCGGCGGTGCCTGCCCGCGGATTGACAGTGCCGTCCACCTGTCCCATCAGGTTCCGCATCGTGGTGCCGTCGGGTTCGCTGCCACGGGCCCGGCGGAAACCACGCTGTGTCCACCGGACCGTCGCGACCGAACGGGCACCCTTGAGCAGAACACGTTGGGCGTGCGCGAGGGCCACGGGATCGTCGGAGCCGAGCTGCAACAGCAGGTCCCCGTCGCTCCACCTCGGGTCGAGCCGGTCGATCCCGAACGGCGGCAACGGCGCCAGCCACGCGGGCCGACGCTCCTCGATCGCCGCGGCCGCGAACGCACCCGGCCCGAACCCGACGGTGACGGTCAGCCGGGCGGGCACCGTCGCCAGGTCGGGTTCGGTGTCCGCCAGGGCAGGACGGCCCGCCGCCAGACGCACGGCGTCGTCGGTCCACACCCGCATCAGGCGGATCAGCGCCTCCCGATCCACGTCGGGCCGCAGGTCCAGCCCGACGAAAACGGCGTGCGCGGGCGGCGCGGTGGCGATCCCCGACTGATGCTCACCGTGGAACGGCACGGTCGCGGCGACGGGTGTCTCGGCCCGGACCGCTGCGGTGCCCAGTCCCACCGCGGCCCCGCCCACCGCGGCCCCGCCGAGCGCGACGGCGCCGACTCCGAGCAGTCGGCGCCGGCTCAGCTCAGCCACCGTGCTGCTCCGAGTACTCCTCCTTCGCCCCGGTGAAATCGCGGACCTGGGCCTCGATCTCGGCGGTGCTGCCGTCCGAGAAGGTCAGGGTCAGCGGCAGTCGGGTGCCGGCGCGCACGGGGCCGGTCAGGTCGAACAGCATGATGTGCTCACCGCCGGGTTCGAGCACCTGCTCACCGCGTGCGGGGATCTCGAACCCACCCTCCTTCTCCCGCATCGACATCGAGCCGGCGCCGTCGGACGCCATCTCGTGCAGCTCCACCCGCGACGAGACCGCGGTGTCGACCGAGGTGAGCGTGACCGGGGAGCCGGAGCTGTTGGCCAGGGTGCCGAACACCGCGGTCATGCCGGTGTCCGCGGCCTTCGCCCAGGCGTCGGTGACGCTCACCGCGGCCGCCGCGGATGTGGCCGATTCGGAGTCGGAGGAGCAGCCCAGCAGGGCCGCGCCCATCGTGAACGCGACGCTGCCGGCGAGCAGGGTCCGACGAAAACGGTTCTTCGTCATCATGATTCGGTTGTCCTTCGCTGAAGATCGAGGGGCGCGCACGCGCGCGCCGAAGTGACGTGCCGACCGGGTCGTCGGCACGCAGGGGTGGTCTCTGAGGATCAGACGAGGACTGGAGGGCCGCGACGCGGCAGGCCCGTGCGGCAGAACATCTCGGCGAGCGGCCTGGTCCGGACCGCGACCGGCGCGGAAACAGCAGGGCCGACGGGGTCGATCCGCGCGAGTCGAACGGCGACCACCGCTCGCAGCGCCGCCGCAGAGGCGGGGCCGATCCGCTCCGCGGCGGCGATCAGGCCCGCACAGACGAGGAGCGCGAGGCCGTGCGCGGCGAGCATCGGGCCGCCGGCCACGACCGGGTCGGCGGGATGGTGGCCACCGCCGACCGCCAGGGTCAGATGGGACAGCACCTGCCCGGTGGCGAGCACGACAGGCAGGAACGCCGTGCCCCGGCGCAGCACGGGGACGGCCGCCGTCAGGGCAGCGAGGACGGTCGCCGTCCCGACGAGCAGGACCAGCGTGGAACCCGCCGGAAGACCCCCGCCGGCCGCGCCGTGGGCCGCGACGGCCAGGGCCACGGTGGTTGCGCCGACGGCACCACCGCGCACCCGAGCGGACAGCTCGTCCCCGGCGGTGGTGCACACGCCCACAGGCTACTACATCTCGTCGTAGAACGACGGGAGCACGACTCAGCGCATTAAGACAACTTGACGAGTTGTTGTGTTTTTACAACACTGACGGCATGAGCCCGGTACGGCGCGGGGAGTCCCGCCCCATCTTCAACCGCATCGCCGTGCTCCGCGCGGAACGTGCCCTGAGCCGGGCGGGGTTGGCGGAGCTGATCGAGGTGAACCCGCAGACCGTCGGCGCACTCGAACGGGGCGACCACTACCCCAGCCTCGACCTGGCGATGCGGATCTGCGACGTCTTCGAACTGCCGGTCGAAGCGGTGTTCTCCAGACACCCGTTCACCCCACTCTCCACCGAGCTCTACCGGCGCGACCGAGAGGAAGGAGAGGGCCGCAGTGCCTGAACAGAATCTGATCGAGCGCTACCAGGCAGGCCGGGCGCGACGCTTCCTCGCCAACTCCGAGAAGTGGCAGTCGATGCTGCCCGGGTGGCGCACCCGCAGCCGGCGCCGCATCCTGGTCGGCGGCCTCGCCGTCACCTTCGCGTTCATGCTCACCGTGGGCGTGCTGTGCCACTTCCACGAGCGGGCGCCGCTGCTGTGGCTGCCGGCCTGCCTGCTGTTCTTCCCGATCTGGACGGCACTGCAGATCGCATCCGGGCGACTCGGCGACGCACCGGCCGAAGCGCTCGACGAGTGGGAGATACAGCAGCAGAACGCCGCCCGATCCGTGGGACTGACCATCACCCAGTGGCTGGTGATGATTCCCGTCGCCTACCTGACCATCGGCAGCGTCGTCACGGACGGTGACCACTCGACCATGGCCTACGCGGGCGGCCTGCTCACGCTGACGACGCTGATGATCGGCGGATGCTCGCCGACCATGATCCTCGCCTGGACCAGGCCCGACCCGTACCTCGACGACGATCGCCAGGAGGCGTTGTGAGCGGGAACACCCTTGCCATCGACCATCTTTCGAAACGCTACGGCGATGTGGTCGCCCTCGACGACCTGAGTTTCGAGGTCCACCCCGGCGAGATCTTCGGTTTCGTCGGCTCCAACGGGGCCGGCAAGACCACCACGATGCGGATCGTCCTCGGCGTGCTCGCCGCCGACGCAGGCAAGGTCACACTCGGGGGCCGCCCGGTCGACCTCGAGGTGCGCCGCACCATCGGCTACATGCCCGAGGAACGGGGCCTGTACCCGAAGATGAAGGTCGGCGAGCAGCTGTCGTACCTCGCTGAACTGCACGGTCTTTCCCGATCCGCGGCCAGGACCGCGGTGACCCGGTGGACGGACCGCCTCGGCATCGCCGAGCGGCTCGGTGACACCGTCGACTCCCTGAGCCTCGGCAACCAGCAGCGGGTGCAGCTGGCCGCCGCGCTGGTGCACGACCCCGCGGTACTGGTCCTCGACGAACCGTTCTCCGGACTCGACCCGGTGGCCGTCGACGTGATGAGCGACGTGCTGGTGGAGAAGGCGAACACCGGCGTGCCGGTGGTCTTCTCGAGCCACCAGCTCGACCTGGTGCAGCGTCTGTGCCACCGCGTCGGCATCATCGCGTCGGGTCGGGTGCGGGCGCTCGGGACGGTCGACGAACTGCGCGGGGGCGGCGGCACCCAACTGGTCGTGCGGGCCCCCGACGCCCCGCCCGGATGGGTGGACCACCTGGCAGGCATCCGCACGCTCGAGCACCGCGACGGCCGAACCGTCCTCGAACTCGACCCCGGCGTCGACGATCAGGAAGTCCTCGCCGCCGCGCTGAAAACCGGTCCCGTGCACGAGTTCTCCCAACACCGGCCGTCCCTGACCGAACTGTTCCGAGAGGTGGTGTCCGGATGAGCGCGCCGACTCGGACTGTGGCGCAGGCCCAGGATCCGTCGCCGAGCCACGCCCGCGCCATCGCGCTGGTCGCCCGGCGCGAGTTCCGTGCGCAGACCCGCAAGAAGAGCTTCGTGGTCAGCAACCTGATCGTGCTGATCGCGATCGTCGGCGCGGTGGTGGGCTACTCGCTCTTCTCCGGCGCCGACGAACCCGACCTGGCCTCCGTGGGACTCGTCGGCGACCAGTCCCTCGGCGCCGCACTCGTGACCGCGGGCGACCAGGTCGGCACCGGCATCGAGGTCACCGCGGTCGACGACGAACAGACCGCCCGGGACCGCGTCACCTCCGGCGACCTGGACGTCGCGCTGATCCCGCGCCCGGACGGATCCGCCACCGCCGTCACCGAATCCGAGCTGGAGGCAGGCCTGCGCACCGCCCTCGACGTCGCCGTCGCCACCCGGGCCCAGCAGGAGGCCCTCGCCGCGCAGGGCGTCGACACCACGCGGCTGGCCGCGGCCACCTCGGGTGCAGTGGTCACCGTCGACGCACTCGACCCGCCGGATCCCGAACGCGGACAGCGGGTGGCGCTGTCCGTCACGGCGGTGATCCTGCTGTACATGCAGATCCTCGGGTTCGGCATGTACGTCGCGATGGGCGTGGTCGAGGAGAAGTCGAGCCGGGTGGTCGAACTGCTGCTCTCGACGCTGCGTCCGCTGCAGCTGCTCTGGGGCAAGATCATCGGCATCGGCGCGGTCGGCCTGGTGCAGTTGACCGCGTACGGCGTCGTGGGGGTCGCCGCGGGCCTGGCGACCGGACTGCTCACCGTCACCGGCACCGCGCTGGCGGTGTTCGCGTCCACCCTCGGATGGTTCGTGCTCGGCTTCGCCTTCTTCGCGGTGCTGTATGCGGCGGCCGGGTCGATGGTCTCCAGGCAGGAGGACGTCAACTCCACCGCCATGCCCCTGATGCTGCTGATCATGGCGATGTTCTTCACCGCCTTCTCCGCCGTCGGCAACCCCGACGGCACCCTGAGCAACGTGCTGAGCTGGATTCCACCGTTCTCCGCGATCCTGATGCCGCTGCGGATCGCGGCCGGGGTGGCCGGCCCGGGGCAGGTGATCGGCACCGTCGCGATCATGCTGGCCGCCACCATCGGTGCCTCGCTGATCGCGGCGAAGATCTACCAGCGCTCGATCCTGCGGGTCGGAAAGACGGTCTCCTGGCGGGAGGCATTCGGACGGTGAACGGCCCGGGCTCCGCCGGCCGGCCGACTTCTCGAGGGCTTCAGCCCTGTTCGCGCTGCGCCGCGAGCGATACAGCTCGCTCGAAGGTGTCGACGAGCACCGCACGCCGGGCTTCCTTGTAGTCGGCATCCGGATCGAGATCGTCGATGTACCCGTCCCATGCACGCAGGTACCGGTCACGCCAATCGGCCACCACCGCCACCGCCGGAAAGGTCGCACCAACCCGTCCCGGCTCGACGATCCCGACCAGGATCTCGAGCCACGCCGGCACCATCTCCCCGCCCCACTCATCCGGTTCGAGAGCCGAATCGTCGGATCCGTCGCCGAACTGCTCCGCAATGTCGGCGATGATCCCGTCCGTCAGCGCACTCAATCCGTCCGCAACGGTGTCACTGTCGAAATTCCCCGGACCCCAGACACCCACCGCAATCCTCCCTGCCCGTCGTAACCCTTCTCGGGTGCCCCACCATAGGGGTGCCGCGAGTTCCCGGCCGGGACCACCCCTCGCGATGAACCTGTACCCGCTGACGGCCGGGACCGTTGGCTAATGTCGAGCACATGCCCGCGCGACTGTCCGCCCACGACGTTCTCGACCTGGTCCTCGACGAGGACAGCTACCGGTCCTGGGACACCGCACCGCTCGAGGTGGACGCCGACGCCGGCTACCGCGCCGACCTCGAAGCAGCGCGGGCGAAGACCGGACTCGACGAGTCCGTCATCACCGGGGAGGGCACCGTCCGCGGTCGTCGGGTCGCGGTGATCGCCTGCGAGTTCGGCTTCCTCGCCGGCTCGATCGGCGTCGCGGCGGCCGAGCGCATCGTCACCGCCGTCGAACGCGCGACCGCGCAGCGGTTGCCGCTGCTTGCCTCCCCGACCTCGGGCGGCACCCGGATGCAGGAGGGGACCCTCGCGTTCGTGCAGATGGTGAAGATCGCCGCGGCGATCACCGTGCACAAGGCGGCGGGCCTGCCGTACCTGGTGTACCTGCGGAATCCGACGACCGGCGGCGTGTTCGCGTCGTGGGGTTCGCTCGGGCACGTGACCGTCGCGCAGCCGGGCGCCCTGGTCGGGTTCCTCGGTCCGCGCGTCTACCAGGCCCTGTACGGGGAGGCGTTTCCCGAGGGGGTGCAGACGTCGGAGAACCTGTACGCCAACGGCGTCATCGACGGGGTGGTCGAGCCGAGGGAGCTGCGGCATCTGGTCCCCCGCGCACTGCGGGTGATGACCGGCGAGACGGACGAGTTCGTCGACACGCGCCCAGAACCCGCCGCCATCCCGGACGTGCCCGCCTGGCAGTCGGTGATGCTGTCGCGGCGCGCCGACCGCCCCGGTATCCGGCAACTGTTGCGGTACGCCGCAACCGAGCAGGTGCCGCTTTCGGGCACCGGGCAGGGCGAGGCCGACAAGACGGTGCTGGTGTCGCTGGCACGGTTCCGGGGACAACCGTGCGTGCTGTTCGGACAGGACCGCAGCGGCCAGTCCCCCGAGACGACGATGGGTCCCGGCGCCCTGCGCGAGGCCCGGCGGGCGATGAAACTGGCCGGGGAACTTCGCATCCCGCTGGTGTCGGTGATTGACACCCTCGGAGCGTCGCTGTCGAAGGAGGCCGAGGAGCGGGGCCTCGCCCCCGAGATCGCCCGCTGCCTGGCGGATCTCGTCACCCTCGACACCCCGACGGTGTCGGTGCTGCTCGGTCAGGGCACCGGCGGTGGCGCCCTGGCACTGCTGCCCGCGGACCGCGTGCTCGCCGCGCAGAACGGCTGGCTCGCGCCCCTGCCGCCGGAGGGCGCCAGCGCGATCGTGCACCGCGACACCACCCACGCGCCGCGAATGGCCGAGGCACAGGGAATCCGGTCCCGCGACCTGTTGCGCGACGGCGTTGTCGACGCGATCATTCCAGAACTGCCCGACGCCGCGGAGGAACCGATCGGCTTCTCCAAGCGCGTCGGCGAGGCCATCGCGCGCGAACTCGCCTCCCTCGCCGCCGTCCCCGCCGAGCGGCGGGCCGCCGACCGCACCGCCCGCTACCGCAACCTCGGACTGCAGCGATGAGAGCCGACACCCGGGACCACGACTCGGCGGCGCTGGCCCGATTCGAACTGTTCCTGGTCGCGGCGGTGGCCACGGTCCTGGTCACCCGCGCCTACCTCGCCGCGACGGGCTACCCGCAGATCGGGGGCGGCGCACTGCACGTCGCGCACGTGCTGTGGGGTGGACTGCTGATGGCGGTGGCCCTCGTCGCGCTCGGGATCGGCGAGGGCAGCCGGGTCCGACTGCTGTCGGCCCTCGTCGGCGGAATCGGCTTCGGCCTGTTCGTCGACGAGATCGGCAAGTTCGTCACCGCCGACGTCAACTACTTCTTCCAGCCCGCGATCGCGATGATCTATGTCGTGTTCGTGCTGTTCTATCTGATTGCCCGCGAGGCGATCACCCGGGCCGGACTGCCCGACGAGCGGCGGGTGGCGATCGGTGCGGGCGCGATCACCGATCTCGCTCTCAGGCAACTCGACGACGTCCGCCGCCGCGCCGTGATCGGGGTGCTCGACGGGGTCCGCGATCCGCGATTCGCCGATCTGGCGGCCACCCTCCGCGCGGCGCTGATCTCGGAGGCGGTCGCCGACAACAGCGCGGGTACGCGGATCGCCCGCGTGCGCGACACCATCACCCGGCGCACCGACCGGGTGCTCGGGCACCGCGTCGTGCGCCGGCTGGTGCTGGCGCTGTTCGTGATCCAGGCCGTGTTCGCCGTAGCATCGGTGGCCGCCGCACTGTTCGCCGACAACGAGACCGCGGTCGACGATCTCTCCGACACCATGGTCCAACTGTCGAGCACGGTGTCCGGAGCCCTGGCCGTGCTCGGTGTGTGGTTCCTGTGGCGCGGCCCGTACCTGCGTGCGCTGCGGCTGCTGTACGCCTCGATCGTCGTCAATCTCCTGGTGACGCAGGTCTTCCTGTTCGCCCAGGAACAGCTCGGTGCGCTCACCGGATTCGTGCTGTCCCTCGCGATGCTCGGCTGCCTCCGGCTCGCGATCCGCGCGGAGGAGGACGGGGCGGTGAAACAGCCGGCCTGAGAAGGTGTGCGTTTCCTCCCGCATTCCGGGCGGAATCCCACATCTTCCGTGTCGAACGGAACCCGCGGCCGTTCGGTGCGTCCAAACCGGGCATGACCCCGAATCGTGTGCACTCGACGATGGCCAGGCAGGACGGCGTGATCACACTGCGCCAAGCACTGCACGCCGGGATGAGCGACTCCGCCGTCAGCAGACGGGTCGCGTCGGGTGAATGGCGACGCCTGGATACCGGCATCTACCTTCGCGCCGATCGACCCCATAGCGCCGCGGTCCGACTCCGGGCGGCCGTGTACGGCGCCGGGTCGGACTCCGTCGCATGCGGCCCGAGCGCAGCCTGGTGGCACGGACTGATCGAGAGACCGCCGGCTCGGTGCGACGTGACCGTTCCTCGATGTCGCACAGTCCGCTCCCGCAAGAACGTACGGATCCGCAGGCGTGACCTGGAGTGGGTCGACATCGGGCACCTGAAATCGTTGCGCTGCACCGAATTGTCCCTAACCGTCCTCGAAGCGGCGGTCGAATTGAGGTCGGGTTCAGTGATGATGGACCGCGCGCTGCAAAGGCACACGACCCTGCCGATCCTGCAGGCCGTGCACGAGCGGAACTCCGGTCGGCGCGGCACGGTGGCCGCCGCGAAACTACTCCACTCGGCGGGCGAGGGCGGTGCGTCGGAAGCCGAGCGGATGATCCACCGACTGCTGCGGCGGGCGGGGATCACCGGATGGAAACCGCACTTGACCAGTTGCGGCTACGAGATCGACGTCGCCTTCGTCCGCCCCCGGGTCGCAATAGAGGTGGACGGCTGGGCCTGGCACCGTGACGTCGAACGGTTCAACCACGATCTCGAGAGGCAGAACGTCCTGGTGAACGCAGGCTGGCACCTATTGCGGTTCAGCTGGCACCAGCTGCACCACGACCCGGACCGGGTCCTCGGGCAGATCGTCGCCGCGCTCGGATGAAAATGCGGGATTCCTGCCGCATTCCGGGAGGAATCCCACACAACTCACCCGGAACCCGGCTAGCTGCCACCCGCCGCGACGGACGGCACGATCACCGCGGCGATGACGGCCGCGTTCACGGCCTCGACGGCCCGGTGGACGGCGACGGCGGCCCAGTCACCGTTCGCGATCTCCTTGGCGCGCTTCCGGATCGCCTTCTTTCCGGCGTCGGGGAACACCTTCGGCGCCGCGTCGACGGCGGACAGCAGCGAGACCAGCGCGGAGGTGCGTGGGTCGGGCGCGGCACCGTCGACGAGGACCGTCCACAGCCTGTCGCGAACCACCCGCTCGTGGGTGGCGTCCACGGACGGCCACGTCTTCGTCGGGAAGATGCCGAGCAGCCTGCCCTTGGACTCGTGCACCCAGCCGCGCTCGACGATCCGGCCGAGCACAGCCTCCTTCAGGCCGGTGCCGAGCTTCTCGATGGCCCGCTCCGGCTTCATCGGCTTCGATCCGCGCAGCTGCGCGACGGCGTGCGCGAGGATCGGGTCCAGCGGCGCCGTCCGATTGGTCAGTACCAGCCGCCCCTTCTTCACGTCCCCGTCCCCCGTCGCCGGTTCGACGATCCCGTCGATGGCGAGATCGAGCAGGACCGCTCCCGCGAGGACCCGGGGCAGCGTGGCCCCGTCCACGACGGGCTTGCCGGTGTCGTCGTCGAGCAGGAGCAGCAGCAGGTCCTCGGCGAGCAGCGTCATGGTTCCCACCGTACGGGCAGGAACCGGCGCAGACGCGCAACGCCCGACGGCGCCGTTCACCGACAATTCACCGCCGCCCGCCGCACCGTGTCGGCCCGACCCGCCGACCAGGCATGTGGGGGCGGGCAAATCCCCTAGGGTGTAGTGCGCATCACAGATGCTGTGCAGTGCGCATCGCAGATGCGGGCACACGGGCAAGGAGAGGACACGAGTCGATGAGTGCAGTCGAGCACGCGAACGGCGCCTACGCCGAGGCATTCCGCGAGAGCGTCGAGCAACCGGAGAGCTTCTGGCTCAAGGCTGCCGAGGCCATCGACTGGGTGACCGCTCCGACCAAGGCGCTCGACGACTCCGCGGCGCCGATGTACCGGTGGTTCCCCGACGCCCGCCTCAACACCTGCTTCAACGCGCTGGACCGGCACGTCGCCGCCGGGCGCGGCGACCAGGCCGCGCTGATCTACGACTCCGCGATGATCGGCACGACCCGCACCTACACCTACGCGGAACTGCTCGACCAGGTGTCTCGGTTCGCGGGAGTCCTCGCCGCCCAGGGCATCACCGCGGGCGACCGCGTCGTGGTCTACATGCCGATGATCCCGGAGGCCGCGATCGCGATGCTGGCGTGCGCCCGCATCGGTGCCGTGCACTCGGTGGTGTTCGGCGGGTTCGCCGCCGCCGAGCTCGCCGCCCGCATCGACGACGCCGAGCCGAAGGCCCTGATCACCGCGTCAGGCGGTCTCGAGCCGGGCCGGACGATCGAGTACCTGCCGATGGTGGAGCGGGCCCTCGGGCTGACCGGCAAGGCTCCCGCGACGATCATCGTCAAGGACCGCGAACAGATCCCCGGCAGCGCCGCCGACCACGACGGCTGGCTGGACTGGGACGCCGCGATCGCCGAGGGCGCCCCGGCCGACTGCGTCCCGGTCGCCGCCACCGACCCGCTGTACATCCTCTACACCTCGGGCACCACCGGAAAGCCCAAGGGCGTGGTCCGCGACAACGGCGGGCACGCGGTCGCGCTGGCCTGGTCGATGCGCAACATCTACGACATCGGCGCCGGTCAGGTGATGTGGACGGCCTCCGACGTCGGCTGGGTCGTCGGGCACTCCTACATCGTGTACGCACCGCTGCTGGTCGGCGCGACCACGATCGTCTACGAGGGCAAGCCGGTCGGCACCCCCGACGCGGGCGCGTTCTGGCGCGTCATCGAGCAGCACCGGGTCCGTGCGCTGTTCACCGCGCCGACCGCGATCCGCGCCATCCGCAAGGAGGACCCGGAGGCCGCCGAGCTCGCCAAGTACGACATCTCCTCGCTGACCACACTGTTCGCGGCAGGCGAGCGGCTCGACCCCGACACCTACGAGTGGGCCGGCGCCAAGCTTGGTGTCCCGGTGATCGACCACTGGTGGCAGACCGAGACCGGCTGGGCGATCTGCGCGAACCTGCGAGGGCTCGAGCCGATGCCGATCAAGGCGGGCTCGCCGACGGTGTCGGTGCCCGGCTACCGGGTGCAGATCGTCGACGGTGAGGGCACCGAGGTCGCGCCGGGCACCGAGGGCAACATCGTGATCAAGCTGCCGTTGCCGCCGGGCACGCTGGCCGGGTTGTGGCGCGACGAGGAGCGCTACGTCAAGTCGTACCTGTCGACGTTCCAGGGCTACTACCTGACCGGCGACTCCGGCTACATCGACGCCGACGGCTACGTCTTCGTCCTCGGCCGCAGCGACGACGTGATCAACGTCGCCGGACACCGGCTCTCCACCGGCGCGATGGAAGCGGTCGTCGCGCAGCACGTGGCGGTCGCCGAGTGCGCAGTGGTCGGCATCAAGGACGACCTCAAGGGTCAGCGGCCCAGCGGCTACGTGGTGCTCAAGGCAGGCGCCGACATCGACCACGAGGTGCTGCGCACCGAACTGGTGGCGATGGTCCGCGACCAGATCGGCGCGGTCGCCACGTTCCGCGACGTGACGGTTGTGCAGGCGCTGCCGAAGACCCGCTCCGGCAAGATCCTGCGCAAGACGATGCGGCAGATCGCCGACCACGAGGACTACGCGGTCCCGTCGACCATCGAGGACCCCGCCGTCCTCGACGCGCTCGCGCGGCTCCTCGGCCCGACCTCGTAGGTCGCCGGGCACGGCCACCGACCCGCACCCGGCGACCGGGACCGGGGCGGTGGCCGTGCCGCTCGGCCCGTACGCCACCGCCGGGGTCACGCGGACCGCGCGGACCCCCGCAACATGCACAATGGCGGGGTGACCGAGACCGCATCCGCCACCGTCCTGGTAGTCGACGACGACGAGGACGTGCTCTCCTCCCTTCGCCGTGGCCTGCGCCTGTCCGGGTTCACGATCCTGACGGCCGGCGACGGGGCGGAGGCGCTGTCCGTGGTCGCGGACCGCGCGCCCGACGCCGTGGTGCTGGACATGAACATGCCCGTCCTCGACGGGGCCAGCGTCGTCACGGCGCTGCGGGCGATGGGCAACGACATCCCCATCTGCGTGCTCAGTGCCCGCTCCTCGGTGGGCGACCGGGTGGCCGGACTCGAAGCGGGCGCGGACGACTACCTCGTCAAACCGTTCGTGCTCGCCGAACTCGTCGCCCGGATCAACGCGATGCTGCGCCGGCGCGCAGCACCGGTTCAGCCCGCCGGACCGACCGGGACGGCCCAGGGCAGCCTCACCGTCGGGTCGCTCGTCATGGACATGCCGGGGCGGCGCGCCGTCCTGGACGGCCACGAAATCGATCTCACCAAAAGGGAATTCGAGCTCCTGGCGGTCCTGGTCCGCAACCACGGCGTCGTCCTCACCCGCGAACGACTGCTGGAGCTGGTCTGGGGGTACGACTTCGTCGCCGACACCAACGTCGTCGACGTGTTCGTCGGATACCTGCGCCGCAAGCTGGAGGCACACGGGCACCCCCGCATCCTGCAGACCGTCCGCGGAGTCGGCTTCGTGCTCCGGGACCCCGCGTGAGGACGACGGCCGTGAGGGCGCCGCGGTGAGCCGGCGGCGGTCCTACTCACTGCGGGCCCGCGTCGCCGCCGCGGCCGCGCTCGGCGCCACCGTCATCGTCGCGCTGCTCGGCATCTTCGTCTCGATCGCGATCTCGCGGAACAACATCGCCCAACTGGACCGTCGACTCGACACCGCGTCCAGCGTGCTGATCGGCAACATCGCGACGGCCGCGTCGTTCCTGCCGTCCTTCGGCGACGGCGGCGCGTTCGCGATCACCATCCGCTCCACCGGCACCGGCGATGTCATCGCCAGTACCCCCACCCGGCTGCCCGCCGTCGACGTCGGCGCCGAGACCGTGCGGGTCGACGGCACGGACTATCGCGTGTCAACCAACGAGATTCCCGACACACCGATGCTGATGTCGCTCGCGGTGCCCGCCTCGGAGGCCCAGGACGTGACCACCGATCAGCGGAAGTGGGTCCTGATCGCCGGGGTGTTCGCGATCGCCGCGGCCCTCGGGCTCGGCTGGGTGTTCGGTGGTCGTGCGGTGCGCCCGATCGTGAAGCTGACCCAGCAGATCGGCAGTGACGCACCGCAACCCACGAAGGTCTCCGGCGTCCGCGAGGCCGAGGAACTGGCCCTCGCGATCGAGAAGATGCTCACCCGGATCGCCGAGGCGCAGGGCCAGACGGAGGCCGCCCTCGAGACCGCCCGAGACTTCGCGGCCGCGTCCGCGCACGAGCTGCGCACCCCGCTGACCGCGATGCGCACCGACATCGAGGTGCTGTCCACCCTCGAACTCGACGAGACGCAGCGCCGCGAGATCCTCGCCGACCTCGCGCGCACCCAGGGCCGGGTGGAGTCCACGCTGTCCGCGCTCGAACGCCTCGCGTCCGGCGAACTGTCCAGCGACCGGGACCACGTGCCCACCGACCTCGCCGAACTGTGCGATGCCGCCGCGCACGACGCGGAGCGTCTGCACCCGGACCTGACGGTCCGCGTCGAAGCCGACCCGTCACTGGTGATCCGCGGCCTGCCCGCCGGGATGCGCCTGGCGGTGGACAACGCGACCGCGAACGCGGTCCGGCACGGCGGCGCCACCGAGGTGGTGCTTGCGGTGCACCGGCGGTGGGACGGCACGGTCCGGCTCACCGTCGACGACAACGGCCGCGGCATCCCGGCGACCGAGCGCGAGATCGTCTTCGAACGGTTCCGCCGCGGCTCCGGCGCCGCGACGGGCGGCTCGGGGCTGGGCCTGGCCCTGGTCGCCCAGCAGGCCCAATTGCACGGCGGCCGAGCATGGTTCGAGGACAGCAAACTCGGCGGAGTGCGGCTGGTGTTCGAGTTCCCCAATCGCCCCTGAGCAGGCTGCGTGCTTCTCCTGTCGAGCCGCGCGTGGCAGGGCACAGGACGCGAAAGGCCCCGTACCGCTTGCGGTACGGGGCCTTTCGAGCGAGTGACCTAGTTGGTGCCGAGCAGGTCGATGATGAAGACCAGCGTCTTGCCACCGAGCGGGTGCCCGGAGCCGGCGGCGCCGTAGGCGAGCTCCGGCGGGACGGTCAGCTTGCGGCGACCGCCGACCTTCATGCCGGGGATGCCTTCCTGCCAGCCCGGGATCAGCCGGCCGAGCGGGAACTTCACCGAGTCGCCCCGCTGGAACGAGGAGTCGAACACGGCGTTCGTGTCGTACTCGACACCGTGGTAGTGCACGTCCACGACCCCGCCGCGCTGCGCCTCGGCGCCGTCACCGACGGTGATGTCCTCGATGACCAGCTCGGTCGGCGCCGGGCCGGTGGCCGGAGCCACCTCGGGCACCGGCGGCGGCACCACGACGTCGTGCAGGTCGATGACGAAGATCAGCGTCTTGCCGGACAGCTGGTGGCCGGAGCCGGCCGGGCCGTAGGCGAGCTCCGGCGGGATGACCAGCTTGCGGCGACCGCCGACCTTCATGCCGGGGATGCCCTCCTGCCAACCGGCGATCAGGCCGGCGAGCGGGAAGGTGATGGACTCGCCGCGCAGGAACGAGGAGTCGAACACCTCGCCACTGTCGAGCTCGACACCGTGGTAGTCGACCTCGACCTTGGCGCCGGGCGTGGCCTCGGCGCCGTCACCGACGGTGATGTCCTCGATGACCAGCTCGGTGGGCGCGGGGCCCTCCCAGGGCTCGATTTCGGGTGCGTTGCTCATCAGCGGTTCCCCAGATCGACGTAGTTGCGCTCGGTGTAGCCGGTGTAGATCTGCCGCGGGCGGCCGATCTTGGTGGCCGGATCCTCGTGCATCTCGCGCCAGTGCGCGATCCAGCCGGGCAGCCGGCCCATTGCGAACAGGACGGTGAACATGCGCGTCGGGAAGCCCATCGCGCGGTAGATCAGACCCGTGTAGAAGTCCACGTTCGGGTACAGCTTGCGCTCGATGAAGTACTCGTCGGTGAGCGCGGTCTCCTCGAGGGCCTTCGCGATGTCGAGGAGTTCGTCGTCGCCGCCGAGCTTGGACAGGATGGTGTCCGCGGCCTTCTTGACCAGCGCGGCACGCGGGTCGTAGTTGCGGTAGACGCGGTGCCCGAAGCCCATGAGCTTCACGCCGTCTTCCTTGTTCTTGACCTTGCGGACGAACTCCTTGGTGTCGCCGCCGCTGGCCTTGATCTCGTCGAGCATCTCGAGCACGGCCTGGTTGGCACCACCGTGCAGCGGGCCCCACAGCGCGTTGATGCCCGCGGACACCGAGGTGAACAGGTTCGCGTCCGACGAGCCGACCATGCGCACCGTCGACGTCGAGCAGTTCTGCTCGTGGTCGGCGTGCAGGATCAGCAGCATGTCGAGGGCCTTGGCGATCTCCGGGTCCACCGCGTACGGCTCGGCGGGGAACCCGAAGGTCATCCGCAGGAAGTTCTCCACCAGCGACAGCGAGTTGTCCGGGTACAGGAACGGCTGGCCCACGGACTTCTTGTACGCGTACGCCGCGATCGTCGGGAGCTTCGCCAGCAGGCGCGTGGTGGACAGCTCCACCTGCTCCGGATCGTCGGGGTCCAGAGAGTCCTGGTAGTACGCCGACAGCGCGTTCACCGCGGACGAGAGCACCGGCATCGGGTGCGCGTTGCGCGGGAAGCCGTCGAAGAACCGCTTGAGGTCCTCGTGCAGCAGGGTGTGCCGCTGGATACGGGTGGTGAACGCCGCCAGCTCGTCGGTGGTCGGCAGCTCGCCGTAGATGAGCAGGTAGCTGACCTCGATGAAGGTCGAGCTCTCCGCCAGCTGCTCGATCGGGTACCCGCGGTAACGCAGGATGCCCTGGTCCCCGTCGATGTAGGTGATCGCCGACTTGGTGGAGGCGGTGTTGACGAATCCGGGATCGAGGGTGGTGTACCCCGTCGCGGAAAGGAGCTTGCCCAGCTCGATGCCGTCATTGCCTTCGGTTGCCTTGGCAATGGACATCGAGTGTGCGCCACCCGGGTAGCTGAGCGTGGGCGTGGTGTCATCGACAGCGGGCACGGAGGATCCCTCTCAAACTCGAGGCTTTGCGAGTTGCAATAGTCAGTCGCTTAGAGAACCTAGTCGCAGTTACCCGTGCCCGCCCAGGGTGGGTCACCGTTTCGCCCGGGTCAGGACGTAACGAAATGCCCTGACCTGGCGATTGGGTCACGCCGCGGCGATGCCCCAGCTGCCCGACCAGCGTTCGCCCGGCGCGAGCACAACCTGGTCGATCCCGGTGTTGAACGCGTCCGGCGGGCACGTCATCGGTTCGACGGCCAACGCCCGGCCGCGGTCCGGGTAGCCCTGACCGTTCGCGGGGTCGGCGATGAACACCTGCACCCAACCGAATGCCCGGTCCGTCCACAGCATCGCTCCGGACCCGTCCGGGGCCCGCAGCTCGTGCCTGGCCCGGCCGTCGGGGTCGGGGACGATCGAGCTGAAGGGGGTGTCCAGCGAGACCCCCACGAGCGGGCGCGGCACGGTGAAGTCGTACTCGGTGTCGTACACCGACTGCGACGGTCCGCTCGGCAGCATCCGGTCGGGGTCGAGCGGAAGCCTGGTGCCCGCCGTCAGCCGCAGGGTGCACTCGTCGAGAGGGACGTCACCGGCCCGCAGGTACGCGTGCACCCCGAGGCCGAACGGTGCGGGGGTGGCGCCGACGTTGGTCGCGGTGTGCGAGACGGTGAGCCCGTCCGCGCCGAGTTCGTGTACGACGGTCAGCTGCAACGGGTACGGCCAACCCTTGTGCAGCCCGATCCGGATGCGCTGTTCGACCCGGTGCTCGGAGTGCTCGACGAGTTCCCAGTCGTCGCGGCGGACCAGGCCGTGGATCGCGTTGCCGCGGGACGGCTCGGTCAGCGCCAACTGGTGGTCGACGCCGTCGAACCAGAACTTGCCGTCGCGGATCCGGTTCGGCCACGGCGCGAGGACCAGCCCCGCGGACAGCGGTGGCCGTTCCTGCGCGGGCCAGGTCTCGGTCAGTGCCCGTCCCGCGTGGGTGAGCAGCCGCAGGCCCGCACCGCGGGCCACCACCTCCGCCTGGTAGTCGCCGAATCGGATCTCGTACACGGGCACACGCATGAGGCCAGTGTCCACGAATCGCACGACATCGCGACAACTTTCGGGCGGCCGGGTGTTTCACACGAGCTGGGCGCGCTCGACCCGGTACCGCAGGAAGGCCGGCAACAGCAGGCAGGCGACGACCACCCCGATCACGACCAGGACTCCACCGCCCGCGGCGGCGACCGCGGTCCCGAACGCGTACGCCGCCGCGCCGTGCAGCACGTCGCCGATCCGCGGACCGCCCGCGACGACGACGATGAACACGCCTTGCAGCCGGCCGCGCATGTCGTCGGGGGCGACCTGCTGGAGCATCGTCGAGCGGAACGCCGCCGAGATCATGTCGACGGCGCCGCCGAACGCGAGGAACGCCAGCGCGATCCACAGCAGCAGCGGACCGCTCTCCGGGTCCGCGAGACCGACCGCCACACCGAAACCGACCATCGCCAGGCCCCACGCCACGATGCAGGCGACGACCGCGCGGCCCTGGTACCGGACGCGGGGCAGCCAGCCGGAGAACACGCCGCCGACCACCGCACCCGCAGACATCGCCGCGAACAGCAGGCCGAGCGCCACACCCCCGGACGCCGGGTCGCCGAACGTCTCGTGCGCGATCTGCGGGAACAGGGCCCGCGGCATCCCGAACACCATCGCGATGATGTCGACGACGAACGACGCGAGCAGCACCTTCTGGGTGGACAGGTAGGAGAACCCGTCGAGGACCGACCGCAGGCCCGCCCGGGTGGTGGGACCGGTCGGTCGCAGCGCGGGCAGCCGCGACACCGCCCACAGCGTCGCCAGCAGGGCGATCGAATCGATCAGGTACAGGCTCGGCAGGCCGACGGTCGGGATCAGCACCCCCGCGAGCAGCGGGCCTGCGATCGCCCCGAACTGCACGACCGTCATGTTCAGCGAGTTCGCCGCAGGCAGCTGCTCCCCCGGTAGCAGCCGCGGAATGATCGCCGCCCGGGTCGGCTGATTCACCGCGAAGAACGCCTGCTGCAGCGAGAACAGCCCGAGCACCAGCCACACGTTGTTCATGCCCGCCGCGGCCTGGAGCCAGAACAGCACCGACGTCGCGATCAGCCCGATCGTGGTGATCGTGATCAGCCGGCGCCGGTCCATCACGTCGGCCAGCGCGCCGCCCCACAACCCGAACACGACGAGCGGGACCAGGCCGAACACCCCGGTCAGCCCCACGTACGCGGAGCTGCGAGTGATCTCGTACACCTGCTGCGGCACCGCGACGACGCTGAGCTGGGCGCCGATCACCGTGACGATGCCGGACACCCACAGGCGCCGGTAGTGCGGTTCGCGCAGCGGTGTGACGTCGGCGAGCAGCCGACGCCGGGGTCCCCCGGTCACGGTTGCAGGCGCTCCGCGGTCCAGCCAGAGCCGGTACGGGTGACGAGCACCCGGTTGTGCATGCGGTTGGCGCGGCCCTGCCAGAACTCGACCGTCCGCGGCCGGAGCAGGAAACCGCCCCAGTCCGGCAGTCGTGGTACCTCGTCCAGGTCGGCGAAACGTTCGGTGACCTCGACCAGGCGGGCGTCGAGCGCGGCGCGCGAGTCGATGGGGGTGGACTGTTCCGACGCCCACGCCCCGAGCTGGGAGCCGCGCGGGCGGGTCCGCCAGTACTCCGCGGTGACCTCGTCCGGTACCCGGCCCACCTCGCCGCGCACCGTGACCTGATGCGCGAATGCGGTCCAGGCGAACGTCGCCGACGCGTACGGGAACCGGTCCAGCTGCCGAGCCTTGTTCGAGCCGTAGTTGGTGTAGAAGACCAGCCCGTCCTCGGACAGGCCCTTGCAGAGCACCGTGCGCGACGCGGGCCTGCCGTCGGCGTCGACGGTCGCCAGCACCATCGCGTTCGGCTCGGCGATGCCCGCAGCCGTCGCCTGGTCGATCCACCGTTGCAGCAGCGGCAGCCAGCCGTCGGCGACCGTCACGACATCCAGGTTCAATTCGTGGGCAGGCGAATTCACTTCCTGCGCCTGGTACGCGACCCGCATCGCGGCGAGATCGACGGGTTCCGCGGCGGGAGGTTCGGCATCGGACGACACAGCCGAACACGTTACTCCCGGGTATGCCCTGCTCATCGGCGACGCCGAACGGGATAGAGTTCTTCGGTGACCGCGGCGACACGTGCTGCACACCATGCATGCACACCCGCAGGACGGTGATGGCTCAGTGCGGCCCGGACCGGCGGCACTCGGACGAGGAGAATCCACGAGAAATGGCATCCAGCGCGGCAGTACCCGAGGATTTCGTCGCAGGACTCGAGGGCGTCGTCGCCTTCACCAGTGACATCGCCGAACCCGACAAGGACGGTGGCGCGCTGCGCTACCGCGGCGTCGACATCGAGGACCTCGTCGGCCAGGGCGTGACCTTCGGCGACGTGTGGGCACTGCTCGTCGACGGCGAGTTCGGCCAGGGCCTGCCGCCCGCCGAGCCGTTCCCGCTGCCCATCCACACCGGCGACGTCCGCGTCGACGTGCAAGCCGGCCTGGCGATGCTCGCGCCGATCTGGGGCTTCCAGCCGCTCCTCGACATCGACGACGAGACCGCCCGGGAGAACCTGGCCCGCGCCGCCGTCATGGCACTGTCCTACGTCGCGCAGTCCGCGCGCGGCATCTACCAGCCCGCGGTGCCGCAGCAGCGCATCGACGAGGCCAAGACCGTCACCGAGCGGTTCATGGTCCGCTGGAAGGGCGACCCGGATCCGGCGCACGTCGCCGCGATCGACGCCTACTGGGTCTCGGCCGCCGAGCACGGCATGAACGCCTCCACCTTCACCGCCCGCGTCATCGCGTCCACCGGCGCCGACGTGGCGGCCTCGCTGTCCGGCGCGGTCGGCGCGATGTCCGGCCCGCTGCACGGCGGCGCCCCGGCGCGCGTGCTGCCGATGATCGAGGAGACCGAGCGCAGCGGCGACGCCCGCGCGCTGGTCAAGGGCATTCTCGACCGCAAGGAGAAGCTGATGGGCTTCGGGCACCGCGTGTACCGCGCGGAGGATCCCCGGGCCCGGGTGCTGCGCAACACCGCCAAGCGCCTGAACGCGCCGCGCTACGAGGTCGCGGCCGCGCTCGAGCAGGCCGCCCTCGCCGAGCTGCGCGAGCGGCGCCCGGACCGCGCCATCGAGACCAACGTCGAGTTCTGGGCCGCGGTCATCCTCGACTTCGCCGAGGTCCCGGCCGCGATGATGCCCGCGATGTTCACCTGTGGCCGCACCGCCGGCTGGTGCGCGCACATCCTCGAGCAGAAGCGTCTCGGCAAGCTGGTCCGCCCGGCCGCCATCTACACCGGCCCCGCGCCGCGCTCCCCCGAGTCCGTCGCCGGCTGGGACAAGATCGCCCGCTGAGCCGCAGGCCCCGCCGTCCCCGCCCACCTCGCACGTCTCGTCACTCCAACGCAGTAAGGACACATCGCTGATGAGCACCCCGATCATCCCCGCCGACCTCAAGCCCGTCGACGGCCGTTTCGGTTGCGGACCCTCCAAGGTCCGTCCCGAGCAGTTGCAGTCGCTGGTGGAGGTGGGCGCCTCCGTTTTCGGCACCAGCCACCGCCAGAAGCCGGTCAAGGACGTCGTGGCGCGTGTGCGTTCCGGCCTGCGCGATCTGTTCTCGCTGCCCGAGGGCTACGAGGTCGTGCTCGGCAACGGCGGCTCCACCGCATTCTGGGACGCCGCGGCGTTCGGCCTGATCCGTGAGCGGTCGCAGCACTTCACGTACGGCGAGTTCTCCTCGAAGTTCGCCTCCGTCGCCAAGGGCAACCCGTTCATCGGCGACCCGATCGTCGTCTCGAGCGACCCGGGCACCGCGCCGGAGATCGTCGCCGACGGCTCCGTCGACCTCATCGGCTGGGCGCACAACGAGACCTCGACGGGTGTCGCGGTCCCCGTGAGCCGTCCGGCCGGTTCGGAGAACGCGCTCATCGCGATCGACGCCACCTCGGGTGCCGGCGGCCTGCCGGTCAACGCCGCCGACGCCGACGTCTACTACTTCGCACCGCAGAAGTGCTTCGCCGCCGACGGCGGCCTGTGGATCGCGCTGATGAGCCCGGCCGCGCTCGAGCGCGTCGCCGAGATCAAGGACTCGGGCCGCTGGACCCCGGACTTCCTGTCGCTGCCGATCGCGGTCGACAACTCCACCAAGGACCAGACGTACAACACCCCGGCCCTGGCGACGCTGCTCATGTTCGAGAACCAGATCGCGTGGATGAACTCCAACGGCGGCCTGGACTGGACCACCGCGCGCACCAAGGACTCGTCGTCGCGGCTGTACGAGTGGGCCGAGGCGTCCGAGTTCGCCACCCCGTTCGTGGCGGATCCGGCGCTGCGCTCGCAGGTCGTCGGCACCATCGACTTCAAGGACGAGGTCGACGCCGCCGCAGTCGCGAAGATCCTGCGCGCCAACGGCATCGTCGACACCGAGCCGTACCGCAAGCTGGGCCGCAACCAGCTGCGCATCGGCATGTTCCCGGCGATCGACCCCGAGGACATCAGCCAGCTGACCAAGAGCATCGACTGGGTTGTCGGCCAGCTCTGAGCCCCGATCGCCCTGTGAACAGCCCCCGGCCGCACTGAACTGGTCCCCGATTGTTGGACTGGCTAATCGGAAGCCTAGGCGGTGAGGGCCTGAGCCCGGTATTGAACCGGGCTCAGGCCCTCGAGCTTTGTCGAGATACGGTCGGTGTTGTACCAGTGGATGTACTCGTGCAACGCGGCCGTGAGTGCATCGACGGTCAGGTACCGGACGTGGTGGAACAGTTCCTCTTTGAGATGGCCGAAGAAGTTCTCGATCACGGCGTTGTCGTAGCAGTTTCCCTTGCGGGACATCGACTGGGTCGCACCGGCGTCGGCGAGCAGGCTCCTCCAGGACAGGTGCTGGTACTGGAATCCCTGGTCCGAGTGCACCGTGGGTGTCCTTCCCTCGCTGAGGGTGGCAATCGCATCACGCAGGGAACTGTTGGTCAGCTGCAGGTTCGGCGACGTGCCGACCGAGTAGGCGATGATCTGTCGATCGAACAAGTCCATCACCGGCGACAAGTACAGCTTCTTGTCACCGATACGGAACTCGCTCACGTCGGTGACCCACTTCTGATTCGGTGCGTCGGCTTCGAAGTCGCGCTCCAAGAGGTTCGGAGCGATCATCCCGACTTCCCCCTGATACGAGTTGTATCTTCGCCTCCGGCGCACCCGGCAGAGCAATCCGAGCGCACGCATCAGCTTCAGCACGGTCTTCTTCGCCACCTTCCACCCGGCGTTGACCAACACACGGTGGACACGGCGATGCCCGTAACGTCGGTGGTTGTCTTCGAACACCTCGGTGATCGCGGTCTTCAGTTCCGCGTCCGGATCCGGTTCCCGCAGCCGGGCCTGGTGATAGAAGAACGTCGACCGTGCAAGCCCGGCAACGTCGAGCAACACGTCCAGGCGGTACTGTGCCTTGAGGGAGATGACAGCGCGGACCCTCACCGTCGTTCCTGCACCCTCAAGGCACGCAATTTTCCCAGGTACGCAACCTGGGCCCGCAACCGTTCGTTCTCCGCCCGCAGCCGCTCCAGCTCACTGCGCTCGGTCGGCTCGGAGTCGATGGACTTCGGTGGACGTCCCGACCGCTTCGGGCGTAACCCGTCCTCGCCCTCGTTGCGATACTTCCGCGCCCACGATTCGATCAGCTTCGGTGTCGACAGGTCGAACTCGCGGGCAAGCTCGACTTTCGTCTCGCCGGCAAGGAAACGCTGCACCACAACGAGTTTGAACTCGAACGAGAACGACCGCTTGTCCGGTTTGGCCACCAACGCTCCCATGCCTCGAACCCGCCACCGGTCATAGAGACCTTCGATGGCCGAACCGCTGACACCCAACTGAGTCGTGACCGCGCGATAGCCCCAACCGGCCTCGAACAACGCTACCGCCTCGGCCCGCTGATCCTCAGAAAGCGAACTTCGCACATGCATAGAACTGCTCCCCGTAAGTCGGAACTGAATTTCTCAGTCCAACTTCCGGGGAGCAGTTCACACGCCGGGGGCTGTTTTCGTCTCCACCCGCAGATGTGAGTGATACCGTGATTCACACACAAGTTGGCAGAGAATCGGAGAACGCCGTGAGCGCCAGAACCCCGGAATCCTTGCCCGAGACTTCGCCCGAAGAGTCCGTCGACGTCCTGATCATCGGAGCGGGACTGTCCGGCATCGGCGCCGCCCACCACCTCCAGGACGCGTTCCCCGGCCGGTCGTACACGATCCTCGAGGCCCGCGACGCGATCGGCGGCACCTGGGACCTGTTCCGCTACCCCGGCATCCGCTCCGACTCCGACATGCAGACCCTCGGCTACCGGTTTCGGCCGTGGACCGACGAGAAGTCCATCGCGGACGGCCCCGCGATCCTCGAGTACGTCCGCGCGACCGCGGCAGAGGCCGGGATCGACAAGCGAATCCGGTTCGGGCACCGCATGGTTCGCGCCGACTGGTCGTCGGACGACGGACTGTGGACGGTGACGGCCGAGCACGGCGCCGAGACGGTGACGCTGACCGCCCGCTTCCTGTACGCCTGCACCGGGTACTACCGCTACGACGAGGGATTCACCCCGAAGTTCGAGGGCACCGAGCGCTTCCGCGGCGAGATCGTCCACCCGCAGCACTGGCCCGCCGATCTCGACCACACCGGCAAGAAGGTGGTGGTGATCGGCAGCGGCGCCACCGCCGTCACCCTCGTTCCGTCGATGGCCACCGACGCCGAGCACGTCACCATGCTGCAGCGCTCCCCCACCTACATCGCGTCACTGCCTGCGCGGGACCCGATCGCCAACGCGCTGCGACGGGTGCTGGGCAACCGGCTCGCGTACCCGATAGCCCGCTGGAAGAACATCGGGTTCTCGACCGTCACCTACCAGCTCAGCCAACGCCTGCCCGGGGTGGTCAAGAAGGTGCTGCGCAGGGCGCAGGAGCGGCAGCTGCCCGCCGGCTACGACATCGACACCCACTTCACCCCGCGCTACAACCCGTGGGACCAGCGGATGTGCCTGGTGCCCGACGGCGACCTGTTCCGCGCCATCCGTCACGGCAGGGCGTCCATCGTCACCGACCGCATCGCGTCGTTCACCGAACGTGGCCTCGCGCTCGAGTCCGGCACCGAACTCGACGCCGACGTGATCGTCACCGCGACCGGGCTGAACCTGCTCATCTTCGGCGGCGCGGAGCTGTCGGTCGACGGTGAGCCGGTGTCGCTGCCGGACACACTGGCCTACAAGGGCATGATGCTCAGCGGTGTCCCTAACTTCGTGTTCACGATCGGCTACACCAACGCCTCGTGGACGCTCAAGGCCGACCTCGTCGCCGAGTACTTCTGCCGGCTGCTCACGCGGATGGACGAGCGCGGCGAGACGGTATGCGTGCCCGTCAACAACGATCCGACGCTGACCACCCGCCCGCTGCTCGACTTCGAGGCCGGGTACGTGCAGCGCTCGGTCGACCAGTTCCCGCGGTCCGGGTCCCGCCCGCCGTGGCAGCTCGGGATGAGCTACGTCCACGACCTGGTCACCCTGCGCCACCGCACCCTCGACGACGGCGTGATGCAGTTCAGTTGACAGTGCGGGATTCCGGCCGGGACCCCACCGCACCGTCGCCACCCACCTCCCCCAGGCCCCACCGAATGTGGGATTCGGTCAGTTGGACTGATCGAATCCCACATTCGGTCAGATCACCGGCCGCGAGCCTCCTGTTGTCCACAGGGCCGGACGCGCATCCACAGGTCCGCCGAACCCCCTGGTCAGGACGGATCCTCCGACAGGAGCTGCATGCACCATGGCCGGATGAAACGAGGAACGTGGGCCTCGGACGTCGAGTACCTGTCGGCGCACAGCCGCAACGGTGTCATCCGCACCGCACGCTTGCTCGCCCTCGGGGTGGCTCCTGGAACCATCACCGGGCGATGCCGGCCGGGCGGCCTCTGGCAGCGCCTCCTCCCCGGAATAATTCTCCTGCACAACGGATTTCCGACGACACTCCAACGCAATACGGCAGCGCTCATGTACGGCGGCGACGACAGTGTGCTGACGGGGCATGCCGCTCTCACCGCCCACGGCTACCGGGGGTCGGCGTCGATGAGCGACATCCTGCTGCTGATACCCGCGGAGCGATACAGGCTGTCGAACGCATTCGTCAGAATCGAACGCACGTGGCGCCTGCCTGAACCCGTAACCAAGGGAACCCTCCGGTGCGCCCCGATCACCCGAGCAGCGCTCGACGCCGCCCGCCGTTCGCGGGTCACGAACGACTGCCGGGCACTGCTGTCGGAGGTCGTCCAGCGCGGTGGAACGACGGTGGACGAATTGGCAATCGAACTCTCCGAAGGTTCCTGCCGTGGTACCGCGCTGCCGCGATCGGTGCTGCGAGAGCTGGGAGCAGGCGCACATTCCGTCGCCGAGATCGAGGCGCAGAAACTCTACGCCCGCAGCGGACTCCCGCCGATGGTTCACAATCGCCCGGTAGAAACCGCAACCTCAGAATTCATCGCCACCCCCGACGGATGGATCGACGACGTGGCGATGGCCTGGGAAATCGACTCGCTCAAACATCACTTCACACCCCGCGACCACGAGCGCACCCTCACCCGTCCCGCCCCACCCCACCCCACCTACCGAATGTGGGATTCGGTCAGTTGGACTGATCGAATCCCACATTCGGTCAACAAGGGGGGTGGTTGACCCGCGCGGTGGGGATTACGCGGTGGGGATTACTCCGAGACGATCGCGTCGGCCTCGATCTCGATGAGCAGGTCCGCGTCGATGAGCTTGCTGACCTCGAGGATGGTGGTGGCGGGGCGGATCTCGCCGAACACCTCGCCGTGCGCGAGGCCGGCCTCCTCCCAACGGCTCATGTCCGTGAGGAACATGCGGGTACGGATGACGTCCTCGGGCTTGGCACCGGCCTCGGCGAGCGCGCCGACGATGCGGCGCAGGGCCTCGCGGGTCTGCTCGGCCAGGCTGTCGCCGCCGACCGGTCCGTCCGGGCCCGAGGCGGTGGTGCCGGACACCGACACCTGCTGCCCGATGCGGACGGCACGCGAGTACCCGATCTTCGCCTCCCAGTCGGAGCCGGAGGAGATGTTGTTTCGATTCGACATTCCCCAGATTCTGTCAGGACCGCAGATCCTGGCAGGACCGCGGGTCGGGCGGCGCGAGGACGACTGCACGCCGTCAGGGCCGGGTGTGCTGTTCGGCGACGAAGCGGTGGAACGGTTCGAGGGCATCGTCCCCGAGATGGGGCCCACTCACCTCCACGCCGGCGCGAGCGGACCGAATGACGTCCGCGCAACCGAGGTCGAATCGCGGCCCACCGGTGAGGATTTCACCGAACGCGGCGGCCGAGGCCGCGTACACCACCCGGCGCACCCCGGCCCACACCATCGCCGCGGCGCACATCGGGCACGGTTCCCCGGACGCGTAGACGACTGCGCCCTCCAGCCGGTCGGCGTTGCCCTCCGCGCACGCGGTGGTGATCGCGTCGAGTTCGGCGTGTTCGGTCACGTCCCCCGAGGTGGCCACCGAGTTCGCACCCTCACTGACGACCACGCCGGCGGCGTCCACGACGACGGCACCGAACGGCCGGTTGCCGGCGTCGCCGGTCTCGACGGCCAATGCGAGTGCCCTGTGCAGGTATGCCAGGTCGTCCGAGGTCAACTCGGTCACGACACCACCTTCTCTTTCGTACCGACGTTGCGCAGCAACGCATTTGCTCCGATCCCTGCCACAATGAACGCCACGCCGAGCCAGGTCGGACCACCGTCCATCGCGAGAGTGATGATGCCGATCGGGATCAGCCAGGTGGTCAGCGGGCCGACGAACTCGGCCCACCCCGGCGCGGGTTCGCCGGGTTCGCCCGCCGTCGCGGCGGCACGGGCCGTCGCGACGTCCGGGTACCACTGGCTGAACTGCAGCGCGCAGAGCATGGCGGCGGTCTGGATCACCCAGCCGGTCCAGATGTTGTCGCTGTCGCCAAGCACCGCGTCCCCGTAGAACCCGGCGATCGCCGCGACCAGGAACGCGACAGCCCACGCGCCGGTGATCACGTAGTTCACCCGCAGGAACAGGGGCGTCGCCCAGAACTCCCGGTCGACCTCCTCGCGGGCGTACTGCACCGTGAACGGCACCCGAGCGAGCATGGAGCCCACGGCGATCAGGAACAGCGTGATGTTGGCGATCTCACCGATCCACGTCTCCATCCAGTCCTGCCCGGCCTCGTCCAGCGCGAAATGGAGTGCGACCAATCCCGCGAAGAAGACGACGTCGACGACCGCGAGCAGTTTCGTGGACCGCCCTCGCAGCCGATCCACGACGAGGAAGAGCACCGATATGGCCAGTGCGACGCCGGCGGCCACCTCCAGGCGACCCGGCCCCTCGAACACCGCGAGCACGATCCACGGCGTCAGTCCGGTCAATGGACCGTCGAGCAGCGAGGCGAACGCGTCGAAGGCACGCCGTGCGGGCGAGGCGGTTCCGGACACCTGCGGACTGCGCTCGACCATCGCTGATGACCTTCGTTGGCGTCGACGACATCGGTGTGTCGATCGTAACGCCGCGGCCGGCCGGGCACGCCGCAAAGCGCCCAACCCTCAAGGAGAACTAGAGACTATAACTCCCGACGTATGCAACGACCTCACCGGGAGTGGCGTGTCGCCACCCCCTCGGCATCACGGGTGGATTACAGTCGGCGCGGGCAATGTCGCGAAATCGACGCGATGAGGAGGTCAATGTGCGAGAGCTCTCCGTAATCGGACTCGAGCCCGGCGGATCGCACGTGGTGTGCGCCGATCCCGAGACCGGAGAACGGTTCCGGATCCCCGCCGACGACAAGCTGCGAGCCGCATCCCGCGGCGACATAGCCCGTTTCGGGCAGATCGAAATCGAGTCCGAGAGCCAGATGCGCCCTCGCGAAATCCAGGCCCGCATCCGGGCCGGTGCCACCGTCGAACAGGTCGCCGGCGAGGCGGGCGTCTCGATCAAGCGCATCGAAGGGTTCGCGCATCCGGTCCTGCTCGAGCGTGCCCGTGCCGCGCAGTTGGCGCAGGGCGGTCATCCGGTTCGGGACAACGGCCCGACCGTTCAGACCCTGGCCGAGATCGTGGCGATGGCCTTCCGCGCCCGCGGCCACAACCTCGACGACGCGAGCTGGGATGCCTGGCGCGACGAGGACGGCCACTGGGTGGCCCAGTTGCAGTGGCAGGCGGGCCGCACCCGCAATGCCGCACACTGGCGGTACCAGCCGGACACGCACGGCGGGACCATCGCCGCGCTGGACGCCGCGGCAACCGACCTGATCGATCCCGACTTCGGCCGGCCGCTGCGCGGTCTCGCGCCCCTCGCGATCGAGTCCCCCGCCCCTGCCGACGAGCCGGAGGGACCTGCCGAACCCGAGGTCGAGGCCGATTTCGATGCCGACGCGGTCGGCGACGTCGGGGACAGCGACGAAGAGGCACCGCAGCCCCGGCAGGCCCCGCAGCACCAGGGCGGCAAGGACAAGCGCGGCAAGCCGCACCTGCCGTCCTGGGACGACGTGCTGCTCGGCGTTCGGAGCAGCGGACGCGGCTAGCCGACCCCGTCGATCAGCTCGCTTCCCGGCAACTCTCGACTAGCCGGCGGCCGCGTCCGGATCCGGCTCGGGTGACGGCATGGCGAGGAGTTGGTCCAGCCAGGCGACCGCATCGATCAGCGCGCGGGCCTGCCCCGACTCCGCGGTCGCGTACACCAGCGGCGCGAGATCGGCCGACACCTTGTCGCCCTGTCCGGTGAGCACGTCGACGACACCGGTCCAGACGTGGCAGGCCGGCGCGGGCAGCCGATCGACCGGCACCATCCGACCGTCCGGCACCTCGACGGCGATGACCAGGTCACCGGCGTCGACCAGTGGATCCACTTTGTCGACGACCACTCGGGCAAGAGCGGTCACCACCCAGTCGACCACGCACCCGTAGTGGCCGTGATGGACCCCGTCGGGCATCACCAGTGACGCAACTTCGTCGAGGAATGCTTCGGTGTCGCGGTCGCCGGCGTGTGTGAGCAACCGGCCTCCGATGTCGGCCCCCCGGTGCGCTCCGCCTCCGATGGGTGTCATGGCTCTGGTGTGCCCGATGCCCGCCGGGCCACACCTGCTTCCGCAAGTTTTCCTGTCCCGGACTTCGACTCGGCGACCCCGTCGATCGGGACGCCTATCGCTCCCCCGGCGACTTATTGTAACCTTCGGTCACATTTACCGGAGGGGGACGAACGTTGCTCACGCTCGACTGGACGCGACTCACGGCCGGACTTCCGGCCCTCGACGACGTCGCCGTCGCCGCCCGCAACGCCTGGGCGCTCACGCTGGGCGATGGCGTCGCCCCGATCCGCCACACATCGTCCGAACTGCTCCGCTCCGGCCCGCACCGCGACCTGTACCGGTTCGGCCCCCAGCCCACGCCGGGAACGCGCCCGATCCTGCTCGTTCCCCCGCTGGCGGTACCCGCAACCTGCTACGACCTGCGCCCCGGACAGAGCCTGGCCGCACACCTGGCCGACGGGGGACACGCGCCGTATCTCCTCGACTACGGCACCATGACCGCCGCCGACCGCGACCTCGGCTTCGAGGCGTGGGCCGACGACATCGTGCCGGAGGCACTCCGTCACATCAGCGACCGGCACGCCGGCGCCGAGGTCGATCTCGTCGGCTGGAGTCTCGGCGGGACCATCTCACTGCTCACCGCCGCCGCCCACGCCGACCTTCCGATCCGCTCCGTGACCGTGATCGGAACCCCCGTCGACTACACCCGGATCCCCGTGATCAGTCCACTGCGGATGATCGGCCGGATCACGACGGAACGCCCGCTGACGGCGGTCACCCGCATGCTCGGGGGCCTCCCCGCACCGATCGTCCAGGCCACGTACCGGGCCACCGCACCGCACCGGGAACTGCTCAAGCCGTGGTTCGTCGCCCGCAACCTGTGCAACACCGAATCCCTCGCACGGATGGAGGCGATCGACCGGTTCATGGCCGAGATGCCCGGCTACCCGGCCCGCGTCTTCCACCAGATGTGCTCGCAGCTGATCCTCGGAAACTCATTGGCGGAAGGTCGATTCCGGTTCGGGTCCCGGACGGTGACACTGTCCGACGTGACCGTGCCGGTGCTGGGCGTGGGCGGCACCACCGATGTGATCGCGCCGGCCGCGGCGGTCGCCCCGATCACCGACCTGCTGACCGGGTCGCCGTACGTCCGGTTCGAGGCGGTGCCCGGCAGCCACCTCGGCCTCGTCGCCGGCCCCGGAGCACGGGACACCACCTGGACGATCCTCGACGAGTTCCTCGGGACGGTGCCGCACCGTCCCGGCGTGGATCCGCTCACCGCCCCACACCCCGGCGCCGACCGCGACTCGGCGGACGCACGGTGCGCCGACGAGAAATCGGGCGTGAGCGTCGTACCCTCGTAGGAAGGTGACGAAAGCGGGGTACGCGGTGGGGCCGACTGCATCAACGATCTGGTACGTCGACGCCCCCGACCCCGCCGCGGTGCTCCGGGAACTCCCCGAACCCGACGCCGAGGCCGCCCACGCCCTCGCCGGACGGATGTATCCCGAAACGGTGGCCGTGCCACTACATTCCGCTCCGCTTGCCGGCTCCGCCGCGCCCACCGGTCGCGAGATCTTCATCGGCAGCTACCCGGGACTGACCGTGGTGTGCGGACCGAATCTGGCCCTGAACAAGCCGTCACTGCTCGACGAATCATGGACGCGCCCACTGGCTTCCGAACGGACCTACCTGGTCAGTGCGGACGCCGCGACACCGTGGGGTGCGTTCGCGTACTGGGAACGCGGCGCGCTTCGTCGCTCGTTCAGCGCGACCTCGTCCTTCATCCACGAGAACGTCGGCCTGCCACTGGTCTGGGAGCGCGAGTTCTGGGCGGGTGAGCATCCGGCGCACCACCCGATCGCCACGCTCCCCGACCCCCAGTCGTTGCCCTTCGATCCCGGCGAGTTCGCGGACGCCGCGAACGCACAATGGCTCGGATTCAGCCACTGTCCGCCAACGCCCGACGCCGAACTCTCGGCAGGTGACCTCGCCGTGTGCGGATTCACCCTGTACGCGTCCGGGGAGGAACCGCTCACCTCGCCGGACGAACCCGAGATCCGGGGACTGCGCAAGTGGTGGCGTCGACTGGCCGGCTGACCGGCGCTCAGCGGGCGCCGAACACCAGCGCGAGCCAACCGGCCACGACACCCGCGACCGCGCCGTACACCACCCAGCGCCACACCGGCACCTGGCGCCACTGCCAGACCGTCGGGGCCACCCCGGCGACCACCACCACGTTCACCACGAGGGCGAGCAGTGGGTGAACCGCGATCATCGCTGCGCCGCAGGCGATCACCGCCACGGTGACGAGCACCGCCGAGAATCCGGCGACAACGAGCGCCGGACCGCTCATCCGAGCCGGACCCGCTCGTAGAACGCCATCGCCGCCGCCGTCGCCACGTTGAGCGAATCGGTGCCCGGGGCCATCGGGATCCGGGCCCGGACATCGGTCTTGCGCATCGTGTACTCCGACAGCCCGGGCCCCTCCGCGCCGAGCAGCAACGCCACCTTCTCCCCAGTCATCGCCTCCGCCAGCGTGGTCGCCGAGGGGTTCGGTGTCAGGGAGATGAGTTGAAAACCCTTGTCCCGCAGCCGCTGAAGCCCGTGCGGCCACTCCGGAACCCGGGCGAACGGCACCCGCAGCACGTGTCCCATCGACACCCGCACGGCGCGCCGGTACAGCGGATCTGCGCAGCGGTCACCGAACAGCACCGCGTCCACCCCGAGCCCGGCAGCATTTCGGAACATCGAACCGATGTTCTCGTGGTCGTTGACTCCCTCGAGCACCGCGACGGTGCGGGCACCCTCGAGCACGGCGTCGAGATCGAGGGCGGGCGGACGATGCGCGGCAGCGAGCACGCCGCGGTTGAGGTGGAACCCGACAACCTCCGCCATCACCTCTGCCGAGGTCCGGTAGAACGGCACCTCGACGCCGTCGAGGTCGGCTGACAGTTCGTCGAGTCGGCGATCGACCCCGAGCAGGCTGATCGGCTGGAACCGTGACGACAACAGGCGCTGCGCCACGAGCACGCCCTCGGCGATGACGAGGCCCTTCCCGTCGGGCAGGTCGGGTCGACGGTCCGAGGAGTTCAGATCCCGGAAGTCGTCCAGCCTGGGGTCCGCAGGATTGTCGATGTCGATAACGTCAGCCACGCGACCATCTTGCCGCACCGCGAGGGGGCACCCCGACCCACTCGACCTCCCCCTGTTTCAACCCCCACTCCCGAGCGGTGCCCACCTACTCGGAGTTGTTGACGAACCCACCGATGATGTCGATCGACTGACGAAGGACCTGCAGTTGCTCCGCATCGAGTCCCGCCAGCTGGTCGGTCATCCACTTTTCTCGCGCGCTGGTCTCGTCGGCGAGCAGCGCGTGACCGGTGTCGGTCAGGGAAACGATGATCTGCCGCCCGTCCGTGGGATGCGGGGTGCGAGCGACCATGCCTGCCTCGGCGAGAGAGGCGATGACCCGGGTCATCGACGGCGGCTGCACCCGTTCCTTCGCCGCCAGCCCCCCGGGGGTCATCGGCCCGTGCTCGTCCAGGCTGGCGAGCGCGGAGAGCTGAGTCAACGACACCGGAGAATCTGCCCGACGGCCGCGGAGGTGCCGCGACAGGCGCACGACGGCCAGGGAGAGATCACTGGCTAGTGAGCGTGTATCCAAGGTCACTCACGGAGGATACGGCACTGGGACACAACTGGTTCAGGTAATCGCGTCAGTTATAGGACCGACAGCAAAATACGCGACAAACAGGGCGGCGACAACCCACATCAGCGGATGAATCTGCTTGAACTTGCCGCTGGCGGCGTGAATCACCACCCACGTGATGAATCCGACGCCGATGCCGTTGGCGATCGAGTAGGTGAACGGCATGACGACGATCGTCAGGAACGCAGGCAATGCCACGTCGAACCGGGAGAAGTCGATGTCGCGGACCTGACCGATCATCAGCGCACCGACCACGACCAGGGCCGGCGCCGCCGCCTCGATCGGCACCATCTCGTACAGCGGGGTCAGGAACATCGCGGCCAGGAACAGCAGGCCGGTGACCACATTCGCCAGACCGGTCCGCGCGCCCTCCGCGATACCCGAGGCCGACTCCGCGAACACCGTGTTCGACGACGCCGAGGCTCCGCCGCCGACGATCGCGCCGGTGCCCTCGACGACCAGTGCCTTGCCGATGTTCGGCAGGTTGCCGTGCTCGTCGGCGAGGTCGCCCTCCTTGCCGAGCCCGGTCATCGTGCCCATCGCGTCGAAGAAGTTGGCCAGCACCAGGGTGAACACCAGCAAACTCGCGGCCAGCACCCCGATGCGGGTGAACGCGCCGAACAGGTCGACGTTCCCGACCAGGGACAGGTCCGGCATCTGGAACAGCACGTCCGGCAGCCCGGGCACGCTCAGGTTCCAGCCCTTCGGGTCCACACCCGCCGACGGGCCCACGTCGAAGATCGCCTCGAGCACGGCCGCGAGCACCGTGGTGGCCACAATGCCGATCAGCAGACCACCGCGCACCTTCCGCGCGACCAGGACTCCCATCACCAGCACACCGAAGACGAACACCACCGTCGGCCACGACCCGATCGAGCCGTTGATGCCGAGCCCAACCGGCACCGTGGTCTTGGCCTCGTCCGGGATGCGGCGCACGAACCCGGCGTCGACGAAGCCGATGAACGCGATGAACATGCCGATACCGGCGGCGATCGCGGACTTGAGTGCGTCGGGGATCGCGTTGAACACCGCGGTCCGGAACCCCGTGACGGCCAACGCGACGATGATGAGGCCGTCGATCACCACCAGACCCATGGCCTCCGGCCACGTCACCTGCGGGGCGATGGTCACCGCGAGGAGGGTGTTGATGCCGAGGCCGGCGGCAATGGCGAACGGATAATTCGCGATGATGCCGAACAGGATGCTCATCAGGCCCGCGACGAGCGCGGTCACCGCCGCGACCTGGCTGACCGGCAGGATGTTGCCGAGGACGTCCGTCTTCGCGACGGCGTCCTCCGCCGAGAAGCTGCCCAGGATGAGCGGGTTCAGCACGATGATGTAGGACATCGCGACGAACGTGACCAGGCCGCCGCGCACTTCCGTGCTCAGCGTCGATCCACGCTCGGTGATCTTGAAGTAGTTGTCCAGTATCCGCGGTGTTCCCGCCATCAGCCATTCCTCAGTAACCGGGGTGCAAGCACAATGCTCGCCCCCGGCAGACTAGGGCACGGGGTCGGTGTGACCGGCACAACGGTACCGTCGTGTCCGTGGACGAGACCCGCAAGGACCCCCTCCTACCCGATCGCCTGACCGATCCGCGCCCGGTGATCGCGATCGGCGCCGCGGCCTGGCTGGTCGTCACGGTCGTGGTCCTGACCTCGGGCGACCGGTGGGAGTCATGGCTGCCGATCTGCTGGGCCGGCCTGGCGCTCGGAGCGCTCGGCTCGGGCCTGTTCCTGCTGCAGCGTCGCGCGGCCCGGCGTGGCAGCCGGACCGCGCAACGCGGGCTCGGCTGAGTTCCCTCCGGCCGGACGCGCGCCCCGGATCAGTAGGTCGGCACCAGGAAGCGTTCGGTGATGGTGTCGGGATCCGGGTTGACGTCGGCCTCCTCGTCCCGGTGCCGGCTGCGCCACCAGATGGTCAGCGCCACCGACCCGGCGACCAGCACCAGCAGAACCGCGATCGCCAGCCAGAACCGGGGGCCCCAGTAGCCGACGAGTGACATGCGGATCGCGTTGCGGGCGTATGTGAGCGGCATCAGGGCGTGGAGCCACCGCAGGGGTGCGGCCATCTGCTCGATCGGGTAGACGGCGCCGAACGCGAAGATCTGGATCATCAGGGCCCCGAGGCCGACGAAGGTGCCACCGACCGCCCCGAACACCACCGTGAACAGCCGGGCCGTCGCGACCGCGGCCGCCCCGACCAGCACCATGACAGCGAACAGCGCCAGCGCGCTCGGCGGCTCGGCCTTCGCGACGGTCATCGACAGCACCGCCATCAGCGCGGCGGCGGCGACGGTGATCACGGCGGGTGTCCGGTAACGGCGCAGCCCCTCACGAATGATCGACTCGTGCACCCGCCCGTGCGGCTGCAGCGGCGGGCGCACCACGAACCAGGTGAGGATGCCGATCAGGAACAGCAGGACCGACATCACCGCCGGGATCGCACCCGGCCCGAATCCCACCGCCGGCGCGATGTTCTTGGCGCTGACGGTGACCGGCGACGAGATGACGCCCGCGGTGGCGACGCGCTCGTCGTCGGTGAACTGGGGCACCTGGCCGGCGCCGTCGGCGAGACCGGTCGCGAGTTCGGCGCTGCCCGCGTCGAGTTGACCGACGCCGTCCAGCAGCTGGCCGAGACCGTCGCGGAGCTGGACGCCGCCCTCGTCGAGTTGGCCGAGTCCGGTCGAGAGCTCGCGCGCACCCGCGTCGAGCTGACCCGCGCCATCGGTGAGCTGGCCGAGACCGGTGTTGAGTTCTGCGGCGCCAGCGGCGGCCGCTTCCAGTCCGCCGCGGTACTCGGCGTTTGGATCGGAGAGTTCGTGCGCAATCTGCCTGGCCCCGTCGCGCAGCTGCTGGAGCTGCCCGACGATGTCGTCGTCCGCGATCGGGAGCCCGGCGGCGACCACCGCGTCCACCAGCGGGCCGACGACGGTGTCGATGACCTCGCTGATCTGCGCCGCCCCGGCCCCGAGCTGATCGGTGCCTGCCACGAGCTGTCCGAGCCCGGCGCTGAGCTCACCCGAGCCGGCGGCGGCCTCCCCCGCACCTGCCGCCAGCTGCCCGGTGCCGTCGGCGAGTTCGAGGCTGCCCGCATGCGCCTGGCCGAGCCCGTTCGAGAGTTCGACGCTGCCCGCGGCCAGTTCGGTGGTCCCCGCGAGGGCCTCACCGGTGCCGTCGTTGAGCTGCTGCGCACCCGCGGCGGCGTCGGACAGGCCCTTGCCGACATCGGCGAGACCGAGCAGCACCTGGTCCACGGACTGTTCCCCGATGGTCTCCGAGACCGCGGAACGCACCTGCGCCATCACCGATTCGCCGACAGGGGTCGCGACCAGGCTGTTGTGATCGTTGTAGACGACCTCGAGCCGCGCCTTCTCGCCTGCGCCACTCGCAGCGCTGGCGATGTCCCGGCTGAAGTCCTCGGGGATGACGACCGAGAAGTAGTAGTGGCCGTCCTCGACGCCCTCCCGGGCCTGGTCGAGGGTCACCTCGTGCCAGTTGACGTCGCCGCCCTCGACGAGCGCGGCGGTGACGTCGGCACCCGCGGTCAGCCGGCTGCCGTCGAGGTCGGCGCCTGCATCGGTGTTGACGATGGCGACCGGCAACCGCGAGACGGTGTCACCGGGGTTCCACAACGCCCACATGTAGAAGCCGAGCAGCGCCAACGGGGCGATGACCAGCATCGCGAGGGCGATACGGGTCAGATGGATTCGTCGCGACATTGGCTTCTCTCTCCCCGGCAAACCGCTGGACACACGTCCAAGTTGGTCAGGGTAGAGAGTTCAGTCCCGTTCCGGGGCCGATTCGCCAGATCTCGTCGGCCCAGGTCGGCGGAGGGTCGGTGGACCGCGCCGGGCGACCCGCGGCACGCCCCAGATCCACAACGCCGCCCACGCGATCCCGAGCAGCCAACCGGCCAGCACGTCGGTGAGCCAGTGCGCACCCAGATACACCCGCGACAGTCCGATGGAGACGGTCCACAGCGCGAGCCCGCAGGCCAGGACCGGGCCGAGCCGACCGGTCAACCGGACCACCGTCGCCCCGACCACGCAGACCAGGATCGCCGACATCATCGCGTGCCCGGACGGGAACGAGTGGGTGACCTCCTCGACCAGACGCTCCGGGAACGGCGGACGCTGCCGGCCGAAGACCAGCTTCAGACCGCTCATCAGCAGGAACCCGCTGACCATGGCACCCCCGACCATGACCGCCTCGACCCGGCGACCGCGCACGAGCAGCGCGATCACGATGGCGGTGGTGATCACGGACGCGACGAGCGTGTCACCGAGATGGGTGATCGCGGTGACCACGTCGGTCAGCCACGGCGTGCGCCAGCGCAGCATCTGGTCGAGGACCGCCTGGTCGAACGGGTCACCACCCACCGGTCACCCCCGGCCCGAGCCTGCGTTCGTCGACGTGCGTTCGGCCCGACCCGTCCACCCACCACGGCACCTCGACGTCGACCTCCACGGCGCCGGACAGTCGCACCGTCAGCGTCTCGTGCAGCACGACGGCGCCGGACGGCAACGCGCGACCGGACGCCACGGACGCGAGCACCGCCGCCGGTTCACGCGCCCAGTCGCCGGCGCGGCCCACGCCGAGAACCTCCCCGCTCACCCGCTCCGAGGCCGGCGGCAGGTCCAGCAGCTCCGCGAGCGCATCCACCGACACCAGGTCGCCGACGACCAGCCGATCCGCCGGGATCGCGGCCGCCAGCCACGCCCGGTCGAGCACCAGCGCCTCGGCGGGGTCGGCGACCGTGCCGTCGATCGCACGCACCCGCGCGGGCGGCATCAGCGCGTCCAGGTCGAGTACCCCGGCCGCGGTGGCCTCCGCCAGCAGCCGGTGGGCCCGCACGACCACCGCGGGGCCGGGATCCCGATCCGGATCCGCCAGCCGGCCCAGCAACAGCTCCGCCATCTCGGTGCCCTCGACGCGGTCCGCCGCCAACGCACCGGACAGGGTCGCGGCGGCCGGATGGTCCAGCACGTCCAGCAGTCCCTCGAAGGTGCGGTCGTCCGGAGCGCGCAGCGATCCCAGCGCGACACCCCGCACGCGCGCGTGCCGCCGCAACCACCACGCCGTGTACCCGGACCGGTCCGCGAGCAGGGTCGCGGTCTCCGGCTGCGACGCCAGCAGCGTCAGCGCGGCGGGCCAGGTGTCGGGGTCCACCAGATCGAGGTCGCGGACCGCGATCAGCACCTCGGGGTCGTCGGGCAGCGTCGCCCACCAGTCGGATTCGTCGTCGAGGTCGTGCTCGGGTCCGGTCGGCAGCTCCGCGCGCAGGACCGTGAACCCCCATCCGACCCCGAGCGCTCGCAGCGCTTCGGCGCCGTGTGTCTCGACGAGGGCGGACGCGACGGTGCCGAACGGGGAGTCCTCGTCCAGCACGGTCGCCAGGGGTGCGCCCGGCAGCAGCAGTTCGTCCGCGGGCCGGAGGTCGCCCACCTCGTCGGGCAGCGGCAGCGCACCCAGCCAGCCGGGCAGGGCACCCTGCGCGGCGGCCGCCTCGACCAGTGGCAGCACCGCGTCCGCGAGTTCGGTTGCACCGCCACCACTCTCGCCCGGCCATTCGTCCGCCCCGGGCGGGCCGTCGGCATGATCCTCGATCCGCTCCCGCAACGCCGGATCGGTGAGCACGTCGAGCGCGCCGACTGTGCCGGCACCCAGCCGGGTCAGCAGGGGGTGCGCCGCGTCGGGATGGACCAGCCGAATCCAGTCCACGCCGCGCCCCGCGGACCCGAGGTCGTGGCCGAGCACCACCGTCCGCGGACCGGTGACGGTGCGCCCGTCGGTCAGCGGCACCGGAATCGCGGCGAGTTCCTCGACCGCGAGGGCGTCGACCACCAGTGGCGTCAGCGCCTCGTAGAGCCGTCCCCACCACGCGGGTTCGCGTTCGAGGCCGGCGAGCAGCTCCGCGAGACGGGCGAGACCGAGCCGGTGCACCCCGACCGCGGCGAGCGCGCGGACCCCGCCGGGACCCGACATCTCGGGCGCGAGCAACCCGGGCACCGTGTCGACGAGCAGTTCCGCGAGGTCGTCTCCGAGCCCGGGCAGCATCGTCGCGTCCCCGGGGCGCAGGTCGCGACCGGCGACACCGGGCAGCCACGGGTGGTCGGCGAGCTGACGCAGCACCGCCTCACGCAGCTGCTCGTCGACCGCGCCGCGGGCGAACCCGGGCAGCGGCACCAACGCCAGGCGCTGCGAGTGCGGCAGCGCCGCAACGAATTCCGCGTATCCCTCCGCGAGGTGTGCGATGGCGGCCCCCGGCAGGATGCGGCGGCGGTCGGGTTGCAGGTCGGTGTTCGCCACCACCAGCGCGGGCAGTGACAGTTCCTCGTCGGAGCGGGTCGGGGCGCGCAGCACGTCACCGTCCGACGCCCGCACCGCACCCCCGGACACCGACACCAGCCATCGCGCCGACGGTCCGGTGTACTGCCACCAGGTGCGGTCGCCGACGGAGACCTCGGTCAGACCGTCACCGAGATCCCTTTCGCTGCGCACGAACTCGCGTTCCCCGATTCGGATGGAGTGCAGTGCAGGCAGTTCCAGCAGCAGGTCCACCGCTTCGCCGGGCATCGCGTCGAGGAGCGCCTCCCCGTCGAGTCCGGAACGAAGCGTCACCACGATCTCGGTGTCGCACCCGGCGGCGGGAGCCGCGTCGATGGGCCACACCAGTCGCAACACCGGGATCCCGGACTCGGGCTCGGACAGTCCGGCCCGGACGATCTCGTCACGGGTGCGGTCCGCAGAGAACGCGATCGATCCGGTCGTCGAGCGCAGTTCGATCTCGTCACCGACCGCGAGCACCGCGGTGAACCCGACGCCGAAGCGCCCGACACCCGCACTCTTGCCGGAGACCCGCAGCGCGGACAGCGCCTGGACACCGGCCTCGTCCAGCGGCGCACCCACGTTGGCGACGTGCAACTCCCCGTCGTCCAACCGGACCTCGAGCCGCCCGGGCACCCCGGCCCGCTCGGCCGCGTCGGCGGCGTTCTGGGCCAGCTCGGTCAGCACCCGATCCCGGTAGCCGCCGCGCACGAGGTCGGCCTCGGTGGCCGCGTCCTCCCGCAACCGCGTCGGCGACGACGTCCAGGCGAGCAGCGTCGCGGCCCGCAGCGCGTCGGTGCCGAAGGGATCGGTCACTCGGTCGATGCCGTGTCCGTTCCGGTCTCGGCGGCCTCGGCGGTCTCGACCGCAGCAGGCTCGGCGTTCTCGACCTCGACTGTCGCGGCCTCGCCGGTCTCCGCGTCGGTGGGGCCGGTCCCGGCCGGCTTGGGTACCTCGACGACCTCGAGCGCGCCGTCGTCGTAGGCGTCGTAGCGCGGGGTTCCGGCGCCGGAGGGCAGCTCGGTGTCCGAGTGGGCGCCGCAGCCGTACTCGGCGTGCACCACGTGACCGTCGGCGGACAGCTCGTTGCCGCAGACCCCGAACGCGGCGCGCAGCGACCCGGCCAGCGGCAGATAGAACCCGCACAGTGCGCAGATCGACGGCGCGGCCTTCGCCATCTCCGAGTCGGGACCGAAGTCGCCGTCGTGCCACCGCTGCGCGGCCTCGAGCCGGCCTTCGAGGCTGAGCACCGTCTTGCGTCCCAGCCCGACCTCGCGGGCCAGGTCGTCGACGACCGGGTCGCCGGTTGCGACGTACCCCGGCGCGAGTCGCGGATCGTGGGCACGGGGGGCGAGCAGGTCCCCGGGCGAGAGATCGCCGGGGCGCACCCGCTGATCCCACGGGAGCCATTCGGGAGCGACGAGGGCGTCCGGGCCGGGCAGCAGCGCGGACTCGTTGACCGTCACCCGATCGGAGTCCGGCAGAGCGGACAGCACCACCGCCCACTGCCAGCCGTGGTAGCCCGGCAGGGTCGCCGCGAACCGGTGGGTCGCGGTGTTCTCGTCCTCGGCGGTGACACCGAGGTGTGCGCCGATGTGCACCTCACCGAGGTCGGTCAGCGCCTGGCGTGCGAACTCCACGGCCTTGGCCAGAAGGGGACGCACGGGGGCAAGCTCGGGGGCAGACTGCGCACTCACACCCCCATTTTGCCGTATCGAGTGGGTGGTGTGCCCGTTCGGGCTGCCATGCTTGGGTCGTGACCCGGTACCGACTGCTCAGCGTCGTCGCGGCCGCGACGGCGCTGACCCTCGGCGGCTGCGCTGCCGGATCCTCCGACGACAGCGGCTCCTCGTGGCTCGGATCGTCGAGTTCGGTGCCCCAGCTGCGCGTCGAGGTCCTGGGCACCCGACCACACGACACCGCGGCGTTCACCCAGGGGCTCGAGGTGTCGGGCGGTGAGCTGCTCGAGGGCACCGGACTGGTGGGCCGCTCCTACATTGCTGCGCGCGACCTCGACACCGATGTCGAGCGTGCCCGCGTCCCGCTCCCCGACGGGATGTTCGGCGAGGGGATCACGGTCGCAGGGGACACCGTGTGGCAGCTGACTTGGCGGAACGGGGTCGCGTTCGCACGCGACCGCGACACCCTCGCGGAGCGGTCCCGCGTCTCCTACGCCGGCGAGGGCTGGGGCCTGTGCGCGCAGCCCGACCGTCTGGTGATGAGCGACGGCAGCGCCACCCTGACGTTCCGCGACCCGACGACGTTCGCCTCCGTCGGCGCCGTCACGGTCACCCTCGACGGCGAGCCGGTGGATCGGCTCAACGAACTCGAATGCACCGCGGACGGTCTGGTCTACGCCAACGTGTGGCAGACCACCGACATCGTGCGGATCGACCCCGCCACCGGCGCGGTGGTGGCGGTGATCGACGCGTCGGGGCTGCTGACCGAGGAGCAACAGAAGGGCGTCGACGTGCTCAACGGCATCGCCGCGATCCCCGGCACCGATCGCTTCCTGATCACCGGCAAGCTCTATCCGGCGATCTTCGATGTGCGCTTCGTCTCGTGACCACGCCACGGTCAGCGGGGCCTGTGGTTGTTTGTCCGGCTCCTAGGACAGAATTGGACCTGTGACCGGACCGCGCCACCCCTCCGAACCCGACGGGCGTCGGGCAGCCGCCGACGCCGGCCGCGGTGCGGTGCATCCCGGGTACACGAACTACCCGCCCCGCCGGCCGTCCGGACGCCACGAACCGCTGCCGCCGCTGCACCCGACGGACACGAGCGCAACCCCCGGTGGCAACGACGCCGGAGAGCCCCCCACCGAGCAGATCCGGCCGTCGTCCCGGTCCGGTGGCCCGAAGCCGCCGCCGATCCCGCGCAAGCTGACGGTCACCCGGGTCGCGGCGATGCGCAGCCGGGAGCTGACCAACCGCGGGATCGCGACGTTCCGCCGGGCCGCGACCGCCGACGGCGCCGACAAGTCCGGTCTGACCCACCTGACCTACGCGGTGATGGCGAACTTCGCCACCGACGCCGCCGTCGCCGTAGCACTGGCCAACACCCTGTTCTTCTCCGCCGCCACCGGCGAGGACAAGACCAAGGTGGCGCTGTACCTGCTGATCACGATCGCGCCGTTCGCGGTGATCGCCCCGCTGATCGGCCCGGCCCTGGATCGACTGCAGCGAGGTCGCCGCATCGCGCTGGCCTCCTCGTTCGCGCTGCGCACCGTGCTCGCGGTGCTGCTGGTGTTCAACTTCGACAGTTGGGCGCTGTACCCCTGTGCACTGGGGATGATGGTGCTCAGCAAGTCCTTCTCGGTGCTCAAGAGCGCCGTCACCCCACGCGTGCTGCCCCCGGACATCGACCTGGTGCGCACCAACTCGCGGCTGACGGTGTTCGGCCTGATCGGCGGCACCATCGTCGCCGGCGGCATCGCGGGCGCGATCGCGTTCGCCTTCCACTCGACCGGCGTGCTGTGGTTCACCGCCGCGATCACTGTCCTCGGCGCCTACCTGAGCATGCGCATCCCGGCGTGGGTGGAGGTCACCGAGGGCGAGGTCCCGGCGACCCTCGCCTACCACGGCGACGACGCCGTCACCGAGGTGATCACCCGCGAGCAGAAGGAGACGATCGCCCCGGACAAGCGGCGCCAACCGCTCGGCCGCGCCACGATCACCGGACTCTGGGGCAACGGGACCATCCGCGTGCTCACCGGCTTCCTTACCCTGTACATCGCGTTCGTCGCAAAGTCCCGCACCGAACACGAACCATGGATGCAGGCCGCGATGCTCGGCCTCGTCGGCGCCGCGGCCGGCATCGGCAACTTCGCCGGCAATGCGACCGGCGCCCGGCTCAAGCTCGGCCGGCCCGCGCTCGTCGTGCTGCGGTGCACCGCGGCCGTGACGGTGGTGGCGATCCTCGTGGCCTTCACCGACAGCCTGCTCACCGCGGCCCTGGCCGCGCTCGTCGCGTCCGCGGCGAGCGCACTGGCGAAGGTCTCCCTCGACGCCTCGTTGCAGCAGGACCTGCCCGAGGAGTCCATCGCCTCCGGATTCGGCCGCTCGGAGACGGTGCTACAGCTGAGCTGGGTCATCGGTGGCGCGCTCGGCGTGCTGCTGCCCACCGAGTACTGGATCGGCTTCACCGTCGTGTCGGTGGTGCTGGTCCTCGGATTGGTCCAGACGTTCCTCACGTACCGTGGCCGCACGTTGCTGCCGGGGCTCGGCGGCAAACGCCCCGAACACGTGAACCAGGAAGCACCCGTCGGTCCCGGCTCCCGGGCCGACTGACACCGAACCCGCCACACCGGGCGGGTACGAACGAGAACAAGGAAACCGATGACCTTGCAAGCCCGGACGAAGAAGATCCTCGCAGCGGTGGTCGTGGTGGCGCTGGTGGCTGCCGGCGGGCTCGCCGCGGTCGTCACGATGCTCGTCCGCGACGCACCCGAGCAGCTGCCCACAGTGACCGCGTACGCACACGGCCGGACCGTCGACGTCGACGCCGGGATCTGCGACGCGAACATGCGCTGCGCCGACCTCGCTGTCGCCAACCTTCCGGTGCCTGCCGGCTCGTCGCTGCAGCTGTCGTTGCCGAAGGACATCGCCGAGGGCGACTGGCGACTGAACGTCCAGTTCGGCGATCCCCGCACGGGCGAGGTGTTCGAGGGATACCGCGACTACACCGCGGGCGAGAAGTACTCGGTGACGATCCCCACGCGTGAGAACGAGCAGCTGCTCGGCGTGATCATCCAGCAGCCGTCGTCGCGCGACTTCGCCCCGGTGTGGGCGATCCAGACCCTGCCGGACCTGCCCGAACCGGCAGCCGTCCAGTAAGAGGCCCGAACAGCAGCGGAGCCCCCGGTCCAGGTGACCGGGGGCTCCGCGCGTTCAGTCGGACGAACTCAGCTGTCGAGTTCCCGGGCGACGGCGCGGACCACCTCGGAGATGCGCTGCGCGGTCTTGCGGTCCGGGTACCGGCCCTTGCGCAGATCCGGCTGCACCTTCGCCTCGAGCAGGGTGATCATGTCCTCGACCATGCCGTGCAGCTCGTCGGGGGTGTGCTTGCGAGCGGCGTCGTCGCGGCGACCGGTCTGGCGCAGGTTCGGCGCCGGGTCGAGCACCTTCAGGCTCAGCGCCTGGGGACCGCGACGGCCGGCGGCCATGCCGAACTCCACCCGCTGGCCGGCCTTGAGGCCCTCGACCCCCTCGGGCAACGCCGACGACCGGACGTAGACGTCCTCTCCCTCGTCCTGGGAGAGGAAGCCGAAGCCCTTTTCAACGTCGTACCACTTCACCTTGCCGGTAGGCACCGCGTCACCTGCTCATCCACGTAAAACGACCATATAAACGAACGCGCCCCACCGTGTGTGGGACGCGATGGTCGGCAGTCTACCTCCGCGCGCCCCTCCCGGGCACATGGGTTTGACGGGGATAACGTGGGGGTGTGGCACCACAGACCCCCGGCACCGAATCCACCAACGGCACCCCCGCCTCCGGCGGCGGCATCCTGTTCCGCGCCGCCATCGCGCTGTTCTTCCTTGGCCTGGTCGCGATCATCGCGATCTTCGTCGTCGCGGCGACCGGCCACACCCCCGGCCTCGCGCTGTACCTGCTGGCGCTGCTCTGTCCGCTCGGCTTCCTGTTCGGAATCATCTCCGCACTGATGGCAGGCCGGCGTGTACGTGGAGAGGACAAGACATGAGGATCCTCCTGAACATCATCTGGCTGGTCTTCGGCGGGCTGTGGCTCGCGCTCGGCTACTTCGTCGCCGGCGTCCTGTGCTGCATCCTGATCATCACGATTCCGTTCGGCATCGCCTCGTTCCGGATCGGCGTCTACGCGCTGTGGCCGTTCGGCAAGACCGTCGTCGAGAAACCGACCTCCGGCGTCGGGTCCCTGATCGGGAACGTGATCTGGCTGGTTCTCTGCGGCATCTGGCTCGCGATCGGTCACGTCCTGAGCGCCGTCGCGATGGCGATCACCATCATCGGCATCCCGCTCGCCGTCGCGAACCTGAAGATGGTCCCGATCTCACTGATGCCACTCGGCAAGGACATCGTGGACGTCGGCTCCGTCCGCTCGTATCAACCCGGTAGCCCCGCATGAGCCGACCGCCCCGCACCGACCCGGATGCGGGGCGGTCGCTCCCCACACATCCCCTGTTCCTCGGCACCCTCGCGGTGCTCGCCGCCGCCGCCCTCGCCGCCCACGACCGGGTCGTCCCGCTCGGCCACCCACTGTGGGGCTTCTTCCGCAATGGCCTGGACCTGCTCGTCTACCGCAGCGGTGGTGCCACCGTCCTGACCGGCGCCGGCCTCTACGACCACGCACTGCACGGCGGAATGTGGTGGACGTATCCCCCGTTCTCCGCGGTGCTGTTCGCCCCGCTGGGTCTGTTCACGCCGGAGATGACGACCCTGCTCGGCCACCTGACGAACTTCACCGCGCTGTACCTGGTCGTGCTGCTGTGCTGGCGTCTGCTCGGCTACCGCACCGACCGCACGCTGTATGTCACCACCGGATTGCTGACGGTGATCCTCAGCTGGCTCGAGCCGGTACGGACCACGATCTGGCTCGGCCAGGTGAACCTGCTGCTCATGCTGCTGATCCTGTGGGATCTCGGTCGCGCCGAGGGCAGCAGGTTGCGGGGATTCGGGGTGGGCGTCGCGGCGGGCATCAAGTTGACCCCGGCGCTGTTCGTCATCCATCTGCTGCTCACCCGGCAGTGGCGGGCGGCCGCGACGGCGGTCGCGGGTTTCGCGGCCACCGTCGCCCTCGGCTTCGCGGTGATCTTCTCCGACTCCAGGGCGTACTGGACCGGCGTGATCTGGCATTCGACCCGGATCGGCGAGACGGCGTGGCCGGCGAACCAATCCGCGTCGGGTGTCCTGGCACGGTGGCTGAACCTCGACGAGCCGCCGCGGCTGCTGTGGCTGGGCGTCGCGATCGCGCTCGCCGCGCTCGGGCTGGCCTCGGCGCGACTCGCGCACCGACGCGGGCAGACCCTCCTCGCCACCACACTGTGCGGTCTCACCTCGTGCGCCGTCTCCCCGTTCTCGTGGGGCCACCACTGGGTGTGGTTCGTGCCGTTGCTGATCCTGGCGCTGGATCGGGCGCTGCGGGCCGGACGGGCGACGCCTTGGCTGCTTCCTGTCGCGCTGGCGGTGCCGCTGCTGTGCTGGGCGCACCGGTTCCCGGACGACGTGTACGCGATCGGGCTGTTCATGATCCCGGCGCCTGCGGCCCTCGTCCCGCTCTTCGCGGCGGTGTATCCGTTGCTGTTCGTGGTGATTGCGGCGGCGACGTTGATCGCGCCGCGGGGTCGCGGCCGCTCGAAGCCCCAGGACACCCCCGAGAAGTCTTGTGATCTGCCTCACATAACGGTTGAGTCACGGACCGGTCTCGACCACGCAGCGGCCAGCTGACCTGCGAAAACGCCCGCCTCTCCTGGCGAAACGCCGAGAAACACGCCGATTTCGTAGGAGGTGACTCACCGCGATCGGCCACGTACGGTCGTCAGCGGTCGGTGTTCCGGCCAGTCCGGACCGCCGCGCCAAACCTTGTCCCGCGGAACGGATTCCCCAGAGGAAACCAGGGACAAGGACGGGGGACCCACGTCCCCAGTGGACACCGGGAGGCGAGCAACCGGCCTTCCTTGGGGTGAAGCCGTTTTTCGCGCCGATCACGGAGCGATCACGGCCGGGCGACCTCTCAGCCCGAACCCGACAGCTGACCTCGCAGGCGCGTGCGGAGAGGAAAACCTCCATGAGCGCTGGACGCCATCGCAAGCCCACGAACACGCGCAAGACCGCCGCCAAGGTCGTCGTCACCACCGCGGTGTTCGGCGCGGCGGGTGCGGCCTTCGCGGCCCCCGCAGGTGCCGCCCCGGACTCCGACTGGGACCGCCTGGCCCAGTGCGAGGCCGGCGGCAACTGGTCCATCAACACCGGCAACGGCTACCAGGGCGGCCTGCAGTTCTCCCCCAGCACCTGGACCGCCCACGGCGGCGGCCAGTACGCGGCCACCGCCAACCAGGCCACCCGCGAGCAGCAGATCGCGGTCGCCGAGAAGGTCCTCGCCTCGCAGGGCTGGGGCGCCTGGCCGTCCTGCTCCTCCAGCCTCGGCCTCACCAGCGCCCCGACCCAGCGCAGCGCACCGGCCGCCCCGGCCGAGACCCCCGCGCCGGCGCCGGCCCCGGCCGTCACCAGCATCCCGACCACCGACGGCACCGTCGACGTGTTCGATTCGCTCGACAGCACCATCCAGGCCGTCAAGGCCCGCGGCATCGCCGTCGACCCGCAGATCGAGAACCTGTACGAGCAGGCCAAGCTCAACCCGCAGGTCATCGACTTCCTCAAGTCCGTCGCTCCGCGCTGAGCCACCCAGAACGTGAGAAGGGCCCCGCACCGTTTCGGTGCGGGGCCCTTCTGCCGTTCGGTCCGGTCAGCGGTTGATGACGGTGACGGGATGGGTGTAGGGCAGCTCGGACAGCGGCCGCGGGAACTCGGTCTCCTCACCGAACGGGGACAACCCTCCGGAACGAGTCGACGAGAGCTCGGTGACCGCGTGGTCACCTTCCTTGACGTGCTCCGGCCAGCCTGGATCAACGTAACGCTTGCTCGAATTGTTAGCCACGAGGCCATTTTGACACCGAGTCGGCATCCGGTACAGCCCAGGTCACTAATCTGACAATCGATGACCGAAACCGATCCCGCCGCCGTGACCGACAGCCTGGCGACCTGGCTCAGCACGCGGAGCGACCGCGAGCTGGCGGAATTGCTGCGACTGCGCCCGGACCTGGCGGTCCCCCCGCCTGCGAACCTGTCGGTGCTGGCGTCCCGCGCCGAGCAGCGGGCGTCGGTGTTGCGGGTGGCGGACGACCTCAGCGTGCTCGAACTCACGTTGATCGGCTTGCTCGCCCGGGACGGCGCCGCCGAGTCCGGGGTGCGGCGCGACCAGCTCGCCGACGCGGTCGCGGGCCGGGCACCGGCCCGGGCCGTGGATCGGGCGCTGACGGTGCTGCGCGACCGGGCGCTGGTGTGGGGCACCAAGGTGCTGCGGGTGACACCGGCGGCGCGCGATGCGGTCACCTGGCGGATCGACCCGGCCACCACCACGCTGACCGCGGATCAGATCGCCGCGGCGGTGGCGGGGCTCACCGAGGACGAACGACGGTTGCTCGACACCCTCGCCACCAGCTCACCGATCGGCCGGACCCGCGACGCGGCCCCCGGCACCTCGCCGGATCGGCCGGTGCAGCGGCTCCTGGCATCGGGCCTGCTGACCTGGCTCGACGAGCAGACGGTCGAACTGCCCCAGCAGGTGGGCCAGGTGCTGCGCGGCGAGACCGTCACCGACCCGTCCGTGCTGGCCCCGCCCGCGGTGCGCGGGACCAAGCACAAGGTCGCCGAGGTGAACGCGGCCGCCGCCGGCGAGGCGCTGGAACTGATCCGGCACTGTGAGGAACTGCTCGGCGCGCTCGGTGACCATCCCGCACCGACCCTCAAGGCCGGGGGTCTCGGGGTGCGCGAGGCGCGGCGGCTGGCCAAGGTCGTCGGGATCGACGAGGTCAGGGTGAGCCTGCTCGTCGAACTGCTGTCCGCCGCCGGACTGATCGCCGCAGGTGTCCCCGACCCGCTGCCCGCGGCCGACACCGGCGACGAGTACTGGGCGCCCACCACGGCCGCGGACGCGTGGCTCGAGGGCACCCCGGGGCATCGATGGCATCTGCTCGCGCAGGTGTGGCTGGACCTGCCGCGCCGACCGTGGACGGTGGGGCTGCGCGACCCACACGACAAGCCGATCGCCGCCCTCTCCGACGAGGTGCGGGCGTCCGGCGCCCCGCGGGATCGCCGGTTCGTGCTCGACGTCGTCGCCGAACTCGGCACCGGGGTGGGTGCGAGCGCCGCGGCGGTGGCGGCGGTCGTGGCGTGGCGCCGGCCCCGCTGGGCCGGCCGGCTCGGGGTGTCCGCGATCGAGCACACCCTGCGGGAGGCGACCGCGGTCGGGCTGATCGGCCGCGGGGCCCTGTCGTCACCGGGCCGCAGCCTGCTGCACGGCGGCCCTCCGGAGTCGGTGCTCGCCGAAATGGTCGCGGCGCTGCCGAAACCTATCGACCACGTGCTGGTTCAGGCGGACCTGACGGTGATCGCGCCGGGGCCGCTGGTGCCGGATCTGCTCGCGCAGATCACGCTGGTCGCCGACGTCGAGTCGGCGGGCGCGGCGACGGTGTACCGGGTCGGGGAGGCCAGTGTGCGGCGCGCCCTCGACGCCGGGCGGACCGCCGCCGAACTGCACGCCCTGTTCGCGTCGCATTCGCGAACCCCGGTCCCGCAGGCCCTGACGTACCTGATCGACGACGTGGCGCGCAGGCACGGCCGACTGCGGGCCGGTATCGCGCAGGCATTCGTCCGTTGCGACGACCCGGCGATGCTCGCGGAGGTGCTGTCCTCCCCGGTCGCCGAGGCGCTGGCGTTGCGGGCGCTGGCGCCGACCGTTGCGGTCTCGCAGGCGTCGCTCGGCGAGGTGCTCGAACAGTTGCGGGCGGCCGGTTTCGCCCCGGCCGGGGAGGACTCCTCGGGCGCGATCGTGGATCTGCGTCCGCCGGGGGCCCGGGTGCCCAGGCGCCGCGCGCGCGGCGTCCGGCGGATGCCCGCCCCGCCGACCGACGAGCAGCTCGACCTCCTGGTCCGGCAGCTGCGGGCCGGTCAGCGCGCGGCCTCGACCCCGCGCGGTGAGGCGGTCCGCTCGGACGGCACCCGCGCCGGCAGTGCCGCGACGATGGCGCTGCTGCAGCTCGCGGTGAAGGTGGGGCGCAGCGTCCGGATCGGGTACGTCGACGCGCAGGGCATCGCCTCGGAACGCATCGTCGACCCGGTCAGCGTCGGTGGTGGCCAACTCGACGCCTTCGACCCCGCCGACGGCGCGATCCGCCGGTTCACGCTGCACCGGGTGACGTCGGTCTCGCTGGTCGACTGACCCGAAAAAAGTTCGAATAAGACCGCCTGCCTGCACGGCTGGCTTTCTTCGGAAAATGAAGTATGGTCGGGCCCAGTGATTGCCACTTCGAATTCAGGAGCGACAATGGCAGACAAGAAACCCGGCAAAAATCTCAAGAAACCGGCACAGTCGTTGAAGGAAAGGCGCGCGGAAAAGCGGGACCGGGCGGCGGAGTCCGGCGAGTTGATCCGGAAACGCAAGCGCCACTGACGGACCGAATTTCCGTGCACTGCGACACCGCCGCACCGGCGGCCTCCCGAGTTCTCGACACCCTCTACCGACAGTTGCGCGGGTCCGCCGACGGTGCGGCACCCCCGAGCCCCAGGTCCCGCGGACGGCTCGCGGCGCTGACCTCCGCGCGAATCTTCGTCCTCGACGAGTGCGCACAGGATTGGATTTTCCCGACCCACGCCGCATCGAACACAACAGAAGGCCCCCTCGTGAAAAAGACACTCTTGGCCCTTGATCGAATCAAGGACCGACTGGAAAACGAACTCGATGCCACGTCGGGGCACACCGAACGCGAGGCCGGATACCGTGCCGGAATTTCCGAGGCGCTGGTCCAGGTGATGGATATTCGACAGGATCTCGGGCGCTAGAAAAAGGAAGCGGTCGGCCGAAGCTTTCGAGAAATTCGGCCCTGCGGAAACACTTCCGTGGTGTTGCGCACGAACCCGGCGCGATTCGCACCTGTTTCCGGCACACCCCGCGGATTCCCGGCGGTCCCGACGTCGGTCACGTCGCCTCCTGCGCGAAGCGTGGACAATGGAGTGGTTGTCATCGCTAGGAGGCGTACGTGACCGACGGACCGCTCATCGTCCAGTCCGACAAGACCCTGCTGCTCGAGGTCGACCACCCGATGGCCGATCAGGCCCGGCAGGCGATCGCGCCGTTCGCCGAACTCGAGCGCGCGCCCGAGCACGTGCACACCTATCGCGTCACGCCGCTCGCGCTGTGGAACGCCCGTGCCGCCGGGCACGACGCCGAGCAGGTGGTCGACGCCCTCGTCACCTATTCGAGGTTCGCGGTGCCTCAGCCGCTGCTCGTCGACGTCGTCGACACGATGGCCCGCTACGGACGGCTGCAGCTGGTGAAGAACCCGGCGCACGGACTGGTGCTGGTCAGCCTGGACCGGGCGGTGCTCACCGAGGTGCGCAGGCACAAGAAGATCGGCCCGATGCTCGGCGCGCAGGTGGACGAGGACACCGTCGTCGTCCACCCGTCCGAGCGGGGGCACCTCAAGCAGATGCTGCTCAAGATCGGCTGGCCGGCCGAGGACCTCGCCGGTTACGTGGACGGCGAGGCGCACCCGATCGAGCTGGACTACGAGGGCCGGTTCCCCGGTTCCGCGGACGGCGGCTGGCACCTGCGCGACTACCAGGAGATGGCGGCGGACTCGTTCTGGGCGGGCGGCTCCGGTGTGGTGGTGCTGCCGTGTGGTGCGGGCAAGACGATGGTCGGCGCGGCCGCGATGGCGAAGGCGAAGGCGACGACCCTGATCCTGGTCACCAACACCGTCGCGGGCAGGCAGTGGAAGCGGGAACTGATCGCGCGGACCTCGCTGACCGAGGACGAGATCGGCGAGTACTCGGGTGAGAAGAAGGAGATCCGCCCGGTCACGATCGCGACCTACCAGGTGATCACCCGGAAGACGAAGGGCGAGTACAAGCACCTCGAACTGTTCGACTCCCGCGACTGGGGCCTGGTGATCTACGACGAGGTGCACCTGCTGCCCGCGCCGGTCTTCCGGATGACGGCGGACCTGCAGTCGCGGCGACGCCTCGGCCTCACCGCGACGCTGGTCCGCGAGGATGGCCGCGAGGGCGACGTGTTCTCGCTGATCGGTCCGAAGCGCTACGACGCCCCGTGGAAGGACATCGAGTCGCAGGGCTGGATCGCCCCCGCCGACTGCATCGAGGTGCGGGTCACGCTCACCGACGCCGAGCGGATGGCGTACGCGACCGCCGAACCGGAGGAGCGCTACAAGCTGTGCTCGACCGCGCACACCAAGAACGCGGTGGTCAAGTCGATCCTGGACCGGCACACCGACTCGCCGGCCCTGGTGATCGGTGCCTACATCGACCAGCTCGACGAGCTCGGTGAGGCGCTGGACGCACCGGTGATCAAGGGGTCGACGAAGACCCGGGAGCGTGAGGCGCTGTTCGACGCGTTCCGGGCGGGCGAGATCAAGACCCTCGTCGTCAGCAAGGTCGCGAACTTCTCCATCGACCTGCCGGAGGCGTCGGTCGCCGTCCAGGTGTCGGGCACGTTCGGGTCACGGCAGGAGGAGGCGCAGCGGCTGGGCCGGCTGTTGCGGCCCAAGCACGACGGTGGGCAGGCGCATTTCTACTCGGTCGTCGCCCGCGACACGCTCGACGCCGAGTACGCGGCGCACCGGCAGCGGTTCCTGGCGGAGCAGGGGTACGCGTACCGGATCACCGACGCGGACGACCTCCTCGGACCGGCGATCGGGTAGGAATAGGACTGTGCGTCGCTTCGAGTTCCCGGTAGACACCGCCCACGCCAAGTCGGTCAACGAGACGGTCGGTGACGTTCGCCGTCTGCGCTGGTCCGCGATCATCACCGCCCTGCTGTTCGCCGCGCTCGCCGCCTGGTTCGTCGTGCTCGCGCACCCGTGGTCGTACATCCTCGCCGCGGTCGCGGTCGTGGTCGCGGTGGCCTCGCTGTGGATGGCGTTCTGGGCGCCCCGCAAGGTCGGGTCGGTCGAGGACCTGTACGCGAACGGGGAACTGGTCCCGGCGATCGTCGCGGTGTCCCGTCCGCGCGGCGCGACGCTGCTGGCGCTGGTGAACACCGCCAAGCCGAGCGCCGACACGCCGCACTACGCGCTGGTCACCCGCACGATCCGCACCCTGCCCGGACATTCGCTGACCAATGTCGGCGAACGCGTCCCGTCGATCTCGGTGCTCTCGGACCGCACCACGAACTCCCATGCCGACACCTGGCAGATGGTCAGCCCGATGCCGATCGCGTGGGGCACCCGCGACCCGAAGGTCCTCCGCCGGGCGATCGAGCAGATCCCGAACGCCGAGTGGAAGCTGCTGACCAAGTCGATCCCGCTGGTCGACGACGTGGCGAAGGCACAGAACCAGCAGATCCCGGTCTCCGCCAACGACATCCGCTAGACGAGCGGGGGCCAGCCCTCGTCGGGTGTGCGCCGGTCCGTGGCCAGCAGTCCCGCGACCCACATGTCCCGGCGGACGCCGCGCTGCAGTCCCCCGCGGCGGGCGATGCCCTCGAACCGGAATCCCACCCGCCGCGCGACCGCGGCGGACGCCGCGTTCCCGACGAACGCCCGCCACTCGATCCGTTCGAGGGCCAGCGTGTCCGAACGGAAGGCGAAGTCGCACACCAGGTTCAGCGCCGCGGTCATCAGCCCTCGACCACGCTCGGCGGGGTCGAGCCAGAACCCGATCTCGGCGGCCGATTCGTCACGGGCGCCGAGACCGATCATCCCGACGGCCGGACCGTCGGGGCCGTGTCGCACCGCCCAGGTGGGACTGCGGTCGGCCCAGCCCGCCGGAACCACCCTCGTCACGAACGCCTCCGCGTCCGCCCGCCGATACGGCACCGGCATCGTCGTCCACCGTCCGATCGCCTCGTCCTGGCAGCAGCTGGTGATCGACGCGACGTCCGCCTCGGTCGGCGGCGTCAGTGACAGTCCGGGCCCGGACAGGCCCACCACGAACATCGCGTTCACGCCTCCAGTGCGGGAATCACCTCGCGTTCGAACAGTTCGATGCCGGAGGTGTCGTGGGCGGCCTCGGCGAAGTAGCAGATCGCGTAGTCGAGGCCACGCTCACGCAGTGCGGTGAGGTTCTCGACGATCTGCTCCGGGGTACCCACGCCGGGCATGCCGCGGTACGCCGACAGTGCCGCCTCGGCGACCTCCTCCCCCGAGAACTGCGCGATCTGTGCCTTGATCTGCGCCAGCCGCTGCTCCACCTCGGCCTCGGTGGCGCCGATCGCGATGTTGTAGTTCGCCGAGCGGACGATCGCACCGAAGTCGGTGCCGACCGCGGCGCAGTGCTCGCGCAACACCTCGGACTTGTGGGTGAACCCGTCGAGGGTGCCGTCGAAGTTCGTGTACTGCGCGTACTTCGCGGCGATCTTCAGCGTGACCTTCTCGCCACCACCGGCGATCCACAGCGGAATACCGCCGTCCTGCAGCGGTTTCGGAGCCACGATCGCGCCGTCGACCTGGTAGTGCTTCCCGTCCAGCGTGGCGCGGCCGGTGGTCCACGCCTGCCGCAGGATCTGCACGCCCTCGTCGAGCCGGCCGAGCCGCTCCCCCGCCGCCGGGAACCCGTAACCGTAGGCGCGCCACTCGTGTTCGTACCAGCCGGCGCCGATACCCATTTCGATCCGGCCGCCGGAGATCAGATCGGCGGTCGCGGCGACCTTCGCCAGGTATGCCGGATTCCGGTAGCTCATGGCGGTGCACATCTGGCCCAGCCGGACCGACGACGTCACCGCGCCGAGCGCCGACATCAGCGACCACGCCTCGTGAGTGGCCTCGTCCGTCGGCGTCGGCACGGTGTGGAAGTGGTCGTACACCCACACCGACTCCCACGGTCCGGCCTCGGCGCGCAGCGCCACCGACTTCATCGCGCTCCACTGGTCGGCGGGGTCGATGCCCACCAGGTCCAGTCGCCAGCCCTGCGGCACAAACATTCCGAATCGCATATCCGCGAGCCTACGAGGGATGACGCACCTCCGCCCGATGGGGCAGTATCGGATCATGCCCACCGCCACACCGACCGTGGAGTTCGAGGAGCATCGCCGGCACCTGTTGTCCGCGGCCTATCGGCTGACCGGCAGCGTCAGCGACGCCGAGGACGCGGTGCAGGAGACGTGGCTTCGCCTGGCCGACGCCGACACCGACTCGATCCGGGATCTGCGGGCCTGGCTGACGACGGTGGTCGGCCGGATCTGCCTCGACCATCTGCGCAGCGCCGCGGTGCGCCGGGAAACGTATGTGGGACAGTGGCTTCCGGAGCCGATCGTGACGCCGGTCGGGTCGGGTGCGGCCGTCGACCCGTTGGAGGCCGTAGTCCGCGACGAGGACTCCAGGCTGGCCGCGCTGGTCGTCCTCGACACCCTGGGCCCGGACCAGCGCGTCGCTTTCGTGCTGCACGACGGATTCGGGGTCCCGTTCGACGAGATCGCGGGGCTGCTCGGGAACTCCGTCGCGGGCTGCAGGCAGCTCGCGTCGCGGGCCCGGCGCACGGTGGCGGCCGCCGACGTGCCACCGCCCGACCCCGATCACGACGCCGCGGTGGGACGGTTGCTGGCCGCGATGGCCACCGGCGACCTGCGTGCCGTGATCGACGCGCTCCACCCGGACGCCGTGGTGATCGGCGATGCCGGCGGCACCACGAGCACCGCCCTGAACGTGCTGCACGGCGCCGACCGGTTCGCGCGGTTCTTCCTCGGCCTGGCCGCCAAGTACGGCGACCGGGTGTTCGAGAGCCTGGAACCGGCGATGGTCAACGGGCGTCTCGGGTTCTACTCGCGGGGGATGCCGGGCGGCGCCACCCACCGCGGCTTTCCGGCGCGGGCGGGAGGGTTCACCGTCCGCGACGGAAAGGTCTGTGCCGCCTACGACTTCGCGAATCCCGCCAAGCTGGGCGGGGTCAGGATGGCGAATCCGACGACGTGACGGCCGCCGGCTGGTCGGCCCACGGCACCCGGCACGAGTCCGTGCTGAACCCCTGATCGACGATCCCGAGCGCGGAGTTCATTCGCGACCGCTGGTTCTCCAGTGCGATCTGGAAGGTCAGCTCGACGACGCCGGCCTTCCCGAAGCGGCGTTCGAGGTCGGCGACCTGCTCGTCGGTCGTGGTGGTGGGGGTCGCGGTCATCGCGTCGGCGTACGCGATCGCCGCGCGCTCGTCCTCGCTGTACAGCGGCGAGGTCGCGTAGTCGTCGATGTGCTGCAGCCGATCGACGTCGAGATCCTCGAGGCGCATGAGCATCGCGCCGAAGTCGACGCACCACGAGCACCCGACGGTCCACGCGACGCGGTACACGGCGAGATCGCGGACCGCGGCGGGCAGCACCGTCGAGGCCTTCTCCGCGGCCAGTTCCTGCACGGCGGACGCCATCAGCAGCTTCCGGTGATGCGCGACGACGGTGAACGGTTCCGGTACGACACCGAACCGGCGGGTGGCGAACCGGTACGCGATCCGGGCCAGCACTCCGGCATCCTTCGGGGCGAGGGGGGCGATGCGGGTCATGTCTTCTCCTGTTCGCGGCGGGCGCCCGAGAGGGGCCTTCAACTTGTGGACGAGACAGGACCAGTAAACGTGACAGCGGTCGTCGAAGCAGCCCGATACACGGCCGATAAGCTGTGACAATGCCCGCACCACGTGTTCAGACGGTGACCCGACTGCAGCCGTTCGCCTCGACGATCTTCGCCGAGATGACGGCGCTCGCGGTCCGGAACGGGGCGATCAACCTCGGGCAGGGCTTCCCCGACACCGACGGACCCGCCGCGATGCTCGACGTCGCGCGCACCGCCATCTCCGATGGGCTGAACCAGTACCCGCCCGGACCGGGCATGCCGGTGCTGCGCGAGGCGATCGCCGCGGATCGGGCCGACCGGTACGGCCAGCGTTTCGACCCGGACACCGAGGTGCTGGTCACGGTCGGTGCGACGGAGGCGATCAGTGCGACCCTGCTCGGCCTGGTCGAACCGGGCCAGGAGGTGGTGCTGATCGAGCCGTACTACGACTCGTACGCCGCCGCGGTGGCGCTGGCAGGCGGGGTGCGCAGGACCGTGCCCCTCGTCGCGGACGGCGACGGCTTCGCCCTGGACCTGGACGCGCTGCGGGCCGCGGTCGGTCCGGACACCCGGATGATCGTGGTGAACACCCCGCACAATCCGACCGGCACCGTGCTGTCCGACGCCGAGCTGTCCGCGATCGCGGAGGTCGCCGTCCGGCACGACGTGCTGGTGCTCAGCGACGAGGTGTACGAGCACCTGCTGTTCGACGGCCGCAGCCACACGCCGATCGGCATGCTGCCGGGCATGGCGGAGCGGACGGTGACGGTGTCGAGCGCGGCGAAGACGTTCGCGGTCACCGGCTGGAAGACCGGGTGGGCGTGCGGGCCGGCGGAGCTGGTCGACGCGGTGCGCACGGCGAAGCAGTTCATGTCGTTCGTCGCGGGCGGGCCGTTCCAGCCTGCGGTCGCGCACGCCCTGCGGCACGAGATGCCCTGGGTCACCGAGCAGCGGAAGACGTTGCAGCGCAAGCGGGACATGCTGTCCACCGCCCTCGCCGAGGCCGGTTTCGGTGTCCGCTCCAGTGCCGGAACCTATTTCGTGTGCGCGGACATCTCCCCGCTGAGCGACGTCGACGGCGAGTCGTTCTGCCGCGCGCTGCCCGAACGCATCGGCGTCGCCGCGGTACCGGTCAGCGTGTTCGCCGACCACAAGGAGCCGTGGAATCATCTGGTGCGCTTCGCATTCTGCAAACGCGACGACGTGCTGACCGAAGCGGTCGAGCGGCTGCACCGGCTGGCGGGGCGGTGGTGATCCGGCGATGACCGGTCGCACCGTTCCCGCCGACTTCGTGCGCCGCGCCGCCGTGCTGGCGGCCGGCGCCGGGTTCGACATGGCCGCGCCGCTGTCGGCGGCCGGGATCGCCCCGACGGTCCTCGGCGAGGGCGCCGAGCGCATCACCCCCGCCCAGTTGACGCGGTTCACGCAGGCGGCGTGGCACCTGACCGACGACGAACTGTTCGGGCTCGGCGCCGCGCCGGTCCCGCGAGGCACGTTCCGGGTGATCTGCCTGACCCTGATCCACCGGCCCGACCTCGGCAGCGCGCTCGAACGACTCGTCGACGTGATCCGGGTGATGCCGGGGCTGTCGCCGCTCCGCCTGGAGACCGGTCCGGAGACCACCGTGCTGCACGCAGAGATGCCGCACCGGGATCCGGCGGTGCCGCGGGAGATCGCCGACGCGGCCGACCAGTTGCTCACCGACTTCGTCCTGATGCTGTTGCACCGGTTCGCGGCGTGGCTGGTGGGTCGCCGCGTGAAGCTCGTCGCGGTGCGTCTCCCCCTTCCCGAACCGGACCGGGTGCTCGCTCGCGCGTACGACGCCATCTTCGGCGTCCGGGTCAGCTTCGGCGCCGACCACGCCGCGATCGAACTGGACAACGCGGTGTTGCGGGCGCCGATCATCCAGACCGAGGAGGCCCTCGAGGAGTACCTGCGCGAGTCCCCGAATCTGCTGTTCTCCGAACGGGACTACGACAGCAGCGCGGCGGCGCAGGTCCGGAAGGCGCTCGAGCGCGGCGTGGCGGGGCGTACCGCGTCCGCCGACGACATCGCGGACATGCTCTCGATCAGCGCCGCGCACCTGCGTCGGCTGCTCCGGCACGAAGGCACCTCGCTGAATCAGCTGCGCGAGGAGGTGCTCCGCGACACCGCGATCTCGGGCCTGGCCCGCGGCGAGTCCGTCGACGAGCTGTCCGCTCGGCTCGGGTTCTCCGAGCCGAGCGCGTTCCGCCGCGCCTTCAAGCGCTGGACCGGTAGCACCCCCGGCGCCTACCGCTGAGCGTCGGGCCCGGTCAGCTGACGCAAAACTCGTTGCCCTCGGGATCGGCCATGGTGATCCACCGGAACGGCCCCTGCTCACCGTGGTGCAGAACCGTCGCCCCTCGGGCGACGAGCGCGTCCGCGACCGACTGTTTGTCGTCGCCGACCCGCACGTCCAGATGCAGCCGGTTCTTGACCGACTTCGCCTCCGGCACGAGCTGGAACAGCACCCGAGGCCGGTCGGGGTGCTCGGGGTCGCGGATCGCGGCGCCGACCTTCCAGACCAGCACCCCGTCGTAGACCTCGGTGTCCTCCTCGGCCGCGTGCCCGGCCGCGACGACACCCCGGATGAAGTCCTCGTCGCTCGGCTCGACCTGCCAGCCGAGGGTTTGCGCCCACCACTTCGCCTGGTCGTGCGGGCGCCTGCAATCCACTGTGACCTGGAATTCGTAGCTCATGTCGGGACGGTACCGCCAGGCACCGACAGTGCGCGTTCCTCCGCTTCGACACCGGTCAGCTGCGCACGACGTCCCCGTTCAGGTGCGCCACCACCAACGCGTTGAACTCGTCGGGGTGGTCCACCATCGGCGAGTGCCCGGCGCCGGCCATCTCGACCGCGCGGGCGTCCGGGATCCCGGCCACCAGCACCTCGGCGTGCGCCGGGGTCCGGGCACAGTCCTCGCTGCCGCGAACCACGAGGGTCGGGGCGGTGATCGCGCCGAGCCTCGGTGTGAGGTCGAGTTGCCGTGCGGCGGCGAGGGTGGCGGCGAGATAGGCGGGGTCTGCCTGCGCGACCATGTCCAGGAAGGTGTTCCAGGTGTCGGGGTCCGGGCGCCGGCTGACGAGCATCCCGACGGTGGTGTCGATCGCGGCCCGGCTCGCTTCGGCGCCGGCGTGGGCGACCGCGATCCAGTCGTCGACCGCGGACGCGAACCCGGGCAGGCACCCCACCGTGCCGGCGCCGGTTCCCACCAGCACGAGGGTGCGCACCCGTTCGGGGGCCGACGATGCCAGCACCTGGGCGACGATGCCGCCCACCGAATTGCCCACGAGGTCGATCTGGTCGAGCCCCTCGGAGTCCATCATCGCCAGTACCACCTCTGCCAGCCCCTCGGGGCCGACGACGGTGTCCCAGTGCCCCGCGGCCGGAGAGTAGAAGTCGACCGCGAAGCACGGCCTGTCCTCCAGTGCCCGAATGGTCGGCGTCCAGAACTGCCAGCAGCCGAACCATGGGTGCAGCAACACGACGGGTCGTCCCGGCGCGTCCGGATTGGCGACGTGGTAAGACAGCGTGGCACCCCGCGCCACGACCTCACGGCGCTGCATCGGCACCGCGCCGACCTCCCCCGCATCGGCGACGGTCATCCCGAGATCCTTTCCGTGACAATGTCATTTACTGCATCCTCGGTCGAGGCGGAACCATCGGGCAGTTTGAGGAGCACGCCGGCGATGACCGAGGCGACGCCGGTGCAGGCCATGTAGACGGCGATCGGAACCCAGCTCCCGGTGTTCTCGAGCAGCATCGCGGACAACGGAGGAGCGATCGCGCTACCCGCGATGAGTCCGACGGTGAATCCGATCGACATCCCGGTGAACCGGACGGAGGGCGGGAAGACCTGCGAGAAGTACACCGGCACCACTGCATAATTGGCCGAGTAGCCAACGAAGATGAGCGCGAATCCCAGCAGCATCAGCCAGTAGTTGCGGGTGTCGAGCAACGCGAACCACACGAACGGCAGGACGACGAGTGAGGCCGCGCCTGCAAGGAACATTCTCCGGATTCCGACGCGATCGGCGAGGCGACCGAAGAGCGGCAGGCAGATCAGGATCACGACGGTCGCCGGCAGCAGCACCTCCAGCATCGCGCTCTTGTCCATCCCGAGCCCGTCCTTGCCGTAGCTCAGTGAGAAGACGGTGGTCATGGTGAACACGCTGCCCGCCGCGATGATGCCCATCGCCACGAGGACGACCGTGGAGAGGTGACCACGCAGGACGCTGACGACCGGACGTTGCTCGACGTCACCGCTCTCCTTCGCCGTCGCGAAGTCGGGCGTCTCGTCGAGAGTGGTCCGGGCGACGAGCCCGACCATGACCAGAACACCACTGAGCAGGAAGGGAATTCGCCAGCCCCACGACTCCATGTGGTCGGTCGGCATCTGGAAGACGAGCAGGAAGATCAGGTTGGCGAGCAGCAGTCCCATCGTGGCGCCGGTGTTGACGACCGCGCCGAGGAGTCCCTGTTTTCCGCGTTCGGAGTGTTCGACCGTCATCAGGACGGCGCCGCTGTACTCGCCGCCGACCGAAAAGCCTTGGGCCAGACGGGCGAGGACCAACAGGATGGGTGCCGCCATCCCGATCTGGTCGTGCGTCGGCAGCAGGCCGATCATGAACGTCGCCCCACCCATCAGCACGAGCGTCATGATCAGCGCGGCTTTCCGGCCGATCCGGTCACCGAAGTGCCCGAACACCATCGCGCCCACCGGGCGTGCAATGTAGGCGACGGCAAACGTGGAGAGCGAGAGCAGCGTGCCGACAGCGGGATTGGTCGACGGGAAGAAGAGCGGGGCGAATACGAGCGAGGAAGCCAGTCCGTAACAGGCGAAATCGTAGTACTCGATCGTGGTGCCGATCCACCCTGCGAACACGGCTTTTCGGCTTTGCGACTTGGTGTGCGAACTTTCGGTCATCGTCGTCCTTAAGGGGCGCCGGCCGCATCGGCCGACCGTGTCGAAGTGGGACGTCACGTGCGAGCTGGCAGAAGGCTGCCGTGGAGCGAAAGGGGCGCCCGGTGAGAGCGCGCCGGACAGGTGGCGCGCGGGAAATCGCAACGGTGAGAAAGCCTGCGCGCACAGTGACAAAGGTCGCCGGTCGATCGCACCGACTTCTCCGTACTATGTACGGTCCATTGCACGGTGTCAACAGTGGAGAAGGCTTCGAGCCACTGCTTTACACAGCGTTAATCGACCACGAACTCCAGGCAACGCCGGGCCGCGAAGACCGAAGCCGCAGGCGCGCGCAGGTCGGCGGTCGCCCCGGAAACGACGGCCGGGTCAGCGCGGGGCGACGCGCTCGATCTCGCGGATCGTGCTGTCGATGAACGCCTCGAGTCCGGCATCGAACTGGGCGTCGGACGCCAGATCGACGACCTCGCCGGCATACTCGACCACCAGCGGGAACTCCTCGATCGGGAGCCCGGCGTAGTAATGACGGCGTTGACGACGCTGCTCGTCCGCATCCTCTGCGGTCGACTGCCCCCACTGCCGCGGCGCCTGGTAGCTCGCGAATCCGATCGCGTACGTGATGAGGAATCCGTAGCAGCGCACCGCAATCGACCCCGGAACACCGGCGTCGACGAGCCGCTTCAGCACCGCTTCCATCGCGCCGCGCAGCGCCGTCTGACTGTCGGTCACACGAGTCGCGAACAGGCGGACCACCGCGGGCTGGTCGCGCATGGTGGACAGGAAGGAACGACCGACGGTACGGATCGCCTCGGCGGGATCCTCGTCAGGTTCATCGGGCAACGTCATCCGGCCGAGTACGTGGTCTGCCATCGCATCGAGGATCTCGTCCTTGCTGCGGAAGTAGCCGTAGAGCGTCATCACTCCGACGCCCAGTTCGGCCGCGAGTCGCCGGACGGTGAGGCGGTCGAGGTCCGCTTCGGTGTTGCAGATGGCGAGAGCCGCCTCGATGATCCGCTCGGGCGTGAGCGGGCGAGGGGATCGCTTCTGCTGCCGAACCATGGGTCTCCTCGGGTCTCTCGACGAGCCCTACGGTACCGGACCCCCGACGGACCGCCGCAGTGGCATTCCGATCAAATTCGCCTCCCAGGTTTCGCAACGCCCTCGTATTCGGTACCGTACTTAGTACGGAACTTGCCGAAGGGAACAAAATGACCACGGACACAGGGGTTCTCGATCTCGAAGTCGTAGCTCTACGACGGGAATCCGACGGAGTTCTCTCCATCGAGCTGGCCGACCCCCAGCGCCGGCTGCTCCCCGAGTGGGAACCGGGCGCGCACGTCGACCTCGGGCTGCCGGACCACGTCCGTCAGTACTCACTGGTGGGCGAACCCGAACAGCGGCACTGCTACCGCATCGCGGTACTGAAGGACCCGCAGTCGGCCGGCGCGTCGCGCTACGTGCACGAGGAGCTGCGTCCCGGGGACCTGGTCGAGGTCGGGGGTCCGCGCAACCACTTCGAACTCGTCGACGCCGAGCGCTACCTCCTCGTCGCGGGTGGTGTCGGCATCACGCCGCTGCTGCCCATGATCCGGCGCCTGCACTCCGCGGGCAGCCAGTGGCGGCTGGTGTACTGCGGCCGATCACGCGACTCGATGGCCTTCCTCGACGAACTCGCCGCCTACGGCGACCGGGTGACCGTCCACCCGTCCGCGGAACTGGGGCGGCTGAACCTGTCGACCGTGCTCGACGCGCCCGACGACGCGACGGCGGTCTACTGCTGCGGTCCGGAAGAGCTGATCGACGCGGTCGAGGACGTATCGGCGTCGTGGCCCGCCGGGACGCTGCACGTCGAGCGCTTCGCAGCCGCGACACGCGAGGACGAGGACGACCTGACACCGTTCGACCTGATCCTGGATCGCTCCGGTATCCGGGTCACCGTGCCCGCAAACCGGTCCGCGCTCGACGCGCTCGACGACGCCGGAATCGTTCTCCCGAGCGCGTGCCGCGACGGCGTGTGTGGAAGCTGCCAGACCAAGGTGCTCGCCGGTGTGCCGCTTCATCGCGACTCGCTGACCGACGACGACCGGACGGACGCCCTCATGCCGTGCGTGTCACGTGCACGGACCCCCGAACTCGTGCTGGACCTCTGAATCTCATCTCTCGCCGCAGCCACTCGGCTGCACGACCCGACCGTTTGGAGCAATTGTGAGTACGACTGCCGACCCGACACCCGACGCCGCACCCCGGCGTGCCCCCCGCGCCCGCCTCCCGCGCGGCCGCAAGCCGGAGGCGCCGCAGTCCGGTCCCCCGGTGCAGGGTGGAACCGACTGGACGTCGTGGCCCGTCTACAACGCAGCGACCGTGGGCCTGCGCAACTATTGGTACCCGACGATCTGGGCGCATCAGGTCCAGGAGAAGCCCGTGCCGATCACCCTCGCCGGTGAGCGCGTCGTCCTGGTCCGCGACGGCGACACCGTCCGCGGCCTGCACGACCGCTGCCCGCACCGTGGTGTCCCGCTGTCGCTGGGGCGGCGCCAGTACCCCGGCACCATCAGCTGCGCGTACCACGGTTGGACGTTCGGACTCGAGACCGGCGAGCTCAAGGCGGTCCTCACCGACGGACCCGACAGCCCCATTTGCGGGAAGGCATCGGTCGCCACCTACCCCGTCGAGGAACGCCTCGGCCTCCTGTGGGTCTACATCGGTGACGTGGCCGACGGCGAGACCCCGCCGCCCGTCGAGCGCGACATCCCGCGTGAGCTCACCGAGAACACCCTCGTCCTCGGCGGCCGCAACGAGGTGCGGAACGGCAACTGGCGCTTCGCCGCCGAGAACGGATTCGACGAGGGCCACGCCAAGTATCTGCACAACACCGCACTGTGGCGCCTGTTCAAGGTGATGCCGGCCTGGAACGAGACCCGCATCGTCGAGAAGGACGGCTGGCTCGTCCGCGTGCAGGACGCCATCCACTGGGAGGCCGACTTCCCGGGGGTCGGGAAGTTCACCAACAAGCGGTGGTGGAAGCGGATCCCGTTGCCCGACCATCCCGGCAAGAACGGTGACGCCAACCCCGTCATCGACTCCCTCGACATCCCCGGGTTCGTCTCGATCCGGATGCCGGGCCTGCTGCGCGTCGCGTACCCCAAGTTCATCCACTACGAGTGGTACGTCCCCGTCGACGCCGACCACGTCCGCTACGTGCAGCTGATGGTGCGCTTCGAGAAGGGCCGAACCGCACTGGCATTCAAGGCCAAGTACCTGGCGGCGTTCCGGTGGCTCTTCCACGGCCAGTTCACCCGGCAGGACGCCTGGATGGTCGACGTCACCGACGCCCCGCCGGAGCAGCTCTACCGGCCCGACCTGTCGATCTCGGCGTGGCGTCGTCACATCGAACAGCAGGCACCCGCGGTCCAGCCGACCGAACGCCTTGTCGGACACTGAGTTCGCCGTCGATCAGCCGCTGCACCACGGGTGGGCCGGCGCGCGCGGCGGACCGGTCACCGTCGTCCTCCACGGCGGCGGACCGGGCTGCCACGCCACGTCCGACTTCCATGACGTCCTGACCCGTGGCCGCCGCCGCTGGCTCTGGATCGACCTACCCGGCTACGGCGGGTCGGCGGCGGCAAGCCACTCGGACACTCCCGCGACGGGTGTGGCCGCGGACGCGGTCTCTCGACTGCTGGCGCAGCTGGACCTGACCGGGGTCGACGTCCTCGCGCAGTCGCTCGGCGGGTCCGTGGCGCTGCGCCTCGCCTCCGAGCATCCGGAGACGGTCCGCCGCATGGTGGTCATCGGGAGCCAGCCGTCCCCCGCCCCCGGGGGACGCCGCGACCTCACCCGGGATTCTGGTCTCGCCGCACGCATCCGAACGCACTACTACGGCGGCTCCGGCCCCAGCGAGGGAAAGATGCGCAAACTGCTGACCACGCTGGAATGGCATGACGCGACGCGCATCCCGGCCGACACGGTCGCGGCACGATACCGGTCGAGCCTGTCGCCACTCCGCTGGTCCACCGGGACCACTCCCGCACCCGCGGACGATCTCACGGACCACCTCGCGGGCGTCCGCTCCCCGACGCTCGTGGTGTGGGGCCGGCACGATCCGTTCGCCGGCCCCGACTACGCGGCCGCAGTGGCCGACGCCCTGCCGCGCGGCGATCTCGCCGTCCTCGCGGGCACCGCGCATCATCCACAGGCCGAGCGGCCGGACCTGGTCGCCGCGCTGGCCGACGCGTTCCTCGACCACGACCCGGTTCGCGTCTCCGGTTTCCGATCCGGCCGATATTAGGTACCGTACTTAGTACGGAATATTGAACGTCGGGAAATACGCACGCAGACAGTGCAACCGACGCATTTGCGTACCGACAGGAGTTGTTCTCATGCTTTCCCGTATCGCAGTCCCGCTCACCCTGCTCGCCGCCCTCATCGTCGTGGCGCAACGGACCCACCTCATCGCCAGACTGGGTCGCGGAACCACCGTGCGCACCGTTCAGGCGAGGCGATGACCGTGCTCACCGAACTGCAGCGCACCTGGGTCGACCGGGCATGCTCGGCGATCGACGGTGCGCGACTACGCGAGCTCGTCGTCGGCATGGTCGACATCCCCAGCCCGACCGGCGAGGAAGCCGAACTCGCCGGATGGCTCACCGACACCCTCGCCGCGTCCGGTCTGGAAGCACACTTCCAACCCCTCGACGACCGTCAGGCCAACGCCGTCGGGCGCCTGCGTGGTGACGGCAGCGGAGACGATCTTCTCCTCTACGCACCCATCGACACCCTGACCGTCGGCGATCCCGACGAGGACGTGCCGTGGATCGGCCCGGACCTCCGCGCCGACATGCGCCCCCGCGCCGAGGTGCACGGCAACCATGTTCTCGGACTCGGCGCCAGTAACCCGAAGGGGCACGCGGCAGCCGTGGTGGCCGCCGCCGAAGCGATTGCACGAGCAGGCATTCCACTCCGCGGTGACCTGATTGTCGGCCTCGGCGCGGGCGGCATGCCCACCAACGGCCGCCTCACTCGGGGTTCGACGCGGCACAACACGGGACAGGGTGTCGGCTGCTCGTTCATGCTCGAGCAGGGCTGGTGGGCCGACCACGCCCTGATCGCGAAACCCGGCTGGGCCGTCACCTGGGAGGAGGTCGGCCTGTGCTGGTTCGAGATCCGGGTCCGCGGAACGTACACCTACGTCGGCAGCCGGCACCGCATGCCCTACCGCAACGCGATCGACGCCGCTGCCACCGTCGTCTCCGGACTCGAGCGATGGTTCCCCGAGTACGCGCGGCGGCACACCGACGGCCTGGTGGCCCCGCAGGGCATCGTGTCGTCGATTGAGGGCGGATGGCCCCGCATGGCGGCCGTCACCCCCGCCCTGTGCCGGATCAGGGTCGATCTCCGCACCAATCCCCGCGCGAATCCGAACGACGTTCGTCGCGAGTTCGGTGCCGCCATCGCCGCGATCGTCGAGCGGCATCCCGGCCTCGACGTCGAGTGGGACATGGTGCTGTCGATCCCCGGCACCGGGACGCCCCCGGATGCACCGGTGGTCGCGGCCGCCAAGGACGCGTGGGAGTCACTCGAGGGGCGCCCGCACGAGCCGATCGTGGCGAACAGTGGCGCCACCGACGCGAACATCCTCCGCTCCCGCGGCATCCCCACGGCCCGGATCGGGATGGACCGGATCGGCGCGGACGCGCCACTCGCGCTGGACTTTCCATCCGGGATGAACGTCGTCGATCTCCGGGAGGCGCTGCGCCTGACCAAGGCCATCGTGCACACCGCGATCGCCGTCACCACCCACGCTCACCCCACGACCGAGAAGGCAACCGATGAGTGAACTCGTACTGGGGATCGGTGCCTCGCACAGCACCCTGATGAACACGCACTGGGACGAGGTCGACCACCTCCCCGAGGCGCACACCTTCCGGGACGGTCTCGCGGCGGCGCGGGACGCGCTCGCCGCGGCGAGGCCCGATGCCATCGTGATCCTCGGCTCCAACCACTTCCGCGGAATGTTCCTCGACCTCATGCCCGCGTTCACGGTCGGTGTCGGCGAGGTGCTCGGCGCCGGCGAGGCCGGGACACCCGGCGGGCCGCTCCCCGTGGACACCGACCTCGCCCGGACCGTCGTGGACGGACTGGTCGCGGCGGACTTCGATCCGGCGTTCTCGCTGCGCCTGACCGTCGACCACGGCATCACGCACTCGCTGCAGCACCTGGTTCCCGCGCTCGACATCCCGATCGTGCCGGTCGTGATCAACATGTTCGCCCCTCCCCTGCCCTCGCTGTGGCGCTGCCACGACCTCGGTCGCGTCATCGGCGCCGCGATCAACGGCGACGGCGCGGACCGGCGGGTCGCCGTCATCGCCTCCGGTGGACTCTCGCACCGGCTTCCCTGGCCGAAATGGTTTGCGGCGCTGTCGGATGACGACCGTTTCCTCGTCGAGGCGTGGCTCAACGGCCGCACGTCGTGGAGCGAATACGAGGTGCGGCGGCGGCAGATCATCCGGGCCGCCGAGCCCGACATCAACGACGGGTTCGACCAGTGGTTCCTGAATCTGCTCGAAACCGGCGACGTCACGCCCCTGCTCGAATGGTCCGACGAACGACTCGAGAAGGAGGCCGGTAACGGTGCCCACGAGTTGCGGGCCTGGATCGCGATGACCGCGGCGCTGTCGGTGCCCGGACCCGTGTCGGGCCGGACCCTCGCCTATGGCGCGGTGCCGAATTGGCTCACCGGCATGGGCGTCAGCCTGCTCACCCCCACCACCACCGAGGAGACCCACCGATGACCATCTGGACCGACCTTGCCGGCACCTCGTTCGAGATCTCGCACGCCCCCGTGGGTGGCGCCGCGACGCGTGTACTCCGCGCCGGCCACGACAACGCGGACGCCGTCGTGATGCTGCACGGCACAAGCGGACATCTCGAGGCGTTCGTCCGCAACATCCCGGTGTTCGCCGAGCACTTCCAGGTGCATGCGCTCGACATGCTCGGCCACGGCTACACCGAGAACCCGGGCGGCGACCTGCGCATCCCGCGGTACGTCGAGCACGTCCTCGCCTACCTCGACAGCCGGGGCATCGAACGCGCCCACTTCATCGGGGAATCCCTCGGCGGATGGGTCGCCGCACGACTCGCCGCGGACCATCCCGACCGGGTCGGCCGGATCGTGCTCGTCGCACCCGGCGGCACCGTCGCCAATCCTCAAGTGATGGAACGCATTCGCACCAGCACGGCCGCGGCGGTCGCCAGCGACGACCGCGGCCTCACCCGGCAGCGCCTCGAGCTGCTGATGCACGATCCGGTCAATGTCACCGACGAACTCGTCGACGTCCGGCACACCATCTACCACCGTCCGGCGTTCGTCGCCGGGATCGACGAGCTGCTGTGCCTGCAGAAGATGGAGAACCGCACCGTCGATCTGCTGTCACCGGAACAGATGGCCCGCATCACCGCCCCGGCGCTGATCGTGTGGGGTGCGCAGAACCCGTTCGGGGACGTGCCCGAGGCGAACCGCATGCAGGAATCCATCCCCGGGTCGCAGCTCGAGGTGTTCGCCGAGTGCGGTCACTGGCCGCAGCACGAGCACGCCGGGCGCTTCAACGACCTGGCGCTCAAGTTCCTGGCGTGATGTCACCCGTTGCCCCGCACCGCACGGTGCGGGGCAACGTGCATCCTTCGTCCCCGACACCGACACTTGACCCTGACACAGTGACAAGGAGTGGAGTGATCGGCGAAGGAGGTGGTTGACGATGAACGCAATCAACCACGGTGGGTCGAACACTCACCTCGTCACTGCTCTGGCCGATGACCACCCGTCGGCCCGGCTGCGGGCGGCGCTGACGGCGGGTACGGACCGCGACCCGCGTCTCACGGAGACGCTCGTCGCCCGGTGCGCCGTCGAACCGGATTTCTTCGTCCGCGACATGCTGACCTGGGCGCTGTGCCGGATGCCCGCCGAGGACACGGTGCCGCGGCTGCTCGACGAGCTCGGGACCGACGTCGACCAGGCGCGCAGTCAGGCGCTGCACACCCTGTCCAAGATCGGAGACCGGCGGGCCTGGCCCGCGGTGGCGGAGCTGCTGCACGACGGGCACGACGAGGTCGCGCGCAGCGCCTGGCGGGCCGCCGTCGCGCTCGTGCCGCCCGGCGCAGAGGGCGGGCTCGCGGCCGACCTGGCGTCGGAGCTGGGCCGGGGCGACCGCGACATGCAGCTCAGCCTCAGCCGCGCGCTGGTGGGACTCGGGGAGGTCGTCCTCCCGGTCCTGGACGCCGCTGCGACGAGTCCCGATCCGCGGGTTCGCGCGCATGCGGAGGCCACCGAGCGGCTCTGCCACGACCCCGACAGCGGGTTCACCCTCTCGCTCGAGTTGGCGAAACGCGTTGCCGCGGCGGGTCCGGACGCATGAGGAGGAGACGCGATGTTGATCGGTGAGGTCTCGCGGCGCTGCGGCGTCAGCACGCGCATGCTGCGCCACTACGACGCGCTCGGACTGGTGACGCCGACGGGGCGCACGTCCGGCGGCTACCGCGAGTACTCCGCCGACGACATCCGTCGCCTCTTCCACGTCGAGAGCCTGCGGACGCTGGGGCTGTCGTTGCACGACGTCGGCCGCGCGCTGGACGAGCCCGGCTTCGCGCCGGCCGAGCTGGTGGGCAACCTCATCCGGCACACACGAGCACGCATTGCCGCCGAGGAGGAACTGCTCACGCGGCTCGAGCACGTCGACGCGGCCGGGCCCGCAGAGTGGGCGGACGTGCTGCACCTCGTCGCGCTGCTGCGGGCGCTCGAATCGGAATCCGGGGCCCACCGGCAGCAGGCGATCCTGTCGCACGACGGGAGTGCGGGGCTGCCCGTCGAAGCGCTGGCCCTGGCGGCCCTGACGGAGGACGACCCCAATGTGGCCGGCGCGCTGCAGTGGTCGCTGGCGAGGGCAGGCCGAGGCCTCGCCGATCTCGCCGTCGGCCTCGACTCGGAGGTGGTCGCCGTCCGGCGGCGTGCGACGTCGGCGATCGCGGCGTTGCCCTCCGCGGAGGCGACGGTGCTGTTGAGGCGGGCGCTCGGGGATGAGGACGACACGGTCCGCGACCGTGCTGCCCTCGCTCTCGGCACGAGGGGCGGGGCCGACGCGGTCCCGGCCCTCCTCGAGATGGTCTTCGACGGGCGCAGCGACGTCGAGGCCGCCGAGGTGCTTGGACGCCTGTCGGCGGTGTCGACCTCGGACGACGCCATCGTCGGGGCGATGCGGGACAGGCTCGACGGCACGGTCGACCTCGCCACACGGTTGCGGATCACCCAGGCACTGGCGGAGATTCCGGGCGCAGCGGCGCGGGACGCGCTCGTCGCACTGGTCGAGGACGGTGACCGGACGGTCTCGGCCACCGCGGCAGCGATTTTGAGCACGCGCGAACCCGATCAGCGGACGTAGTCCACGGGGCCGAGCTGCCGCCGCACGGGACGGTCAGCGACGGTCGATGTAGGCCTCGAGCTGGTCCCGTTCGCTCTGCAGTTCGTCGATCCGGCTCTTGACGACGTCACCGATGCTGACGATGCCGACCAGCCGGCCGTCGTCGAGCACCGGCAGGTGCCGGATCCTTCTCTCGGTCATCGTCGCGGCGAGGCTGTCGACGGTGTCCGTCGGCGCGCACGTGAACACCGACGGGGTCATGATCTCGCCGACCGTGGCGCTCAGCACGCCGGGCCCGCGCTGGTGGATCTGGTGCACCACGTCGCGTTCGGTCACGATGCCGACCATCGAATTCTCCTGCACGACGACCAGGGCTCCGAGGTTTCGCCTGGTCAGTTCTCCGATCAGCGCGTCGACCGAGGTGCCGGGGTCCACGGTGACCACGGCCGGGCCCTTGCCGCGCAGTACATCCGCAATTCGCATCCGGATACCTCGATCCATCCGCTCGACAGCATTATGTGATCCAGATCATATCCGCGTGGGCACTCACCCGCGCTTTACGAACAAGTGTTCGATTTCGGGTGTAGGATCCGACGCGTGGAGGTTGCGATGCAATCGTCGCTGTTCGACGACCCGACCGGCGGCCCGCACCTGGGGACGCTCGGCGGGACGATCCGGCGTCGCATCCTGACCGCGGGCGCCTGGGTGGACGTGCGGCCCGGTTGGCTCACCGGCTCCGAGCGGGTGTTCACCGACCTGATCGATCCGTCGCGACCCGACGCCGTGCCGTGGCGGGCCGAGCGCCGCCGGATGTACGACCGCGTGGTCGACGTCCCCCGCCTGGTGAGCTTCTACGACGAGGGCGTGCCCCTGCCGGACCCGATACTTACCGACGCCCGGGACGCACTGAGCGCGCACTACCTACCCGAACTCGGCGAACCGTTCACCACCGCCGGCATGTGCTGGTACCGCGACGGCTCCGACAGCGTCGCCTGGCACGGCGACACCATCGGCCGCAGCGCCACCGAGGACACCATGGTCGCGATCCTCTCGCTCGGCGAGGCCCGCCCGCTGACGCTGCGTCCCCGCGGCGGTGGAGGAGAGACGATCCGGTTCTCCCTCGGCCACGGCGACCTGCTGGTGATGGGCGGGTCCTGTCAGCGGACCTGGGAGCACGCCGTCCCGAAGACGACGCGCCCCACCGGCCCGCGGATCAGCGTGCAGTTCCGGACGCGCGGCGTGCGGTGACGACCGCCTCGGCAAGCCGATCCAGCTGGGCCGCCGTGGTGTTCCAGTCGATGCACGCATCGGTGATGGACTGGCCGTAGGTCAGCTCGTCCGCCTTGCCGAGGGTCAGGTCCTGCCGGCCCGCCTCGATGAAGCTCTCCAGCATGATGCCGACGACACCCTTCTCACCGTCCGCGATCCGGGACGCGATGTCGGTGACGACGTCGACCTGACGCTCGTGGTTCTTCTGGCTGTTGCCGTGGCTGGCGTCGATGACGACCCGCTCCGGCAGGCCCGACTTCGCAAGGCGCGCAAGGGTGTCCGCGACGGACTCCCGGTCGTAGTTCGGGCCGGCGCTGCTGCCGCGCAGGATGACGTGGCAGTCCGGGTTCCCGACCGTGCGGATCAGTGCGGAGTGCCCGTTGAGGTCGGTGCCGGGGAACACGTGGCTGGCGCCGGCGGCACGGGTGCCGTCGACGGCGACCTGCACGTCACCCTCGATGGAGTTCTTGATGCCGACCGGCATGGACAGCGCGCTGCACAGCTGGCGGTGCACCTGGCTGGCGGCGGTGCGGGCACCGATCGAGCCGTAGCTGACCAGGTCCGCGATGTACTGCGGGGTGATCGGGTCGAGGAACTCGCAGCCGACCGGCAGCCCGATCTCGGTGATGTCGACGAGCAGCTTGCGGCCCATGCGCAGGCCGGTGTTGATGTCGAAGCTGCCGTCGAGGTGCGGATCGTTGATCAGCCCCTTCCACCCGAGGGTGGTGCGCGGCTTCTCGAAGTACACGCGCATCACGACGTGCAGGTTGTCGCGGTGCTCCTCGGCCTTCGCGGCGAGCCGGCGCGCGTAGTCGAGCGCGGCCTCGGTGTCGTGCACCGAGCACGGGCCGACCACGACCATCAGCCGGTCGTCCCGACCGGTGAGGATGTCGACCGTGGCGGCGCGACCGGCGCGCACGGTGGCGGCGACGGCGTCAGCGGCGGGGTGCTCGCCCCGAATCTCGACGGGCGGGGCCAGTGGCGAGATCGAGATGGTCCGCTGATCGTCGAGATCGCGGGCGGTGTCGATCGTGAGAGTCATTCGTCGTCCTGTTCTTGGCGGCTGTTCGTTGGAGGCCGACCCAGGAGACTTGAATGCATCCGCGAGCCGGTCTGTTCCGGCTCGGGGTGGAGAGGTCAGCGCGCGGTTACGCCGACCGACCCACCCGGGGCCGGCCTGCTAAACCAGAAATATGCGCGCTGCATGACGGCCACTGTAGCAGCACGAGCGAAACCACCCATCGAGGTTCCACTGGACGGGGCGCCGAACTGGCCGCCCTCGATCTGAATGCGTCGCTGTAACCGATGGTCTGGCCGTCCGGTACGCCCTGGCCCGCGAGCAGCTCCGCATCCGGGCCGCGTCCGACGCCATCCTCGAACGGCACCGGGCACGGTTCGTGCGGCGCCAGCGTGCGCACCGGCACGACCACCGACCGTAGGTCTGCGGCACGGCGTCCCTCGGATCGTGGTGCCGCGGCGGATGTCCCGTCCGGTCGATCGGTCGGCCCCGAGCCGCCGGGCCGCAACGTCCCCAGGCGGATCCCGGGGCGTCGCTCGTCGGCCGATCGGGTCCGAAACCTCACCCCTGGGGTGGGGGAAAACCGACACCTAGGGTGGCTACCCCGAGCGGACATCCACGGGAAACATGGGTGGCGCAAGCCGACTCGCACCGGGAATTGAACACCGAAACCCCACCGGGCCCCGCGACCGGCAACGCCACGCGCGGAGACCCGGCGAGAAGCCGACACCTCTCTCGGAAGTGAACCGAATGTCGCCCTCGTCCGTATCCAGTGGGTCCGGGCACCGCGATTCGGGCACACGAGCGAGGAGCATCGAGGAGCACGCCGATGAACGGAACGCCTGGCTCGCGCGGCGAGCACATCCTGCAGGCCGAATTGTGTACCGAGGAGCGCGCGGAGCGCTTCTATACCAGGCAGATGCTCACCTCCCTCAACCCGGCGATGATCGCGTTCGTCGGGCAACGCGACCTCATGTTCATCGCGACCGCGGATGCCACCGGCGCCTGCGATGTGTCACTGCGCAGCGGTCCGCCGGGGTTCGTCTGTGTCCTCGCACCCGACCTGCTCGCCTATCCCGAGTACCGGGGAAACGGGGTGATGGCGTCCATGGGCAACATCGTGGAGAACCCGCACGTGGGGCTGATGCTCGTCGACTTCGTCACCGACCAGATCGGCTTGCACATCAACGGCTCCGCGACTCTGGTGAACGACGCCGCACTGCGCGAACGTCATCCGGATCTGCCGCGCGCGCGGATCCCCGATCAGGTGGCCGCGCGGTGGGTGCTCGTCGAGGTGGAAGAGGCCTACATCCACTGCAGCAGGCACATTCCCGCGCTGATCCCGGCGTCCCGTAATCGCACCGACGGGACACCCGGCGAGCATCGGCGGGGCGGCAACTATTTCCTGGTGGACGCCCGGCCCGGTTCCGACGCGCAGGCGGACATCACAGGTCCCCCGTGATGTGCTGCGGGGTGAGGTCTCGGGGCCGGCCACCGGCGAGTGGCGGCACGGCCAGCGCAGGCGGGTGGCGGCACGGCCAGCGCCGGCGAGAGGCGGCGCTGGCCACCCTCGTGGAACGCATCGACCGCGATCCGCTTCGCCCGCCGGCGAAGCGGCACCACATCGTCGACTGGGACGCCGAGGATGCGGCAGCGTGGGAGCTGGGTAACAGGCTGATCGCGCGCCGCAATCTGATCTGGTCCGTGATCGCGGAACACGTCGGGTTCTCGGTGTGGTCGATCTGGTCGGTGATGGTGTTGTTCATGCCCGTCGACGTCTATCACATCGACTATGCGGGCAAGTTCTTCCTGATCGTGATGCCGACCCTCGTCGGAGCCGTGCTGCGCGTGCCGTACACCACGGCCACCGCGCGGTTCGGTGGCCGGAACTGGACTGTCTTCAGCGCGCTGGTGCTCCTGATCCCGCTGGTTCTGACCATGCGCGCGATGGCCAACCCCGGGACCTCGTACACCACGTTCATGGTCATCGCGGCCTTCGCCGGCTTCGGTGGGGGCAACTTTGCGTCCTCGATGACCAACATCAACGCCTTCTACCCGCAGCGGCTCAAGGGCTGGGCGCTCGGGCTGAACGCGGGTGGCGGCAATATGGGCGTCACGGTCATCCAGCTGTTCGGACTGCTGGTCGTCGCGACCGTCGGCAACCGCTCCCCGGCGATCATCCTCTCGGTGTACCTGGTGCTGGCCGGCCTGGCCGCCCTCGGCGCCGCGCTGTTCATGGACAACCTCGACGGCGTGGACGCCTCCGGTCGCCGGATGATCGAGGTCCTGCAGTACCCCGACGCCTGGGCAGTCGCCTTCCTCTACATCGGGACGTTCGGCTCGTTCATCGGCTTCAGCTTCGCGTTCGGCCAGGTGCTCGAACTCGACTTCCTTGCCAACCCGGGGACCACCGCCGCGCGGGCTGCGCTGCATGCCGCGCAGATCGCGTTCCTCGGTCCGCTGCTCGGGTCGGTGTCCCGGCCGATCGGCGGACTGCTCGCCGACCGCCACGGCGGCGGCCGGGTCACCATGTGCTGCTTCACCGCGATGACCGCCGCGGCCGGCGTGCTGGTGCTCGCGGGCACCCCTCACGGCACCACCCCCGGCGGGGTCGGCGCCGGTGTGTTCGCCGCCTACCTTGTCGGTTTCATCGCGCTGTTCGTGCTCTCCGGACTCGGCAACGGCGCCGTGTACAAGATGATCCCGGCGATCTTCGCCGAGCGGGCCGAGCGGCGGCGCGGGGTCAGCCGCGACGAGGCGGCCGCCTGGTCACGGTCGATGTCCGGCGCGCTGATCGGGCTGGCCGGAGCGATCGGCAGCCTCGGCGGGGTCGGCATCAACCTGGTCCTGCGGGCCTCGTACGCCGGTGCCGACAGGTCTGCAACCATGGCTTTCTGGGTGTTCGCCGGCTTCTACGTGCTGTGTATCGCGCTCACCGCCGTCGTGTTCCGGCGCCCCCGCCCCGACGGGGCCGCCGAACACGGGGATGACCGACGCATGGAGCGCTCGCCCGCCCGTCCGGCCGGGGTGTCGTCGTGACGGCCGCGACGCCGACGCACTGCCCGTACTGCGGGCTGCAGTGCGCCATGACCGTCACCGGCAACAGCGCCGCCGACGCGGCCGTGGCCGGACGCGACTTTCCGACCAACCGCGGCGGCCTGTGCCACAAGGGGTGGACCAGTGCCGAACTGCTGCGCCACCCCAACCGACTCACCGCCCCACTGGTCCGCGCCCGCGGCCGGCTGTACCCGACCACGTGGGAGCGGGCGCTCGATCGGGTGGCCGACGGTGTGCGGGCGGCGCAACGGGTCGGCGGCCCTGACGCGGTCGCGGTGTTCGGCGGCGGGGCGCTGACCAACGAGAAGGCGTACATGCTGGGCAAGTTCGCCCGGGTCGCACTCGGCACCGCCAACGTCGACTACAACGGTCGCTTTTGCATGTCGTCCGCGGCGGCGGCGGGGTCGAGGGCGTTCGGGCTCGACCGGGGGCTGCCGTTCCCGCTGGCCGATCTGGGCGCCGCCCGGGCGATCATGCTGTTCGGCGCCAATGTCGCCGAGACGATGCCGCCGCTGCTCGGGCATCTGACGACCGCCGCCGATGCCGGCGGGCTCATCGTCGTCGACCCACGACGCACCCCGACCGCAGCCCGAGCCGAGGACGGCGGCGGGATCCACCTGCAGCTCTCCCCCGGTACCGACCTTCCGCTGGCGTTGGGGCTGATGCACCTCGCGGTCATCGACGGGCTCGCCGACCGTGAATACATAAATGCCCGCACGGCCGGATTCGACGCCGCCTGGCCGGCGGCTGCGCGGTGGTGGCCGGGGCGCACCGAACGGGTGACCGGGGTGCCGGCGTCGCGGATGCGCCGGGCTGTGCACATCCTGGCCCGCTCCAGGCGCGCGCACACCGGCGCCTACGTCCTCACCGGCCGAGGCGCCGAGCAGCACGCCACCGGAACCGACACCGTCAGCGCGGTCATCGATCTGGCGTTGGCGCTGGGGCTGCCGGGCCGGCGGGGCAGCGGCTACGGGACCCTGACCGGTCAGGGCAACGGACAGGGCGGACGCGAACACGGCCAAAAGGCCGATCAGCTGCCCGGCTACCGACAGATCACCGACCCGGCCGCGCGGGCCCACGTCGCGGCCGTGTGGGGCATCGCCCCGCAGGCCCTGCCCGGCCCGGGGCGCAGCGCCTACGCGCTCCTCGACGCGCTCGGTGCCGACGGTGGTCCGCGCGCGCTGCTGGTGCACGGGGCGAACCCGGTGGTCTCGGCGCCGCACGCCGCACACATCGAGGACCGGCTACGCGCGCTGGACATGCTGGTCGTCGGCGACTTCCTCCTGTCGGAGACGGCGGCGATGGCCGACGTGGTGCTGCCGGTGCTGCAGTGGGCGGAGGAGGAGGGGACCACCACCAGCATCGAGGGCCGCGTGCTCCGGAGGCGGCGGGCCGTGAACCCGCCCGTGGGGGTGCGCAGCGAACTGCGGCTCTGGTCGGACCTGGCGGTGCGGCTCGGTCAGCCGGCCGAGCGGTTTCCCACCGACCCGGGTCAGGTTTTCGAGGAACTTCGCCGCGCGTCCGCCGGCGGCGCCGCCGACTACTCGGGGATCAGCTACCGGCGACTCGAGGCGGGAGAGGCCCTGTACTGGCCGTGCCCCGCCACCGCCGAGGACGCTCCGGATCACCCGGGCACCCCCCGGCTGTTTCTGGACCGGTTCGCCGCCGCGGACGGACGTGCCCGGTTCGTCGCGGTCGAACACCGCGGCCCCGCCGAACCCACCGACCCCGACTATCCGCTGACCGCAACCACGGGACGGCTCGCGGCGCATTACCAGTCCGGCACGCAGACCCGTCGCATCCCGGAGCTGGTCGCCGCCGCCGGCGACGTCTTCGTCCAGGTGCACCCCGACACCGCCGCCCGGTTCGGGCTGCGCGACGGCCAAACCGCACACGTGCTCAGCCGCCGAGGCCGCATGACCGCGCAAGTGCGGTGCGATGTCACCATGCGGCCAGACACGGTGTTCGTACCGTTCCACTACCCCGGGCCGGGGCGGGCGAACCTGATGACCAACCCACAGCTGGACCCGACCAGCGCCATGCCCGAGTTCAAGGCCTGCGCCGTACGCCTCGAGGCGGACTGATGAGGCGGACCGTCATCGTCGGCAACGGCATGGCCGGCGCCCGGCTCGCCGAGGACCTGTGCCGCCGAGACCCCGACGGCACCCGGGTGTCGATCACGGTCGTCGGCGACGAACCCCAGCCGGCCTACAACCGCATCCTGCTCTCGACCGTCCTCGCCGGCGGTCTCACCACCCAGGACACACGCCTCCACCCCACCGGCTGGTACGAAAGCCGCGGCATCGCCGCCCGGCTGGGCGTCACCGTCACCGAGATAGACCCGTATGCGCAGACAGTCCTGCTCAGCGACGGCTCGCCGGTCGGCTACGACGAGCTGGTCCTCGCCACCGGCAGCAGCCCCTTCCTGCCTCCCGTCGCCGGACTCCTCGACGCCGGCGGCGACCTCGCCGCCGACGTGGTGCCCTTCCGCACCGTCGAGGACTGCACGGCGATCATCGCCGCCGTGGGGTCGGGCACCCGGGTGGCCGTCCTCGGCGGCGGGGTACTCGGCCTCGAAGCCGCACGCGGGCTGTTGATCCGCGGCGCACACGTGACCGTGGTCCACCCGGTCGATTTTCCGATGGACCGCCAGCTCGACCCGCCCGGCGCCGCGGTCCTGACCCGGGTGCTGCGGTCCCTCGGCCTGACAGTGCTGCTGGGCCGATTCGCGACCATGCTCACCGCCGACCGGCCGGGTGCCCGCCACCTGATCCTCGACGACGGCACCGAGGTGCCTGTCGACCTGGTTGTGCTGACCGCCGGAATCCGGCCCCGCATCGAGCTGGCGAGAGCCGCGGGCCTTCTGATCGGCAAGGGCATCGTCGTCGACGACCGCATGCACACCAGCGCCGCACACGTGTGGGCGATCGGCGAGTGCGCACAGCACGGCGGCATCGTGTACGGGCTGGTACAGCCGGCGTGGGACCAGGCCGCGGTCGCCGCGAATCACCTCACCGGCACTGACACCAGCGCCCGCTACCGGGGCAGCACGCGTATAACCCGGCTGAAGGCCCACGGCATCGACCTCGCCTCCATGGGCGAGGTCGGCACCGACCTGCACAGCGGCGACGCCGAGGTGCTCGCCATCGCCGATCCGACCCGCGGTCGTTACGCGAAAGTCGTCGTCCGTGACGGCCGCCTGGTCGGCGCCGTGACCCTCGGCAACCCGGACGTGGTGGGAACGCTGACCCAGCTCTTCGACACCGGCGCCCCGGTACCGGCAGACCGGATGAGTCTGCTGCTCGGCCGCGCCCCGCCCGACGTCGACCCACGCCCGGCACACCTGACCGATGCGGCGATCGTGTGCCGATGCAACTCGGTGACCAAACAACATCTCACCGCCGCATTCCGCGCCGGCGCCCGCACCCCGGCAGCGCTTGCCGCAAAGACCCGTGCGGGCACCGGTTGCGGCGAGTGCCGCCACCTCATCGAGGGCTACTGCCGATACCTCAACGACGGCACCACCGTCGCACTCCCCTCATCCGGCCCGGTCAGCTCATGAACCCCGCGGCGCTCCCCCGGGGCGCGAAGCACGTCATGCCCGCCACCGCGTTCGGTGGCGGATCCCCACCCTTCCTGGGCAACTGGCTCGCGTTGACCGAGACGCCCGCCGCGCCCAGGGGTCTGCTCGAACGGCTCCCGGACCTGCATCCGCTGGACGGTGACGCCGCCGAGCGAAGGTCACCGGCCAGATCGGCACCGCGCTGCGCGGGCCCACCGCCCTGCACGTCGAACCGGGAGTGTGACGCATGGCCTATGTGATCACCCAGGCGTGTTGCAACGACGCTTCGTGCGTCGAGGTGTGCCCGGTGGACTGCATCCGTCCCGCCCCGGACGACCCGGAGTACACCACCACGGAGATGCTCTACATCGAGCCGACCACCTGTATCGACTGCGGGGCCTGCATGGACGCCTGCCCGGTGGGTGCGATCTTCCCGGAAGACCAGCTCAGCACCGTGAGCGCCCGGTATCAGACGATCAACGCGGAGTACTTCGAGAAGCACCCGCTGACGTCCGGTCGGGGCGCCTTCGAGCCGATGATCCCGGTGGCGGTGCCCAAGGAGGAGGCGCCGCTGCGGGTGGCGATCGTCGGTTCCGGACCGGCAGCCTGCTACGCCGCGGCCGACCTGATCACCCAGGGTCGGAACTCGGTCGAGGTGGAGATGTTCGACCGGCTGCCCACCCCGTGGGGCCTGGTCCGCACCGGTGTGGCGCCGGACCATCCGGGTACCAAGATGGTCACCGACCTCTTCCGGTGGACCCTGTCCAAGCCGTCGTTCGCGTTCCACCTGAATGTGGAGATCGGCAAGCACCTCACGCACGACGAGTTGATGGCGCATCACCACGCGGTGATCTACGCAGTCGGCGCGTCCCGCGACCGGCGCCTGGGGGTGCCGGGTGAGGACCTGCCCGGCAGCCACGCCGCCACCGAGTTCGTCGCCTGGTACAACGGTCACCCCGACCACGCGGGCCGGCAGTTCGACCTGTCGGCCGAACGCGCCGTGATCGTCGGGACCGGCAACGTGGCGCTCGACGTGGCCCGCATCTTGGTGACGGACCCGGAGGAGCTGGCCGGGACCGACATCGCCGGTTACGCCCTTGAGGCCCTGCGCAAGAGCAACATTCGCGAAGTGATCGTGCTCGGCCGCCGCGGTCCCGCACAGGCCGCATACACCAACCCGGAACTGATCGCGCTCGGCCACCTCAAGGGTGTGGACGTGGTGGTCGATCCGGTCGAGATGGTGTTGGACCCGCACAGCCAGGCACTGGTCGAGAGCGCCGGCGCGGAGCCGTCGATCGTGCTCAAGACGACGGTTGCGCAGGAGTTCTCGGAGCGCACCCCGAACCCGGCGAACAAACGGATCGTGCTGCGTTTCCTGACGTCGCCGACCGAGGTGCTCGGCACCGAACACGCGACCGGGCTGACCATCGCGCGCAACGAGCTGTTCGAGGAGGACGGCACGCTGCGGGCGCGGGCGACCGAGCAGACGGAGACCATCGAGACCGGACTGGTGCTGCGCTCGATCGGCTACCGCGGCACCCCGGTGCCGGACATCCCGTTCGACGAGTCGCGCGGCACCATCCCGAACCAGACCGGACGGGTGATCGACCCGGCCTCAGGCGAGCCGCTGGCCGGCGTGTACACCGCGGGCTGGATCAAGCGCGGACCGACCGGCGCGATCGGCACCAACAAGAAGTGCGCCAAGGAAACCGTGGCGAAGCTGCTCGAGGACTTCACCGCCGGGAATCTGGCCAAGCCGACCGGTGACCGCAAGGACCTCGACAAGCTGATCCACGAGCGCCAACCCGACGTCGTCGACTACAAGGGCTGGGAGGCCATCGACAAGGCCGAGCGCGACCGCGGCAAGGCATCTGGCCGCCCGCGCATCAAGATCACCGACGTGACGTCGATGGTCGAGATCGCCCACACCTAGTTGGCAGCCGGCGGTGGCTGCCGCCGAGGTCGGGAAGGTCGCACCGAAGATGACTGTTCGAGCGAACCGGATGTCGTAGCTCCGCCGCATGCTGTGCGAGTGCGATCTGCGGCACCAGCACCGCCACTGGAGGATGAGGACAAGATCATCGGTCCGCTTGGTAGTCATACTGGACCGATTTGGACGTAGTGGCGGCGGGAGGGGATGCATGTTCGGCGACCGTTGGGGTGTGACCGACGATGAGGTCACTCGCCGCTACCCGTGTGACGAGGTGGTTCCCGCTCCGAATCTGCAGGCGTGGCGAGGCGTCACCGTGCACGCGACTCCAGCGGCGGTCTGGTCCTGGGTCACCCAGATCCAGCTGGCGCCCTATTCCTATGACTGGATCGACAACTTGGGACGTCGCTCTCCACAGCGGCTGCTCGCCATTCCTGCGCCGGCACCCGGTCAACATTTCACGAGTACGGCGAACCGCCCGCGAGGGCGACTGTTGTCGGTGGAAACGCAGGTGCACTACACCGGTTCCATTCTGGGTGCTGTCATGTCATACGTGCTCGTCCCGGCCGGCTCAGACACCAGGTTGTTGCTGAAGGTCGTCATGAGTGGGTGCGGGTGGCTGGCTCCTGTCCTGTCGGTCGGGGACCTCGTCATGGCGAGAAGGCAACTACTCAACATCAAGCGGCTCGCCGAGACCCAACCACCGTCGGACGCTGCCGATAACAGGCGCACGCCGATCCGTTGAAGGACGGTCGGCCGACGCGCTCTGAGCATGGCTCGGACAACGAACCACCGCGATAGCCAATGCCGTTGGCCGAAGGCGTCGAGGATCATCGTCATCCGCTCGACCCTCGAGTGTCGGGAATCAGAGCGTCCGCTCGAATACTGTGCAGTCTCCGTGCACTTGGGAGCCGTCATCGCAGTCTTCAGCAGTGACCCGGCCCGAGACCTGATGGTGCTCGCAAGGTTCAGTGGCCCCGCAGCGGGTGCGGGACCACTGAACCGGTCTTGCGTCGGACATCTCGGCAGATCAGTCGACGAGCGCCTTGATATCCGGCACCGCGGTGATCGAGACGATCTTGCACTCGTCGTCGAACTCGAACAGGTCGGTGGAGCCGAAGTCCTTCAGACCCTCGCGCTCGACGCGCATCATCATTGCGGCGAACTTGCCGACGACGGTGACGGGCGTCAGCAGGCTGACCGTGAACGGTGTGTTCTCGGATTCGGCGAAGAACGCCCGGATCTCGTCGTGACCCCGGTTGGTCCGGACACCCACAGGTTCGTGCTGGACCGCGTCCGCGGCGAACAGCTCCATCAGGCCGTCGGTGTCGTGAACGGCAAGCAACTTGACATAGGTCTCGACAGCAGAGCGGACTTCGTCACGGTTGGGCATGGGGACTCTCCTTCTTGTTGGGTTGAAACTTGCATGGACGGAGTGGAAACCGGCGAAGACGGCGGACGACACCGTCCGCGATCAGGCGATGACGCCGCGGCTGCGCAGAAGGTCCACGAGCAGGGCGCTCGCCTCCGCGGGGCTCGTCGTCGTGGTGTCGATGCGCAGCGCGGGGGACTCGGGCTCCTCGTACGGGGAGTCGATGCCGGTGAAGTTGACGAGTTCACCGCGCCGCGCCTTGCGATAGAGCCCCTTGGGATCCCGCTCCTCCGCCACGTCCATCGGAGTGTCGACGAACACCTCGCAGAAGCGGTCCTCGCCGATCAGCTCGCGGGCCGCGTCACGCTCCGCCCGGAACGGGGAGATGAACGACGCCAACACGATCAGACCGGCATCGGCCATCAACCGAGCGACCTCGGTGACCCGGCGGATGTTCTCCACCCGGTCGGCCTCGGTGAAGCCGAGGTCCCGGTTCAGGCCGTGGCGGACGTTGTCGCCGTCGAGCAGATAGGTGCGGACGCCGAGCCCGTAGAGACGACGCTCGAGCTCGTTCGCGATCGTCGACTTGCCCGACCCCGAGAGTCCGGTGAACCAGACGATCTGCGGCCGGTGACCGTTCAGCACGGTCCTGGCCTCGTCGTTCACATCGACCGTCTGCCAGTGGATGTTGTCCGACCGGCGCAGCGAATGCGCGATCATGCCCGCACCGACCGTGGTGTTGGTCAGCCGGTCGATCAGGATGAACCCGCCCGTGTCCCGGTTGTCGGCGTAGGCGTCGAACGGCACCGGACGGTCGAAGCTGATGTTGCACACGCCGATCTCGTTGAGGGCGAGGGTGTTCGTCGCCGTCTGCTCGAGCGTGTTGACGTTGATCTTGTACTTCGGCTTGGTGATGCGGGCCTGCACCGTCATCGTGCCGATCTGGCAGACGTACGGGCGCTCGGGCAGCATGTCGTGCTCGCCCATCCACACCAGCTGCGCCTCGAACTG